>CAZWSJ010000030.1:0-33657 GCA_964636415.1 uncultured Gemmatimonas sp. | reverse complement strand
CAGCATCTGCATGACCTCGAAAGCATCTTCGCTTGCCCTGAGACTCACCACATCCCGACTCATTGCAAGCCGTACTGGAACATGCGACAGGTAATCCGTCTGATACTCCGTTCGCACTTCAGTTCCACGGCGGGCAAGTTTTTCGGTCATTATGGAGTTCCGGCTCCACATAAGAGATGCCAGATATCCGGCTGTACAGCCGGCCAGCAGCGGAAGCAGGGTCACCGGCTGCCGGGTAGTCTCGAACGCGAAAACCACTGAAGCCAGCAAGGCATGCGAGGCACCGGCGAAAATTGCGGCCATACCTACAAGTGCGGAAACGCGAGCATCAACGCCCGACGACGGGAAAAATGCTGCTACACCGGCACCCAGCATTGCCCCCATTCCACCTCCTATTGTAAACAGTGGTGCCAGTGTACCGCCGCTGGTTCCACTGCCGAGATAGAAGGCCCATGCCAACAGCTTAAGAACAACGAGAACGAGCAGGGCACGTCCGGTAATGTCTCCCGCGAGGATCTGTTCAATTCAATAAGTATTGACAGCAATGCGATGCGGCATGCATTGTGGGTGTCGGCTGCACCGAGTTTGACCGCACGTGGCACGCTCCATGGCTCTGTCCCCGTGTTCAGTTTGCCCAGTTCGGAGGATGAGTATGAAAGCTGTTCGTAACCTTTTGCGAGTGATGTGCTTCACCGCGTTCCTGGCCGCTTTTTCCGGCCTGCTCCCGGCACAGCCGGCTGGCCCAGAGTGGAACGCGTGGGTGAACGAGACAAACGGTTGGTGCTTCCCCTGCGGCAGCGGTGCCGTGGGAAACCCCACTATCTGCCCCTGTCGCATCGCGGACCCCATCATCATCACCTCCTGATGTAGCACTCGCATGACACGCACGGCGAGTCAGGCCAACAGACGCTATGTTTCGCCGTGCGCAGGAGATTTGGAGCAGTGAGCGCCGGTGAGGGCGGATCCCGCATTCTTCATGGAGTTGCAATGGAACGTGGCAAGGCAGGGGCGGTGCTGTTGGTACTCCTGGCGTTCCTGGCAGGTTGCAAGAACACGGAGAGTAAAACGCCAACGCGAGCCACAAGCGCTGCGGTGTTGACCCCGTTTGCCACGGTCCGGCTTAAGGACCCGGACACTGCGTACATCGCCAGGCCAAATGCATTAGCGGTTTCTGCTGCCGGAGAGTTTTTCGTAACCGACATGTTGAGCCGTCGTATTCTCCGATTCAATTCGGAAGGCGCTTTCGTGGAAGCGCTGGGCCGTGGCGGCGGCGGCCCCAATGAATTCGAAGGACCAGCCTATCTGACGTCGGTGGATGACTCGACCCTGGTGATCGTCGATATGCTGCGCCGACAGGCCGTGCTCTGGGATCTGCCTTCGAAGACTGCCCGGACCCGGCTGCCCTTCGCGGGGCTGATCTCGCCACTGGCCTACGCCGACGGCGTGCTGTACGCCGCCGATCCCGATATCGAGCACGGCACAGCCGGCATTCGCTGGCGCTTGCCACAGGCGGTCCCGGAACGCTTGGGTCAGGTGCTGGATGTGTACCGCAGCCAGTTCTGGGCCATCTGGGGCACCGTTGCTGTCGACGTCTCCGGCGACAGCATCCTCTATTTCGGCGGTCGCTCGGAGTACCTGGTGGTCGCGGACACCCAGTGGCAGCCTCGTGATTCGCTCCCAATTCCCCGCGCGGCGCGGCGCGGCATTCCGGCTCAGATCGACTACTCCCTCGCAGGTGGTCGAAACATCTATGACATCAGCAAGCAGTTGTCAAAACCGTTTGGGCTTCGGGCGCTCTCTGGTGGCCGGTACGCAGTGTTTCATCTGGATGCGAACGTGGTCAATAACAGCAGCGTCATCGGGCGGGTATTTATGACGGTGGTATCCGCAACGGGAGTGCCACGCTGCATCGATCTCCTCCTGCCCTCCCACGACCCCACATCAATCCCGCGGCTTTCGTTCATCGCTGATACACTGTTTGTGCTGGACCACTTTGTGCTCGGCGATACCGCGATCGCCGAGATCAACAAGTACCATATTGGAACGGATCTCTGCTGACGATGATGGACCGGTACCGGACCTGCGGGACTCGGCTCCGCGCTCACCGCGTCCGGCCAGCAATTTCAGGGACCGTGGCACTGGTGGGATTCGCCACCCTTTGTGGGATTGGTATGCCTGCGTGCACGGAAAAGTCTGCGGCGAACGGTGGGTCGTCAATGACGGCCTCATTGGCCGCAGAAGACAGCGTGCTGGAATGGACCAGGCGGAGGGCGCCGGTGGCGGTGATCCTGTTTCAGACACCCACAGAGTGTCTGACATGTTCGGCAGATACTTACAGTTGGATTGAGCTCACTCGTGAAGCCGACGGCGCGCTGCTGGTCGTACTAACTGAGCCGCCAACTTCCGACGAAGCCGCCGCGCTCAAGCGGATGAGATTGAACTTCACCGTGATGCACGAGCCGTTCCACCGCACGCCCGGATTGGTTCCACCGGCCATCGCGGTATTCCGAGGGCCGGACACGCTGCTGCTCGAAGGCCGGCTGACTGCTCTTCGCCGCTCGAAGTTGCTGGACAGCACCAGACGACTGCTACAGCATAAGTGATTGTACCCGCGCGCGCCGACCAGCTCATTGACTGGCCCGACGATTTGCGGCCAGTCTGGGAGCGTGAGCAGCAAGCAGATCACTTCGGGTGATGATGCCGATCACCTTGCGTGGTGCGGCATGTTCCACCACTGGGAGACGACCGACACACTCCCGGACCATCACGTCTGCAGCATCGCGCATGGTGTTGTCAGCATAAACAACGGCTGGCGGCCTGTGGATCAGGTCACCGACCGTCCCGTGTATGTGGTCAGCCATAAGATCGCGACGGGTGATAACACCAACCAGGAGTCCGTCATCATCCAGAACCGGAAATCCCTGATGCGGCACCAGTTGACTCTGGTTCAGCATCTGCATGACCTCGAAAGCATCTTCGCTTGCCCTGAGACTCACCACATCCCTACTCATTGCAAGCCCCACTGAAACATGCGCCAGGTAATCCGTCTGATATTCCGTTCGCACTTCAGTTCCGCGGCGGGCCAGTTTTTCGGTCATTATGGAGTTCCGGTTCCACATAAGGGATGCCAGGTATCCGGCTGTACAGCCGGCCAACAGCGGAAGCAGAGTTACCGGCTGCCGGGTAGTCTCGAACGCGAATACCACTGAAGCCAGCAGGGCATGCGAGGCACCGGCGAAAATTGCGGCCATACCCACAAGCGCGGAAACGCGAGCATCAACGCCCGACGACGGGAAAAATGCTGCTACACCGGCACCCAGCATTGCTCCCATTCCACCTCCTATTGTAAACAGTGGTGCCAGCGTACCACCGCTGGTTCCACTGCCGAGATAGAAGGCCCATGCCAACAGCTTAAGAACAACCAGAACGAGCAGGGCACGTCCGGTTATGTCTCCCGCGAGGATCTGTTCAATGTGGATGTAGCCGACACCCAGAATACGGGGCTCCATGTAGCCAGCTAGGCCAACGACAATAGCGCCAATCGCCGGCCACCACATCCAATGCACCGGCAAACGCTCGAAACCATCCTCAATGGCGTACGTGAAGCGGGTAATACCGGCAGCCATGAGACCGATCAGCACACCAAGAATGGTGTAGATGGCAAGGGCCTCGCCGTCGGGCTGCGAAAACGGCTGTACGGCAAATACCGCAGCGGTACCCTCGAAAGCAATACGAACTGCAGCGGCCGTTGCGGAGGCAAGCGCCACGGGTATAAGCGAGCGAGGCCTGTATTCAAACAACAGCAGCTCTATGGCGAGCAGTACCGCGCTGACAGGCGTTCCGAACGTTGCTGACATACCCGCTGCGGCCCCTGCAGCAAGCAGTATCTTCCTCTCATCGCTGCTGGCCGGCACAAACTGACCAACCAGTGACCCGATCGCTCCTCCAGTCGCAATGATTGGTCCCTCAGCTCCAAATGGCCCGCCGGTTCCAATTGCCACGGCTGCCGATATGGGCTTGAGAACCATTACACGCGCAGGGATTCTGCTCTCCCCATAGAGTACCTTTTCCATCACTTCGGGAATACCATGGCCCCGAATGGCCGGTGAACCGAATCGGGCCATAAGTCCCACAACCACCGCACCAGCCACCGGAATCAGGATCGCGAACCAGCCGATATTGGCATCCGAGGGGGAAGAAAAGGAAAGACTGAAGCGGTGGAAGTAAGCCAGATTGGTAATGAGGCCAATGAGCGCAACAAGAATGCGCGACATCAGCCCTGCACCAATTGCGATGGCCATGGCCATGGCATAAATCATGACTGTACGCCTGTCTACTGGATGGTACTCCTCCGGAACCCGATGGTCGGCCGTTATAAAGAGCCCTCCTTCTGATCTGTTCATTGCCCGATTGTCATCGTGTCAGGTATTCACCCCGAATCCTGGTCCAGCAGGACTCACGAAATAGCAGTACTAAAGAGGCTGGCCATGAGCCCGGGACGCTTGATGACACACCCACTGAATTTCCGACAGAGGAGCCCCAGGGGAACCCCGTAGCCCTTGATGGGCCATAAACATAACAGCCCGCCAACGCACCAAGTCGTTGACGGGCTTTCAGTTGCCCCTCCTGGGGTCGAACCAGGAACCTTCTGATCCAGAGGCTTACCTGTAACCCGTTCAAACACAATAACTTGCACGCTTTCGCCGGGCCAGCGAGCATCGGCGCCCGCTAGGATGCCCGGAAGCGCAGGATGATGCCCGGTTCCATGCCCGCATGGATCGGGCACGTCGTTTGTACCGACTGGCCAAATCCTCGGTTGAATTGCACGCACGATGACGGCCGCAGAGGCGAGCTTTGGAGCCGCTGGCCGACCAGCACTTGGGCCCTCACTTAAGACGCCCGCAATGCGCGCCTCCCGCCGCCGTCCAGCCGCGCACATTGGTGACCAGCGCGTGCGAGGTGCGCGCGGTACTCAGCTAGGTGGCAATGTCAGCCAGCACGAAGCACCCGCAGTATCTCATCGAGCGCCTTGGCGCAACCCTCCACCCCCTGATGTTGTGCACGACCCAGTGGGAGAACACCGCATCGAAGCTCGGGTCAGCGATCAGTACACACGAGATGGGCTCGTCTGCGGGGCTCACGCGGAAGCACCCGTTTCTCACGTCCGCCGGAGCGACCTTAGCGCACAGCAATAGTGATCGCGAGCTCTGGCTGAGCTGACCAAAGTGGGGCCGACGAGAACGTGATGTTCAAGCTTCCCCCCAACCTCACGGGCAACCCGGAGCTGCGAAACGCTCCCACCTCAGCACGTGATCTCAAGACGCAAGGAGCACCTCTCGCCACCACGTGTTCAGAGGGTCACGAACACCGGGCTCGAATGAAGCTCGCTCCCGGATGTCCAGCAGCACGCGCCGCAATGTCTCGGCGTCGATGACCGCGCGCTCTGCCCAGTGCTTCATGAGGCTTGCTGTGCTGCAGGTCGGGATGGGCGGGGCGTGTTGGTCGAACACCCTCAGCGCGGCCCTATCGTCGGTGGCGACCACGAGGCCACGCACATGGGCGAGCGCGCCGCTCATCGCCTCGCCGTCGTCGATCCTCGATGACGAAGCCAGCGTGATGAAGTGTGTCATCTCCACGTCGCCTTCGAGCGTCAGTACCTCGATCAGTCCGGACGCCACGAGCGGGCCGATCTCCACCCGTTCGCGTTCAGCCGCTGGTCCACTTTTGTGACGATCTACCCACAGGGCCTCCTTGTCCCGTACATAATCCGCGACGGCGCAAGGGACGGGCAAGGTGCCCAGGATATCGGCGACCCGTCGGCTCGCGTAGAGGTTGAGGAGGACACAGCCGTCAAGGATGATTCGACGGTCGAGCCCTGGCTTCGCGCTCTCGCTCTCCTCCATGTCAGACCCGGTCACCGCAGCCAGTCCTCCTGCGCGGGACGATCCGCAGGCGTCGGTGCCGCCGCACTCATCTCGGCGGGCGCCGACCGGTCAATGCGGAGCGGTTCGCCGCCGCCCTCGCCACTCGCGACGACCGCCGCCACGCGGCGCGCCTCAAGGCGGTCGAGGCGAAGGAAATGCGCGAACTGCGCCTCGCTGATCTCGCCGTCCTGATACGCGCCAACCGCAAGGAACACGTAGCGCGGTGGCAGCAAGTCTTCAGCCACCTTCGGCGTCGAGAGGTTCAGGTGCACGCGCGCCTGCTGTACACGAAGCCCGGCATCTCGCACCTTCTCCCACGTTCCGAGCGACACGAGACGAAGCTCTTCAAGTCGTCTCGTGAGGCTCTCGACGGACACGAAGTAGTACGCCGCGAGCGTGCAAAGGTCCGCGATGGTAAAGTCACCGCGACGACGCTTCATCTCGTTGAAGCGCCTACTAAGTCCCGCGCTCGGCATGAGGAAGGCCGGCGCGAACGCATTGGCGAGACGCTCGTGGTCCGGGCGGCGCCGGTATCGGTCCTGGACAGTCACCTCCGACTGATATCGCGTGGTCAGGAAGTGCAGGTACTCATGCAACAGGGAGTTCCGCCGCCGTTCCTCGGGGTGGCGCAGGTTGACGGCGATGCACCCACCAAGCACCTCGTTGTAGGAGAACAAACCCGAGACGTTCGACGGCAAGTCGAGGTAGAAGATCCGTAGCCCCACCTCGTGCTCGAGCAGCTCACGCAAGTTGGTGACCGGCCCATCGCCAAGCCCGAGCCTCGTTCGCTCGCTGGCCGCGAGGTCCTCGGCGGCGCGCTCAAGACCCGTACGGCCCACCGGGCGTTCGGGTGGGTAGTTTCGGGGGAGCGGTGCCTCCACAAGTCGCTCCAGCTCCGCGTAGTCCTCGCACAGTCGGTGAAACTCCCACGTGCCTGGTTCGAGCTCCGCCGCGATGGGCTCATCTGGGGCGAGCGTAGCCCGAAGCTGCACAGCAAACGGTGCCGTCGGTTCGGACGAGCGAAGCAGCTCGCTAACCTGCCGGCCGTACAGGCTTGCGAGCCTGACAAGTTCGGTCGGCTGTACGCGGCGCTCGCCCTTCTCTATCGCGACCACAGTTGTACGCGCGACGCCAAGATAGTCGGCGACCTCCTGCTGCGTCTTGCGGCGCGCCTTCCGCGCCTGCTGCAGTCGCTCGCCGAGGCGGCGCGGTTCGACAGCCGCAAGTGGATCAGTACTCATGGGCACCTCCTGCCTGGGCGGACGCCCACAAGCCAGGCATGCTTCGCTTCATTCGCGCCGCTGCTGGGCCGCCGGATGGCGCGATCACACACCCGGATACCATCACTGCTGCCTGGACGCCGTACGCTGGAGTGCCATCAGGAGCCCCCTTCCCCGACTCCGCTGAGCGCGCTGCGAATGTTCCCCACTCCTCGCAGTAGCGGCGGTAAAGTGCGACCAGCGACTCGCGCACCGCCGCACCTTCAAGCGGGCCCGCCAAGGCCTCTGCCGCGTCCTCGAGATCCGGATAGCGAGACCAGCGCGTTCCACGGCCGCGCAGCGGCGAGCGCGCGGCGGAGGTGGTGGACCTGCCCGCTCATCGTGCGGAAAGAGAAGCGGCGCTCCCACGCATCGAGGGCGGAGGCGTCATAAATATCGTGGACATAGAGGGAGGCCGGGTCATCTGCGACTATGCCGGCGTGGTGAAGCGATTGGCGTCGCAGCAAGCAAGATGGGCACACGCCGCACTGGGCCGCGCTCACGTTCCGCTGCGGGTAACCGTCGCAGGACACGCTCCGACTGGCGAGTCGCGCGAGGCCTGCGCGGTGCATGGCGTCGCAGAGCTCACCCTTCGTGGTGAAAGCGTACGGCCGTGAGACCGTGAAGGACGCCCCGAAAACCCGGGTCAGCAGCACAGACATGAGCCGCAGGGTCACGGGATGAGTCGCGCGCGTAGCCTGGCTATCTAGTTGCGCATCGGTGTACGGGAGATTGATCGCTCCAACTCCGTTCTCATACACATCAAGACGCTCAAGGCCGGCCATCCGAGCCGTCACCGTGCCGAACGCTTGAAAGACAAATCCGCGCGTTCGCTGGCTAGGCTCCTCTCGGTCGAAGGCGCCCCGACCTCGGCCCGTCAACCCGAAGCCGACCGCGACGGGGCGCACACGCTGTGAAAACGTTTGGGCGACTGCCTCAAGCAAGTCGCGCTGCGGCGCGCCTATGCGCTTGTTGGTTCGGCCGCAGAACAGCACGATAGTCTCCGCAGGGTTCACGGCGAGTCGAGCGACAAGCCCGGTGAGTGAGTCAAGTCCACCGCTGAACAGGGCCGCCGATGCAGGCGGCGGGGGCGGCTCCGGGAACAGGCCACGCTGCGACTCAGACGGTCGCGCTGCTCGAGCGCGGCGAGGCACAAACGTAAACAACCACACGTCGTCAGTCAGGTAGCGGAGGAGCTCCGCAAGCGCCTCACCCAGCCCGTCACGACTCCACCGCTCAGGCTCGCGGACGGGCACCTCCACGTGCATCTGCCGCTGCCAGAGGAGCTCCGTGCGTGAAGCCTTGGGCGGGTGTCGCCGGCAGAGCCTATCCGTCACGTAGACCGCGACCGCAATGTCGACCAGATCGGCGCACTCCGGTGGCACCACATCTCCGAATGCCTCGGCGATAGGGCGGTCGTTGATGAACGTGCGGCTCGTCAGCGAGGCGGTCGCGCCGTCAGCGACGACGCGGACCTCGCCGTTATCCGTGCAGACGACATGGTAGACGGCAGGGTGCGCGCGGTCGCGTCTGGGTGCATCGCTCGGCGCAGCGTCATGCTGCGCATCATCGGCCACGACCTGATCGACGTTAGCGGCGTTCATAAGATCGACTGGTCCAAGAGTGCCGCGGTCGACGGCCGGCGCTGGTGCCGGCGCGTCGGGACAGCGCGAAGTCCATTTCCCGAGGGGTCAAGCGACAAGCTCGTGCTGATGTGAGCGACGCCCGGGGTGATCAGCGTTTGGCACCGCTCGATGAGGCGGTCATATGCCTCATCATTCGGAAAGCACTCGCCAACCAACTTCGCGCGTACCGGCTCGAAGATCTCCGTGTTCAACAGCTCGAAACAGACAGCCTCCGCGACCGTCACTGCCCCCGGCTGAAGCGCAGCAGCACCATCAAAGGGCATAGCCAGACGCCGAAGCACCGCGCGCAACACGATTTGCGCGTGCCGGATCTGCTCCTGCGCGTCGTAGACTCGTCGCGCCTGGAGGCGGGCTTCTGCTACCGTGAGATCGCCACGAACTCGCGCCTCGATGATTGCGCTATATGCAGCCAGTCCGGAGATCCCACCGCTCTTCCGAAAGGTCTTCGTAAGCGCGCGGTTCGCGTGCGCAACGATCTCGAAGGGCGTCCCACCACCGCGCAGGCGGTTGAGGGTCGACCGCCAGCGATGTTGGATGCAGCTCGAAATCACATCCCCATCTGGCATCTGCTGCTCCGAAGTGGATAAAGCAATCTATATCACATGATCTGACATTGTCAACATACAGTGTATAAATATCGCATAAAATGTCAGATCACTTGACGCCAATATCGGGCGTTTGCATTCGGGCAGCGCTGCCGGTTTCTGAGCGTACGGCCGGCGATGGGCTCACGGGCGCTGCCTAGGAAAACGCCATGACCGAGCGCTTCTAGTTGGAAGTCGAGTGTCTCGCCAAGTATCGCTTTGCCACCCACACCCGAAGCTCGTTCCACGGTCGCCCGGTACATCGAAGGCTGGTACAATCCTCACCGTCGCCACCCCACTCCCCGATCAGCGGTCCCCGCCAGCCTTTGAGCAGGCGCACGCCGTACAATCCGTTGCGGCCTGAAAGCCCAACCCCACTGGCTCCGCTAAAGCGGGTGAAGTTCAAGTTCAACCTACGTCAGTTGTCTACGATTTTCGCAACTTGCACGTCCATACAACAGAGTGCAGCTTTGTGGTGATCTCGTTTGAGATGAACCGCTCGTGTCTGAGGACCGACCGTATGACAAACCTCGTAGGACTTCGGCGCGCTTTGGCTGGCGTCACATCGTGTCTGCTGTTGACTGCGGCGAGTGATCAGTCCGCGCAACCCAGGCGGTTGGGGGCGCCTGTTACAGAACTCGGCGAGTTGAGTGGTTCCGTCCGCCAGGTTCGTGAGCTGCGAGATGGTCGTGTGATCGTCTCGCAGAGTGGTGAATCTCCACTTCTCGTGGTGGATTCTGCGTTCCGACGCGTGACAACCCTGGGTCGTCGCGGTGCCGGGCCAGGCGAGTACCTCAACCCATCGACGATCTTCGAGAGGGGCGACACCATCTGGATCGTGGATGGTACGACGCGGCGTCTGACGTCACTCGCGATGGATCTCGAGCTTCTCGCGTCGATTTCGCTTCAAAGCGTCTTTGCACGCGATAGCCTGATCTGGAGCGTTCCTCTCGGTATCGATGAGCGTGGAAGGTTCCTGGTGAGAACCCAACACATGCGCGACCTTGGACGCCTTGTTCAGAACCAGGACTCTATCTCGCTCTTCTGGCTTGATCGAAAAACGCCAGGCCCGACGTTGCTTGCACGGCTGCGGCAGGTGCCCATCTATAGCCTTCGCGGGATCCGAGTTTCGCCATCGAATGACACGACGACTTCACTCGCCATTGATCCTTTCACTACAGACGACGCAGCGGCGCTGGCCCTGGACGGGCGAGCGGTGGTGCTCCGAGCAAGCCCCTATCGTCTCGAGTGGCCGAGCGCCAGTGGAAAGCCCGTCGTGGGACCGACAATCGAGTATCAGAAGATCGAGATTACCGGTGTGGATCGTGCAGCAGTCCAGCGCGCTCACACGCAAGTTCGCGCGTCCCTTCAACGGCAGGTTGAACAGTCGTCGTCAAGAACGAAGATCGAGTGGGCAGAATCTCGATGGCCGCCTGTAAAACCACCCTTTGTTGGTTCTGTTCGATCGACACCCCGGGGAGAACTGGTCGTTCAAAGCCTACGCCCTGCGGCAAAAGCCGATACCGCGCTCTATGACTTTCTCTCCAGCCGAACCGGACGCCGGGTATTTCAACTCGACCTCGGAATACGCGGCAGGCTCGTGGGGATCGGTGCCAACTACTTGTATGTGATACGACTCGATGACGATGACATCGAGTACTTGGGGCGCTACCGTTACTAGTACTTCGACCGGTTGAAGAGTAGGTAAACAGTCTATCGGGTCTCCAAGGCGCGCCCTATGCTCTGGGCATGCCCAGACCTCCTCGGTCGTTTCGTCTGAAGCCGTCCGACGCGTCGGCGCTCGAAGCCTTGCTCCACGGCGGCGTCCAGCCGGTGCGCGTGGTCCTCCGCGCCCTGGCCCTGCTCGCCTTGGACCGGGGCGAGAGTGCCCCCACCGTCGCGGCGAGCGTGCGGTTCTCGCCGCAGGCGATCCGCAACATCGCGCAGCGCTACCGCGCCGACGGCGCTCGACGGAGCGCTCTACGAGCGCCCGCGTCCGGGCGCGGCGGAAGTGCTGGCCCCGCCGGAGAAGCAGCGGATCATCGCGATGGTGTGTGCGGATCCGCCGGCCGGCGCCGCCCGCTGGACCGTGCGCTTGATCACCGAACAGGCGGTCAAACGCAAGCTCGTCGCGCAGGTGGGCCGAGAGACGATCCGCGTGCTCTTGCAAAGCCACGACCTCAAGCCGTGGCGGGAAAAATGTGGTGCCTGGCGACCACATGATGCCGAGTACCTGGCGCTGTACTTAGCGGGAGATGTGTGAACAGTCGGGCGACGGTGCGCTGAAGGGGGATGAACCTACGTGACGGCGGGCACGACCTCCGGGTGTGCCAAGTGATCCAGGAGGGTTTGGCGGGGCGTCCGCCCCTGCGTGCGATAGCCGTCGGGCGCGCGCTCGGTATTGGAGAAGGCCACCAAGGTATCGAGGTCTTGCGGCAAGGCGTCGAGCGAGTCGTAGACGCGACGGCGGTAGGCGACACTGAAGCATTCCTCTTTCCGCGTGCGGTTGAAGCGCTCCACCATCCCGTTCGACTCCGGCGACCGCACGCGCGTGGTGCGATGCTCGATCTGCTGGACGGTCGTGTGCAATTCGTACGGATAATGGAGCGGCCGACCGCAGAACTCGCGCCCGTAGTACATACGGAAGGAGGATGGCCAGCCGTGTAATCGGCGGCATCCTGGATGGTATACCGACCACCAGGAGCACCGATGACGACTGGCCACCTCCCCGCCAAAGATGTTGTTCCGGCCACGTGGGTCGCAATAGACATCGCCAAGGACGCCCACGCGGCCCTTATCGAGAGTGCCAAGACGCGCCGCAGCCTGCGTATCGCAAATACGCTGGAGTCGATGGAACGTTTTCTCACCCATCTGCATGCCCTGCCGCAGCCCGTACGCATCGGCTTCGAACCGACCGGCGTCTATCATCGTCCCTTGGCCTATCGATCGGTTACGGCCGGCTTCGACGTGTGCTTGGTTTCGTCGCTCACCTGTGCGCGGTACCGCGAGGCGCGCTACACCTGGACCTCGACACGTTCGTGACGGCCGCGTGGGAGGCGGCGGGTCGCAAGGTCCGCAAACGCGCGTGGCTCACGGGCGTTTACGAGACGGCGCGGCATTCCGTCGCCTTGCCCATCGCTCTCGACAGTCCGGCGGTCACCACCTATCGCCTGCGCCTGCAAACGTTTCTCGACTTGTCAACGCAGCGAAAGCTGCTCGAAGCGCAGGCGGATACGCTGCTCGCGAGCAACCCCGACTACCACGCCCTCCAGACGATCCCCGGCATTGGACCGGTCTTTGCCCTGACCATCCTGGCGGAAGCCGGCGATCTGCGCCGCTTTGCGCATCACCGGCAGTTCTTGAAATTCTGTGGACTGGATCTCGCCAAAAGTCAGTCGGGACAGCAGCGCGGCCACGAGAAGCTCTCGAAGCGCGGCAACAACCGGCTGCGCTCCGCGTTCTGGTTTGCTGGGCGCATTGCCGTCCGCAGTCGCGAACACTCCGTCCGCGACAAGTTTGAACGCTACGTCGCGACCGAGCCGTTCAGTACCGCCCGTCGCCGCAAAGCCTACACCGCCATTGCCGCGAAGATGGCAAGGATCACGCATGCCGTAATCAAGACCGGCCGGCCGTATCGCGGCTACTTTGAGCACGAACTCCCCAGTGGATCGATTCCGTTCAAACGGGCCGTCGAGGCGCCTGCGACCTCGTAAATCATGTTCGAACCTTCCACTGGGACCTCATGCTGTGTGAAGAACGGGGAGCACCACGCGACCGCTCGCGGGATGCTGGGTGTTTCACTATGGTCAGCAGGGGACTCGGGTCGCGTGGAAGACCGCTGGCGGAGTCCGTGCGGCACGGCTGTACACGATGGGGGCGTGCACCAAACACGCCTCGGCGCTCGCTTGCGCCGGCATTGCTGTTGACAGCGGATGTAGAACGTTGTCTGTCAACACCCGCTCCAGGGCCACGCCGTAGTGATCGTAGAACGGCAGCACGCGCTCGTGTAGGAGATCCACCGCCGTCATCGGCATCTTGCTGAGATAGCGCTTGGTGAAACCAACCGCGCAGTTGGCATCGATGAACGTCTGGGCGTAGATGCGACCGACGCCCTTGAACGTACCGACGAAGTAGGTGTCCTGGCAGCTGAGATACCCCAGCGTGGGCGCCTCGATGCGCACCTGGGGATCCAGCGTCTGGTGCGCATGCTGGCCCGGAGTTTGAGCACCCGCTCGGTGAGCAGGCCGCCGGTTTCCGCGCTGCTCCGCTCGAGCCAGAGCAAGCGATCATAGCGCTTGACGAGCCCTTCGCGCGACCAGACGCCACGCACCTGCGCGGCGCTGGCCGGCACCCCGACCAAGCGAAGTTGTTGAGCGATCCGGACGTAACTGTACGTCGGATACTCGGTGGTCATCTCGAGAATCCGCCCCACCAACTCCGGCGGCGTCTCATTGGGCATGCGCGGTCGCCGACGCTCGTGCGGGGCGACCCCGGCCCGTCCATAGCGCTCGAAGGCCTGTTTGATGTCGTAGAAGTGAGTCCGGCGGATGCCGGCGACCGTGCACGCGCGACGGATGTTCTTCAGTTCTTCGGCCAGTGCTAGCATGCCGACGCGGGCGTGACGGTCCCCCCGCCATTCCGGCCAGTCTGAACTAGACAGTCGACCACAACGACCGCACCGTAGAGTGCGCACGGAGGCTCGACATGAAGACGTCCCGGTTTACGACGGAACAGATCATCGCGATTTTGCAAGAGCACGCGGCCGGTGGCCGCGTCGCCGAGTTGCTGCGGCGCCATGGCATCTCCCGGCCGACGCCGTACGCCTGGAAGAAGAAGTACGGCGACCTGCAGCTGGGTGAGGCGAGACGGCTCCGGGCGGTCGAGGACGAGAATGCGCGGCTCAGGCGGTTCGTGGCGGACCAAGCGCTGAATCTGCAAATCCTCAAGGACGTCTTGGGAAAAGGGCGATGACCACGCTAGAGCGCCGGAGCGTGGTCGCGCGGATGACAGCGCGCCATGACGTGAGCGAATGGTGTGTGCCGCATGCTCGGCTTCGAGCTGTCAATGCCGATTGAAATTGCACAGTTCTGTGGAGTGACCCCTCCTAACTGGACAGTCTAGGGGCCGTGATTTGACCGGATGAAAGGGTGAGGACGTGGTCGGCCTCGAAGGTATTCGGTGGCCTTTAGTGCAAGGCAGAATGCTGCCGATTGTTGTTGTCAGTGACTTCCAGGAAGTGCGGGAGGTGCGCGATGACGTCCGCCATGGTGCGGTACCCGCGCGGGTAGATCTCTTCGTGCTTCAGGGTCTTCCTGAAGCTCTCGACGTGGGCATTGTCATACGGATTGCCGGCGCGGGACATGGAGCCGAACAGGCCCGCCTCGGCCAATCGCTCGCGGTAGCGCCTGGACGAATATTGGGCGGATTCAATCGGTCGTCGCAACAGCAGGTTTTGCGACAGATTTTAGATATTCGTTCAGCGCCTCTGCCGGCGTCTTCCATCCTAACGTTTTGCGCGGCCTATTGTTGAAGGCCAGTGCTACGGCTTTGAGTTCTTGCTCACTCCATCGAGACAGGTCAGTGCCTTTGGGGAAGTATTGGCGCAGCAGCCCGTTCGTGTTCTCGTTGGTACCGCGCTGCCATGGACTGTGCGGGTCCGCGAAGTACACCTTCACCCCAGACTCGATGGTGAAACGCGCGTGATCGGACAGCTCTTTGCCGCGATCCCACGTTAAGGACTGCCATAAATGGGCCGGTAGCTTCGTCACGGTTCGCTTGAGCGCGTTGGCCATGGTGATGGCACCGTAGCCCGCCAGCGCCGGACCATGCTTCGTGCGGGGCGTCAGCCCGTAGCCGGTCTCGCGCGGCAGATGCACGAGCATGGTGAAGCGGCTTGATCATTCCACCAGCGTCCCAATGGCTGACCGGTCGAGGCCGATAATCAAGTCCCCCTCCCAGTGCCCTGGTACCGCGCGATCCTCCGCCTCGGCAGGACGGCTGGCGATCATCACCGCGTCACTCACATGGGCCCAAGCTTTGGCCTGGGACCGGGCGCGTGGGGTGCGCAACGCGCGCCCGGTGCGCAGGTAACTGACCAGCTCTCGCGTGAGGGCGCCCCGCCCCTGAATGTAGAGCGCTTGGTCGATCGCTTCATGGGAAATGCGCATGGACGGATCATCCGGGAAGTCCACCCGAAGGCGGTTGGCAATCTGCGCCGGGGACCAGCCATTGACCCATCGGCGGTCGCCGCGGTGTGGCTTGTTCCGTCCGATGAACGGGGCTTGTCGAGGGCCGGCGATCATGCGCCCACGGGCATCGTGGATCGTCCCCTCCAAGTGCTGCTGGACATAGTCGCGCAGACGTGGGTTCGTCGCCAGTTTGGCGGGCTTTGGCCGCTTCGCCACAAGCTCGGACTTCCAGTGCGCGACGGACGGCCGATACTCCAGCGTGCCGCCGCGCGTGGCCGCGTGGCGTTGCAACTCCCTCGAGACCGTTGAGGGGCATTCGATCAATGCGACGAGCGATCTCCCGCACCCCGACCGCTTGTGCGCGCAGCAGCCCGATCTCTTCTCGCTCCGCGAACGACAGATACCGGCCACCAACAGGTTTCGCCATCAGCAAGGGCATCCCTCCACGGTGCCGGAACCAGCGAGTGCCGACCGCTGGCGACACGCCCACGGCTTCGGCCGCCTTCTCGCTGGTGATTCCCGTCGCAATCTGTGCCCAGAACTGACGCTCGACTTCTCGCCGGTGCGAAGGAGCCCCCGGAGAGCGCATCGCCTCCCTCCCGGTCAATTGCTTCATCCATCCTGCGGGTCGCCCCATAAACACCTCGTGGTTGAAGGTGTTGCGACGACCGATTGAATCCGCCTTGCGATCCTCTGTCGGAGTGATGAATGCAGCCCGGCGGCGGATGCCGGCTCTCGATGGCGGCGTCCAGCGCGGCCAAGGGCAGTCGCGCATCGAGCGTGGGGCCGATGGCGTAGCCGAGCACTTTGCGAGAGAACACGTCCAGCACGACCGCCGATCGTGCGACATCCTCGCCCGACGCTGAGGCCGCCGGCCCGGCGATGATCAACGACCGCCCGCTGCTCGTCGCGGGGGCGGCGATGAGCCCCCTGTTTAGCAGGTCGAGCTCCATCGTGAGCTGACCCCCCTTGCGCTCGAGCGCGGCGATGTGCTGCGCCGTTTCGACCGATTCTTCCTCGTGCTGGAGGGCGCGCGTCAGCTCACCGGCGTGGTACTTCTTCAACCAATAGTGCACCAGCGAGTGATCGACGCCGGCCTTGGTGGCGAGCCCTTTCAGGCGGCCTTCGCCCGCAAGGTACGCCTCTACGACCCCGAGCTTGAACTCGGTACTGAACCGTCGGTACGTCTTGCCGCGCATAAGTCCTCCGAGGGGCTGCGTCGAAGGTCAAACCCTGACCTGCCATCTGTCCAGCCGGCGGGGGTCACTCCACTGCTGATCGAAATTGCCCACGCGCCCGCAGACCGATGCGCTGGGGCGTGCCGCGTTGGCACTAGCGTCTCGTGCGTCAGGGCGTATCGGTGAACCACCAGCGCGTCGAGCGCCTGTACCGCCTCGAGGGCTTGGCCGTGCGCCCTCGGGGGCGCAAACGCCTCGCCGTGCCGCGTGTCTCCCCGCCGCCCATGGTCAAACCGAACGACACGTGGGGCATCGACTGCGTCAGCGACGCGTTGGTGAATGGGCGGCGCTTCCGTGCGTTCACGGTCGTCGACCTCTGTACGCACGAGTGCCGGGCGATCACCGTCGCGCACAGCCTGCCGAGTACGGCGGTAATCGCGAGCCTGGAGGCCGTGTGTGCGCAACGCGGCGCGCCCGTGCGCCTGTCACTCGATAACGGCAGTGAGTTTCGGAGTCGCGCCTTTTATGCGTGGGGCGCCAACGCGGGCATCGCCCTCGCCTTCATTCCACCGGGCAAACCCGTGCAGAACGCGCATATCGAGAGCTTCAATAGCCGCCCGCGCGATGAATGCCTCAACGCCCACTCGTTTCGCACGCTTGCCGATGCGCAGCGCGTCATCGCGCGATTCCGCCACACCTACAACACGGATCGCCCAACACGCGCCCGCTGGCCCCTCACGTCCACCGAGTTTGCGCGTACCTTCACTCCTTCACCCCTCCGACTGTCGGCTTAAGATTGGAGAGAATACGGGGGGACCGTCAGGCGGAGATAAGCTCCTCTCGGGTGTCCGTGGGATGCCTCGGGGGAACCGCTGGTTACTTGACATCTCCAGCTTACCGTCCGAGGGGTCACATGGACACCTCCTTTTTGTCCCAAACTGTCCGCAGATCTCCCGCTAAGTACACACCAACGCCTCGACCGTCGTCCACGGAATCACCTGGTCCATCTCGGTGAGGAACTGCTCCCGGCGGGTTGTGCGCCACTTGTTCGAGAGGATCGCATCCGCAAACGTGCGCTGCTCGGTCATCCACGGGCTCCAAGGAAGAGGGGAATCGCGCACGCCAATACTACGATTTTTCGCCTCCGGACGCACTACTTGATCAGAGATTCCTTAAGGACTGTACTCCATCACGACCTTTCCTACCCGCTCCGGAGCCTGAAAAGTACGCATAAGGTACCCTTGCGGGTTATCCTCCTGAAAGACTGAATCGACTACCACTTGATATTGCCCTAGAATGCACAAGTCCACAGCTGTTTCTAGGTCGAGTTCTGTGCCCAAACAATTCGTGACAACTGTAATATTCTTCATTATCATCACGGCCAACGCTCCTGCGTACTGCCAAGCGTTTGCCATCCGCGAGCTCTCTCGGCCAGCAATCCCACAGGTCACGTAACGTCCTCGAAATCCGAGTATCTCAGCACCAAGACTAAAGTGTACATCGCAAAACGGATCGAAGACACAAGAAGCCTCCCCCAGTCTTCGAACCAGTTGTCCCTCATCATTCGATGCAGCTGCTGTACCTCCTTGCCGAAGTTCGTGCACCCGCTCAGCTCCTAGTGATCGTAGAAGAGGGGTAACCTCGGGCCGCGACGTTACTGCAGAAACGACTGCGCCCGCCGCAGTTGCCATTTGGATCAACGCTAGGCCCACGGAAGATGTTGCCCCAAACACGGTGACGTGATCACCCGAGGAAACCTCCGCGCGGCGGACCATTGCCGCTGCTGTCTGCGCATTTAGCGAGAATGCTGCTGCACTGATCCAAGAGATATCGTCGGGTATGAGCAGCAGCCTACTTGCATGCACGACCAAATACTCCGTGGACGTGCTATTACAAAAGACGCCGCCCAATAGACCATCACTCGTCGGTAAGCCGTCATATGTATATTTACCCATGACTCGATTGCCAACTCCGATCCCTCTAACTCCCCGGCCTACTGCAAGGACCTCTCCGGCGAACTCCGAGCCCAGCACACACTCTTTGAGCCGCCCCGATGCGACAAGAGCGAGAAAGCCACGATCTCGATAGTTACATGAGAACGCACGCACGCGTACAACGACGAGCTGCTCGCGCGTAGCCGTGCCACCCAATTGTAGCGCAGGCTGTCCTTCGGCTACTTGGCTCCAACCGGCAGCGGCGGAACATTGTTCAAGCAATGTTCCCGTCACAAAGTCGACTGAGCGCGGTCTCACAATCCGAAGGCACCTTCCTCTGTGGCGATAGCCGATCACGCTGTCTCGCTCCGCGATGACTTCTGGCCGCCTCGCCCATATACTGAGATCGCAGCCATCTTGCCGAAATGCCTCCGGCATGATTCAAGAAGTATGAGTTCACCCATTCGCGCGTCCTCCAACTTCACGAGACGATTTACTATCATGTGGAGATGGCTAGCAACGATGCCAACCATCGTCTGGACGGGCAGCTTGAGTGCTACAATCGATTGCTGTGCAGCTGCGCTTCGTGCTGCACGGTAAGCGAGCGCACTCTCTACCTCTTTAGCCAGTCCCCTCGAGAAGGCCTGTCCATCATGCGACTCGGAATGATCCCCTGCATGAAGCCGCCGGACCCGGGAATTAGCGATGGCTCTTTCCTCAGGGCGTAACGTGGTATCGTCCGTCGTGCAAATGGCGCGCAGCAGGCTCAGCGGCAGACTGAAACCCTCAAGGAAGGCAATCGCAGACACCCCCAGAAGTCTCTCGCGTTGCCCTTCCACTTCTTCATCACCGAGAATACTCAAGAGATCGAGCGCAAGCTGACTGTCTGCGGTGAAGATCCCGTGCGCATACTCCATACCTTCCAACCCACCATACCGAGCAATCTCTGGCACGTAAGTATCGTACGCTATGCGCGCGATTGATCCGAATTCCGAGATGCGTGCCTCCAGCACCTCGCACAAGCGCGAAACAAACGTCGAATGGTCGTCTATTTGTCTACGAAAGCGTAAGCGAATGTGCGGGTCTGGATCAGCATATCGTATAAAGAACCACTGAGTGATGACCCCTTCCAAGGAAAGCTGAGCCACCAACGGTCCTACGATCTGGGAAAGGACAAGATCGTGAAGTGCTGAACCTGCATATATCTTCACATAGGTCCACTCAGATCCGGGCCGAAACGTGACGGTAGAGGCTCGGCTGGTCCGTATACTGCTATTAGCAAGTGCGCTCTCCCTCTTACCGGGTCGGACGAAAGGCACGATGAATTCGGCTCTATGAACACCGCGCGGCGAGCGCACAGCGCTGTCGCTTACCTGGGGCAACAGCTCTTGGAGGATGAGCACTCCCGACCTGCTTGGTTTGAGTACTGCACGCACCTGTAATGGATCTTCAAGATCTACTGCAATGAGATTCTCTCCTTCTTCGTAGAGGACGTGCCGAGGCAACCCCTCCCGTGAGCGCGCGCGTTCCACAGATGCCGCAACGCCTTCTTTCACGCGCAACCGCCAGCGTGCCGCAGAAATTACAATCTTGCTGTAAGTCACCCTCGGAAGAAAAGACGCACTGCTCAGCTCATACCAACTAAACCGCATATAGCCGGCTTCAGTCTGGTACTGCAGCATGCACAGAAACCGATAGAGCGGAAGCGACGAGACACGATCAAAAGCATGCGCATTTGAAACTCGCGGAACAACTTCACAGTTCAAGCGAGGTGACCACAGAACCAGCTTGCTGCCTTCAAGCCCAATGGTCAAGCCTCGTGGCGAGATCTGCTCCATATCATCGGGGAGTCGTGTAGCATTTATTGGGATACAAGCATCGTAGAGCGATCCTCTCCAAAGTACGTTTCCGGATCTCCCCTTCGGCAGGTACACCACCTCAGCCGCCCTAGCGGGTGCCAGGACGGCAGAATCAGAGTCCGCAATTCGCCTTGCCAAGGCAAGTAGATCGCTATGATCGTTTGTGAACCTCCCGAGAAAAGCCACAGCGGGAGCCGGAATGACTGAACGCAACCAGGCGATGGGACCCGATACTTGTGTCTGCGCATACCAGGCCTCCTCAAACGGCACTGCTTGTACTGCGAATGAGGACCCGAATGGTCGTGCTGCTCTCGGGGAGAGTCGGTTGACCGCCTGATCGTCAATCTCGATACCGCTGAAGCCATTTCGTATACTGTGGCATATACTGTCAGAAAGATGACCAAGGACACGACTCAATTCACTATTCCCCAAACTCGGAATCTTAGATACGTGCCCAAATCCGATGCCTGTATCGGGATCGAGTGCTTCCAATAGGGGAACAAAGGCGTCCTCGTAGCGTGAGCGAAACCGCTCTTTGAATTCATGGAGCGGGTCCGTAAACCTGGACATCGAACGAATAGCGTCGGCAGCTTTGAATAGCTCATTCACCAGCGTCGCTGGCGCCTCACCTGCAACAGTTTTGACGAAAGCGTCGCACTGAAGATTGATCTTTGACTCCTTTCCAGCCGCATCAGCTGCTAGCTGTCGAATGGAAGTGACTGCTGTAAGGTCCACAGGTGTCACTGCCAGACTTATCCTCTTCTGAAGCTGCATCTGAGTCTCCAGTGCAGTAGATGTCGGTAGTTTCTCAAGTAGTTGAAAGGCAAATTTCGCAGGTTCCTCACCAACAATGGAGAGAGAGAGCGCGGACTCCAATACTCCGCACGTGAGACAATCGCTTAGAAACACTCGGATATCTCCCTTGGAGTATCCCATGGCGGTGAAGGAAAGCTCAAGATCGCCTCGACGAACCCATGAGGAGGTCGCGCGTTCCATCAGGATAGTTAGCGCTTCATTCATCTCTACCCGGACACTTGTGAAAATGCCATTGGCATCTTCGCGAACTACGTACAATCGTCCGTTCTGCAGTCTCGCCAGTTCAGGAACACGAAACATCGCAGCTTTTTGCACATCGTAGAATGAGCGCATTGCGTCAATAGTCGACTGCAGCCAGGCGTAGTCAGGACGAACACGGAAAGACCACTCGCTCGGAATGGTGATGACAACCGGTTCGGCGCGACAGGAGACTCCAAGAACACCAACGCCAGCAAAGAGACCGAAGGGAGTTGCCCTGGAGCGTGCACGCAGTGCATACCGCATTGCTGCGTCAACGATTTCCCGCGTGCTCTTCGCCCCTGGTTCGGTCAATAGGCGACCGAAGCGCGAAGAGATCTCGGTAGATGCGAAGTGCATGCCTTCTTCAAAGACGGGATCACTGAAAGCTGCTCGTAGCCAGAGTGGGATCCCGTTAGCATCACTTCCGAGCGGCTTCACTTCATGGTCAGTGAGCTCAGCAAATGGGAGCGCTGCGACACGTTGAACAACCTGTTTTGGTGGAGCAAAAAGTGCTCCATCTCGAGTGCGAAGCATCATTTACCCAACCAAGAGAAAGTGGCTCCACCACCCGACTCGCCTCTCAGACCACGTCGCGAGAACAAGCGCGACACCCGCTGGTCCGTTTAAGAGAGAGCGATTAGTGAGTATCTCACATGTGGCGGCACTCCCAGCAACGGGGGTGAAAATGTGGTTGATTGCGTGCTGAAGGTGAGACTCCGCAGCCATGCCTATAAGCTGCGATCGGAACATAAGAGCAAGCATATGAAGCAGATGAGCACGCCCCGCAGATCCGTGACAATACGTGGGATCATCCGCATCATGGACAATACTGGCAGGAGCTAGGTTCGCAAGCGAGAGGATGGTCCTCTCTGCGGACGGTCGGGCGAAGGTTTCTCCGCATTTCCCTGCTTCGGCGAGCGCATACCCCACACCAAGGTCTCCATAACACCATGCGACCCGCTGGATGGCCTGAGCATCAGTACCCATTCCGACAACATGAGGAAAACGGCTGGCCGGCGGCGCTGCCATCTCTTGAGCTAGGAGAAAACGTACTGAGGAAGAGAGCAGACTTCTGGCTGATGTACTGTCTGGAAAATCACGGAGTACGCGCGCCAAGAACAGCACCACGCCAGCACTCCCATGTGCGACCCCTAAATCGGCGATATGACCATGGGGAGCGCCTGCAGGCAAAAGCTGCAACATCGCGTTCGTAGTGGCGCGCCACGATAAGCCGTCTGATTCTAGTGTCGCAGTTCTCGCAAGGGCTGCAACAACTGCATCGATGTGGGCGCGATATGATGTGCGACGGTTGCGCTCAAGGAAGTATAGGCCAATGCCGATCAGGCCCTGCACGACGTCATGCAGAGCATACGACGACCTAGTCTCAACGTAGTCGAGTAGTAGACGATCGATATCACTCAGATCACACAGCAGTGGAACGAGGCGCCGTGACTGTAACTGCTCGGCGACAAGGGCGATACCGGCGAACCCGTGATATAGCGAAGGCGTGAGATCTTGGTTGCCCGCTAGACGAAGTGCTTCCTCTATGTGATCCGCAGCGTGCCGCCGGTAGATCTTGTCTCCGCCCACGGCAGCGACGATGGCCATTGCAAGCGCACGACCAGCATGTCCGGAGACAAGAGAGGGGTCACTCTCCAAGCTCTGCCGGAAAGTCACGGTGCAAATGTCGGAAACTAGGCCACGTCTCTTCTTTTTCGTTTCCATTTAGTTCCTCTCTCGCCACACGTGTGTCGAGGATGCGGATCGACCTATGACGATGAGAACCATGTTTGCCGAGATCACAGTGGGCCTGTGCGAGCTAGCAACGGGGCGACTGTGACCCAGTTCAAGAACTAGGCAGGATACATAGGCTCAGAGCATCCCGTCTCAACAAACCGAACCGCTCAAGCTACTCTTCCTCACCACAGCATGAACCGAGCTTCGCGCACGAATACCCCCCGGTCGCAGATGGCTGAATGCAGTTTGGAGGCTGAGAGCAGTACTGAATGGAGATCGTGATGGTGATGAGGGATGTCTGGCACCCGAGATCGGTCGCTCCCATGGCGGCGTTCATCTCAGGCTCAGTTAGCCTCCGCAGAGTCTTAGCAGACAGCTTAAGGGGAGGCTTCACGGCTTTGGACATGATTTCCGTCTCCTTGAGGGAAGAGATTGGCTGACCAGCGAAAGGACTGCAGCTATGCTACGTCTTATTCTCAAGAACCGCAATTGCATCAGGAAGAGTCCGTACTGGACGTGCTCATCGCAATTTCCCTAGAGAACCGGTCGGGATACCTGTATGGTCTCAGGTTATGGGGTTGGAGGACATGGGTTCGGTCAACCGGCCTCATCTTTGACTGATTGAACGTCAGGTGCTGCTCACCCTGGTCTGCCCCCCGAATCCTGGTCCAGCACGACTCACGCAATCGCGGTACGATAGAGGCTGGCCACGAGCCCCCAGACGGGGCGGAGGACAGCAGATGCGGACCAGCAAGTTCAGCCCGGAGCAGATCGCGCAGGCGCTCCGGCAGGCCGAGAGCGGCACGCCCATCGTGGAGATCTGTCGGAAGCTCCAAGTGACGGAGCAGACGTTCTATCGGTGGAAGAAACAGTTCGGCGAGCTCGGCACGCCGGAGGTGCGGGAGCTTCGGCAGCTCCGCGAGGAGAATCGGAAGCTCAAGCAGCTCGTCGCCGACTTGAGTCTGGACAAGACCATCCTCCAGGACTCGCTCAAAAAAATATGGTGAGCCCAGCGCAACGGCGGACGTGGGTGCGCTGGGTGCAAGAGGCGTACGCAGTCTCGGAGCGGACCGCGTGTGCGGCCGGTGGCGTAGCGCGGTCGAGCGTGCGCTACGCGAGCGTGGCCGCGCCGCAGGAGCCCCTGCGGCACCGCCTGCGGGAACTGGCGCAGACGCGCGTGGCGTACGGCTATCGGCGCCTCCACGTGCTGCTCTGCCGCGAGGGCTGGCCCGTGAACCACAAGCGCGTGCAGCGGCTCTATCGCGACGAAGGCCTGACGCAGCAGCGCAAGCGGCCGAAGCGACGCCGTAGCGCGGTCCCGCGCGTCGTACGCGTGCTCCCGGGCGCGGCCAGCGAGCGCTGGGCCATGGACTTCATTCACGATCAACTCGCCGATGGCACGGCGTTCCGCGTGCTCAGCATCATCGATCTCTACACGCGGGAATGCGTGGGCTTGGTGCCAGCCATTCGCTTACGCGCCGAAGACGTGGTGGCCACGCTGAATCGACTACGAGACGAACGCGGAGTCGCCCCGGTCATTCAGTGCGACAATGGCACCGAGTTCACGTCGGTCGCGCTCGATCATTGGTGCTACTGAAACCAAGTACGCTTGGACTTCAGCCGCCCCGGCAAACCGACGGACAATGCCGCCATCGAGAGCTTCCATAACAGCTTCCGACGTGAGTGCCTCACCCAGCATTACTTTATCGATATCACGGACGCCCAACAGGTCATCGAGCAGTACCGGTCCGAGTACAACAACGACCGGCCCCACAGCAGCTTAAGCCACCTGCCACCAGCCCACTTCCGGGCCAGCGTGGCGACCACCGCCAGCCTCTTCAGCACCGCATAAAGTGAGTCCGGCTGGACCAGCTTTGGGGGCAAGACCAAATCAACCTACGACTAACAGCAGTGCTGGATCAGCAACTGGGGTCATGTCACGATCCGTTGCGTCTGATTGGGCACTCCCACTCCCCATCCGATCCTCCACGCCTCGAAATGCAACACCTTTCACGTATGCTCCTGCAGTGGCGAGCACCACTGAATTCTGTATCGGTCGTCATTGAGCCACTCTCGGAATACGAACTGCCATTCACTGCACTTTCACCACTCGTTCTTCAGAAAACGGAGACGGATTGCGGTATCGCGACGATGCGCATGCTCTAATATGAACTTAGCGGGAGTGCACTTTCTGAACCAAACATGGTGACTCGAGGGCTGTCTACGAAGGGTATGTCAATAGCAACGGCGATCTCGATCGCTTCAGATGCCGGTCTCGAAGTCATCGGAGTTCAATTTGACTCGCGTTGGCCATCAATGCTGCAATTGCCAGCCGTTCTGCTCATGCGTCCGAATCACTTTGTCGTATTGTATTGGTGCGACGACAGGTTCGCGATCGTGGCGGACCCAGCAATAGGATGGCTTAGAATCCCTTTATGGTTGTTTAGCGGGCTGAGCAGGGGGCTTGCGATTGTGTCAGCGGAGTCGAAGGTGGCGCATTTGTGATCAATGATGGAATTCCCGCGGACTGGGTTGGGCACGACTTTCCAATCTCTCTGCTTTCCAACCCTGATCTGTGATAGGTTTCGATGTCAAGCTGATAACATAGCAACAGGGGTGCAGATGAAATATCCTACCGAGGGAACTACGAGATACGAAAGATCCTCCGTCGATGGCGTTGGATATCCCGTAGAGGATTGTTTGCGAGTTCTAGTGTATATCATTGTGGGTATTCTGGTGACCACACGGCTCGACAGTGACATTGGATTCATTAGCTCGCTTGGATGGGGGATCGTCGCTGGGAAGATCGCCTCCTCCGTCCTCCCTCTAGCTTGGATGAGGATGCAAGAATCGCGTATCTTTCGACCCGCAATGAGGTTGTTCGACACTACTGGTCTGCTCCTTACTGGCGCAACCCAGACGAGTGTGGGGCGTGAGGATGGAGTTGAGGTCGGCGCCGACGGAGAATGTACGGAAGTTGGAGTGACTCCCGCTAGGGAATCTCTGATCAAGTAGTGCGTCCAGAGGAGGAAATCCTCATATTGGCACGCGCGATTTTCCCTCTGCTCGGAGCCAGCGGATGAGTGATCAGCGGACGTTCGCCGATGCGGTGTATGCCAACAAGCCGCGGATGACGCGGCGGGCCCAGTTCCTCACCGAGATGGATCAGGTGATCCCGTGGGCGACGGTCGAGGCACGGATCGCGCCGCCCTAGCCGAAGGCGGGCCGCGGTCGGCGCCCGTTGCCGCTGGCGACCATGCTGCGGACTTACTTCCTGCAGCAGTGGTTTAATCTGTCGGATCCGCAGGCCGAGGACATGCTGTCCGACTCGGAGGCCATGCGGCGCTTCGCGCGCATCGCTCTGCTGCCGAACACGGTGCCGGATGAGACCGCGATCGGCAAATTCCCCCACTTGCTGGAGGCGCATCAGCTCACGGCGCGGATGTTCGACGCAGTCGAGACCCTGCTCGAGGAGCGCAAGCTACTGCTGAAGGCGAGCACCCTCGTCGACGCGACGATCATCGGCGCCCCGAGCTCGACGAAGAACGCGACGCCGTCGCGCGATCCCGAGATGCGGCAGACGAAGACGGGCAACTAATGGTACTTCGGGATGAAGGTGCACATCGGGACAGACCGGCGCGACCTCATGCATTCGCTGACCACGACCGACGCGGTCGTGCATGTCAGATACCACAGACAATAGCGGGACCAAATCGTCTGATGCATCAGACACCGCAGCGCACATGGGACGTCTGTCCACGAGCGCATGGCTCCGCTCCGGCTGCATTGTAAGACTGTCAGCGGACGGCATTCCGAAACGCAAGGCGCATTCTCCCCTTCCGAATTTCACCTCCAGCGATGATCGCATTGATCGGTGATGTCCACGAATGGCTGGAGGGTCTGCGAGTCAAAGTCGCGCAGCTCCCGCTGGAGGTCCGTTCCATAGTTCAGGTGGGCGACCTTATGGGTGTGGCCCGCACCGAAGGAGGCGCCGCCACAGGCGGATGGCACCCTCCGCGAACTACCGCCGCCGCCGCTCGGCAAGGATCTGCAATGGCGTCGCCTGAAGCACGACATCCGGCACTGTGATGCTGCTCGGGCGGCCTGGCTTCGGAAGAAACCATTCAGAACATCATTGGATGGATTGCTTGCTTCAGACCGCTGCGCGCGTGTCGAGTGGCTGATTGGACAACGTCAGCTACGAAGAGAGCTCTGCCCTACCATCTCGCCGTGATCAGTTCCCAGTGTACTACAATACTGAACTCGAGAAGCAGGTTGTTGCTACGCTTCGGGCGAAATTGGAACAGTTCGAGACGGTCTATGGGGCCGTCCCGACGCAGGTCGACGCCGCCGAGTTCTGTCGTCTTCTCCGGACCGAGATCGACCGCCTGCTCCCTGATGCGGCACGCGCATCCGGCTACTCATCGGACCACCTCCGTCGCCTGATCAGAATGGGGCACATCCGCACCCTGCGGACAGGTCGCCGTCACAAAGTTCTCCTGAGCGAGGTGCCAAGGCGTCACCGTGGCGCGCGCTCATTGACCGCCACCGAGGTCGAGGTACCCGCCCCTTGCGAGGGGGCTGACACCGCTTCTGCTGACCGAACAATCCTTCCGTCCTCGCCCGATTCTGCCCCTGTTGCTCTGGCGACTTCGAGGCCGTCGCGATACGATCCGACTGCCGATGCTCGCATGGCTGCGGCGCGCGTGCGTGGAGAAAGGATCTGATGTCCACCACGAACCCCACACCATCCGAAGTCACCGTGCAGGTCCGCCGTGACTGGCAGATGAACGAGAAGGGCTGTTGGTCCGCCTCATTCTCCGCCCGCAGCAAGACCGTGCGCATTCAACAGCGGAGGCCGGGCGCGACGCTCGAACGTGTCTTGGGTAGTCCGGAGTCATGGGCCACACTCCATACGACGGATGGGGCGGAAGCCGAGAAGCGTGGGAAAACGTTTCTTCGCGCGCTGGTACTGGCGCTGGCGAAGTCGGACAACCTGACACCACCTCGATCTCGCTCCCGGTTACGCCGCAGGTCCCCAACAATGAAGGTCTCACCCTCGGTGAGCTATGGCGCCTGTACTCCTCGACCGCGAAGTTCGCCAGTAACAAGGAGCACACCAAGGAAGGTGATCGCAGCCGGATCCGGGCACTCTTCGCCGGTTTCGGAGCAGACCATCCGGTCTCTCATCTGGACGGCGAGCGCGTGCCCCAGTACCTGCTCGACCGCGCCCAGGGCAACATCGTGTACGAACGCCCGGCTGCCACGGCGGCGGGCGGGGTTAAAACGCACAAGGCCAAGCCGGTTGGTAAGCGCAGTCAGCAGGTCGACTTTCGCCTCCTGACAACGATGATCCACTGGGCCTTGGACACCCGCGGTCATGACGGACGGTATCCACTCGACGTCAAGCCCATGCGTGGTTTCAAGGCGCCTCGGGAGACCAGCCCCGAGCGTCCGGTGGCAACGCACGAGCGGTACGAAGCGACGATGCAGGCGCTGTATGAACTAGCGGTTGAGGCGACCGACGCCAAGACCAAGGCACCTTTGGCTCAGCATCCGGTTGGTGCTGATGCTCGTGACCTTCACCGGTCGACGCGTGAGTGCGGTCCTCAAGATGCGCTGGTCGGACGTGAACGTGTCCGATGGCAGGTTCATGGAGAACGCGCCGCGTTTCCGGCGCGAGAACGACAAGAAGGACAAGGATCGACATATCCCGTTCGTCGATCAGCTCGAGGCCATTTTCGACGAGGCCAGACGGGAGCTGGGCGGCGATGGCGACGCCCCGATCTTTGGGCAGGTGAACGACCGCACGAAGCCGCTGACGGCGGACGTCATTCGCAAGCGCCTGTTGGAAGCCGAGGCGCGAGCGGAACAGCCGAAGCTGAAGCGGGGGCTCTGGCACCCGTACCGACGGAAGTGGGCATCCGAGCGCCAGCACCTGCCGGTGAAGGATGTGATGGAGGCAGGCGGCTGGGACGACTATCAGACCTTCCTGAACTGCTACACCATCACCACACCGGCCACGTTGGCGGCAGTGATCAACAGCCCACTGCGGTTGGCGCAGGACGGTACGCTGCAGGATCCGTCCGAAGTCGCCGACACAGGAGCGCCGGCAGGCTCGACGTCGGCGGTCGGCAGGACATCGGCACGGGGGGTGCCGCGTCTCGTCGGATAGGAGCGCCGGCGGCGTAGATCACCCTAGCAGGTTCCTAGCAGGACCCTAGCAAGCCCTAGCAAGCCCTAGCAAGCCCTAGCAAGCCCTCGCAGACATTCTAGCACGACCCTAGCAACGCAAAAGCCGCATCCCGTAACTGCTTACGGAACACGGCTTTGACGATTGCCCCTCCTGGGGTCGAACCAGGAACCTTCTGATCCAGAGTCAGACGCTCTGCCAGTTGAGCTAAGGGGCAGCACCCCGCAGTGCGGGGAGAGCCCAACAATATAGAGCAAGTACGCCAGTATGGAAGTGGTGCCTAGCCCTTCTTCACCTGCTTGGCCCACCCGTCCCGCAATCCCACTATCCGGTTGAACACGCGATTCCCCTCGCTGCTGCCCTCAGGCTCGGCATAAAAGTACCCCACCCGCTCAAACTGGTAGCGCGAACCCGGCGGATCCGACATTACCCCCGGCTCCACACGGGCGTCATGCACCACAACCAGGCTCTCAGGGTTGAGGACGCTGATGAAGTCGGCACCCTCCGCCACATCGTCAGGATCGGGCTGGGTGAACAATCGGTCGTATAGCCTCACTTCCACCGACGCGGCATGCGCGGCACTCACCCAGTGTATGGTGCCCTGTACCTTGCGACCGTCAGGCGCGTTGCCGCTGCGCGTGGCCGGATCATAGCTGCAACGCAACTCCACCACTTCACCCGCTTCGTTCTTCACCACTTCGTTGCAGGTGATGAGATAACCGAAACGCAAACGCACTTCCCTGCCCGGTGAAAGTCTGTAGAACTTTTTGGGCGCATCTTCCATGAAGTCGTCACGCTCAACGTACAGTTCGCGCGAGAAGGGCACGCTGCGGCTGCCCGTCTTTGGAACGTCGTGCGGGTAATCCTGAGCCTCCAGTTGCTCCACCTGACCCTCAGGATAGTTGGTCAGCACAACCTTGAGCGGATTCAACACGCACATGCGGCGCGGTACTTCCATGTTGAGATCGTTGCGCACTGCATGCTCGTAGGTTGCGTACTCCACTCTGGCATCTTTGCGCGCCACACCTATGGTTTCGGCAAAGGCTCTTATGGCCTCCGGACGAACGCCACGGCGACGCAGACCCGCTATGGTGGGCATGCGGGGATCGTCCCAGCCGGCCACATGCCCCTCGTTCACCAAACGCAGCAACTTGCGCTTGCTCAAGACCGTGTAATCAAGCTCAAGTCTCGCAAACTCAATCTGGGTGGGCGGATTCACGAAACCGGCCTCGCGCACGAGCCAGTCGTAAATCTCCCGCGCATCTTTGAACTCAAGGGTGCAAAGTGAACGCGTAATGCCCTCTATGGCGTCACTGAGTCCGTGCGCAAAGTCGTACAATGGATATATGCACCACTCGTCACCACGACGATAATGATGCGCGTGACGGATGCGCAGCAGCAGTGGATCACGCATCACCATGTTGGGATGCGCCATGTCTATCTTTGCACGCAGCACACGCGAACCATCCGGGAACTCTCCGTCCTTCATCCTGCGCAAAAGGTCGAGGTTCTCTTCGGGACTGCGGTTCCGCCACGGGCTGTCTGTGCCCGCCGCAGTTACGGTGCCGCGGTTGCTGCGTATCTGCTCTTCGCTCTGGTCGTCCACGTATGCCCTGCCGGCCAGCACCAAACGCTCTGCTATGTCGTAGAGCTTCTCGAAGTAGTCGGATGCGTAGTACTCACCGTCCCAGCTAAAGCCCAGCCAGCGCACGTCGTTTTTGATGGATTCGACGTAGCGCACATCTTCGGTAGCGGGATTGGTGTCGTCAAAGCGCAGGTTGCAGGTGCCACCAAACTCTTTGGCAATTCCGAAGTTCAGGCAGATGGACTTGGCATGGCCGAGGTGCAGGAAGCCGTTGGGCTCGGGAGGAAATCGTGTGGCGGGACCACGACCAAAACGGCCGGTGGCCACGTCTTCGGCAACCAGTTCACGGATAAAGTCGCGACGCGGCGACTGTGGATTTTCGCTGAGTTCGGATTCGGACAATTGAAGGCACCATCGGAAACGGCCGTTGACTCTCGCCAACTGCGAAACACTGCAGGTTTTTTGAGGAGCTTCAATCTAACTCCGCGGGTATAAGTACGGATGAGTCTCATTTCAGGGTCATCCGCTTTACGCAAAGCACTGCTGGCAGCCGCTCTTGTGGTTCTCTCAACCATGACGGGCTGCCGCATGGTGCTGCTGGGCGGCACGGAAAACCCCGCAACCATGGCCCGGGGAATGGGGCAGGCGTTCAAGGCAATGGAACTCCGCTACACTAACGTCACACGGGACCCAAGGTTCGATCACGCCAGAATGCGCCTCGCCCGTTACGCCCTGGCGCCATCCAAACTGGTGCGCGACACAAGCATCTGGACGTCCATGTTCTCCACACCCGAAGGCGCCAAACGCGTTCTCGAGGTGCGCGGAGAAAGTCTCGCCTCCGGCTACAGCTTCTCAACCCTCTTAAATGCACCCGCGCCCACTGTAATCGGAGCGCAGAGGCACAGGATGACGCTCATTGAACAGGGCAACGGTGAATGGCTCTGGCAAACCAGTGTGGAGCACGATCTGGGTGAACTGAGCCCATCGGCTGTGGTGACATTGCTGCATGGTGTGTTCCGCTCAACCGAGCGCCCTGCCTCGCTCATACGGGCCGACTATCAGCGCAATTTCCCGCGCAGCACGGCAGCGCTGGGCCGCCTCATGCATCTCGACTCAATTTCTACAGTCACTGACGCAGACGGTGCCACGCTCACGGCAATTTTCAGCCGCTTTGACTCGCGTGGACTTGAGGCCAGCTCGCCGCACTCGGCAAGGTATGTGCGCAGGTATGTGGAAACGGCCCGTTTTCACGCCCGTGTATCGGACAGAGATGCTGCCGAATGGTTCAGGATTGATCTTGAAAAGGGTCGGCTGGAGCTTCGCTACCGCTCTCAGGGCGGGTATCTCGTGCCGATGAGCGGCGCGGCGCGGGCACTGCCCGACTCATTGCTCATCACTATTGACGCGGCGGCAAAGTTCGGAGCGTTTTCGGCCGGGGCAAGCAAGCTCAAGGGGTCACTTGTTGTCCAAAGCGCCAGGGGCAACAGGGGTGCTGCGTCAGGTGCCAGTGGCGCGACCCCCCCGTGGAACGCCGGAAATGCTTCCGAAAACGGGTTCTCTCTCCAGTTTGTGGAAGAACCCGACTGGCATCTCCCGCCGCTGGCCCAGCAGCTCATTCGCTCGCCTCTGCGCCATCTGTTCAGCGGGAACGGAATTCGTTTCAATCTGGGGGTAAGAACGGGCAGCAGCGGTCACACGCTGCTGGTGCGCGATCTGGAGATGCCGGTCAGGGAGAGCGCGATAATGCGTTTTCTGGGCAATCTGGGCTTCACGGCAATGAGCGACTTTGCAGGCGCCGTGGAGGTGGAGGAAAACCGCTTTCTGGCCGGTCTCTTTGTGGCGCTGCAGGAGGATCTGGCGCAGTTGGCCATTCACTGAGGCAGCGCTGGGGTGAAGAGCCCCGGACTGAACCGGCGGAAACTGGTCGCGGGTCGCCAGAAACGGGTCGCCCCGCAAAGCAAAGCAGCCTCAAATAAATAGCCCCCGGACTGTACAACAGCCGGGGGCCACAAGGTCGCCATGCAAACCGTCATTGGAACTCTACGTCCTACCGAACAGCAAGCTGGCTTGGCATTACCTGCACTGGACTGCTCAGGATGATATCCGTAACAGTCCGCGCCGAGTTGGTTACAACTCTGCCATGGAAAGTCCTACACCGGGTTTCCGGCAAAGGTTCCACAAATGGAGCTGAGGGGGCTCGAACCCCTGACCTCTGCAATGCGAATGCAGCGCTCTCCCAGCTGAGCTACAGCCCCATGAAGCAATACGAGACAGGCGGCCAGCGTCTGAATCCGGGCTCGCGGCCCTCATGCCAACGGCACGCAAGCGCCCGACAGCCGTCACGCAGCCGCCTGACGTCCGCCACGCAACCGCCCGGCAACCGCCACGCAACCGCCACGCAACCGCCACGCAACCGCCACGCAACCGCCTATCTCGCAAATCAGCCGACAAAAAAGCCCCGCGCCGTTAGTGCGGGGCCTATCGGGTGACGAACGTGAAGCTAGCCGTCAGCCG
>CAZWSJ010000029.1:0-33865 GCA_964636415.1 uncultured Gemmatimonas sp. | reverse complement strand
GAGGCAGTGGCACGTGAGCTGGATCGTGGCGGCCAGATTTTCTTTGTGCACAATCGCATTGAGACCATTCAGGGCATCGCCGATCACCTGAAAAGGCTGGTGCCTCGCGCCACTGTGGCTGTGGGTCACGGCCAGATGAAGGAGCGGGAACTCGAGCGTGTGATGCAGCGCTTTGTTGCCGGCGAGGTGGACATCCTGGTATCAACGATGATCGTGGAAAGCGGCCTGGACGTTCCCAATGCCAATACCATGTTTGTGAACCGGGCCGACCATTTTGGGCTGGCGCAGCTTTATCAGCTTCGCGGCAGGGTGGGGCGCTCGCACAGACGCGCGTACTGTTTTCTCCTGGCTCCGGATCAGGTGGACGAGGATGCGGAGCGCAGACTCAAGGTGTTGGAGCATCATACGGAGCTGGGCGCCGGGTACAAGATCGCTCTCAAAGACCTCGAAATGCGTGGTGCTGGTAATTTGCTGGGCCCGGAGCAATCCGGTTTCGTGCACGCGGTGGGCTTTGACCTCTATCTTCGGCTGCTGGACGAGACTGTTCGACAGCTTGCCGAAGGCGGGGGCCGCAAGCCCTGGATACCGGCCGAAGTGGGTCTGGATTTTGCCGCATACCTGCCTGATGAGTACATGGCGGGCCAGGATGCCAAGCTGGATGTTTATCGCAGACTGACCGCCGCCAGAGATGCGGGAGAGATAGAGGCGCTGCGGCAGGAGCTTCGGGATCGTTTCGGTGTGCTCCCGGAACCGGCCCAGGCTCTCTTTGGCAGCACTATGCTCAGGGTGCTGGGCGCGGCCCTGGGTGTTGAGGGGGTGCTTGTGCGCGAGGGTGAAGCTCGTATTACTTTCAGGGCTGATGCCGTTCCGAGGCTCAAGGGGCTGTCGTCGGCCTTCCAGGAGGTGCAGTTCCAGGTGGAGGTTAGACGAATGCAGCCACTTGCGCTCAAACTCGTCCGACTGGGAGGCGCCGGCATGCTCGACGGACTCACACGGGCGCTGCGTGCAATGACTGGCACGTGAGTGTCTGTTGATCCCTGTGCGTGCTTCGGGGTAAACCCGGGCTGATGTACTCTTGGTCGACTCACTGTTTTTCACAATCTTTCACTCTCCGTTGCCGGAGTTGCCTGATGAAATCGTCTCGTATGTCCGTCCTTGCGCTCACCGCATTTGCAGTTGCCTGCGGTGCATCGTCCAATCCCGATGTGGCGGCGAAGGCCGGCGATCAGCAACTCTCTTCGCAGCGTCTGGCCGAAGTACTGGCTGAGTCGCAGGCGCCACTTGAGAAAGATGTTGCGCGAAACATCGCCGAGCTGTGGGTCAACTATGAGTTGGCCGGCATAGCCGCGGCCAACAACGATTCGCTGAGCGATCCAAAGGTCATGCGCGAAGCGCTCTGGTCGCAGATCGATAACATTCGCGTCAAGAAGTTCTACGATGCCGTTTCGCAGGGCTGGGACACCATCTCACCGGGCAGCAACGAAGATCGCTATGCAAACGGCGAGGCCTTCGCAGCGCGACACATTCTCATTCAGGTGGCGCCCGGCGCAACCCCCGAGCAGGTAGCTGCCGCCCGCAAGAAGGCCGAGGGTATCATTGCTGAGGCAACACCGCAGAACTTTGCGTCACTGGCTTCCAAGAGTGACGAGCCCGGTGCCGCAGAACGCGGTGGTGATCTGGGCATGTTCGGACCGGGCATGATGGTGCCGGAATTCGAACAGTGCGTCAAGGATCTCAAAGTTGGTGAAATATCAAAGCAACCCTGCCAGACCTCCTTCGGTTTCCACATCATCTACCGCTCGCCCTTCAATGATGTGAAGGATCAGTTCGTGCCCTTCGCACAGCAGCGCAATGCCGCCATAGCCGAGAGCACCTACCTCGTGAAGATGGAGGATGCGGCTCAGGTCAAGGTTGAGGCCAGTGCCTCGGTCAAGGCGAAGGCCGTGGCCAAGAACCCTCTGGGCTACGTCAAGGACAATGCTGTGCTGGCCAGCTACAAGGGAGGCAAGCTCACCGCTGCCCGTTTCGGACAGTGGCTGCAGGCTTACCCGCCACAGACCCAGATCCGTCCGCAGCTTGTGGCAGCGCCCGACAGCATGGTGGACAAGTTCATCCAGCAGATCGTGCGCAACGAGCTGGTCCTGCATTTGGCAGACAGCGCCAAGTTCACCGCCGACTCATCCGAGCTTCAGGTGCTCTTCCTCAACTTCCGCAGTGAAGTTCCGCGCGTATGGAGCGGTCTTGGTGTCGATCCCGCAACGCTTGTTGACAGCACCAATGCCAAGGCCAGCAAGAGCTCCGTGGCAGCTGCCAGAATCGATCAGTACTTCAGCAAGCTCGTGAAGAATGAGGCGCCCTTCGTAGAAGTGGCATATCCCGTGGCCTTCGCGCTTCAGCAGAAGTATTCCTTCTCCATCAATGAAGCCGGCTTGGACAAGGTCATGGAGCTTGCCAAGAACCTCCGCGCCTCATCCGACTCAGCTGGAGCCGCTCCCGCTCCCGCTCCCGCCGCGCCCGAGGTTACCCCTCCCGCTGACAGCGGCCGCAACTGAGTGAAGAACCTGGCCGTCCAGCCGGTGTATTCCGGAACATGATGCGTTCACTTTGCAGTCTGATACTTGCCGGCGTCGCACTGGGTGCGGCGCCGGTGTCCGTTTGCGTTGCCCAGAGCAGCGGCACCAAACCCGCTACGATACCGGTGGACGGCATCGCGGCCATTGTCGGCAACCAGCTCATCATGGTTTCCGAACTGATGACCACGGTGAACAGCGCCCGTGCATCGGGCGCCAAGGTGGAGAACGATGCTGACCTGGCCAAGCTGGAGAGCGACCTGCTGCAGCAGTTGGTTGAGGCAGAGCTGCTGGTTCAGAAGGCCAAGGCTGAGAATGTCGAGGTGAACGACGCCGATCTCCAGCAGCAGGTGGATGCACGCGAGAGTCAGGTGCGCAAGAACTTCAGCTCCGATCAGGAGTTCCGGCAGGCTCTGAGTGAAGGCGGCTTTGGTACCGTAGAGGAGTGGCGCAAGCTGCAGTTGGACGCTGCCAGGCGCAACAAGCTGCAGACCGATGTCATGCAGAAGCTGCAGCGAGAGGGGAAGGTAACTGCTGTCAACGTTACCGAAGCCGAGATCGATGAGGGCTACGCCGAGGCAAAGGACTTTCTGCCGCGTCGTGAGCCCCGTGTGGGGCTACGGCAGATAGTTGTTGCCACCAGGCCTTCGGAAGAGGCCAAGCGGGCAGCCAGAGCAAAAATCGATTCCATTCGTGCTGAACTCATCGATCACCCTGAAGCGTTTGAAAACATCGCGAAGAGAGAATCGATGGATCCCGGTACCCGCGACCAAGGTGGAGATCTGGGCTGGAACCGGCGCGGCAACATGGTGCCCGAGTTTGATCGTATGATGTTTGCGCTCAATCCTGGCGTGATCAGCCCGGTGGTTGAGACGGCATTCGGTTACCACATCATTCGTGTGGACCGTGTGCAGCCGGCCGAGGTGAAGGCCAGGCACATTCTCATTCGGCCCACTCTCGATTCGGCCGATACTGAACGTGCTGAGAAGCTGGCTGACTCAATCGCCGTTGTCTGGCGTAACGGCGGCAGTTACGACTCGCTGAGTACGCGCTACCACGACGCAACGGGTGGCGAGGAGAAGTCTATTCCGGAGTATCCGCGCAGCGAGCTTCCCGAGGCTTACCGCAACGCCATCGAAGGTGCTGCAGTCAACGATATTGTGGGCCCGTTTTCAATTCCCGATCAGCAATCAGGCTCGGAAAAGTTCATTGTGGCACAGATAACCATGCTTGATGAAGGTGGCGAGTTGAGCCGTGATGAAGCGCGCGACCTCATTCGTGAGCAACTGGCTGGCGAAAAGAGAATGCGCAGGCTCATAGACTCGCTCAAGGCCCAGACCTACGTCTCGATACTCTTTCACCCGCGGTCCTGATACCGACCTGAGGGCGGCATTGTGAAGGGTGGGGTAGTGCGACTTGGCATAACGCTTGGTGATCCGCGCGGCATTGGCCCCGAAATAGTAAGCAAGGCGCTGGAAGATGAGCGTGTGCGTGAATTGCGAGTGCGATGGCATATCATCGGAGCCGACGGCACAGCACTCGGGGTGTCACAATCGGTGGGGCATTGGGAGTCCTGCGGTCGTGAGCAGGAGGATTTTCGCCTTGCGGGCAAGCTTGCCGGCCTGGCCGTGGAAGTGGCCGCGCGAATGGCGCTGGCCGGTGAACTTGAAGGAATTGTTACCGCGCCGCTCGACAAGGGCGCGCTCCGTGCCGGTGGTTTCGACTATCCGGGACACACCGAGATGCTGGGCAAGCTGGCGGGTGTACACACCACCATGATGCTGGCCTCTGACAGGCTGAGGGTGGTTCTTGCAACCACGCACATGGCTCTCAGGGAAGTGCCTGCGCGGCTCAATGCGCAAGTGCTGCGTGAAGCCATAAAGGACACTCTTGCGGGTCTGCGCGTGGAGTTCGGCATTGCCTCGCCACGAGTGGCGCTATGTGCCTTGAACCCGCATGCCGGCGACCACGGTTCTTTTGGTGACGAGGACGATGTCTTGCTGGCACCTGTGGCCCGCGAGATGGGCATTTCGGGCCCTTATCCGGCAGACACGGTGTTTGTGCGTGCCATGCACGGTGAGTTCGACGCGGTGGTTGCGCCCTACCACGACGTGGGTATGACGGCCATCAAGGTGGCGAGCTTCGGACACGCGGTGAACGTGACATTGGGTCTGCCCTTCGTGCGCACCTCACCGGACCATGGCACGGCTCTGGACATTGCCGGCAGGGGCCTGGCGAGTGCTGAGAGCATGGTGCAGGCAATGCTGCTTGCAGAGCGACTTTCAGCGAGGCGCAGGCAGGCAAAACTGACGGGCTGATGCGTGGTTCACGTCAGCCCGTCTGAATCTCAGGAATCTCTCCCTCCCTCTGAGGGTTGTCGCGAGAGTTCGCCTCGGGTCTGTTCGTACTCAGGCCGGTCGCGGTAGCCATAACCGCCAAACACTTCGCCACCCCGCATGTAGTCGTGGCCATAGCCCCGACCCAGCGGATAGCCCTTGTTGCTGTCATTCGCGGAAGCCGCGTCATGGCTGGTACCTGATCGGCCCGTGCTGCCATCGTGGTGCTGGTGCTGCTGCTCGTCGTGCATCGGTCCCTCCTGCAAGGGTGATACTGAGACAAGGGTGATAAGCAGACACTACGGCTGATTTCGGTAAAGTGCAAGCAGAGCGGTATGGTGGCGGCCTTGTATTGGGGCCGGAATTGACAATTGTTGTGGCCGTATCGATCCCAGCCACTTGATAGTCAAAAGAGTGTATGGCTATCTTAAAAGGCTATGGAAATTCGTAACATCGCCATTATCGCCCACGTCGATCATGGCAAGACAACTCTTGTGGACAAGATGCTCCGACTGGCGGGCGCCTTCAGGACCAACCAGATCGTCGAAGAGCGGGTGATGGATTCAAACCCGCTCGAGCGCGAGCGCGGAATCACCATCCTCGCAAAGAATGCGTCCATCCACTGGAACAACACCAAGATCAACATCGTCGACACCCCCGGACACGCCGATTTCGGCGGTGAGGTGGAGCGCATTCTGCGCATGGTCGACGGCGTGCTGCTCGTAGTTGACGCCTTCGATGGCCCCATGCCACAGACCCGCTTTGTGCTGCGAAAGGCACTGGAGCTGGGACGCACCCCAATCATTGTCATCAACAAGATCGACAGGCCGGGTGCAGATCCCTTGCGGGTGCATGATGAAGTGCTCTCACTGTTCATCGACCTCGAAGCAAGCGAAGAACAGCTCGATTCACCGGTGGTCTATTGCAGCGCCAAGCAGGGTGTGTCCACGCTGGACCTGGATGTGGAAGCCGTGGACTTCGAGCCACTGTTTCGAACCATTGTGGCAACAGTTCCGCCACCGCCAGCCGATGCTGACGGACCGTTCCAGATGCTGGTCTCCACCATAGATCACTCCGCCTATCTCGGTCGCCTTGCCATAGGACGCATTGAGCGCGGCACGATACATGTCGGTGATCCGGTCATGCTCGTCAGTTCCGACGGGAGCCGCCAACCGGAACGTGGCAGAGCAGGCCGGCTGTATGGCTATGAAGGCCTCGAGCGCGTTGAGATCCAGTCGGCATCGGCTGGTGAAATCGTACAGCTTGCCGGGTTTGAAGACGTGGATATCGGCAACACGCTTACCGACCCCGAGCACCCCGAAGCGCTGGCCGGCATCAGTGTCGAGGAACCCACCATCTCGGTTGACTTCCTGGTCAACAACTCGCCGTTTGCCGGCCGCGATGGCAAGTACGTGACATCACGTCAGATCCGCGAGCGGCTCTATAAGGAACTGGAACGCAACGTGGCGCTGCGCGTCGAGGACGCCGATTCCACCGACGCGTGGAGCGTGTCGGGCCGCGGAGAACTGCACCTCACCATCCTCATGGAAACCATGCGGCGTGAAGGTTTTGAGTTTCAGGTGTCGCGTCCACGCGTGATAACGCGCAACGATGCCAACGGCCGAAAGCTCGAGCCCTATGAGGAACTCGCCATAGACGTGCCTGAAGACTACATGGGTGTGGTGATTGAGAAACTCGGCTCGCGAAAGGCCGAAATGGTGGAGATGAAAAATCCGGGGCTGGGCCTCGTACGGCTTCTCTATCGTATTCCGGCACGTGGACTTTTCGGCTACCGAAGTGAGTTCCTCACCGACACCCGCGGCACCGGCATAATGCACCACCGCTTCCTCGAATATGCACCATGGGCAGGACCGCTCTCGGGCAGATCCAGAGGCGTGTTGGTGTCCATGGAGAGTGGCACAGTGGTGGCATTTGCACTCTTCAGTCTGCAGGACAGATCCACGCTCTTCGTACAGCCGGGCGATCCGGTTTATGAGGGCATGATTGTGGGTGAGAACTCGCGCCCTGCTGACATGGACGTGAATCCCACCAAGGAAAAGAAGCTCACGAACATGCGTACCAAGTCGGCCGACGAGGCGATTGTACTTGAGCCGCCGCGTCAGCTCACCCTTGAAATCGCGCTTGAGTACATCGAAGACGATGAGCTCATAGAGGTCACGCCCCAGGCGCTCAGGTTGCGCAAGCGGCTCCTGGGTGCGAGCGAGCGCAAGCGCCTCAGTCGTGAGGTCAAGCGGGAGCGCGACCGGGCGTCGGCCTGACTTTTGGCCGTGCCGGGTCTGGCCTTAAGCTGCCTTGACGCCGATCTGGCGCTTGCCAGAGCCCGGCCCCGACTCTGCCTGAGCTTCCTTCAACACAGGAGAGCTTCTGAACGTTTTGCTCCGGCAGACGTCTTCAGGAACACCAGCGCAAAGAACCGGTAATACAGGCGTTTTCCCGGCTTGCGCATCGGGCAATTGTTGTTGATAATGCCGATCAGCTTTCTACTTACCACCTCTCACTTGCAGGAGAATCATCCCATGCCGGAGCTGTTCGGCTCGGCGTTGCTGGACGCGCTCGAAGAAGACATGTCGTTATCCGCTCTCGCGCGCAGTGGCGACGATGACAACGATGATTTTGATGACGACGGGTTTGACGAAGATGATCTCGACGACGAGGACGATGAAATCGACTTCGACGACGATGATGACCTCGATGACGACGACGACCTCGACGAAGAGGACGATGTCGACGACTACGACGATGAAGACGAGGACGAGGACGATTACGAGGGCTACGGCGGCTTCGATCGGGATGAATACGACGAAGACGACCCGGACGCCTGAGTGCTGTTCCCCAGCCGCTCGACGCTGAGCGGCTGGCATTGCGTTCACCCTTGTCCATCAGGTGAGCTGCAGATACATTAAGCGGCTCTGGTGAAAAGTCGCCAAGACAGTAACCAGGGCCTGTAGCTCAGGTGGTTAGAGCGCACGCCTGATAAGCGTGAGGTCGGAGGTTCAACTCCTCCCAGGCCCATTATTATACGTGGCTTTTTTGTAGTTTCTTTGTGTGTTTTACATACTGCCGATCACACTGCACCGATCGGTAAATCATGGCAAACCTCTGCCAACGGCACCGCTACCGCGGTGCCGTTGGCGTATTTAAAGCGCATGTACCGCTACCGCGACTGGCTCCGAGCTTCAGCCACCATTGCCTCCACGCGACTCAGTGTGGCCACAAAGCCAGGCGTGTCAGCACATGGAGCAATCGATCAGGCGGCATTCATGCTGGCGGAGGCAGTGCTCCAGCGACCGGCACCCGCAAATGTCGCGCCTCTGGCCGGTGGTTCCATCTCCGGTGACCAGGCAGAGAACCATTTACCCATTGCCGTGCACCTCAATGCGGGAAACGGACTGGTGGCAGCAGCCGCGGTGTCAGCTGGCTACAAGGTGGTGGCCTGCGACAGGATGCTGCCCAACATGAGAGCCACCACGCGCAGCATTGAACTCAATTCAGCTGCGCCTGTCAAAGGCGGGAGTGGAGATAACTCCGGAGCTCACGGGCCCGAACGCAGCCGTCACCTGAGCTGCCATGCTGCTCTCCCCGGTTCGTATGTTCATTCGGACACGGCCAAGCTCGGCACAGTTCGGCTCCCCACCGACAAACTCAGCATGGCCCTGGCCGTGCTTGAAGCGCATCGCATCCTCAGGCACGGCGGGGAATGTCTGCTTGCCGGTGCCAACAACGAGGGCGCAAAGTCGGCTGAAAAGTTCATGGAGTGGGTGTTCGGAAACGCACGGCTTGAGGCACAGCATAGCGCACACCGCCTGGTTCGATCCGTGAAGACCGGTTCAGATCTGCCCATGAGCTCAACGGAACCGGTTGAGCCCGCGCACAGGGCTGACAAAGCCTCCGCGGCTCTCCTCAATTCTGCGCTTCCATGGCAGGATCTGAACCACTTCCATCACGTCAGCTTCAACGTCGCCGTTGGCACCCACAACGCACTCAGCCTCACCCAGGCCACCCGTCCCGGGGTTTTCTCATGGGAACACACTGATCATGCCACCCGTCTTCTGCTTGAAGCCATGGATGTGAGACCCGGAGATCGTGTGCTTGATCTGGGCTGTGGCGCCGGTGTGCTGGGCGTTGCGGCAGCGACAATCACCAACGCTTCCGTTGTGCTGCTTGATGCAAACGCCGAGTCTCTTCACTGCGCTCGGGAGACAGTGCGGCTCGCCGGATATGGATCGACGCCGAGCCGCGTGACAGTGCTAGCCAGTGACGTGACAGATGCAGTGGATGGCATGCAGTTTGACCTGGTACTCAGCAATCCGCCCTTTCATCAGGGTAAGGCCGTGGACATGGAACTCCCTGCTGCATTCATTCGTGAGGCCTGGGATGTGCTTGCACCCGGAGGACGTCTCATGCTCGTGGCCAACCGCAGGCTGCCCTACGAGGCACTGATACGCCAACAATTCGGCCATGTGCAAAGTGTTCGGGAAGCGGCGGGGTTCAAGGTGCTGTTGGGAGTGCGGCGATGAAAAGGCCACGCTGGCTCACATGGTCCAATGTTCTGGTGGCAGCGGTGGCCATCTATGTGGCCCCGCGCTGTTGGCCACATGTGGAGGCTTTGGTGGGAGTGCGTGAGGCATCTGCACTCAGGCCTGACTACCGCGTTACCACGCGAGACGGTCGCGTTTTGAGCCCCGACAGCCTTCGTGGTCATGTTGTGCTGGTCAATGTGTGGGCCACCTGGTGTCCGCCGTGTCGTGCTGAAATGCCCGCGCTGCAGCAATTGGCAGATGCCTATGCCGCGGAAGGTGTTGTGGTGCTCGGGCTGTCGGTGGACAAAGGGCCGTCTTCCAGAGTGGACGACTTTCTGCGGGAGCGTGACATACGCTACCCGGTGGCCATAGTGAACGACGATGTGGTGGCAGCCTTTGGTGGTGTGCGCGGTTACCCAACCAGCATGATACTGGATCGTGATGGAGTAGTACGTCATACCGTAATGGGACCCATAGCACCGCTTACTCTGCGACCGGCGCTGCGTAGACTTATTGCGGAACCTGCCGGGTCAGCTTCCCAACCGTCTGTTCAACCGGCGTCTGCACCTCTCCCCCCGGATTCCGGGCCGGAGTCGCAGTAAGCATATCCACTTCAGCCTCGCTGAGCACACGCCACGAGCCACCCGGCAGATCGTTCAACGCCAGTGGCCCAAAGCTCACGCGTTCCAGCTCGATCACGCGGTTGCCAATGCTCCCGAACATGCGCCTGATCTGATGGTAACGACCCTCGACAATTGTGAGATTCACCGTTGCCTCATCAACGGGCTCCAGCTCTGCCGGGAGCAGTGGCATTGTTTCTCCTCGCAGCAGCATCGTTCCGTTTGTAAGCCGGGCTGTTGCTTCCGTTCCAAGTGGCTCAGCGAAACGCACACGATAGGTCTTGGGCAGGTGCCAGCGAGGTGATGTAAGGCGGTGGCTGAGCGCTCCGTTGTCTGTAAGAAGCAGCAGGCCGGAGCTGTCTGCATCCAGCCGTCCAACGCTTGCCACAACTGGCGAACGTCTCAAGAAACGCTCTGGCAACAGTTCATAAACCAGGGGTGGCCTGTCGCTTGTGGAGCACACATAGCCCGTGGGTTTGTTGAGCATTATCACCGATCCCTGTGGCGGATCCAACGGCTCACCTTCAAAAAGGATCTCCCAGTGCCGTGGAACAGGGTGGGTCTCAGCATCCAGAACCCGTCCGTCGGTGCAAGTGAATCGCCCCTGCCTTAGCAGGGACACAACCTCCTTACGCGATCCGTATCCCAGCCGCGCCAGATACTGGCAGAGCGCCGGGGACTTAACCGCCGACAGCGTTATTTCTCCAGGCCGAAGACAACTGTGCTTACCACGCGGATTTTCTTCATGACCTGTGTTTCTTCGCTGATGCCCACGGCCTGATCGCGCGGCAGTATTTCAAACACTCCCTGATTGGCGCTGCGTATGCCTCCAAGCTTGGAGCGTGAGTCCTTGGCGAACTGCTCTGCGCCTTCTCTCGCGCGCGCGGTGGCTTCGGCGATCATGGCCGGCTTGAAGTCGTTGAGTTTTGTAAACACAAAGGTGGGACCGCCGGCCCCCCACTCCTGACCCGACGAAAGAACAACACCATTGCGCACCAGTTCAGGAACACGCTGGCTTGCCTTCTGTACGACATCCACGTCGGTGGAGCGTACCATGAGTGTTTGCCGGATAACGTAGCGCGCACCGGCGTTGCCATATCCACCGGTGGTGCGACCATCCTGCACTGAGAACTCCTGAACACTCACCTCGGTGTCGTCGCCGCCGAGTCCGTTGGCCCTGAGGAACGTTCGAACCTGGGCCACGCTGCTCTCAATGGTAGAGTTGGCACGGGCCAGATCGTCGTCGGTGGCCACCAGGCGCAGTGGCCATATGGCCAGGTCGGCCTTGGCCTCACGTTCGGCCACACCTTTCACGGATACGGTTCGGTCTGCGGTGCGCATGCGCATGAACCCGTTGCCGATCAGGAAGCCGGCCGCGGCGAGGCCCAGCGCCATGATTGTGGCAGAGACGGGTGAGATGCCGCGGAAGCTGGATTCAGATGCCATTGTTAGGTCTGCTGTTGGAGTGTTCACCCGGCTGTGGTCGCCAGATTGTGTTTGACCGCTGCCATTGTGCACTGTAGTGTTTATCCAGTGGTAATACCACAGACGACGATGTTTGTCACTGGCTTGTTGGCTGGCTTGTTGGCTGGCTGGAGCTGTGGTGACTCAAGGGAAGGGGCACATCCCGGTGCGTTTTCAGGACTCGAAATGGCTGACAGGCAGTATCCCCATAATCCTTTCCCGGTTCCGCTTTCCGATGTCCGCTGGATTGAGGCTGATCGCAACTACGTGCACATCCATTCGAGTAATGGTACACAGAGGATGCGCGAGCGTATCGGACACCTTGAAACTCTTCTGGATCCCGGGTTCTTTGCGCGGATACACCGATCAGCCATCGTCAATCTGGATTGCGTGCGCGAACTGCAGAATTGGTTTTCCGGTGACTCCATACTCATCCTGGACGACGGCACCAGACTCGTGCTGAGTCGCAGCTATCGTGATGCTGTTGAGAGCAGGCTGAACGTTTAATTCACGGACGCCGTTTGATGTCACGAGTGAACGAAACCCGGTTGCTCGCGTGACGATCTGTGACCTGCTCAAACACCGGGCGTCCAGCCAGAAGTTATGAGCGGATTTGATACCTTTTCGGTCTATCGGCAGCCTGACTGGATGCCCCTTGAACGCGTGCTCACGGTGGTTTTCGGAGCTGATGCTGCCGATGCCATCGGGGCGTTCTGGTTCATTGGCTTCGTCAAAGGCCCGGCTGGTGCCGGTGATCTGCGGCTTTACGAACACAGTCAGACACGTCGCGAAATTGCGGTGGATGGGTGTGGCTGCGCATACAGACGCCAGGAGAACGGACCGGGCTTCGTCCCTGTTGATCTCGAGGACGCCCTGGTCGGAGTATTTCTCTGACAGGCACTGGATTCATTACTTCACTGGCTGACTGAAGCCGGTACGTTCGGCCTCCGATACTCTTTCACATGTCAGCCAATTTGTCCGGAGTACCGGCGATCCGGGTCCCCTCTTCACTGCCGCCCGGTGAGGATGGCCCGGCTCTGTCGCGCCTTGCTACCGGTCAGGCTGGCGCCCTTCGTCCTGTACGGCCAGCGGAGCCGATTGCCGGTGCCACATCCGGCACGCCTCTCTCACGCAGCGGAATTTCCAGCGAGCTCCTGTTTGGCGAGGATGCGGACCTCCTTGTAGAGCGCGTCCCGGTGCCCAGAGGAGCCGTGGCCATGGGTCTCTCTCAGGCCCGAAGCGCCTTGCTCCGTCACCTGCCAACAGACGCGCTGGCCGCACTGGATGACGTCTGGGCGGGCGCTGAGGGCCTGGAGGAGGGTTGGTATCTCAGATCGGGTGCGCTCACCGTGTTGGGGCTTCCCGGTGAGGGAGACAGGGTGGCCGGCGAAGGACTGGCGCGGCAGCCCATGTCCGTGGCGCTGCGCTATCTACAGGCAATTGCGAGGCTGAGCCTTGGCGACGTTTCTCCCGCCCAGGCGGCCTTGTCTGAGGCTCTCGAGCTCGCGCCGGACAGCCAGAGACTGCGACTTGTGAAAGCAGTGCTCCTGTCGCGTCAGGGCCATGGTGAGCACGCACGTGAGATACTTGAGGGGGTGGCAAGTGAAGTTCAGGATCATCCCGCGATAAACTGGGCTCGTGGTCTGCTGCGTACTTCCAGGGCTGATGAGGCGCGCGGTCAGGCTCGGTCCACGTCGTTGCTGGCAAGTGGCGGATTCGCCGCAGTTGATGAAGGCACAGCGGAGTTACCAACGCCGACTGCTCGGGATATGGCTGCAGGGCGTTGGGGCAGCGCCGGCAAACCGCTCCTTGAGCAGTCTTTTGCAGCGATTGGTGCGGAACTTTCCTGGGTGGAAAACAGCACGGGAAGCAATGGGGAGAGCGCTCGCCTGGACAGTGTAAGAGTGAACACAGCATCTCAAAGTGTGCGAGCGCTGAGGAAATTGCTTGCCAGCGGCGGCGTGCTGGTGGGGAGCGCCACTTCGGGCCAGGTTCACATTGCGCGAGGCCTGCTGAGCCAACTTCTGGACGCGATCAACCGTGCTCCTTCCGGTGTACCGGTCGGTGTACCGGTTGTGCCAACGCCAACGCACACCGGAAACGGCGCTGCGCTGCTCTTCGCCGCCATTGCTGCAGGAAACCTGCCCCGGGCGAGGCGGCTGTGGCTGAGATCTGCTGCCTCCTTTGCCCCCGCTTCACGGCCGCTCATGGAGGCGCTGCTCGGCGGTATGGCTGCCCGCTCGGGGAACGTCGAAGCTTTTGACAGCCCCGCGGTTGGCAGTCTCATCGTGCAAAACGGATCTGATCACCAAAGCCTTGAGCCCATTCGTTTCGGCTTGTCGTTGCTGCAGGAGCCCTCGGATACAGGCCCGGAAAATGGGTTGCTCACAAGGCGGGGAATAACGCCGCTGGGGCTGGAGGGTATTGATCTTGCAGAGAACGGGCCGCCCGTAAGTACCAGCCGCATAGTAGTTGGGCGCGCGGCGGGCTCCGGTTCCTGGCCAATTGCTCAGGGCCACACGGCTGAGGTGCCAGGCATCCGCGTGGGCGAGGCGGCGGGTAGCGGATGGGGTGCTGCAATAGCCGCAGCGCAAGCCACCGGCAACGCAGAAAGAGACGCTGTCGCTCGCTCCGGGGCTCCGGACAGCGGGAGCCGCGCCCTGCAATGGGTTGCGGCGGTTTGCATTCTGCTGGCTGTGGTGGCTGGGCTCAATGGCTACAATGCTGTGGCCGTGGCCTTTGCAGTGGGTGCCGCATGGATGGGGCTCCGCCGCAATGGAAGGAATGATCACGCGTAGCATGTGACCGATTAGCTTTGAAGGCTGGGCTTGGCTGCCGCGGCGGCCATTTCGCATGTTCCGATTCCGGTCTCAAATCATGGCTCAGTCTTCCTCCGCGCCAGTATCGGCGTTCCTCAGACACCACTACCGGCATTTCAACGCCGCAGCTCTTATCGATTCGGCTGATGGTTACATCCGCCACCTGGACAATGGTGGCAAGATGATGATCACCATGGCCGGCGCGATGAGCACCGCCGAGCTGGGCCTGTCGCTCGCTGAAATGATTCGCCAGGACAAGGTTCACGTGATTACCTGCACGGGTGCCAATCTTGAGGAGGACGTTTACAACCTGGTCGCTCATGACCACTACGAGCGCGTGCCGCATTACCGCGATCTCACTCCTCAGGATGAGAAGGCCCTGCTCGACAGGCACTACAACCGTGTAACAGACACCTGCATTCCGGAATCTGAAGCCTTCCGTCGTATAGAGGATGCGATACTCGAAGAGTGGACCAACGCGGACAAGAGCGGCGAGCGCTATTTCCCGCACGAGTTCATGTACCGCATCCTTCTCAGTGGCAAGCTGGAAAAGCACTACCAGATAGATCCCAGGAACTCATGGATGCTTGCTGCAGCGGAAAAGAACATTCCCATAGTGGTGCCCGGCTGGGAAGATTCCACTTCAGGCAACATCTTTGCTTCACACGTCATCAACGGCGACGTGAAGAATGTGCACACTGTGAAGACGGGCATAGAGTACATGACCTGGCTTGCGGAGTATTATACCGAAATCACGCGTGACACATCGCTTGGTTTCTTCCAGATTGGCGGCGGCATAGCTGGTGACTTCCCGATTTGCGTTGTGCCCATGCTGCACCAGGATTTGCAGCGGCCTGACGTTCCGCTCTGGGGTTACTTCTGCCAGATCAGCGACTCCACCACCTCTTATGGGTCCTACTCGGGCGCGGTGCCCAACGAAAAGATCACCTGGGGCAAACTTGGAGTGGACACGCCCAAATACATAATTGAGAGCGACGCAAGCATAGTGGCTCCGCTGGTGTTTGCTTTGGTACTTGGCTGGTAGCCTGTCGCACGAGGGCAGGGTGCATCGCGTTGCGGTGCTCGCCACGTTCCTTGGAACAGCGGGCATCGCAGGTGCTTATGCGCTTGCCTTTGCATCGCCTGGGGTGGCGCGTCATGGGCCGCTGGTCATGGCCATTGCCATGCCGGTTTGCCTGCTTGGCGCACTGATGCTTGGAGCAGCGCCCATTCGGCGTTCTGTCGACAGGGCGGGAGAGTCATTGCGAACAACAGTTATTGCCGTGGCCGCAACGCTGGTGCTTGTATTGGTTGCCAGCGGTTTTCTGCTTGCTCTGTATCTGCCTGAAGAAACAGCAGCGAGCAGGCTTTGGCTTGGACTCCCCGCGCGGGCGGCAATCATTCTCTATGGAGTGGGCATCGCTCCGCTGTTCATTCTGCCGCTGGTTTATGCTGCGACGTTTTCCGACAAGGAGACTGGCGAGCCTCCTGCAGGTGATGCCACCAACGATTCCTCAGAGACTATTGTCTCATGACAATGATTGCGTGGAGCACCATCGCCTATTTTGCTGTGGTCGCAATCATAGGCTACCACGCGAGCAGGAGAACGCATACTGCCGCAGACTTCTTCGTTGCTGGCCGTCGGATAGGGCTGTTCACTCTTGCCATGTCGGCAATGGCGGCCACACTCTCGGGCTTTGCTTTCATAGGTGGCCCGGGCCTCATCTACCAGGTTGGTCTGGGTGCAGTGTTCATAGTACTGCCCGCTTCACTTACCAACACCATGGGGGCATGGGTTCTGGCCAGACGCATGCGCATGCTCTCGCAGGTGCGCGAGCTCATCACCGTGCCGGATGCAATAGGCGTTCGCTTTCAATCGCGCGCTGCGCAAGGTCTTGCTGCCATTGCAATTCTGCTGGCGGTTGTGGGATACATGGCCACGAACCTGCTCGCATTGGGTGTGGTGCTGAAAACCATTCTTGCTGTCGGTCCGGGTGTGGCCATATGGTTGGGCGCACTGGTGGTGCTTGCTTATTCGACATCGGGCGGCATCCTGGCTGGCGTATACAACGATGTGTTTCAGGGTGTGTTGATGGCGCTGGCGTCAACTCTGGTGTTCTTTTTTGCGCTTGAAAGTGGAGGTGGCCTTTCTGCCATCTCGCACAGCATAATGGAATTTGATCCCGGCTTTCTGGGTCCATGGGGCCACATGTCGCCACTGGCCGCGCTTTCCTTCTTCTTCGTGTTTGGGATTGGAGCGCTGGGCCAACCGCATGTGGCGCATAAGTACTACATGCTGCGTGACATTCGCTCACTGCGCTGGTATCCTCTGCTCATGACATTCGCTCTCAGCCTCACGTTGCTGCTCTTCGTGGGTGTGGGTATTGCCATGAAGGCACTGGTCCTGCAGGGCCGGGTCCCCGCCCTGGCAAGCCCTGACGACGCAACACCGACTTTTATTCTGGGCTTCACGCCGCTGCCGCTCGCAGCTTTGGTATTTCCGGCCGTGGTAGCGGCCATAATGAGTACAGTTAACTCGTTCATGAGCATTGGGGCCGCAGCCCTTACTCATGACCTGCCGCGAGCCTTCGGCCGCAGCACCGGCAACGAGCTCAAGCGCGGCCGGTTATGGACTGTTGTGCTGACGCTGCTTGCGGCTCTTCTTGCGCAGTTCTCCGGAACTCTGGTGGTGTTTCTTGGCATCTTTGGATGGGGCCTGTTCGCTTCCACTCTGGTGCCGGCACTTGCCATAGGGCTCAACTGGACGGGCGCCACACGCAGTGCTGCCATAGCGTCAATCGGTACTGGACTCGTCTCAACACTCACGCTCGAATCGCTGGCATATTTCAAAGTATTCAGCTTCCCGGAAGGGGTAACGGCTACAGCAATTGCACTGGTACTCTCGCTGCTGGTGTTTTTCGTGGTTTCCTGGTTCACGCGCACCAGCGCCCCGGAGAATCTGCCACATGACGTTCGCCTCGTAATGGAGGCATAAGTTGCATGGCCCGCCGAACTACACCCACAAACCGCAGTGCCGTGATGGCAGAGCAGGGACAACTGGAGCTCTTCCCCGAGAGGCCAATCATCGAGATACTTGATCCGCGTCAGGCCATTGGGCCGAGTACAGCCGTTCAGGATCTCGTGCGAGTGAGAATCAGACCATCTGAATCGCCGCACCTGGTTTTTCACGATCGGCACGGATGGTATTGTGAAACTCATGGCCCACGCTGCCCTTCGGTGAGTCTGGCCCAGGCAGGGTTGCGCTGATCCGACCTGTGTCACAGATCGGAAACAGATCGGAAAATGGAAGTGATCTTGAGATCGAGGATATGACGGTGGATGGTGAAGTGGAGTCGTCGCTGGTATGGAAGCCCGACCGCATCGCGGCCCGCAAGAGCCGGATGCAGCAGTTTCTGCTTGATCTGAGAGAGCAGGGCGCCTTTGGAGCTGAAGTCGCAACGTCGCACGATCTGCAGCGCTGGTCAGTTGAAAATCCGGAAGATTTCTGGGCCGGGATCTGGCGCGCGGCAGAGATCATGGCGCTGGGACCGGGTACTCGTGAGGCGCCATGGCATGAAGTGCTGTCCGGTGGCAACCGAATGGCGCCACCCGACTCCGCTCTCGGCCCTCGCTGGTTTCCGGGCGTTCGGCTCAATTTTGCTGAACACCTGCTCCGAAGGCGTGACGACGCAGTGGCCCTTGTATCGTGGAATGAACTGGGGCCTGGGCGGCGCATCACTTACAGGGAACTCAGGCAAAGCGTGGCGCAGTGCGCCGCGGCTCTCAGCGCGCTCGGCGTTGGCGTGGGCGACCGCGTAGTGGGCTGGCTGCCCAACCTGCCTGATACCGTAATCGCAATGCTGGCCACCACTTCCCTGGGCGCGATCTGGTCAAGCTGCTCGCCCGACTTTGGAACCCGGGGCGTGTTGGACCGTTTTGGCCAGATATCGCCAACGGTGCTGATAGCTACCGACGGCTACAGATACGCTGGCAAGGAAATCGACTGTCTTTCGCGACTGCGGGAAATCGTTGATGCAATTCCCACGCTTGCTGCTGTTTGGGTGGTGCCATGCCTCCATGGAGAGCCCGATCTCTCTACAATTCCGGAGGCACGTCTCTTTGATGCAGTGCTGTCTGAACACAGTGATGTCTCTGAGCCTGGCTTTGTGCGGCTGCAGTTCGATCATCCCATCTACATCATGTACTCGTCGGGCACTACGGGCCTTCCCAAGTGCATGGTGCATGGTGCGGGAGGAACCCTGCTGCAGCATTGGAAGGAGCTGGCACTGCACACCGACGTGGGACCCGAAGATGTTCTCTTCTATTTCACCACATGCGGGTGGATGATGTGGAACTGGCTTGTGTCGGGATTGGCTCTGGGTGCCACGCTGGTGCTTTACGATGGCGCACCGCTGGCTCCCGATCCGGCAATACTCTGGCGCATGGCCGCTGCAGAAGGCATCACGATATTCGGAACCAGTGCCAGATATCTGGCGGCGCTTGAACACGAGGAAATCAGGCCGCGCGAGCTTGCCAATCTCACATCACTGCGCGCCATCCTCTCCACGGGCAGTCCGCTAGCCGCGCACAGTTACGATTTCGTGCTGCGTGATATTTCACCTTCAGTACGACTCTCAAGCATCAGTGGAGGCACCGATATCATCAGCTGCTTTGCGCTGGGCGACCCCACCGGTCCGGTGTATCGCGGTGAGCTGCAGATGCGGGGGCTTGGCATGGCGGTTGAAGTGTGGGATGAAAACGGCAAGCCCGTGGTTGGCCGGCCGGGAGAACTGGTGTGCACGCGGCCGTTCCCCAGTATGCCAATAGCTTTCTGGAATGATCCCGATCGGTCACTGTATCGTGCGGCCTACTTCAAACACTTCCCGGGCGTGTGGCGACATGGTGACTGGGCCGAGATAACCGAACACGACGGTTTGGTGATTCATGGTCGCAGCGACGCCACGCTTAATCCGGGTGGCGTGCGCATAGGTACGGCTGAGCTGTACCGAGTGGTGGAGAAAATTCCCGAGGTGGCCGACTCGGTGGTTGTTGAGCAGCATCTGGGTGGGGCAGATGGCAGCGGGTCGAGGGTGGTACTGTTTGTACGCCTTGGCTCAGGGCAGGTAGAGATGAGTGCCGAATTGAGCGACAGGATAAGGCAGCGGATTCGCAGGGAAACCAGTCCGCACCACGTGCCACGTCTGGTGCTCGCGGTCCCGGACATACCGAGAACCATCAGTGGCAAGACCAGCGAGATCGCAGTCCGGAACACCATAAATGGTGAGCCTGTGAGGAATCTGGATGCCCTGGCCAACCCCGAGTCACTGGAGTGGTTCAGGAACCGACCGGAGCTCCAGGCCTGATAGCCGTGCCTGTGTGAGGGGCCCGCGCTTCGCTCCCTGGGGCAGTCAAGCTCACCCCATTGTCCGGATTATGCAGTATCTTTTCAATATGATTCCTCCCACCCTCAGCGGGGATCAGCGGCTCTGTGCATGGATAGCCGCGCTGCCCCGCTCGCATATCTGATTCACTCTCCGGTAGCTCGAATCTTCCTGCCAGAGTCCGCGCCATCCAACCCGCGCGGTTGCAATCATTTCCCATAATCAGGTGTGCCATGGCTACTCTCACCACTCCGGAATCACTGGTCGAACACGACGCCTTCCCAATCAATGGTACCGACTACGTCGAGTTCTATGTCGGCAATGCAAAGCAGGCCAGTCACTATTATCGCGCAGCCTTCGGCTTCTCGCTCGTTGCCTATCAAGGGCCTGAAACTGGCGTGCGGGATCGCGCCAGCTACCTGCTGCAACAGGACAAGATCAGACTGCTCTTCACAACCGCACTCGATCCCTCGTCACCCATAGCCGCGCACACGCACAAGCACGGTGACGGAGTACGCGACTACGCGCTTTGGGTGGATGATGCACGCAAGGCATACGCCACTGCCATGGAACGCGGTGCCATAGGCATACACGAACCCCGCGTCATATCGGATGAACATGGCGAGGTGGTGATTGCTGCCATCGGCACCTATGGCGACACCATTCATTCACTGGTGGAAAGACGCAACTACAAGGGCCCGTTCATGCCCGGCTTCCGCGCTGTCACACCTCACTATCAGCCGCCCGGTACTGGTCTCAAGTACATTGACCACTGCGTGGGCAACGTGGAACTCGGCAAAATGAACCACTGGGTTGACTACTATGCCGACGTGCTCGGATTCCGCAATCTCATCACCTTCGATGATACCGATATCAGCACCGAGTATTCATCGCTGATGTCAAAGGTCATGGCCAACGGCAATGACCGCATCAAGTTCCCGATCAACGAGCCCGCGGTTGGAAAGAAGAAGTCACAGATTGAGGAATATCTCGACTTCTATCACGGACCCGGTGCCCAGCACCTGGCGCTTGCAACCGACAACATACTGCAAACGGTAACCACCCTGCGTGATCGCGGTGTGGAGTTCCTCACTGTTCCCACGTCCTACTACGACGAATTGCAGGACAGGGTGGGCAAGATAGATGAGCCTCTCGACGAACTTGCCAGGCTCGGCATTCTGGTGGACCGCGATCCCGATGGTTATCTGCTGCAGATCTTCACCAAGCCGGTAGAGGATCGCCCCACGCTGTTTTACGAGATCATTCAGCGCAAGGGTGCCACCAGCTTTGGCAAAGGCAATTTCAAGGCACTGTTCGAGTCAATTGAGCGCGAACAGGAACTTCGCGGAAACCTCTGAGGTCAGTATGCCAATCTATCACACACTGGGTTCCATCCCGCGCAAGAGACACATCGTCTTCAGGCGTCCCGACGGCGGACTGTATTCAGAAGAACTCATGGGACATGAGGGCTTCACCGGTACCTCTTCTCTTGTCTACCACGTGCATCCGCCCACAACGGTAAAGTCGGCGCGCAAGATTCGTGAAGTTGTTTGGGAAGCCGATACTGATACCTCGCTTCGTCACAGGCATTTTCTTACGTCGCGCTGCAAGCGCGGCGGTTCGATGACGCTCGACAGAATCCCCTTGCTCTTTAACAGCGATATCGGGATGCTCTACTCCGAGCCGGATGTCACGGACAGCCACTTTTACCGAAACTCCGAGGCCGATGAAGTCGTATATGTAGTGGAGGGGAGCGGAGTTCTGGAATCAACGTTCGGTGAGCAGAACTGGCACGAGGGCGACTACGTTGTGGTGCATCGCAACATTACGCACCGCTGGCTTCCGGATCTCTCCAGTGGACCGGTAAAGCTCCTCATTTTCGAGAGCCGCGGACACGTGCGCACGCCCAGGCGCTATCGCAACGATTTCGGCCAGTTTGTGGAGGGTGCCCCATTCTGTGAGCGCGATATCCGTAAGCCCGAGCGGCTCAATACTCACGACGAAAAAGGCGACTTCCCCATTCTGGTTAAGCAGTACAACCAGCTCAACGAACTGGTGCTCGACCACCACCCGCTGGATGCCGTGGGCTGGGATGGCCACTACTACCCATGGATTTTTAACATCCACGATTTTGAGCCTATAGTGGGACGCATTCACCAGCCGCCGCCAGTGCACCAGACCTTTCAGGGTGACGGATTCGTGATCTGCTCGTTCTGTCCAAGACCCTACGACTTCGACCCTGACGCCATCCCGGCGCCTTATCACCACAGCAACATAGACTCCGACGAGGTGCTCTTTTATGCCTCCAGTGAGTTCATGAGCCGCAAGGGGATTGAATACGGTTCCATTACTCACCATCCTGATGGACTGCCGCACGGTCCGCATCCCGGACGTGCGGAAGCCAGCATAGGTGCCACTCATACCAACGAGCTGGCGGTGATGATGGACAGTTTCCGCCCGTTGCGTGTAGCAAAGACTGCGATGGCCATGGAGGATCCCGCCTACCATCGCAGTTGGTTGGATCAAGCGCAGGCACCGTTCAATCCGCCCACTTCCTGAGCGCTCCTGAGCACTTCCGACAGGAGAAAGCCCGGAACACGGCGACCAACATGCATTTTGCCACTGTCGTCGATGTTGTCAGTCTCCTCTCTCTGCTCATCTTTGCTCAACCCGCTGCGTCGCCGCGCAGGGGCACCGGGCCGTGCGAGTCTTTTCTCGCATGGCCTGATGCCCGGTATCGCGCTGGCGGCTGCACTGGCGCTCGGCACGCCGGCACCGCTGTCTTCCGGTGCCTCAAGGCCTGGCAGCGTATCCGGTGTGTCAACGCGTGATGCCAGGTTGGGCCTCGAGCCGCCACCCATAGAGCGCGAGTTTCGCGGGGTGTGGGTGGCGAGCGTGGCCAACATTGACTGGCCCAGCAAGCGCACGCTGAGCACGGCAGAACAGCAGGCGGAACTGCTGGCCCTGCTCGACAAGGCCGCTGAGCTCAAACTGAATGCCGTCATATTCCAGGTGAGGCCGGCCGCCGATGCCCTGTACGAGTCGAGCCTTGAGCCCTGGTCCGAATACCTCACCGGCACACAGGGCCGCCGCCCGGATCCATACTGGGATCCCCTGGCATTCGCCGTGCGTGAGGCACACGCGCGGGGCATGGAGCTGCACGCCTGGTTCAACCCCTATCGCGCCCGTTACAACGACGCCAGGTCGCCACTGGCCGCGTCTCACATCGCCAAAACCAATCCCTCGCTGGTGAAGTCCTACGGCGGCTACCTCTGGATGGATCCCGGAGAACCAGCCGTGCGTGAACGCACGCTGGACGTGGTGCTTGATGTGGTAAAACGCTATGACATTGATGGCGTACACATAGACGATTACTTCTACCCTTACCCGGTAAATGACCGCCGCGGGCGTCAGATCGATTTCCCCGACTCCGCGAGCTGGCGCAAATACCAGCGTGCGGGCGGCAGGCTTTCCCGCGCCGATTGGCGCAGAGAGAACGTCAATAGCCTGGTGCGTGAGCTCAATGACGGCATCCATGCGGAAAAGCCATGGGTGCAATTCGGTGTGAGTCCCTTTGGCATATGGAGACCCGGAAATCCTGCCCAGGTCACGGGCTTTGATGCCTACGAGAAACTTTACGCCGATGCACGGCTGTGGCTGCGTGAGGGCTGGGTAGACTACCTCACGCCTCAGCTCTACTGGCCCACCACAAAGCGCGAGCAGGCCTATGGCGCACTGCTCAACTGGTGGTCGGGTGAAAATCTCAAACACCGGAATCTCTGGCCCGGCAACTTCACATCCCGGGCCGGGGCTCGCGGGTCGGGCGCCTTTCCTGTGGCTGAACTTGTGAAACAGGTGCGTGTAACCCGCGTTGGTGCACCGGGCGGACCACGTGCCGCTGCGGGTGGCTCCGGCAACGTTCACTTCAGCATGAAGGTCTTTCTCGACAATCAGGCAGGAATGAACGACTCCCTCCTGGCCTCGGTCTATGCCAACGTCGCGCTGCCTCCGGCCTCGCCATGGCTTTCTGCTCCGGACGCCGGAAATCCCATTATTGAAGTACAGCGCGATGGAGCGCTCTGGAGGCTTGGCATGCGCGCTCGGTCTGCCAATACTTCCGTCACACCATGGCAGTGGCTGCTGCAGTTGAGGACCGACAGCGCATGGGTGAGTGTGGTGCTGCCCGGAAACAGCAACCAGTGGACCATACCACCGGACCTCGATGCAGACCGGGTTGCTGTCACACCCATAAACCGTGTGGGACGTGCAGGATCCACACTTACCGAGCCACTGAGCAACACCAGTCTTTTTCATGACCCCTGAGCGTCGCCGTTTTTATTATCACATTACGTCGGGAATCCGTATTACCGTTCGTCCCTCGTTTCTGCCTGAACGATCCAACGCCCTGCTCAGACACTTCGTGTTCGCCTACCGCATTCGCATAGAGAATGTTGGTGATCAGGCCGCCAAACTGCGTACCAGACGCTGGCTCATTCACGACAACCAGGCAGGCGACAGCGTGGTGGAAGGAGAGGGTGTGGTGGGTGAGCAGCCGCACCTCGTGCCGGGCGACGTGCACGAGTATCGCAGTTTCTGTGTGCTCAAAGGGCCACAGGGCTGGATGGAAGGCAGCTACGGTTTCGAGCGCGACGATGGTGAGGAGTTTGATGCCATCATACCGCGCTTTCTTCTGGCGGCAGACCCTCAGGCTGACAGGGTTAACTGAAGCGGAGGTCGCTCCGGCCAAGGACGTTTCGGCAAAAGCCGCTTCAGTTGTGTCGCCCGCCCGGCTGGTGCGGTGCTTCGGTTGTTTCAGTCGCTTCTGTTGTTTCAGCCGCCATGAGTGTCTCGAAGGGGATTGCCTGGGCCAGCGGTGAATAAAGAGTGTTGAAACTCTCCTCATCCAGCAGGTCGTGAACCATCACTGCGAGAACCGCGGCCAGAGCCGGTTCAGCAATGGGGTCGAGAGTGGCGATGAGAGAGTCCACAGCGGAAGTTTCCGGCTTGCCATCCTGCTTTTTCTGCTGCGAATCACCTGAGACGTCGGCTGGCATTTCGTCTTCAGGAATACGCAGCAGTTGCAGCAGCGGGCCGGACAGTGCCTCGCGTGCGTCGTCCCTGCCGCTGCGCTCCACGACAGCAGCCAGCACCAGCTCGGCGCGTTGCCAACGCTTTGTGCCACTCTCGGTCTGGTAGTTGCGCACCGCCGCGGCATGCAGGCCGCAGTCCAGGTCGGCAAGTTGTACAAGAAACCGCCTGACCAGGCTCGTGGCCGGCCCGTATGGAGATTGGCGGTTTGGCAGTTCCGGTGGGTTTTCAGCCACGTTTGAGGAAGAAGCCGCGCTGGTGTGGGGCGTTATCGCCTTCGCTGAATCGTGAGTCACTGGCTTGTGGGAAATGCCTGCGGTGCCGGCAGAGTTGCTGCCAAACTGGTAGACCACCATCTCTGGCCCGGCCGACCATACCGCAGTAGATTATTCTGGTTGGCTTGTTTTTGTCGGCGCGACTGTCGTGCCGACACCACCAGAGGTACAGGTTCCGAACTACATGGCGAAACAGGATGCGATAGAACTCGAAGGCACGGTCACCGAATTGCTGCCAAACGCAACATTCCGCGTGACAGTGCCCAGTGGACACGAGGTACTGACAACACTGGCAGGAAATATGCGCCGAAATCGCATCAGAGTGTTGGCCGGTGATCGTGTGACCGTCGAGGTGTCGCCTTATGATCTTACTCGCGGCCGCATCACCTTCCGCCACAAGAACTGATGGCGGCTTTATAGTGGTTTGAACAGGCCCGGGCGGCCTCACGCTTCAGCGAGTCGTAAACCACCAGCCGACCGCAGCAAGTATCACCACGAGAGCCAGAACCAGCGGCCATTGAAGTCGGCTTTTCTTCTCTTCACTCACGCCTGATCGGTTGCCAATAAGCCCGGGAGTTCCAGCGACGGCGGGCTTTCTGGTTGGGAGCGGGTCTGGCTCAAGTGTGACTGCCACAGGATTAACCGGCTCGGCCGCGCCAGTCCCGGATAGAGCACTTGGCTTGGATTGCACCTCCGCGATCACCGGCTCCGGCACCTGAACCACCGTCTCTTCGGGCATATACAGCTCATCTACGGTCGCAGTTTCAGCGGGTTCGCCAGTTTCGACGGTCTCAGCGGGTTCAGCGGGTTCAGCGGGCTCGGTTGTTTCAGCGGTCGCGGCTGGTTCGGTGGGTTGGGCCGGCTCCACCGCCGCCACTTGTGCCATGGGAGTTGTGAGCGCGACGGGCTCCACCTGCTCCATCTGCTCCACGCGCTCGATCTGCTCCACGCGCTCCGCGTTCGCCACGTGCTCCAACGGCTCCAACGGCTCCAACGGCTCCACGTGCTCCACGTGCTCAATAGACGCAGCTATCGCTGGCACACCCGAAGGCGTACTGCGCAGCAGCTCATCTGTAAGAGCAACCGCATCACGCAAGGGCTGGTCTTCCCAGCCACGCCATGGCGATGGCTCCGTCTCAATCGAACTCACATAGGACTCACTCTGTAACGTCAGGTGATTCGTAACAAGCGGCAAAGCCTCCGCATCTGCTTCGGCCTCAACCTCCGCTGCCGGATCAGCTTTCATTACGTGTGGTGAAGCGAGGCGGGCCAACAGCTTGTCCGCTGGCCGGGTGGGCTCACCGTGCAGGCTCAACAAACTGTGCAGCCTCAACAGGTAGGGCTCAGCACCCTCCAAATTACCCGACGCCATCGAGATCCTTGCAGCGTTCTCCAGAGGGGCAGCAAGCTGGAGGTCATCGTCACCCACGTGGCGCTCTACAGTGCTGATGGCCCGCTCCACCAACGTCATGGCCTCATCATGACGGCCCACCGCTGCCAGCATCACCGCATAGTCCATGCGCGCCCTGGCTGCAGGCAAACCGTCCTCTCCGGTGAGTGTTGCCCTCAGGGAATACGCTCGCTGGGCATAGTTCAGGGCGTCGTCACTGTGACCGGCACGGAAACAGGCCTGGGCCAGATTGCTCAGCACCATGGCCAGAGGCTCCTGAGGTACCGGCTCTGAACTGTCTTCTGCCAGTGCATTCACCGCCTGCGAAAAAGCATCAACTGCCTCTTCCCAGTCGGCCGCTGTGGCAAAACTCAGGCCGCGCCTGTTGTGATCCTGCCAACTATCGAGCGTGTCGGATCCCGCCTCAGACTCTTGGTTTTGCATGTGCCCGTGGAGTGCTCCGCTTACAACCGTGGTGGGTAACTTTCACAAACCGGCAATACCAACAATGTAACGTTGACGTATTCCCCTGCGCTCATAGCTTATGAATATGCCCGCCCGTGCGCATCTCCCGTTCCCGCTCCGCCTCTCCCCGCCGGTAGCCTCTGGATCTGCCGCAAGAATGGCGCTGCTTGCCCTCCTCGTGGTCACGGTACTGGCTGCCTGTGGGGGCGACGATGAGAACACGGTGACCATCGAGGGCAGCATGGGTAATCTCGATTCCATTTCGGCCATCGGTGACTCAATGGTGCTCGGCACACGCACCGCCCGGGCGCCGTCGCTTGATTCGATCAGGCTTGCCGTGGAAGCCGGCTTGGATGCCGGAACTCTTGCCATGGTGAGCGGCTCAGGCAACGGGGTTCTCGAGTCTGCCGAGCTGCTCTCCGGTGCCCTGCCCGACAGGGCACGGGGCTCAGGATCTGCACCATCAGCCGCAGAAATGTCACAGCGTGCCCAGGCCAGAGGTGATTCCATTGCCCGTGCAATTTCTTCGAGAGCAATGGCAGACGGAGCAGCAGGGCGCAGCAGGGCTGATTCTGTGCGCGGTGTACTTGAACTGCTCCGAACCGGCTCAAAGAGTCAGGTAGTGCTCCGTAGCGGCGATGTCACCATCTCGCTCAGTGGACTCGCCACAAGTGGCATGTCGGCACAAATCGGCAAGGAAGTGATGGTGTACGGCCTGAAAGTCACTCCACGCGACATGGTGGTCTCCGACTACACAATCATCGAATGGCTGCAACACTGAGCTGCGGTGCCACTGCCCCGTTGTTGCTCACGATGCTGAAGCACAATTGCTGCACCGTTGCACGGCAGCATCGCCGCACCGCCGCACCGCTGCTGCGCTGTTACTGCACTCAACTTCCGCTGTCGCGCAGAGCTGACATGGGTGTTTCCCGGTAAACATCGCGGCTGGTAAGCAGACCTATTGTTATGGTGAGCAGAACCATTGCTCCCGCAATTACAAGCGCTGGTTTCACTGCAGGAATGAAGGTTTCATCTATCACCAGATGGATGAAGCCCCACGCTCCGCCAAACGAAAGCACGAGACCGGTGAGGGCGCCCAGAAGGCCAAGCGCTGCGTATTCCACCAGCATTATACGAGCCACCTGAGCGCGAGTGGCACCCAGCGTGCGAAGCAGTACGCCCTCCCTGAGTCTCGCCCTGCGCGTGGCCGCCACGGCGCTGAAGAGCACCGGTATTCCCATGGCCAGCGAGAACACTCCAAGAAACCGTATGGCCAGCGACACCCGGCTCACTATGTCTGCAACAGTCTTGCGTATTACAGTGAGATCAATGCTGCTCACGTTCGGGAAACGCCGCACCACATCGCGCTGAGCAACAGCCACCGCCTCTGCCGAGGGAACATTGGCAATCACAGCGAACTGGCCGGGGGCGTGCTCAAGTGCAGCCGTCTGGAATACGGCGTAGAAATTGGCCTCAAAGCGACCCCAGTCCACCTCACGCAAACTGGTGACGACGGTTTGCACGGGCACCCCCTGGACGTTCCATGTGATGGTGTCGCCCAGGCTTGCTCCAATGTCTTTTGCAACGCTTTGCTCGAGAGAAACTTCATACACCCTCGTGCGGGAGTTCACGCTTGAGCTGACGCTCAAATCCCCGTCTGATCTGCTCAGGTCAGCGCCGGCAGCATCGGCAGAGCTGCTGCTGCCAAACCACTTACCCGCAACAAGGCGCTCTGAGTTGCCAAGTGAGTCGCGGTATGTGGACCTGAATTCGCGCCTGAGCACCCAACCCGATCTGCGTTGCGCGCTGTCGGCCAGCAGTTGCGATACGCTCTGTCCGTTAATGGCATCGATGCGCATGGTGATGATTGGAGTGCGCTGCACTATCGAGTTGCCATTCACGGTGAGCACCGAGTCGACGAACGCGATCTGGTCGTCTTGCACATCAAAAAACAAGAGATTGCCAGAGGCACCAGTGAGCGCGGCCTGTACGCGGGTGAGCATGTTGGTTTGCACAAGGTAGACGGTGCTCAAAAGAAATGCACCGAAGCCAAGTGCAAGTGTTACGGCCCGTGTCTGATTAGCCGGCCTGTGCAGATTTGCGATGCCCTGTCTGAGTGAAAGGGGCCATGAGGGCAGTGTTGCGTGGCGGGCCGTCCGCACCAGCACTGTGGCAGCAGCCCAGAGAATACCAACTGCCAGCAAAATGCCGATAGTCACTCCCAGGCCCTCTTTGACTGTGCCGATTCGTGTCACAACTATGAAAGCCACGCTAAGAACCAGCAGAACATTGACCAGCAGGCGCGGCAGGTCCCTCCACACACTGCGGCGGCGCAGTGCATCAGCGTCGCGTCTGATGGCCTGAAGCGGCGATACCTGTCTGAGTGCCAGCAGCGGGCGGAGGGCAAACACAAGTGCCACCCACACGCCCGCGATGAGACCGGTGAGCAGTGGGATCCATTCCAGCGTCACCGAGACATCAACCGGCAGGAAGCCGGTTATGAAATGGGGCAGGGCAAACTGCACTCCCACGCCGAGTGCTGCACCGGCTGCTGCACCAACAAGACCCATTGCGGTTGCCTGGATCACGTAGATCGTCATCACCTGTGTGGTGGTGGCACCAAGGCAGCGCAGAATGGCGACTGTATCCACTCGTGATGCAACAAAGGCATTGATGCCGCTGGCAACACCTATGCCGCCAATGAGCAGCGCCAGAAGCCCGATGATGGACAGAAAATCGGCCAGGCGTGAGATCGCATCGGTGAAGTCCTGTTCGGTGTCCTCCAGTGTACGTATGCGAATGCGCTGCGGTGGCGGCGTGGACACGAGTCCATCGTTGTTAACCGATGGCTGAGCGCTTGTGTCTGGCGATGCTGCTGCAGTTGTTGCAGCCGGTTCCTTGTCCCGGTCTTCAGTCGCGTTGACCGATTGTCTGCTGAGGCGGCTGCGTGCTTCCCGGGCCTCTTCCAATGCAGCTTGCTGCGGATCAATGCGCCGCCTCAGCTCGCGTTTCATGCGCCGGGCAGCACTTGGCGAGGAAATCTCCGGAGGAAGCTGCAACACGAACCTGTATTGCGCGCGGCTCCCGAAATCGAGAAGTCCCGTAGACTTGAGCCAGTGCTCGGCCACATACACGCGGGGGCCGATCATTGAGGCGATACCAGCGTCACCAGGTGCCGTTGTAACCACGCCCGCCACTGTGAATTGCATGAAACCCAGACGGATCTTCTCACCGGGCTCCACGTCAAGCGCGATGAGCAGCGCCGGATCCACCACAATCGTCGTGTCGCCCTGCATCTGTTCCCATGCTGCGCGCGGTTCGGTTTCTATGCCACCGAAAAACGGGTAGCCCTCACCCACTCCATGCACATCTACGAGCCGTGTGCTTCCCGATGACTCGGCCAGCGCCATGGAAGGAAAACTTATGTCTGCCGCGTGCTTCACTCCCAGGGAGCTCAGCGAATCAAGCAGCGTGTCAAGCACGGCCCCTGGTGTGCCCTGAGTCTGCATCACCATGTCGCCGCCCAGCAGCGTGCGCGACTGTGAGCGTACGGAACGCGTGACATTGGCGGCGAAGGAGTCTATGGCCACCAGTGCAGCCACACCCAGCGTAATGGCCGACATATACAGCGCAAGACGTCGCCGCGACGAGCGGCTGTCGCGCCATGCCAGCCTGAAAAGCGCAGCCGGATTCATGCGTTCACTGCTTCCGCATGGTTCATGCTGTCTTCAACAATGACTCCGTCACGAAGACGTATTATGCGCTGTGTCCTTGCAGCGAGTCCGGGGTCGTGTGTGACCAGAACTATGGTGCAGCCTCGCTCTCGGTTCAGCGTTTGCAGCAACTCTACAATGCGCTCTCCGGTTGCTTCATCGAGATTGCCGGTGGGTTCATCGGCGAAGAGAATGCGTGGTTCATTTACGAAGGCTCTGGCGAGCGCCACGCGCTGCTGTTCACCGCCGCTCAGTTGCTGCGGCAGGTGATGCAGCCTGTCAGCCAGCCCCACCTGTGTAAGCAGCTCACGTGCGCGGCCGGCCGCTTCGTGTACGGACAGCCTGCCGGCGAGTTCCAGTGGTACCTGCACGTTTTCCAGGGCGGTGAGCGTGGGTATCAATTGAAAGCTCTGGAAAACAAAGCCAACTTTCTCTCCCCGGAGTCGCGCCCGCTGGTTCTCATCCAGTTGGGCCAGGTCGGTTCCATCCAGCTCCACTGATCCTCTGGAGGGTGTATCGAGACCGGCCAGCAGGCCAAGCAGGGTGGTCTTGCCGCTTCCCGACGGACCCACGATGGCAACGAAAGCACCATCCGGTACATCGAAGGTCACATCGTGGAGTACCGTAAGAACCTGATTGCCGGTTGGATATTCCTTGGCAAGATCGCGAACAACAAGCATGGGCAGAGGGACTGAGATGGCAGAGAGGGCGAGAGAAACAGACAGAGTGCGTGTGACGATGCGCGGAGTGCTGATACCCGTGTGGTCGCGGTTTCTCTTCTGCGCTCTTGTGTTGCTTGGCACGGGCTGTGGTCAGAACGACCGGCATGGTGCCAACATGGACGCTCGCACAGGTGACGGTGTCAGCGCAACAGATTCGGTCGCGCCGAAGGGGCAGTCTTTGGATGCTGGCAGTGGCTCGGTCGGGTCTCGGGTCTCGGATGGTGCGCGGTCTGAGCTTCCAGAGTCTCGCGCTGCGTCTGGGTTGCGGCCGCGAGTGGTGATGCTTGGCACCAGTCTTACCGCAGGTCTTGGGCTTCCGCCCGATATGGCCTATCCGGCCCTGCTGCAGCACATGGCGGATTCGGCAGGTTACCGGGTGGAGCTGGTCAATGCAGGCCTAAGTGGCGAGACCTCGGCGGGTGCTGTGCGCAGGGTTGGCTGGGTGCTGGAGAGGCCGGCAGCGCTTGTGGTTCTGGAGGTGGGAGCCAATGACGGCCTGCGAGGTGTGGAGCCTGACTCCACCTATGCCAACCTGCTGCGGGTGGTGGACAGTGTGCGTGTGAAGCAGGCCGATGCCCGGGTGGTGCTTGTGCAAATGGAGGCCCCCACCAATCTGGGACCTGACTACACGGCGCGCTTCCGTGGCGTGTATGAGCGGGCGGCCAGGGCCAGATCAATTCCGCTCTGGCCCTTCCTGCTTGAAGGTGTGGCAGGGATCGCTGCCCTCAATCAGGCAGACGGCATTCACCCCAACGCTGCGGGTGAGCGTCTGGTGGCTCTCAACGTGTGGCGTTCTCTTGAGCCTGAGCTTCGGCGTCTGGGCTCCGAGAGGCGTTGAGCCGGGCGGCATGGACTGATCTCCGCGTGGGGGCTTTGCCCGGTTCGCAAGGTGGGTTATACTCCAAGGCTCCACTCTAGCGGCTGGCTGTGCTCGGGTGTGTTTGCGGGTGTCGCTTAGGGCGGCGTCCGCTTGTTGGCCACTTGTTCGTCACTTGCAAGCAGGTTGTTTCTCATGGCTTTCTCCGCAACCCAGATCCGACGTGGTATGGTACTCGTCTTCGACGGCGATCCCTGCCGCGTGATAGAGTTCCGTCACCACACGCCGGGCAACCTGCGCGCGATGGTGCAGGCCAAGCTCAAGAATCTTCGTACGGGTTCGAGCTTCGAGCATCGTTTCCGTGCAGCAGATACGATTGAGCGGGCTGACATGGAGACCCACGAGCTGGAGTTCCTGTATCAGGGTGGCGAATCGTACCACTTCATGAACAGCGAGAACTACGAACAGTACGAGCTGGACGCGGAGACACTTGGCGACGCTGCGCCATGGATGCAGTCGGGCATGAAGATTATTGCCGAGTACTACAATGGGCGACCCATTGGCATAGATCTTCCCAACTCCCTGGTGTTTGAAATCGTCGAAACGTCGCCTGTGGTTCGTGGAGCCACCAAGACGGCCTCTTCAAAGCCGGCCAAGCTCGAGAACGGTGTCACAGTAAACGTGCCCGAGTTCGTGGAGCAGGGCACTCGTATCCGGGTAAATCCCAGTACGGGTGAGTATCTTGATCGCGCGAAGGACTGAGCGAAGTTCACGGCGCGCCACGTCTGTTGTTGCCCGGTGGCTGCACTGAGTGATGAAGCGAGTGTGGCGCGGCTTGAATTCGCATGGCTTAACGGTTAGCGTTTGCCTGCTCTGTCAGGCTTGAGGCAGAAGGATCCGGTGCATGGCACCCGTGTGGTGTTGTGATCGGTGGTTGGATCATCGATGGTGACCGTAGCTCAATCGGTTAGAGCACCGGATTGTGGTTCCGGGGGTTGCGGGTTCAATTCCCGTCGGTCACCCTGAGTCGCAAGCTGGTCACCTTCGGGTGAGTGCAGGTTCCGTGTGAAATCGGCGGGTTTGCATTTCGTCGGTCACCGGAGGTCCGTAGCTCAATTGGTAGAGCACCGGTCTCCAAAACCGGGGGTTGGGGGTTCGATTCCCTCCGGGCCTGTTGCCTGCGGCCTCTCCTGTTGCGAGGGTTGGCAGGGGCGGGCAAGTGTGGTAAAGGCGTAGTAAACAGCAGGATCGCTGGCGGTATCGTCTAGGGGACCAGGACACAGCCCTCTCAAGGCTGGAACACGGGTTCGAATCCCGTTACCGCTATGATATTCGCCATGGTGTTGGAGTTTCATGGCTCCATCGTCTATCGGTTAGGACGCGACCCTTTCAAGGTCGAAAGACGGGTTCGATTCCCGTTGGAGCTACTGGCGCATCGCAGCAGGCCGGATGCGCGTCTGATGTGAGATCTGGCTTGCTGTTGTGGCAACTTTTTGCGGTATGGCAGTTGCTGCAACCGGTGCAGGAGTTGATGTTGCAGTTCGCTGCAAACTGTAGCGGTTCCGCAGTTGTTGCAGCGGGTGAAGTTGCTGTTGTTGTTGCAGTGCAGGTTGGGGGCGTAGCTCAGTTTGGTTAGAGCACTCGACTGTCACTCGAGAGGTCGC
>CAZWSJ010000028.1:0-36328 GCA_964636415.1 uncultured Gemmatimonas sp. | reverse complement strand
TCCTGCGGCACAAGCTACCTGAATCCGCCCTACTGCGTTAGTGGAAGTGAAGTCCACGACATCAATTTGGCTCCTGACGCCGAGCCCACCGCGATTGAGCACACGGGTGTAGATCATCGTCGTGATCACATCGCGGTGTCCAAGCAGTTCCTGGAGTGTGCGGATGCCCGCGCCGTTCTCCAGCAGGTGGGTGGCAAACGAGTGTCGGAAGGTGCGGCGTACTTGCGGGCCAATGCATCCGGGAGAACGACTCTCCCATGACCGACGGCGATGTCCGCTCGATGGAGCGCCTGTACTCTGGCCAGATGACCCCGGAGTGCTGCGATCACTGCCGCTTGGAGGACGGTGACCCGATCCTTGCGGCCGTTGCCACGCCGCACCCGGATTTCTCGCCGCTCCAGATCGAGGTCCTTGATCCGTAGCGTCATGGCCTCCATCAGTCGCAACCCGGCACCATAGAGGAGAAGAGCAACCAGCTTCGGGTGCCCATGCATCTGGTTTAGCACGACACGCACTTCCCGCGGTGTGAGGACTACGGGAAGACGCACCGGGGCACGAGCACGCGGAATCGGTCCGAGCTCGGTGACCGGTCGGCGCAGGACCTCGCGATAGAGAAAGAGGAGGGCAGCGAGTGCCTGGGAAAGCGTGGTTGATCTCCCCCCACGGACTTCCTCATCGCACTCGGTATGGGTACACTCATCAGATCGCTTAGCCTGGCATTCACACGTCCTCCGGTCTGAGGTCTGTGTGACGGGCAATGCGGCCGCGCCTTCGCGGCACCCCACGACGTCATGCCGGCTGCAAGACAAGTTGCAGAAGTTCGGGTACCCACCATGGCCCATCCGGTCAGCCACGGCGCGAAGGGCAAAGGCCCGCATTCGTTCGCGGTGGCTCGGCGGCAGGAGCCCACTCGATGTTGGGGACTACTCGTCTACTGACACAGTAGGTCGGAATTAGGTGGCTTGCGCCGCAGGATCTGCGTGGTAGGCTACTGCCGGTGCGGGTCCAATACTAGTTAGCTGGCAAAGGGAGATTCTCTTATGCGCATGAGCCCCAGCCCTACAGTCTCAGCCGCTGTCATTGCACTCTCAGCAATCGCAGCAGGCCTCATTTGGCGTTACGCTAATAGAATCTACCAGTCCGATCAGCGCACGGCTTGGCTGCTTGGCATCACTGGACTCGGCCTTCCATTCATCGTCAGCTGCGCTTGCTTGTTCAGGTTCCGCGCAGCGCGGTCAAGTGGCAGTGCAGCCTCACAACCACGCTGGTTACTCCCCCTCGTCATTCTCACGGGCCTGGCTTGGCTTCTTGGGCTAGTGTTCTCGCTCATGTGAAAGGTGCCAGCTAACAATTCGTTCAAGCCGACACCGCTTAGCGGTGCGGCTCAACTCAGGCGTTAGGCAAACTACTGGGGGAACCTTGCTGCACTCAAGCACGAAGCGTGCCGCTCTTCGTTGGAATCCGCAGATCCAGACGTGGCTTGCGCTGCTGAGCGTCCCGGCGATGCTCGCAGTCTACCGGGCGAGCACCGCGTTGCTGGCCGGTCACGCGGCTGCTGCACAGGCGGTCTTCTCGTTATTCGGAATCCTGGGCATCGCCACACTGCTTCCCGGACTCGTCATCAGGTCCCAGGGCGGCTCCTTGAACTCGCTCGGCATGACAAGGCGCCGTCTGGGGGTGTCTCTCAGTATCTCCGCCTTCTTCGCCATCGGTAGCCTGCCAGCCTACTTCGCATCTGCGCCGGGCACGAGCGCACTCCCACATCTGGCAGATGGTCTCCTGAACCTCTGGGAGCCCCTGTTCGTGTTCGGCTGGCTGCAGCTGCGATTTGAGGATGCGTTCGGCTGGCTGCCCGCGCCTCTTATCGCTTCCGCATGCTTCGCCGCCTACCATCTTGGTTCGCTGCCTGCGGATGCGCTGGGGCCGCTGGCGGCCTGGGGTGCTGTGGTCGGCGTGCTGTTCGCCTTCACCCGGAACCTGTTCGTCGTCTTCCCGTTGGCGTGGGGCGTCGCCACGGCGATCGGCGCGCCCGCCGGGTCATCTGGCGGCTGGACGCAAGTCGCCCTGGCGGCCGGCTTGATACTCGTGCAAGTCGCAGTGCTACGTGCGCTTGTGCCGTCACATGAGTCGCCTGACAAGCGCTTCCAGCAGAAAGTGCCTCCCAGTGCGGTATACTCGGACGGTGATTGATTTGAGGGGCGGCGCTTCAGCTGAAGCGCCTTGAATCGCCCCGGGTTTTCAGGAGGCTCCACTTCGTGAGAGGTTGGAGTCATAGACAAGCGAATGTGATTTTCTCCCGAGGTCCGGGAGCGGGCCGTCCGGCTGGTGTACGAGCACACGAGTGAGTACGGGTCGCAGCGGGCCGCAATCAGGTCGATTGCGTCGAAGATTGGGTGTTCGGCGCAGAGCCTAAGTACATGGATCAAACGGCGGGAGACGGATTTGGGGCAGCGACCTGATATCACGACTGAAGAACAGGCGCGGGTCAAGGGGCCCGAGCGCGGAGTGAAAGAGTTGCGGCGGGCGAATGAAATTCTCCACTGCGACGTAGGCATATTTTGCCCAGGCGGAGCTCTACCGCCGCGGGACGTAATGGTCGCGCTCATCGACGCGCATCGCTAGGAGTACGGAGTCGAGCCGATCTGCCACGTCCTGCAAGTCGCTCCGTCGTGGTATTACACGCTGAAAGCGCGCATCGCTGACCCCACCCGTTTTCCGGCACGCGCGCAGCGCGATGCCCACGTGCGCCAGAACATTGATCGTGTTTGGCGTGCGAATCGGTGCGTATACGGCGCGAAGAAAGTGTGGAAGGAGTTGCGTCGCGAAGGCCGTCCGGTGGCGCGCCTTATGAGGGCCGGCGGCTTGAGAGGCGTCGTGCGAGGACGGCGTGTCAGTACCACGATCCCGGACGAGCACGCGGAGCACGAGCACGCGGAGCGGCCACGTGATCTCGTACAGCGCAATTTCACCGCGACACGCCCGAATCAGCTCTGGGTTTCGGACTTCACCTATGTGTCGACGTGGCGTGGATTTGTGTACGTGGCCTTCGTGACCGACGTGTTCTCGCGACGCATCGTGGGCTGGCACGCGAGCACGTCGCTGCGCAGCGATCTCGCACTCGATGTCTTGGAGCAGGCGCTGTATGATCGGGATACGGACGGCCCGCTCGCCCACCACAGCAATAGGGGCGTGCAATACTTGTCTATTCGCTACATGGAGCGACTGGCCGAAGCCGGCATCGAGCCGTCCGGCAGCAGTCGGGATGACAGCCATGATAACGTCCTCGCCGAAACGATCATCGGATTGCTCAAGACGGAAGTCATCTATCACGACGGACCGTGGCGCGGCCTCAAGCACGTCGAATACGCCACCCTCAATTGGGTGACTTGGTTCGACACCGTCCGTTTGCTGGAACCCCTTGGCTACTTGCCTCCGGCCGAGTTTGAAGCACAATATCACAAGGCCAACTCGGACCTCGCCGAGCTGGTACTCAAATAGCCGAGTCTCCTCAAACCTCGAGGCGATTCACCTCAACGTTAGGTTAACTCATGAACACTCTTGATCTCACGCAAGTTCTCAAGCAAGTCGGCAACACGTCAGACGACCTCCTAAAGCAAGAACTCAAATTGCTCTCACCCGACATCTCCGAAGGAAAGTATCACGCCGCTTTCTCTGCTTATGGTGCGACAAAACTACTTGATTCGCTGGACGACAAGACGTTTTCGGGCGGCACCGCTGTACCCAATAACCAACTTCGAGGAATCCGGCAGACATCTGTTGTACTACTGCGCCTTTACACTTCACTGGTCTATATGAGGAGCGAACATTTGGAGCGTGGCTTGGACACGGTGCCTGATCAGTCGGAGCTAAATGCGTTCAAACAGTTGTACCGTTCTGGGTGTCAAAAAAAGGTGAAGACACGCTACCACAGCATATGCGCAACGCATTATGCCACGGTGGCGTTGATTTTTTGGACTCGGGTAGTGTTCGCTTCGTGAACAACGCATTCAACGTTTCAATCAAAGCTAGTCAAGTTAATGAATTGTGCCGCAACGTTTGGCGCTTTTACTCACTGGCGTATCAAGTAAGCAAGTTAACTTAACAATTCATTCAAGCCGATGCCGCTTCGTGGCCGCACTGGCGTGGTACGCTCACGCTACCACGCCGTTTCTTCCACTGCGCATCACGGCTTAACGCAAGCGTTAGGTGCCGTTAGTAGTGGTATCGCCGCTGAGCGATAAACAATGCGTCATCCTCAACCCTGTAGACGATTCTGTGCTCGTCATTGATGCGGCGAGACCGATAGCCTGAGAGCGCATGTTTCAGCGCCTCAGGCTTTCCAGTTTCCTCGTGCGGCGCTCGCAAGATTTCCTTTATCAAAGCCTTGATTCGCTGCACCAATTTCTTCTCGGTCTCTTGCCAGTACCAGTAGTCTTCCCACGCCCGACATGCAGTTCCGGACCCATGTGACCCTTGTGTTCACGATCGTTTATGCCATATTCGTCACCGCTAATTATGTCGTCCAGCTCACCACCGTAATCCCGGCGAAGCTGGAAGGGGCATTGGAGGCTATCCGCGTTCTGGAACAAACTCCTCATTCAAGGGGGGCCATGATCTCTGCAAAGTCGGCAGATGCGGGTAGATGAAAGTCCATTGGCGAGGTAGACGGATGCTTAAAGTCGTTGGTCTGGTTTTCGTCTTACTGGTCGTCGCTCTTGCGGGGGCGGTGGTTCTCGGATCGCACCGCTGGAATTCCGAGACTCGCAAATTGCGGGCGCAACTGGCTGAGGAACGCACCTCGGTGCGACCGAAGACGGTCGACTTTAGCGAGCTTGAAGGCCTACCCAGACCGGTCCAGCGTTTCTTCCGCACGGCGCTCACGGACGGACAACCGATAATTACTGAAGTGCGCGTTCGGCATCGGGGCACTTTCAACATGGGTGAAGCGGTCGATCAATGGAAACCTTTTACTTCGGATCAGCAGATCATCGCAGAGCGACCCGGATTCGACTGGGATGCGCGGATCGCGTTCGCGCCGGGGCTGAACGTACGCGTCCACGACGCCTACATCGCGGGTGAGGGGCTGCTCCATGCGTCGCTGCTCGGCCTGTTGTCGCTCGCCAACGTTCGCGGGACTGGCGCCCTGGCGGAAGGCGAACTGATGCGTTTCTGCGCGGAGGCTACGTGGTATCCAACGGTGCTGCTGCCAAGCCAAGGGGTTCGCTGGCTGCCTGTCGATGATCGCTCCGCCAATGCCACGTTATCGGACGGTAGCCTTTCCGTTACACTGCTGTTCACATTCAACATGTCAGGCCTCATTGAATCGGTTCGTGCGGAAGCACGCGGACGAATAGTGAGCGGCAAGATTGCGCCGGCTCAATGGGGGGGTCGATTCTGGAACTACAGCGAGCGGGATGGCATGCACATCCCGATGGAAGGCGAGGTGGCGTGGCTCTTACCTGAGGGCAAGAAGCCATACTGGCGTGGTCACATCAGCGAGATAGCTTACGAGTTCATGCGGTGAGTGGACCGCAGACGAATCAACTGCGACCTAATAACCGGCACTGGAGAAAAAAGCATGTATGGACTAATCGGTAAGATGCGGGCCACACCGGGGCAACGTGACGTATTAATCGACATTCTCCTCGAAGGTATTTCAAGCATGCCGGGCTGCCTAAGCTATGTTGTTGCACAAGACCCCAAAGATCCTGATGCAATCTGGATCACAGAGGTTTGGGACAGCCAGGAGACTCACAAGGCATCGCTATCACTGCCGTCTGTCCAGGATGCCATTGTCAGGGGCAGACCGTTGATTGCAGCATTCGACGAGCACCATGAGACTGTTCCAGTTGGTGGTCATGGTATCGGAGCCGCCTGACAATTTGTTCAAGCCGCCGCCACTACGCTGCTCCGTACTGCAAAACAGGAATAATCCCTGAATGTAGCCAGTTGGCGTTATGGTCGAGGGAAACCGCGGGGTATTCTGTGACACCTGACTATCGGCTATGGTGCGGTGTGTCTAAACCCTGCTCGGAACGTCTTCAAGTTCAGACTCAACGCACTGAACCAATCACGGCATAAAGACCACTCGCTTCCCGTCACTGGGAACCCAGAACCACATCTTCTCCACATCGCGTAGTGGTGTGGCCCTTACGTCAATGCGGAACGTGTCGATTGCGATCTCATTTGCCAGCGCGGGCAGTTCCGTGAGGATGTCGCGACCGGCCACCGAACCATGCCCGCTGCCCACGATCTGGAGATTGGCGGATCGCAGGAAAGCACCGGGAATAGCGGCGACTTCGCCAGCCATCGAGCCAACGTGAATCCAGGTGAGGGGCCGGCTGCGATCCGTGCGCTGCTTCAGCAAGGTCTCCATGACACGCACCGAACTCTCGCCCCAGAGGAAATCGAGTACGACATCGACTTCACACGCGCATGCGTCAACTCCAAGCTGGGCACCCCTCAGCGTCACGATCTCTGTGGCGCCGAGTGCGTGCAGTCTTGCGAGCCTCTGCTCGTCGCGGCCCACCGCGATGACATGCGAGGCCCCAAGATGTCGAGCGACCTGCACGGCCATGCTTCCTGAACTTCCGGTGGCACCGAGGATGAGCACCTTCTGTCCACGCTGAAAGGGCACGCGGCAACGCAGCGCGAGCCAAGATGCCATTGCAGGATTCATCGCACCGGCGATGGTGACCGGGTCGCAGTTGCTCGGCAGCTCTATGCTGTGGTCGAGTTCAATCACGGTTTTGTCGGCCATCGTGCCGGCCTGGCCCGGGCCCTGCGCGAAGTAGCGCAGCTTACCATCGCTGCCGCGTCCGACACCGTCCACCCCCGCAACGGCGGGCAGCGTGCCAGCGCTGGAATAGTGCAGGCCTTTCGCCCTGCTACGGGTGAGGTGATGCAGACCGACAGCGAGCACTTCGACGAGCATTTCTTCCGGCCCATTGGGCGTGGGATCGGGGAACTCACCGTAGCACGGCGGTTTGTCGAACGAGGTGATGACGGCGGCTTTCAAGGGACACTCCTGGGACGAATGCGCTAATACGTTAGTTCGTATTGCGATCTATTATTGATTCGTACTGCGAATATTGTCAAGATTCAGCCATGAAAATGAAGCGCGAATCCACGAAACAGGCCCACCAGCGCGGCGTAGGACTGGCTGATGCGCTCGTGCCGACCGCCTTTGTCACGATGGCCGTGCTCAACAGGATCGGCGCCGAGTACAACCTATCCCTCACGCTGATCCGCGTCCTGGGCATCCTGCGGGATCGGCGTCCCCGCATGGCCGACCTTGCCGACTACCTCGGGCTGGAGCGGCAGACGATGTCTGGACTCATCGCCAGAGCGGAGAAGAAGGGGTTGGTGATGCGTGCGCCCAACGTGGAGGACGGTCGCGCGACGGACGTCTGTCTCACGAGCGAGGGTGTCAGGCTCGTGAGGCAGATGCACGCGCAAACACAGCAGGCATTGGCGCCTCTTACCGGGCGGCTCAGCGCGTCCGATCAGAGGCGGCTTTCAGCGCTGCTGCTGCGTATGCTTGAACGAGGGCAGTCATGACCATTGCCAATCGTTCCAGCGAAGCTGAACAAGGCCAGTGGCTCGTCGCGTTGATGCTTCCAACAAGTGAATAACTGCGCGCCAGGATCCTGAGACCGCCGCCATTGCAGCAGGCTCCCGAGCCCCTATATTCGCTATTCGCGAATAACGAATGCCGGAGCTCCCGATGGCCCGACCTAAGTCCAATCCACAAGTCGTGCTGCGTCCGCATGACCTGGTCGTCCTGCTGCGCCTGTTCATCGAGCACGGGGCGCGCTACTGCTTTCCGGCCACGCGCGGCAGCCTGACCCGCGGTTTGCCCACCGGCTTTGTCGCCGCCCCGCTGAAGGCATCAATCCAGCCGGGGACGGACCCGGTTCCGGTGTGGCCGTACAAGAACGGCCCGGTGCGTGGCGGTAGCGCACGTGAACGCGCGCTGGCGCTCGGCCTGCTCAACAAGCGCTTGCAGCCATGAACCTTGCGGCCGCTACCACAAGGAAGCTCACAATGCCCTTGCACAACCCCCTGCACCATGCGCTACTCGCACTGGCACTGCTGTCGTCGGTGCCATCAGCCACACATGGGCAACTCGCGCCGATACCGCGCCAGGACACCATTCTCAGCATGCCTTATCTGGTGTTCGAAACCGCTGGTGGCCGCGCGAATGAGATGCTCCCCATGATTGTCGGCCTGCATTACTCCGGCGCGGAACCACAGGCGATGATCGAATACTTCGACACAGTGAACATGAAGGTACGGATCGTGCTGCCAGGCGGCCCGTACGCGCGGCCCAAAGGGCGCTCGTGGTTCCCGAGCGAGATCAACGTGATGGGACAGGCTGCGCAGGACGCTATCGCTTTCGACAGCGCAGACAAGCTGGCGAAATTCGTGACCGCCGCACGCGAGCGCTACCCAACCCGAGCCAAGCCGGTTGTGACCGGCGTATCGTACGGCGGAGATATGGCGCTGCTGCTGGCGTTGCGGCATCCGAACACGGTTGTCGCCGCGTTTCCGGTTGCGGCACGCCTGCTGCCGGCCTGGATTCCTAACGTAAACACCTGCAAGCCGAACTGTCCTCCGATCCGAGCCCTGCATGGCGCAGACGATACGACGGTACCGATCGGCCCGACCCGCGAAGCCATCGCGCGCCTTACCAGCATGGGATACGATGCCACCCTGACACCGTACCCCGGTGTGGCACACGACTTCGACTCGCATATGGAGCGCGACTTCTCCGACCAGGTAAGAAAGCTCCTTGCCGCGCAAGGGAAGTGAACAGCTCGACTCCACCACGCTGCACGACTCCGAAATCAGCGGAGTTCAAGAGTACACGATCCACCGGGCGGTCAGGCCACCGGGTTCTGGAAGGCCAGCTTACCCGCTTTTCCGCAGCAGTTGCCGGAAGAACCACACGAGTCAAAAAGTACCTCCAGTCACCACGCACCGGCAATAATTGCCGCCCTGTCACAAATGCCTGCACAACTGGTATTCAATTGGCTGGATCAGAAATCCGTAACTCATTGCAACGAAAAGCTATAGCCATGGCACTGTAATTGCGTATGCGGTTGGTCGGGAAACAACGCAATATCAATCTGGAACCCGTCCAACAACCGTAAGTGTCACTTTTTTCGACAGATACCGCGCTTACCCAACCGGGTGGCGATGCGAGGTGGGGTGAAGCTCAACCGGGTGATCCGGCAGAAGCATTGGCCAAGTTGCTGCCCATGCTGGTTGCCCATGCACTGAGCCACGGGAATGCCCGTACGGCAGCAATCACCCTGGAATCAGCATCCTCGCTGCTGCCCGACACCCACCCTGCCATGCAGTCGTCACTTTCGCTCATCGACTCCTGCTCGGAACTGGACGCGGCGATGGTGCAAAGGCATATCGCCGGTGATGTAGTGGTAATGTCCAGCCAGACGGCATCTGCACCGGGAAAACCACGCTTCCACTTTGGCGCGTCCAGAACTGAACTCATGCACCCCGCTGTGCTTGCGTTGCTCAACGCTGAGCTGGTAGAGGCAGGCGCGCAACCAGAACTACGAAATTTTATGGAAGTGGCTTTCCTCCCTGGCGACCATTATCTGGATCTTGAGCCCGGCGCCGGTGCTGCAGTACTGACTGCCATTTCACTTTTCGCCGGCAGGGTAATCGTTGTCACAACGGACGAGCTCCTCCACACGCTGATAGCAAGGAACGCCAGCCAGCAATATACGATCCCGGCCTCCACTGAACACAGCGCCAAGCCTGAGTTTACGGAGAGCCTCGAAGCTGCCTGTACACGAGCATTCTCCAATGCTTCTCAGCGCACTCTGGTGCATCTGGGCAATCTTCCGGTGGCGGCCATCGCACAACAGCTGCGGGCCAGGCGCGGTCAGCCTTTTGCCATTGCATGGAACGCCTCCGATGCTGCCCTTGCCGGTCTGATTCAGCACGAATTCGAAGAGTTCGGCGCTTCCTCGTTCACAATCGGCGAGGACGCTGAAGGTCTGGCACTACAGCGCTTTCGGCCAGACTGTGGCGCCACAACTGCCTTTGCTCTGAACGAGTCCTTCATCGAGTCGCTTGATGAGCACTGAAGCCAGTCCCCCAACAATAGAGGAAGTGAGCAGTGAGCTGCTGGCACTTCGCGAAGAGCCGATAGAAGGCACCGTAGTTGATCTCATGCCCTACTCAGCCAGGCATCACGAAGTCGTCGTGGCCATGCGAAATGAACAGCGGGCCAGCTACTTCCTGCACCAGCCCGCACCACTCACGCCCGAGAAACAGGCCCTCTGGTTTGCCGGCTATCTGAGCAGGACCGACGACCTCCAGTGGGTAATAGCAAACAAGAGCGGTACTGTTGTTGGTGCAACTGCCCTGTACGGGATCGCATCAGACCGTTCGCGTGCCGAAAAGGGACGCCTTGTTGTGAACGATGCTATGAGCCGCGAGGCACCTTACGTACTTGAAGCCGAACTGCTCTTGCTGGATACAGCATTCAGCCGACTGGGTATAAGGCAGCTTGACACCTGCGTACGCCACGACAACAGCACCATGCAAAGCATCAACGCACGCTTCGGCTTTGTGCGAAGCGGCGAGCATGACATAAGAGGCGTAAAGTATTTCGACTACGTCCTCACCACCGACGACTACCGGCCCGAGGCCATGCGCGAAACGCTCAGAGCATGGGTGGCGCGCAGGAGTAGTCGACTCACCGGCACCACAGCATAGAGGTGGTTGCCGCCGCGAATCATAGGCGATGCATTATCACCGAACCACTCCAGGCTCATCCGCTCCACACCCCATACTTTCGTCCCGTCCTTCAACTGCGTTCGTCACCATGTCCGATATCACAACCACAGAAATCAGCACGGTCCTTTCGCGTCTTAAACTCGCGTTCCTGAACGCCCTTGAGCTTGAGCCCGATACGAACTACGAAGGCCTGGCCTACAGGGAGACAGCCAGCTGGGACTCAGTCGCTCACATGCAGCTTGTTGTAGCCATAGAGAACGAATTCGACGTTATGCTTGAAACGGAGGAGGTTCTGGCTCTCAGCAGTTTTGGTGAAGCGAAGAAGATCCTTGTGAACCACGGGATCTCTTTCTGAACATGCCCATGCTGGTTTGCGTAACCGGTGCAACCGGCGGGATAGGCGCTGCCACTGCGGAGCTCTTCGTACGGGACGGTGCGACTGTCTTCGTAACCGGCCGCGATGCCGACGACTGTGCCAAACTTGCCTCGAGGCTTAAGGAGATCGGACCAGGCACTGCCGTTCCTGTGGTACTCGATACCAGTGACAGGGAATCCATATCCGTTGCATTCCGCAACATATTCGCCAGCAGCAATGGTCTTGATGTTCTTGTGAACAATGCCGGCATCATGCCGGGCGGTATGCTTGGAACGCTTGACGGCAGTACGCTGGATATGGCTTTTGCTGTGAACTCAACCGGCGCCATTCTATGCATGCAGGCAGCTCTGCGTCTTATGCAGCGCAAGCGCAAGGGGGCGATAGTTAACGTCTCGTCAGTACTTGCAATGCATCCGGTGGCTGGCCGTACCGTCTACTCTGCGTCAAAGGCAGCGCTTGAAGCTGCAACCCGAACGGCCGCTGTTGAAGGCGCAGCATGGGGTGTTCGTGTGAATGCCGTGGCACCGGGCTGGATAGATACGGCCCTGGTAGCAGATCAGTCAGACGAAGAGAAGAATCAGATACGTGCGCGCGTTCCTCTTGGGCGTGCGGGCAATGCCAATGAGGTGGCGCGCAGCATTGCTTTCCTTGCCAGTGACGCCGCTTCCTATATAACCGGCGCAGTACTGTCTGTGGATGGCGGTTATCGGCCATGACTGACCACACGTGCCTGGCAAGAGCGGGTGGCTTGATGCGGTCCATCTCCCCTCCGTCGGATAAAGCGGCGCTGATAGACGCTCACAGCAACCAGTCTCTCTCCTACCATGAGCTGCACGCGGAAGTGGCAGGCATGCGCGAGTTGCTGCTGATTGCTCAGGAAGATGCCATTGGCACTGAAGATCAGCCGGAAGCGGAAAGCCGCAGTCTCGCGTTTCTCCTCACGGGGAACGATCTGGACAGCATTATTGCGCTTCTTGCACTCCAATCAGCCGGATTCGCTGTGGTGCTGGTGGATATTGCTGTTGGCCGTGACACGCTGGATGCCCTGCTCACTGCATACTCTCCGCTTTTTGTGGTTGCGCCAGACAGAGACCTGCTCCCAGAAGCGACACAACTGAGCAGCACCCGGCATGTGTTCCTCTCACGACCGTACTGCCAGCAGGGGTTGGCTCGTGTGAATCCTGCCATGTGCATCGGACTTACCACATCCGGCTCTACGGGCAGCCCAAAACTGGTTCGCCTGGCAGAGACAGCAGTTGCTGCAAACGCCTCCAGTATTGCAAGCGCACTAAACATTGGCACTGAAGATCGCGCCATCACCTGCCTGCCTCTGCACTATGCCTACGGACTCTCTCTGCTCACCAGCCACCTCACGGCTGGCGCCTCACTTGTGGTGAGTAATGCGGGCTTTATGGATGCCGCATTCTGGAAACAGGTCAAGCAGTGGAATGTCACTTCCCTCGCGGGCGTTCCCTACATGTATGAGATGCTGCACAGACTGGGCCCTGGCCGCGTGATACCACCCTGCGTCAGAGTGATGACACAGGCCGGCGGTCATTTGCGTGACGATCTCGTTGAGCAAATGCACGCTTTCATGACCCAGCGTGGTGGGCGCTTCCATGTGATGTACGGACAGACAGAGGCTACCGCACGAATCGCCATAATGCCACACGAATGGTTACCGGCCAGGTTGGGCAGTGCGGGCAAGGTGATCCCGGGCGGCAGGCTGGAAGTGCACCCCGTTAATGGAAGCGAATCCGATGCTCCATTGCCTCCCGGAAGTGAGGGTGAGCTTTACTACACTGGTCCTAACGTCATGCTTGGTTATGCCACAGAGCGCAGGGATCTGGCCCGGGGCGATGAACTCGCCGGTGTCTTGCGTACCGGTGATATCGGACGCATCGACGCGGACGGGTGTCTGAGCATCACAGGCCGGTTGAAGCGGATCGGCAAACTGTATGGGGTACGAGTTGATCTGGATGAGCTGGAACGGCAGATCTCTTTTCACGCTCCCGCTGCGGTTCTGGAAGGCGATGACCAGATCGTAGTATTTGCTGCTCTTTCAGCGGCGCAGCAGGAATTCAACGCCATTGAGGCACTGGTTGGGCAGATCGCGACCCGGCTTCGCGTGCAGCAACGCAACATTCTCATAAAGGCGGTGCCTTCGCTTCCAAGAACGTCGTCGGGCAAGGTCGATTACCCTGCACTCAGGAGTGCGGTGTGAACCCTCTCGCCACAACGCACTCACATCTCATGAGCGCTGACATCAGCACAATTATCGGCTCTGAAACCGGCACTGAGATGGCGCTCATGTCTGCTGCAGAGCACGCGGCAGCCATGGAGCCACTGCTTCGCGTGCCTCAGTACGCCGGAGATGACGACGAAAAGCATTCACGTTTGCTTAAAGGCCTCGTTGCACTTACCGAACACCATCGGACGGCATCGGCGCCATATGCCCGGGTCGTGGATGCACTGTTCCCTGATTATTCCAATTCGGTCACGTCACTGGCGGATGTCCCGTGGATGCCGGTGGGACTGTTCAAGAGCCATCGGCTCCAGAGTGTGGCAGATAGTGAAATAGCCGCCATACTCTCGTCCAGCGGAACCACGGGCCAGACACCAAGTCGCATAGTTCTCGACAAGGACGCAACCATACTGCAGCGAAGGGCGCTCGCCTCAGTCATGAGTACGATACTTGGCCCGCGGCGACTGCCCATGCTCATCCTTGACTCACAGTCAACCATACGCAGCCGTCATGCGATGAGCGCCAGGGCCGCCGGAGTTCTGGGAATGATGACGTTCGGCACTGCACACTGTTTTGCTCTCAATGACTCGCTTGAGGTTCAGTTAGATGTCATTGAGCGCTTCCTCAGTCGCTTTGCCGCAGAGCCCTTCCTTGTTTTCGGTTTCACCTTTCTCGTTTGGCAAACTCTCGTGGAGCAGCTTCCTGCCGGCAGTGCGGATCTTTCCAATGCCATCCTGGTGCATTCCGGTGGCTGGAAAAAGCTGGCCGAGAGATCGGTTTCAAACACCGTGTTCAAGGCTCGGCTCAAAGAGCAGACGGGGATCTACAGGACGCACGACTTCTATGGAATGGTTGAGCAGATTGGATCGGTATTCCTGGAAGCCGAAGACGGGCTGCTCTACCCACCGGACTTTGCCGACGTGATCATACGCGACCCACGCACTCTCGACGTAGTGCCCAACGGGAGCGAGGGTGTGATTCAGGTATTGAGCCTTCTGCCGCGGAGCTATCCGGGACACTCCATCCTCACCGAGGATCTGGGTGTCATCATACACGAAAACGCCATGTCCGCCCCGCGTCGGGGCAAGGGATTCCGCGTCCTGGCTCGTATTCCGCGTACTGAACTTCGTGGCTGCAGTGACGTGATAGCCACAGCGGCAGGCACATGAAGGCATACGATACAGCAGCCATTGCTGCACAGTTGCAGCAATCGGCCCCTTTGGTGCCGTTTGACCGTCGCACGCTGGAATTCACGCACGACTTGTCGCGCAGTTTGGCATTCCATCCTGTCTTGCGGTCTGAGGGGGCGATTCAGGCTCTGGCGTTCTGGCTGCGGCCTGCAGAGACGCGTCGTCTGGAAGCCCACTTCAGAGCAATGGAAGGTGACGCCGCAGTACTGGTACCACGCGGAACTGTCTTCCATATACCGCCGTCAAATGTGGATACCGTATTTGTTTACTCTTGGCTCCTGTCGCTCCTCGCCGGAAACCGCAACGTGATCCGCCTTTCGCAGCGCCTGAGCGGCACAGGCGCTTTGCTGGCCGATGTGGTAAGAGACGTTCTGACGAAGCCCGGGCATGAGGATATCGCCAGCGGTTCCATATTTCTGCGCTACGGACACGACAACGCACTGACTGAAGAGCTGTCGGGGTTCGCTGATCTGCGCGTTATCTGGGGCGGAGATGAGGCAGTGCGCTCATTGCGCGCACTGCCGCTCAGGCCATCGGCAACCGAACTGGTCTTCCCGGACCGGTACGGTGCGACGGCACTCGTGGCAGAAGCGGTTGCCGTACTCGGCGAAAGTGGCCGCGATGAGCTGGCAGAACGTTTTGTCAACGATGCATTCTGGTTCGATCAGATGGCCTGCGCTTCACCGCGCCTGCTGCTCTGGCTCGGTGATAATGAGAAGCTGACAAACAAGATCGCTCTTGACTTCTGGAAGCGGGTTGCAGAGGCAGCAAGCCGGCGTGGCGCTTACAGCGAAGCCGGCACCGTACTGTCCAAAATCACCGAGACTGCCAAAGCGGCCATCGATGAACACGCAACAGCGGTTTGGCGAATATCGCCCGAGGTAACCGTTGTACGGCTCGCGGATCTCGCTGCTTTGAAACGAGTGACGGTGGGTGGTGGTCTGTTCCATGAGGCGCTTCTGCCTTCGTTGATGGACCTTGTCCCGTATCTCAATAAACGCGATCAGACACTTGGCGTTTTCGGACTGTCACGGGACCAGATCATTGCGGCGGCCCGAGCCTTTAACGGCCGGGGAGTTGACCGCTTTGTGCCAGTTGGTCAGGCGTTGGCATTCAGCCACGTCTGGGACGGGTACGAGCTCTTTGAGCAGTTCACGCGCCGCGTAAGTGTCGTCCGACAAGGCTGGTAGCACGATGCTTTCTCCTTGGCGGATCTTCGCAGCACACAGCCGGATTCATTCATGCAGGATGGTTATACCTGGCGTTCGAGGCCATCTCGAAACAACCCCAATACGGTTCGGGAATTGATGAGCATAAAACAGGCAGATCTGGGCGTCGGCATAATCGGCTGCGGATACTGGGGGCCGAATCTGATACGCAATTTCAATCGCAATCCGCGATGCCGCGTGGAGCGCGTGGCTGACATGCGACGTGAACGCGCAGAGGCAGTTGCACGCGAGTTCCACATACCCGCTGCCAACGACAACCCGGCTTCCGTAATGGATGACCCGAGAGTGAGGTTGGTGGTCATTGCCACTCCGGCCGCCACACACTACGAGCTTGCAAAGAGTGCGTTGGAAGCCGGGAAGCACGTTCTGGTAATGAAACCCTTTACCACCAGTACGGAGCACGCCGAAGAACTGATTGTGCTGGCCCGGCAAAAGGGCCTTGTTTGCGCGGTAGACCACACCTTCGTGTACACCGGTGCAGTGCGAAAAATGCACGATATAATGCACGATGGCTCCATGGGAGATCTCTACTATATAGACAGTGTGCGCATCAACCTCGGACTCTTTCAGAGCGATGTGAACGTCCTCTGGGATCTTGCTCCTCACGACCTCAGCATCATTGACTATCTGCTGGATGGCAAAGATCCGCTGTCGGTGCACTGTCTGGGTGCGAGGCACGCAGGAGGTTCTCAGGAGAACATCGCCTACCTCACCGTTGCCTATCCTGGCAACGTGCTTGCACACGTTCATGTAAACTGGCTCGCACCGGCCAAGGTGCGCCGCACCATAGTGGGCGGATCAAAACGTATGATGGTTTATGACGACGTGGAGCCATCGGAAAAGGTGCGCATCTACGACCGTGGAGTTTCTATAGAAAAGGATGCCAAGGCGGGCGAGATCTACCAGCAGTTCGTTAGCTACAGACAGGGCGACATGCTCGTGCCGCAGCTCAACACGCGTGAGGCACTGACAGTGGAAGTGGAGCATCTGGTTGACTGTATACACAACGGCCTCGACCCTGTAAGCGATGGTCAGGCTGGCCTCCGGGTGGTGCGCATTCTCGAAGAGGCCCAGCGCCAGCTTGAGCTTCAGCGTGAAGAGTTTCCGGCTAGCCTGGGAATTACCCGCGGATTTGGCACGCAGGACAAACTCATGCGAGGGGCCGCCTGATGCTACTCACACCAATAGCTGACCCAACGGACGACAGCGTCGGTCAATTTGCAAGCCAGCCGCCCGTGCCCTTTCTGGATCTGGTTGCAGCACATCGTGAACACGAAGAAGAGTTCGTTGCTGCATTTCGTCAGGTCCTGCGCTCAGCAGGATTTGTCGGCGGCCCGGAAGTGGAAGGTTTCGAGCGAGAGTTCGCAGCCTACGTCGGCACGCCGCATGCCATCGGAACAGCCAACGGCACCGATTCACTGCGCTTTATCTTCCTGTCTCTTGGGCTGAAGCCGGGCGACGAGGTAATCACGGCGTCGCATACGTTTATTGCCACAGCCGAAGCAATATCGCAGGCGGGTGGACGCCCGGTGTTCGTGGACATCGACCCGGTAACCATGACATTGGATCCTGACGCTGCGGCAGCAGCAATAGGTCCCCGCACTGTGGGCATCGTACCTGTTCACCTGTACGGCCAGACGGCTGACATGGACCCGCTGCTTGCGCTCGCTGCCAGGCACGGACTCTGGATTGTGGAAGACGCCGCACAGGCGCACGGCGCGCGCTACCGTGGACGTCCGGCGGGCAGCATGGGACTGGCCGGTTCGTTCTCGTTCTATCCGGGCAAGAATCTGGGATCCTGCGGTGAAGGAGGTGCTGTCACTACTGCCGACACTGGAATCCTCGAATCGGTCAGACGGCTGCGCGAACACGGCCAGCGAGAGAAATACGTGCACGTGAGCGAGGGCTACAACGGGCGGCTTCAAGCTCTTCAGGCGGCTATTCTGCGCATAAAGCTCAGGCATCTCGATGAGGCCACTGCCGGCAGGCAGCGTGTTGCGCACCGGTACCAGGAAGCGCTGAACGACTTGCCCGATTTGGAACTCCCTCAAGTCGCTCCCTGGGCCGAGCACGTATGGCATTTGTATGTGGTCCGCAGCGACGCGCGTGATGCGCTCAGACAGGCACTGAGCGAAGCCGGTATCGGGACCGGACTGCACTACCCGATACCACTGCACCGCCAGGAGGCCTATGCCCATCTTGGCTATCGGGCCGGCTCATTACCTGAGACCGAACGTGCCGCATCCCGTCTGCTGAGTCTGCCCATGTTCCCCACCCTCAGTGACTCACAGCTGGAGAGAGTGGTGGATTCGCTGCGCCGGTTCTTCGGGCACCAGAGCATCCGGCGTTCGTGAGCAGGACTGCAGGCAGTGCCGGCGGGCACGTGGTAATCTTCACGGGCCAGAGCAGCTACAATGCTCTCTCTTTCCTTTCCCGTGATTTAGCGCACGCCTTGCTCGAGGCAGGATACAGCAGCGAAGTACTCGACCTCACGCGGGTGTCCATTCCCACCGAGCTCCGACGTCTGCAAAATGGCGGTGACATGGCATTTTTCTGCGCCTACTCCGGTCTGGGTGCAGATATCCTGGCTGCTGACGGCAGGTCCATATACGACGCGGTCAGCATACCCTATATCGGGCTCATGCTGGACAGTCCGTGTTACTTTCCGTCGCGCCACCTGAAACAGTCATCGCACGTCATATTGCTGCACGGCGACGATGGACACCACGACGTGTCGGTCTCCATTTCCCCGGAAAAGAGCCCGAGAGGTCTCTTCAGGCTCGCACTGTCGCGCTGGACTGAGCCACTGCTGCCAATCGCTGAACGACGACGCGCGGTGATTTTTGCAAGCAAGGGGGGAAACCCGGCGCGCTACGAATCCATGCTCGGGGCCAGTACCAGCAGCACTGAAATCAGGTTCGTTCTTTCTCTGGCCGATGTGCTTGCCGGCAGCGAAACTCCACGCCGCGTGTGGGATGCAGCCACGGCCATCGCGCCAAACGCAGAGATCAATGCACGCTGGCACAGCCTGGTCTCACACGCCGATCATTTGGCGCGTATCAGACGGGCAAGCGCCGTGGCGCGAGAGCTGCTTGGGCTTCCTGTAACCTTCGTTGGAGGCGACTGGGAGCACGTGAAGTCATCCGCAAAGAGAGCAACATTTCTGCCGGGAGCAGCCCTGCCCGAAGTACGCAGGATCATGGCCGCCTCAGCCTTCACACTCAACGTACAGCCCGGCACCACCGACTCCGTTCACGACCGTTTCCTGCTGGGTCTGCATGCCGGAGCAGCGGTGATCTCCGACAGCAACAGATTTATCGATTCACAAATCGGCAGAGAGTGTTTTGTGTACTGGGACGGATCCGTTGATACGGTGGCTGACAGCGTGGCCCAGGCCCTTGGCAACGCCCCTTCAGGCGCGATGCAGGAGCGTGCAGCTCTCGGTCTCGATCTGGCCCGCACCCGTTTCGCACTTGATACGCTGGTGCTGCATCTGGAGAGAGTATTGCAGGCCCAATGTGATGGACGACCGCTGCCATCTCCCGAGCCTGCATTCCTGCTGACCAAACGAGTCGCTTGAACACGGCCATTTCAATGTCTCAAAAAGCCTTCTCACAGTGTCTCGTGCTGGCAGATAGTATGGTCGATATCGCAAGCTGGTTCGAAAATGGCCGCGACTGGCCATTGCTTGCGCCGACACCCAGAGCCGACTGGTTGACTTTGCTCAGCAAATCACGGGAACATATCTGCGCCTCCCTTGGTGAGTGCAACCGTGATGAAGTGGAAAACCTTCTCAGGTCCAAATTTTTTCAACAGCCCGATGTGGCCACACGAACCGGTCTGGTTTTTGAACGTTCGACAGCAGGACAGAGCCGTGTTGAAAGCGCACGCGAGATCATGGCCGCTGGCTGGACTCATCCAATGGCCACGCACGCCTTCGTGGTGGCAGCGCTGGACGCGCAACCCTGGGAGCTGCCCGTCATGCGCGATCTCCAGGCCTGCAGTGAGAACGCTATCGAATCTTATCTGAGATGGCTGTTCATCCGTCCTGCATTCCGTGAGCCCGGCGATGATACACGTTATGTGAGCTGGCTGGCCGGGATGCTGGACTGGCTGCGCGATGTGATTGGAGACCCGCAACAGCACTCACGCTTCTCTCTGATTGCGAATGCCATAGTCGGCAACCTGGACCTTGGAATGATCATCTACAGCGATGTGTCCATCCGCCCTGTCCTTGATGCACGTGCACGGCTGCTGGATACATTGGCTTCGCAAATCGAGACCTTGCGGGGCTCAGGCCCCGGACCCACTGCCACACGTCCACGAGGTGGCCGGATAAGGCTGGGTATTCTCTTGCGCAACATACTCAGAAGCCCCGATCCGCTCACATTCTGCTCACAATTCGAATACTTCGATCCGGAACGCTACGAAATAATCATCTATTCGCGGGACCTAATAGACCGTCAGTGCGAGCATGATATTTCTTTGTACCAGCGCCTGTTTCGTTTCGTCTCTTCCGTGCGGTCACTGAACAGCCTCTCTGTGCGCGAAACGGCAGATCGTATTCATTCTGACGATCTCGATATCTTTATCTACTCATCCGCTGCTACCATTGGCGCCTCGACGGTCGACCTGCTCGCCAGATTGCGCCTGGGCCGGATTCAGATTCTGATGAACAGCTTCGTGCCAATGTCCACTGGTTTTGAGAGCTTCACTCACCTTGCAACTGTGAAGCCGGCTCCCGAAAGTGAAGCAACACTGCTCAGCGAGTGCCGGGAGAAATTTGTGGAGATTCCCGAAGTTCTGCTTAGCTATCCGCCCTTCGTACCCCAACCTCCCGTACGGCAGATCAATCGGAACGCACTGCGCATCCCTGCTGACGCCGTGGTACTCTACAACGGCGGGGCAGCAGACAAGATAGTTCCGGCACTCATGGAGGCATGGGTGCGTGCGCTCAGCCGTATACCGGGGAGCTACCTGCTTTTGGCACCCTTCAATCCGGGCTGGTCGGGTGCACGGGCCGCTGTGAACCTCAATGGTCTGATCAACTCCACCTGCCGCAGGCTTGGTGTAGATGCGCGACGCGTCGTCGTTCTGCGCGAGCTCTCGCCCAGAGACACGCATCAACTCTATGAGCTGAGCACCCTCTACCTTGGTACCTTCCCTCACGGGAGCTCAACTTCAGTGGCGCTTGCAATGCAGGCCGCTGTGCCCGCTGTCACACGCAGGTCGCCCTGGCTTCGCGGTACGGGCGATGCCAGCATTGTGCAATCGATAGGACTTGATGAGCTGGTTGCGGCAGATGCCGATGCTTATGTGGAGCTCACTGTGCGTCTTGCGCAGGATACAGAGTGGCGGGCCGCCATACGTCAGAAGATTCTCGATGCCCTGCCCGGAGCACCATTTCTGAGTTCACGGCGCTACGGTGAGGCTCTGCAGGGCGTATTTGATAAGCTGACAGAAGAGATCTTTACCTAGCGGTTTCGTAAAATGGAGCCCGGCAGATGGAATTGAAAGGTCCATCTTCCGGCGAAGCACCCCACGTACCATGCCGTGGGTCCGATTGGTGCCTATGGGCTGGGCCGCGTCGCACCGCACCGCACCTCCATCGAGACGGCAATCGATCTTTGCGCCTTCTCCCGTGTACTTTTTACCATGAACTCACGAATCCGTACCGTAGCACTCGCCCTCTCAGCACTGCTCCTGGCATGGTCGCCCATTACCAGCGAGCCACTGGACAGCCAGCAGGTAAACGGTTCAGGCTCCGGCCGAGCCGGCAGCCCGGGGCTGCCGGGCGGAGTCAAGCCCGCTCCGGTACCATTTGTGGAAGGTGAGCGGCTGGTTTATGACGTCAGGTTCGGGTCACTCAAGGTAGGCAGTGGCAGTATGGAGGTGCAGCCGCAAACTGTAATACGCGGGCGGCCGGTGTGGCACACAGTGTTCCGCATTGAAGGCGGCATCCCGTTTTATCGTGTGAATGACTCCTACGAGTCATGGTTCGATGTGGAAAGCCTCAACTCGCTGCGCTACCACCAGGATATCCACGAGGGTGGCTACAAGCGCCAGAGTCGCTTTGAGTTGTTTCCCGAGCGAGGCATGATGCGCGACGGTGACAAGCCGGAAGAGCCCACGGTGGCCAATCCGCTGGACGAGGGTTCGTTCCTCTATTTTGTGCGCACGTTGCCGCTGGAAATCGGCAAGACCTACGAGTTCTCACGTTATTTCAAGGCCAAGGGCAACCCGGTTCAGATCCGCGTGGCCCGGCGCGACACTGTTTCCGTCCCGGCCGGAAAGTTTGCCACGGTGGTGCTACAGCCCACTTTCCAGACCAAGGGGATTTTCAGCAAGGACGGTAAGGCTGAGGTCTGGATTTCGGATGATGACAAGAGGATGGTGATTCAGATGAAGTCGAAGCTGAGCTTTGGCTCACTCAATCTCTATCTGCGCTCAATCAGCAATGGCGGGGACGGGGACAATCCGGGCTGAGTCTGTGTGAGCCCATTTTAGCCCATGTGCGCGCGAGCGGGCACGGCATGGCGGAGCCGCTTGGCGGGGCCGCTTGGCGGGGCCGCTTGGCGGAGCCGCCTGGCCCGGCCACTCGGCCCCGATCCAGCACAATTGGTCCTTTACCAGCAACCCACGATAGTCTAATGTTCATGGCTAGCCCTGAACCAGCCCGGTTCAGGGGTTTTCGTGGTATTGGAGTTTCACCCTCCGCCCGCGGCTCGGCACTGCGGGTGGCCCCAGACCACTGGTCCAGACCATAGGGAGGATTGCCGAGTGGCAAAACTTAAGATTCGCCGCAGTCCCACGCGGCGCTACGAGGCCGTTTACATCTTCGACAGTGCGCTCGAAGACACAGCCATTGCAGAAAAGCTGGAAAAGCTCCAGGCGCTGCTGAGTCTCGGGGAGCCTGCAGAAATCGAGCATTGGGGCCGGCGCCAACTGGCCTACAAGATCGGCAGGCACGAGACCGGCTACTATGTCATCAGTCGCTTCGTCACGGTTCCGTCAACGCTTCCTGAGTTTGAGCGTGCGCTCAAGCTTGACGAGGGCGTAATGCGCTATCTGGTCACGCTCTATGAGCATGATCTCGGCGCGGCTGCGCTGAGTGACGAGGAGCTCGAAGCCCGCCGTTTGGCAGGCGACGATGATGACGACGACGACGACGAGGAGTAAGCGATGCGCCGACAGAAGAAGCCCTGCCCCATCACAGAGGCCGGCATCCGTTTCGTCGATTACAAGGACGACCGTCTGCTTGCCCGATTTATAACTGACTACGGCAAGATTCTGCCAAGCCGGCTGAGCGGTGTTGATTCGCGTCACCAGCGTCAGCTTGCCCGTGCAATCAAGAAGGCGCGCTATCTTGCGCTGCTGCCGTACGTCAAGGGACAGTCGAGCTGACCATGAACGGAGCGGTCGCGCCGCAAAAGGCTGCGGCCGCTCCGCAGGAGCGGGAGTGGCGGTGGTTTGTACTGGGGTTGGTGCTGATGGTTGTGATGACCGCGGCACCGGTCTGGCCCCCGGCGCTCGCGCTTCTCGCCGCTGCGGTGCGGTTGCTGCTTCCCGTGGAACAGTTCGCACTTCTGGTGCTCATAGCCATAGCCGCTTGTGCGACAGTGGGCTGGCTTTCGGGCGGCCGGATGTTGCAGGCTGTACTCTGGCTTGCGGCTGCCGGCTATGTGCTCTGGAGAGTGCCTCTGCCGTTGGCGGGCTACGGAGCTTTTCTCCGTGGATGGGCGCTAACGCTGGGAGCGGCCTTTGGCCTTGTGAGCCTGGCCTCACCACTCAGACCACTGCTTTCAAGAGCTTTGGCGGCCGTGGCTTTGGCTGGGGCTGTCACTGTCGCCAGTCTTTCGCTGCGCGCAACGGGCACAGCCGGAACCTTCGAGGCCGCCGGCCGCATGTTTGCCGGGGAGTACCAGCACAGGCTGGCTGAGTCACTGGGCTCATGGCATCAGCGCACCACGTCGGAAGTCTGGCAGATAGTCACAAGTCGCTTCCCTCGCGCGCTGGAACAGGCAGGCCACGTGGAGTCACTGCTGGTGGCCGTGACCGACCCCAATCCGGCTTCCGCCGCCATGGGAACGGCACAGCCCGGCGTGCTGGTAAGCATGGTGCCGGCGCTCCTGGCGCTCGAATCCATTCTCGCTCTGGCTCTGGGCTGGGCGGCATACCACCGGCTTGCCCGGACGCGTATAGGGCCACCAATCGGTGCCCTGCGGGATCTTCGTTTCAACGACCAGTGGGTGTGGGGACTCATCGTCGGAATCACAGTGCTGCTGCTCCCAACGCTCGCAGAGTGGCAGGTGGCCGGCATCAACCTGCTGGGGTTTTTCGGAGCGCTTTACGCTCTCAGGGGAGCCAGCGTGCTCACCTGGTGGATACCGGACAGGGTGGCCCTCTGGTCGCTGCCCCTCTTGTTGTTGCTGGTGCTTGTCCTCGGACCGGTGTGGGTACTGATCGTTCTGCTTTCAGTCACATTCACGCTGGGTCTTGGAGACACGTGGCGGGATTTCCGCTCGGGAGCCGCTGCCGGGCGCCACTGGTCGTCCTGAGCGCTCCCGGCGCTCCCGGCGCTCGTTTTCAATTATCCTCAATTATCACTTTCATCCTCAACCGGTCAGACCCGGAGCTATCATGGAAGTCATCCTTCGCAGCGCAGTGGAAAAGCTTGGCTATCCCGGCGACATAGTCACCGTGAAGCCGGGTTACGCCCGCAACTATCTCATCCCCCGCGGCATCGCCTTCGAAGCCACTGAGGGCAACCGTCGTCGCATAGCGCTTGAGAAGAGCCGCCTCCAGGCGCTCGAAAACGAGCGTGTGGCCACTGCCCAGGCCCATGCCGACAAGCTGGCCGAAGTGTCACTCACCTTTGCCGCCCGCGTAGGCGAGGAAGGCAAACTCTTCGGCTCGGTTACCTCGGCCGATATCGTCCAGCAGCTTGACGCCCAGGGCTTCAAGATCGAGAAGCGTCAGATTGATCTCAACGAACCCATCAAGGCACTCGGCGTATACCGCGTGGGCATCCGCCTGCACGCCGATGTCCGTCCCGAGATCAAGGTCTGGGTCATCAAGCAGTAAACAGGGCGGAGACTCCCCTCCGGGGAGTCCCGTTTCTTTCACCGTATCTCCATGAAAGAGCACGCAGCAAGCCCCGGCGAGCCTGTCGCCCGCATGGCGGCATCTCTGGCAAGCGATCTCAAGGCCACCGACATCCAGGTTCTCGATCTCCGAGGCCTGACCGATATGACCGATTACTTCGTGATCGCCTCGGGAACATCGGACACCCACGTCCGCGCGATTGCGGATCATATACTGGAAGGGTTGAAGAAGTCCGGTGTATCTACCACCATAACGGAGGGCCTCACCCAGGGCCGGTGGGCAGTACTGGACTTTGCCGACTGTGTGGTGCACGTCTTCCACCCGACGCTGCGCCAGTACTACCAGCTTGAACGACTCTGGAGTGACGCCACGCCGGTTGTTTTGGACCACGACGTGTCGCGAGGAGTTCGGTGATCATGAGGCCAGTGCAGCGATGGACCCGACCGGGCATGAAGCTCCTCATGGCGACAGCCATGATGTGCGCGGCCATGGGAGTTCTGCCACCCACTGCGGCAGGAGCCCAGGAGTACTTCGGGCAGAATCAGGTCCAGTACGACCGGCTGCGCTGGCGCGTGATAGAAACCGAGCATTTTCTGGTGCACTACTATCCTGAAATTGAGGATGTGGCACCTGATGCGGCCCGCATGGCCGAGCGCTCGTATGCTCGGCTCTCAATGATCACGTCACACCAGTTTCGTGAAAAGAAACCCATTCTGATCTTCGGCTCCTCGGGTGATTTTGCCCAGAGCAATGTGTTTGGAGATCTTGGTGAGGGCACGGGCGGTGTCACTGATCCGCTCAGGCAGCGCATGGCGCAGTTCTTCTCAGGTGACTGGCAGAGTTTCGAACACGTGCTCACGCACGAAATGGTGCACGTGTTCACCTTCGATCTGTTTTCGCGCGGCCGGGCCGGAGCCGGACTGCAGAATCTCGCCATGGTGGACCCACCGCTCTGGTTCATGGAGGGCCTGGCAGAGTATTTGTCCATTGGCCAGCACCACCCATGGACTGATGCCTGGGTAAGGGATGCTGTTGTAAACAACGCACTCCCCAGCATTGCCCAGATGACAGAGCGGCCCGACAAGTATTTCCCCTATCGCTATGGGCTCTCGCTGTGGCAATACGTGGGTGCCCGCTGGGGCGACGAGTCCATAGGCGAGATAATGAACTCTGTGCCCAGTGTGGGCATAGACCGTGCCTTCCGTCGTGAAATCGGTCTTTCACTGGAAGAGTTGAGCAACGACTGGAAAGCCGCCATGCAGGCCAGGTTCCTGCCAACAGTTGCCACGCTCGACAGGCCACGGAGCTTCGCCGAACCACTGCTCAGCCAGAATCGCACGGGCAGCATCTCCAACATGTTCGTGGCGCCTGCCCTTTCCAACGACGGCAAGTACATAACCTACGTGGGCTACGGCAGCTTCCTTCGCGGCGAGGTTTTCCCGGAACTCTTCCTGGCTGATGCACAAACAGGCAAGCGCATTACGCGCCTGGTGCGCACAACCACGAATCCGGATTTCGAGCAGCTTCGCTTCATCTATTCGCAACCTTCCTTCTCGCTGGATGGCCAGTTGCTGGCCTTCACCGGACAGCGCAGTGGCCGTGATGTGCTATACATCATGAACATGCGCAACAGGAAGGTCGTTCAGCGCATAGATCTGCATCTGGATCAGGTGTTGAGCCCAACGTTCTCGCCAGATGGGAAGAAGGTGGTGTTCAGTGGACTGAAGGGTGGCCTGAGTGACCTGTACATGGTCACGCTCAACGAACCGGGATACGTGCAGCTTACGCACGATCAGTACGGCGATCTCATGCCGCAGTGGTCACCAGATGGCAATACGATTGCATTCATCAGTGACAGAGGGCCCGACACCGATCTGGAAATACTCAAGATCGGTGAGTGGAAAGTCTCATTGCTGGATCTTGCAACCAGGCAGGTGACCATACTTCCCGGCCAGGGCGGGCGTGCCACCAATCCGCAGTGGGCGCCCGATGGCAGGTCCATTGCCTACGTGACCGATCGTACGGGCATCGCCAACATATTCCTTTACGACTTTGACACGAAGGAGCAGTACCAGCTTACCAATGTTCTGGGCGCGGTAACGGCCGTTGCCGAACAGTCACCATCCATTACCTGGGCGCGCGAGGCCGACGTTCTGGCCTTTGTGTACTACGAGAAAACAGACCACGCGATCTGGAAGATCGAGAATCCGCGTTCACTCAAGAAGCAGCCCTATCGTGAACAAGCCGTGGTGGCCGATGCCGGTCAGAGCCCAGGGGTGAGCGTACTGGATACCCTGCCCACCTTCAGACTGGACAGCGCTGCGAGCCACCTCAAGCGCGCCGTGGTGAGCGACTCTATCGCCCGCACTCAATCGTTCTACAGACCCAGCACAGGCGGCGCACGCGTATCCAATGACCTCCCCAGCTCTGCCATCGCTCAGCTTCGTGAAACCATAAGTGTCAACTCGCTGATGGACAGCTTCGACTTCCATCTACCCGACACTACGCAGTTCAAGGAATACAACTACCGGGCCAAGCTCACACCGGAATACATCGCGCAGCCAAGCATAGGCTACCAGCAGAACGGCTGGGGTCAGGGCACCTACGGCGGTACCACCGTGGTACTGAGCGACCTGCTGGGCAACCGCAGGCTGGCGCTTTCCGGATCGATTAACGGGCAGTTGAGCGACGCGCAGGTCTTCGTGGGCTACACCAGCCTGGGCAGGCGGCTGCAGTACGCCACCGGTGTTCTGCAGCAACCCATCTACCTGCTTTCCAATTACTACGAACTGCCCGGAGACAACGATTATCAGCGCATTCAGACGCAGGAGATTTCGCGACTGGTGCTGCGGCAAACATTTCTTACGGGACTGTATCCTCTCAACAGATTCACACGATTCGAATTCGGCCTGAACTTCCAGAACATCGATCAGCAGGTGATCCCCATGACCAGGCTGGTGGATTATGGACAGGGTCTTGCCACCTACTGGCAGCGCGGTGATTCGCACAACCTGGCCTCGGCCAATATGGTTTCGCCCTATATAGCCTGGGTTACCGACAACTCGCTGTTCGGCTATACGGGCCCCATTTCGGGCAAGCGCATGCGTATTCAGGTGGATCAGACTGTGGGCTCCTGGCAATACAGCGATGTAATGGCTGATATGCGGTCGTATATCCCCATTCTGTTCAACTACGTGACGCTGGCCACACGTCTCACCACAAGCATGGCGATGGGCCGTGACGAGATGCGTCTGCCCAAGTGGATCGGAAGACCGGACTATGTTCGCGGCTATAATCGCGAGGACATAGGATACGTGACCTGCAGCGGACTGCCTGCCGACAACTCCTCGCAGTGCAACACGCAGGAACTGATCGGAAGTCGGGTTGCATTTGCGAATGCGGAGCTCAGGTTCCCTATCATCCGTCGCTACGGTGCCAGAACAGCCCTGCTGGGTGGCTTCCCTCCCATTGACGGGCTCTTTTTCTACGATGCAGGCGTGGCCTGGTCAAAGGGCCAGAAGCTCGTCGCGTCAGCACCGGCCGACTACGATTTCACCACGGAACGGGCGTTGCTCAAGAGCTACGGCTTTGGTTTCCGGATGAACCTTTATAACGTGGCCATCATCAGATGGGACTGGGCCAAGCCCATTAGCAGGCCCGGAGCCAAGGGCTTCGGAACGTGGTTCTTCGGGGCGAGTTACTGAGCTTCCGAATCCAACCCCTCCCTCACTCGAAGCCCGTCACGTAATTTTCTGCGGTGCGCACGTTCTTCACGTCGGCGCTCGTACTCTTCGCGTGCGGCGTTGCCGGCGGCTGTGCCGATCGCACGTCGCAACAGGCAGCAGACGAGACGCCTCTGGCAATTCCCAGCGGTCCAGACCCCATCGTTCTCCGGATGTCCCGGGACGGCGGTCTGCTTGCTGCTACCATTTATCCAGCTCTCGACTCCACCGTCTGGCGCTCGAATGTTCGTGTGCCTGCCCTCAAGAATGTTTTGGCTTTTGGCGGTGACGACGGCTACCTCGCTGCGATAGACAGAAATGGCAGCCCCGTTCGCGTAGACCTTCGCCTTGGTTCGGTTGCCACCGCACGCAAGGATACGCTGATTCGGTTTTCATCAATAGACGGCGCCACAATATACGGCTTGAAGCCGGATGGCCGTCTGGTACGTTATGCCCCCAGCGGCAGCGAGTGGGAGTTTCACCCCGAATCCACTGTGGATGCATTGCTGGCACAAACCGATGGGTCACTGGTGCTCATCGGTGTTGAAAAGGACTTCGTGCGGGTTCGTCGCATAAGACCACCCAACGAAATAGTGTCCGACAGCATATCTATTCGCATTGGTGGCGGAGAAGACGAGGCGCGGCTCCGTCGAAGTGTTTCAGAAACTGCAGAACTCGTGGGAGACCGCATCTATCTGGGCGTGGGCAGCCGTGTGCTGGCACTGCGCTCACGCGACCTCGGCCTGACTCTGGACGTGGATGTAGGCAGACCGATTGGAGCCATGGTTGCAACGCCCAGTGGTGATCGCGTTTTTGTGGCCATTGAAGACAAACCGCTCATACGAATTGCAGATCGTTTCGACGAAGGTCTTACAGGCAGGATACGCCTGCCCTCGCCCGCACGCGCACTCCGCATGGATCCTGTCGGACGTACATTGCTCGCTCGGGGAAATGGGGACTCGATTTTTGTCGTGAGTCTGGCGGATGACAGAGTGATCGGCACGCTCACCGCTCCGTGGCTTGAAGACCTGCCACTCGTGACCTTTGAGGGAGCGATCGCAGTATCGCATGGGGATGACGTGGAGTTTTTTCATCCTGCCACTCTTAGCAGGATACGCAGCATCAAGGATGGCGGGCGGCAGTTCTGGTACACGCTTCGCTGGAACGGGACACGGCCGCGTGCAGCCGGACTGGACAAGCCTGTTGAGTTCCGGAGCAGCACGCCGCGCGAATTTGCGTTTGATGATTCCACTGACTTGCAAGGGTACAATCTGGTTCGTGATGGAGCGGAAACGCCCCTGGACCGGCAAGCGACGAAAACAAGAGACAGCACCGAAGCAGCCAGTGCGAGTGGCAGTTCCATATTCATGATTTCCTTCGCCACGCTTCTTGATGAGCAGCAGGCAAGGAAGCTCGCTCAGAGCATCAGTGTCGAAGGCAGAAACTCCAGAGTAGTGATTTCTCAGCACGATGACATCACGGTCTATCGCGTTGTTCTGGGCCCCTTCGCCACGCGCGACGAAGCCGAACGTATCGGGCGACTGTCTGGGCAGAACTACTGGGTTTACGAGGATTCTCCATGACCATTCCCTTTTCTGCCAGCGGAGATTGGGAGACAGAGGGCCGGAAGCTTGCTTCTGCGCTGAACTCGGTGAGCGCGGTAATAGTCACCGCCCGTGACCCGGCAATGGCAGTTGGTATCGCAATTGGCATGGCTCGCGCACAGGGAGAGAGCAGACGGGTGGCAATAGCCGATCTCATCGGAGAATCTCCGGCTCTTGATTCACTGCTTTCCAACGATGATCCACACGGCATAGCAGACAGTTTCCTCTATGGTGTCTCACTGAACCGGATAGCCCGACCCATGCGGGACACGAAGCAGATTTTCGTGATGCCTGGCGGTACGGAAGCTGTTGCCGATGCAGCCGTGTACGGCAATGATCGGTGGCGACGGCTGGCAGCGGGTTTCGCGGAGGTAGGCGCGCTGTTGATAGCCGTTGCAAATCCAGCGGTTAGTGCATTTCCCGATCTCTGCGGCTACTTCGGCACAGTCATGACGCTGGACCGTGACAATTATGATGTTCCCGAAGGTGTGAAGCACCTGAGAGCCGTTGCGGAGCGGCCTCAGTCGTCACGCACGCCTGAGCATGCGACTGTGCTGAGGGCACGCGAGGCCGCACAGAGCGATCCTGCCGGCCGGCGCAATGGGATATTGGCACTGCTGCTGGTACTGGGTGCGGTGGCAATAGTAATAGGTGCGATGCGACCGGACATTCTCAGCAGACTTCCTGCGCCGGTACTCGCTCTCTTTGGCCGCGGCAGCGTTGCAGACAGTGCCAACACGGTGGTTCCTCCGACGCGCATGGATGATTCACCTGAGGGCGATTCATCCGGTCGTGACGACTTGCAGGCTTCGGGCCTCTCCACCATGTCTTCGCAACCGCCCGATCTAACGCCTCTCGTACTGGAGAATCCGGCCGACAGCGCCTCTTCATCGCGCTACGCTGTATTCTTTGCCACGGCCAATACACCCGCTGCAGCCCTGTCTGACAGCAAGGTCCGCTCGCTCGATGCACTTGCCCTGTCGCCGGTTCTTGAATCAGGTGAGCAGTGGTACAGGCTCACCATTGGCGCACTGCCATCGCGAACAGAGGCCGACAGGTTTCTGGCCGACCTGAGAGCGCGAAAGGTGCTCAGTGAGGGCAGCATAGTATCCGTACCCTATGCACTGCGTCTCGACAATGATTTGAGCTCCGATCTGGTTGCCTCACGACTGGCGGCCCTGAGTGAGCGAGGGATAATGGCTTATGCACTGCGTCAGGAAGATGGCAGTGTCTCACTTTATACGGGCGCCTTTGAGTCAGAGGCACAGGCTGGACTGTTGGCCGACTCACTGCGAATTGCAGGGTTTGCGCCCGTGCTTGCATACAGGACCGGGAGAGTATTCTAGTGCGTTTGACGAAGCTGGAGGTACATGGGTTCAAGGCATTTGCAGATCATCTGGAATTCGTTTTTGAAAGAGGGGTGACCGCAATTGTCGGGCCCAACGGCTCCGGAAAATCGAATGTGTCGGATGCGGTGCGCTGGGTGCTGGGCGAGCAGCGCGCGAGGGCCATGCGCGGTGCAAAGATGGAAGACGTGATCTTTCACGGTTCATCGGCACGCAAGCCGGTGAACATGGCGGAAGTCTCCCTTTACTTCGACAACAGTGAGGGCGCTCTTCCGATTCCGTTCCGTGAAGTGGTAATCACGCGGCGCCTGCTTCGCTCGGGGGAAAGTGAATATCTGCTCAATAAATCGCCCTGCAGACTGCGTGATATCCACGATCTGGTGCGAGGCACGGGCCTGGGTGCCGACTCCGGTGTTGTGATCGAAGCGAGAATGATTGACGCGCTGCTCTCGGATCGCCCTGACGAGCGCAGGGAGCTGTTTGAAGAGGCTGCGGGTGTCGGACTCTATCGTGATCGTCGCCGCAGCGCTGAGCGGAGACTTGAAGAAACCACCATTGACCTGAGCCGCCTCGACGATCTGGTGTCGGAGGTACAGAGCCAGGTGAGGTCGCTTGCGAGGCAGCGCCGCAGGGCTGAGCGCCATGCCGAACTCATGTCACGCCGTTTCCAGGTTGAAATATCTCTTTCCACGCGTGAGATGGTGGCCTGGCGCGACGAGTTGGATGCATTGGGCTCACGCCTTGAAGCACTGGGCCATGAAGTGCCGGTACTTGATGCGGTTATTGCCGATGCTGAGCGTGCCCGCGAGGAAGCTCAGCTTGGCAGATCAACCGCCGAAGCCGGACGTGCTGAGCTTGCGCGTCTCGTTGGTGAACAACGGGCTCTCACGCAGAATCTTGAACGTGAGCTGGCTGTGGCCGAGGAGCGGCGTCGCAGCATGACCGAGCGCCGGGAGCGCGCGGAGGAAGAGCGGCGTGAGAATGAGGCCTTCGGACGGCGTCTGCAGGAGGACAGAGAGCGCGCAGCGAGTGATTGCAGCACGCTTGAACAGGAGCTGAATGAAGCAGGTGACGCGCTTCAGGAGCGACTTGAAGAGGAAGGCGTTGCACGTCAGCAACACCAGACTGAGCGCGCCAGATTGGAGTCTCTGGAACTCAAGGTGCGTGAGCATCGTGATCAGGCCAGACGCCTGGATCTCGAGCGCGAAGGCACGCTGCGCGAGCTGGCAGAAACCACGCAGCGGCGTGAGGCGCTGGACATTGAGCGGCAGGCTCTCATGGATGCGGTCGGTGCTCTGGAACGGGAGTTGGCGGTTGCGCTGGAGCAGGTATCGCTGAGTAAAGCAAACGCCACTGAAGCGAGCGCCGCGCTGGATACCGCCAGGTTGGCCACGGCATCTGCGCGAACCGGCGACGCTCAGGCCAGAGCAGCGCTGGCGGAGCTGGTAGAGAATCATGCGGCCCTTGAGGGGCGCATGAATGCACTCGCCGCTCTGGAGCGTGAGCGCGTGGGACTGGCACCATCGAGCGCCCGACTGCTGCACGAAAAGGAACGCTTCGGTGATGGTGCAGTGCTGGGCCCGCTCACCGACTTCGTAACTGCAGATGGCGAGGCAGCACGTTGGGTTGAGCGTTATCTGGGCGCCACGATGCACGCCATAGTGGTTCGCGACCAGCAGGTTGCGTCTGCTGTGCGTCGCTGGCACAGGGAAACCCAGCCCGGCCCCATTTTGCTCCTGCCGCTCGATGTGATTCCGGGTCCCGGGAGGGAAGAGGGCGCGCTGGCGCAACTGGTGGAAACAACAGAGAGTGCGGCCGGTTGGGTAAGTGCACTTCTGGGCCGTGTAAGGACTCTGGACGATGGCGAAGCCTTCGTGGACGAGCACGGCGCGGTGTTTCTGCCGGGCAGTACCACGGGCGCCGGACCGCTGCAACGTCGTGCCGAGCTTCACAGACTCGAGTCGGATCTTGAGAAGGCTGTGGCGGATCGCGACCAGGCTTCGCAGTTGGCCGACAGCGCGCGACAGGCGCTGAATGAAGCGGAGCACATGGAAGCCGCGTCTGTTGAAGCAGCAAACCATGCTCATGCCGAAGCACGCCGAAGCCATGAGACGGCCATGGATGTGGAGCGCAGAAAAGAACGCACAGAGCGCGAGGTGGCTCAGAGCAATGCGCTCGCCGAACGTCTGGTAACCCGCCATGATGAGCTGGAGCAGCGTGTCGGGCAACTGATGCGCGAAACCGAAAGTCTCAACACTCGCGCGGGTGAAGCTGACGAAGACATTAGTCAGGCGCGCGAAGCGGTCGGGAACGCGGAGCGTGAGCTCGAGCACGCGCGTGAACTGAGAGCCGCCTGTCAGGTGAAGCAGGCGCAGGCACAGGCAAGGCTCTCAGTGGCCAAAGACAGAGAGCGCCGGCTCTCAGAAGAAGACAACACCGCCTCACTGCGACTGGAGTCACTCACGCGTGAGCTTTCCAGTCTTTCGGAAGCTGACCAGCAACTGCTGCATCAGCTTGAGGCATGGAATGGAGACCTGAGTGCTCAACTCAAGACTCTTGCCGACGCCCAGGCAAGGCTTGATGAGGCCGAAGCTGCCGTGAACACGGCGAATACAGTGCTTGCCGGCTGTGAGACTGCACTCAATGAGGCAAGGCGCGCGGCCGCAGCATCAGGTGAGCAGCTGCACGCTGCACAACTGCGGCACACAGAGCTGTCAGGACATCGTGAAGCTATACGACAGCGACTTGAAACCGAATGGCGCAGACCGCTCGATGAACTGCTTGCGGGTTTTGAAGAGCTGGACGTCGAAACCGATGATCTGAGAGTTGAGGCCGCTCAACTGCGCAGTGCCATCGACGACCTTGGTCCGGTGAACCCGCTGGCAATTGAGGAACACGAGGAAGAGCAGCGACGTTTGGACTTTCTTACTTCACAGCGCAACGATCTCACTGCAGCGAAGCACTCACTGCATCAGGCCATTCGGGAAATTGACAGCACTGCAAGAGAGCTCTTCCTTGCCACCTTCACACAGGTCCGCGAGAACTTCCGGCAGATATTCCTGCGCATGTTCGGCGGTGGCGAATGCGATCTGCGGCTCGAAAATCCCGATGCTCCACTGGACTGCGACATTGAGATCCACGCTTCTCCGCGCGGCAAGAAAACTCAGCGCATCCATCTGCTCTCCAGTGGGGAGCGTGCCCTTGTCGCACTCTCTCTGCTCTTCGGGATATTCCTCACCAAGCCCAGTCCCTTCTGCCTCATGGACGAGGTGGACGCACCTCTGGATGACCAGAACATCGGCCGCTTCGTGAAGATGCTCAACGACTTCAAGTCGCGAACGCAGTTCATCGTGATCACGCACAACCCGCGCACCACTTCCGAGGCTGCTGACGCAGTTTACGGCGTGACGATGCAGGAGCCCGGTGTCTCGTCAATAGTGAGCGTGAGGCTGAGGAACGGACCCATGCTTGATTCTGGCACGGAGAGCAGCGCACAGCCTGACACAGTGCAGCCGTCGGGAGCATGAGCCGTACCCAGGGTCCTGGACTGACAGCGAGTCTCCTGGTACTGGCTGCTGCGTTCGTGACCGGTGTTTCTCCAACCAGGCTGAATGCCCAGGGCGTTTTTCTTGAAGGACCGGCGGAGGCGTTACTGCCAACAGTTACACCGTCCTTTCGTTTTTTGGCCGCCGGTCTGGGGCCTGCACGGCCGCTGGAAATCCGTCTTCAGATATCCAGCACGCGGGATTTCATTGGTATTCTGGTGGACAGCACATTCGCATCCATGGACACGAGTGTGGTCATTCAGCTGACCACCCCGCTGCCACCCGGACGTAACGTATTCTGGCGCGCGCGCGTGAGAGCTCTTGCCGGTCCTGCCTATGAGTCGGCCATCACTGGCCCCAAGGCAGTTCCGCAGTGGGTAACGCTCATCACGCCCAACTCTCCAACGGGCAACCGCTTCGATACCCGACGCCCGCGTTTCGTCTGGCAGAGCCCCCCGGTTACTCCACTCGCCGGCAAGTGGCACTACAAGCTGGAGCTCTTGGAGGTGGGCCAGCCGAAACTGGGCGCGAGCGGTCTTACTGACACCACCTACATACCACCCGTTGACCTGCAGGCCAACACCTCCTACCGCTGGATTCTGGAGGCATCACTGGGAACGGGAGCCGTGCAGCGCGTGAACAGCCTCGGCTCGTTCGTGATCATTGATCCAGAGCTGCCCACCACCACACTGCTCTACCAGAACTTTCCAAACCCATTCCCGTCTGCGTCTTCCGGCAACACCTGCTTCTGGTTTGACGTGGGTGGAACCGGCGACCGGGTTACCCTCGATATTCTGGACCTGCGAGGGAACATGGTGCGGCGGCTCATCCCCGTGAACGGCGAGAATAATGCCTTCGAGCCGGGCCGCTACGGACGCGGCATGGCCGGATCGGAAAGCAACTGTGACGGACGCTACGTGTGGGATGGCACCGCAGATGATGGACGTACCGTTGCTCCAGGCGTGTACATAGCACGCTTTCGCACTGAAGGGGGCAAGCAGACTTTCCGGCGGATCTTATTTAACGGTCGCTAGGACCAAATGAAACTCACAACTGTTGGAACCGGTACCGCCGCACCGCACGCTTCGAGAGTGTCAGCCGCGCACCTGGTAGAGACCACCGAAACACGCATTCTATTTGACTGCGGGAGTGGATCGGTGCACCGCATGGCAAGCCTGGGGATCGCGTGGCAG
>CAZWSJ010000027.1:0-36623 GCA_964636415.1 uncultured Gemmatimonas sp. | reverse complement strand
ACCTGGTAAAACACTCGGGAAAATCACAATCGCCAACAACAACCTGGCGCTCGCCGCGTAACCTTAGGGTTACCCCGGCAGTGCTCACGAGGCAGCCCGCCCGGGGCGGCACGTGAGTATCGCAAATTCGGGCTGGCTTTCCGGTATGCTTTGGGCCGGAGGGTAAGACAAACAGAGCTTGTCTGAGCGTGGGCTTCCTGTTGGCCAGCGGGCAGAGACCTTAATCAGCGGGATACGCACGTAGAAGCCGAGGTGGATTCAGTCTCGGACAGGGGTTCGATTCCCCTCACCTCCATCAAGTCGAAGGGCCCGGATAGTCTCCGGGCCCTTTTTCGTTGCACGAGCTGTTAGAGTCCGCCATACACCGGCTCGCAACGCACCTCGCTCCTCACTGAGTTTGCTATGAAGCACTCCTCATGTGCCTCGTGATGCATCTGGTCAAGCTCTTCGCGAGTAGGTAGCCTGCTACCCGAAAATTGAACTTCCGGATGGAGTGTAACCACGCTCATTACCTGCCTTCCTTGCGCGTTCTGGTCCATCACGCCAACAGCAACATCTTTGTATGAGTCCACTGTAAACCTGCGCTTTGCCGCTATGGCCAGAAACCACAGCATGTGGCAGCTGGACAATGACGACACGAACATTTCCTCCGGGTCTACGGCAGTCGCATCGGAGTACGGAACAGGAACCACATGCGGCGACGAAGAGCCTGCTATATCAACACCAGCATCAAACCGTAATGTGTGTCGCCGGCTGTAGCGGTTCCCGAGAAAATCCTGATCACCACGAAGCCAGATCGTTTCAGCCGTGTACTGTGCCATAAGTGCCCTCAAACGCAGGTCCCGATCCTTCGAAAAGGGTAATGCCTGCACCGGGACGTTACTGCAGCCTCGAAGTTGGGGATGTGTAGTCGCCTGTTCCCTTGTCAGAACATCACTCCTGTCGGCCAGGTGGAGATGCTGTTGATCACCGGCAGCAGGGCGACATCAACATTAGGGCTGGTCTGAGCACGGGTCAGGTTGAACAGCAGCACTGCGATCAGCCCGTCCGCTCGCATGATGAACCAGCCATCGCCGCCAGTCTGACCGCCCGTATGGGTGAGCACCTGAGTGCTGCCGGTGCCGTCAACTGCGAAGCCGAGGGAGTAGTAGTAGCTGCCAGAAGGCCAGGCGCTGTTGTTCCGCAGGCGGAAGTTGGCGAGCGAGGCGGCATTGAGCTGATCCGCGACCACGCCATTGCCGTCAACGGAAGCAAGGATGCGCGCGACGTCGGTGGCCGAACCGACCCACTGTCCTGAGGCCTCGGAGTATTCCTGAGCCGGTGTCACATCAGCCCAACTCCCGGTGCCGAAGAGTCCTGTTACCGGTGGCGTGCGATCGTATGGCTTGACCTCACTGGCAGCCGCTGCGCCAAAGGAGTGCGACCCAGGGCCATCCTGGTCACACCAGCCGGAGCCATCACGTTGGCCTTCATCCAGGTCTCGTACGGCTGTCCGGTCGCCTGCTCAATTACCCGCGCGAGCAGCAGGTAAGCGTAATTGGTATAACCGTAGGTAGTGCCCGGGTAGTTGGCGAGCTGGACACCCCGGGCGATCCGGCTCAACTGGACTGGGTCGATGGTGCCGGTGAAGGCATGGGCCCACAGGGTATCGTCAACTTCGCGGTTCGCATTCCAGCCACCACTATGCTCCAGCAGTTGCCTGATCGTGATCGACGCGAAACGCGGGTCCTCGACCTTGCCCGGCAGGAGAGGGACTGCGTTCAGGTGCGGTGCGGCAGCTTCCGTGAGTGTCAATTTCCCATCCTGGACCAGTTTCATGATACCGATCGCGGTGAGAGGCTTGCTGAGCGAGCCGATTCGCCAGAGATCATCCTTGCCCGGGATGCGTTTGGCCAGGGTGTCAGCATAGCCGTAGGTGCGCTCCAGAACGAGCCGGCCGTCCTTGACGATGGTCAGAGCGCCACCGGGGATCCGGGCCTCACGCATCCGGCTGATCACTACTGAATCCAGCCTGGCGATATCGCCATGCCGATCACCGCTGCCCGGAAAGATGACGATGGTGGCGGTGCTGCTGAGAGTGCCCACGGTTGCGCGCACCACCACGGTGCCTGCATTGGTCGCGGTCAGAACCGATCCTGATAGCGTTGCTCCTGTGCCCTCGGCCACCGTAACGGTCGGCGTCAGTCCGTCGATCAGTTTGCCGCCAGCATCCCGAACCTGGACCCCGAGATGCAGGGTGTCGCCGGCAAGCAGCCACGAACCGCTGCGCTGAATGGTGATCGATGTGGGAACCTGGACTGGAGCAGCCACGGTAATCTGCGCGTGACCGCTCTTCCCTTCGCTGGCGGCCGTAATGGTTGCCGTGCCGGGAGCCACCGCAGTTACGGTACCGTTTGACGCAACTGTAGCCACTGCAGCGGCACTGGTGGTCCAGGTAACTGTCCGTCCCGACAGAGCAGCACCGTCGGCATCACGAACGATTGCCGTCAGAGTCGCGGTGGCACCCGGAGCTATTGGTGCAACCGGCGCGCCTGTTACTGTAACTGAGGCAACCACTGGCGGCGGCGTTACCGGATCGGAACCGCCGCCGCAGGCGACGACAAGACCCAGAGCTGCCAGAAAGAGGGAGTGCAGACGCATTGAACCTTCCTTGATGAGTATCACTTGTTATTGGTCAGGAAGCGCAGACTATCTACCCATACGTCGAAATCCGGAGCCTACTTCGACAGCGTCCAACTGGTCACGGCGGCCACTGTGCCGTCGGAATAGGTGATGGTGCCCGTTCCCGACTGATCCACTCCGATTGTGGCGAGCGTCGCGCCGGTACTGATCCGGGAAATCGTTCCGGTCAGATTTCGCACCTCGTTGCTCACCAGATTGATTGTGAACCGCTGGTCATGGGCAGAATCGGTAACACTCCAGCCGGTTGGCATCGGTGGGAAGAGCGTGAAGACTGCCTCGCCGCCGCTTGCCGTTGTTGTCCCTCGGGCGGCCCCGCCAAGTATCGTCAGGGCTGAAGGTTTCGGCACGGCCAACGCCAGCCCATTGAGTTCCGCACTTCTGAGGGTCGAGGCGCCATTGAATGACACGACTCCCAGCGTGTCCACTACCAGCTGGGCAGTTGTGACCGAGCCGATGGCGATCGCAAAGGCCGGCAGATTCTGGGCAACCCCTGCCTGACAGGGCAGGGACATCAACACACCCGAGCCGCCCCCCAGAGAGCAACTGAGGCCGAGCGAGACTCCGGGGCCACCATTCGCCGGAGTGAACGTACCTAGTCCGTAGAGTGCCAGTCCGGTGGTGGTGGTCGGGAACATGGCCCTTTCGTCGTAAGTTGTGGTCCCAAGGAACGTTCCGGTCGGGCCGAAGTACGAGGCCGTTGCGATCATGTGGATGCCAGTCTCGCTCAGGTCATAGGTTGTGACGTGCTCTGACAGGTATCGATGGGTGCAGGTACTGTCGTAGTAGACCGACAGGTCGAACGGCGGAAGTGTGTCGCCAGCGGTTTTTCGGATACTGATCCCGCCGTACTGTGTCTGGCAACTCAAGTCGGTGGTGCGGGCGAAGGTTGAGACGCCCAATTGCGATTGGAGCGTGGTGGAAATAAGGGCGATGGCGAGCCCCTGTTGCGCCACCAGGCGCTGGACGAGAAGCGGATCGGTGGTTCCTGCCGTGTCTTTCACCGTGAAACCAAGAGAGCCGGTGACCCCTTCACTCGTTGCCCGGATAGTGGCAGACCCAGGGGCCAGAGCCGTCAGGATCCCCGACTGCGTGACCGAAGCGACTGTAGGGGCGGTGGAGAGCCAGGTGACCGCGCGTCCGGTCAGCGCGTTCCCTTGCGCGTCTTTCTCTTCGACAGTGAGCGTCATGACATCATTGACTTCGAGCGCCGTCCTGGCTGCGGTGACGGTCACGCTTGCGACTGTCGGGGGAGGTGGAAGGGGCGGCGTGGTAGAACTTCCACGCCCGCACGCCACGGTCAATAGCAACCCCGCCACTGGCTGAACCTTCTTCATGGTTCCTCCCCGGTAACGCCTGGGACATGTGAGTAGGGTGGCGACCACCCCCAGGCAACACCAATGCTGGTCGCGCCCACCAAACAATGCGAGGCAGGAACAGCATCCGCAATACACTCGGCGGTTCAACCGAGGGTCGTCCGAGGTGAGCCTGTGGGGCGGCCTCAACTCCTCTTAACCAGCCTTGAGAACAACACCTGGAAAGAGACAATCCATCTGTAATAGGGAACCCTCATTTTGTATTTGTGTTTCACATTGAAAAGCGAGAGTATGACTCTGAATTGACACGGGGGGTTCATGTCTGCCCTGCAACACGTCAATCCGTCACAACATTTAACCTTCCGTATAACACTGGATGATACTGCTCCTGCCGTTGTTCACTATTGCCCTCTTGGTGTTCACCATTCCCGTGGCTGCCCAGTCTGCTGCTTCAACGACCACATCGACAGATTCCGCAATCAATGCTGTTCCAAGGCTGCGCCTCTTCCTTGACTGTCACTTCAGGTGCGACAATAACTATTTGAGGACTGAACTCAAGGTGGTGGATTGGGTCAGCGACCGAACGGCCGCTGATGTGCATGTTATCGCCTCCGAGACAAGTACCGGAGCAGGTGGGCAGGAAGTAACGCTGGAGTTCATCGGTCGTGAAAGCATGGCCACGCTCAGTGATACGGTGGATTTCAGCACTCCGCCCAACGCCACGGATGACGACGAACGTCGAGAGCTTGCACGTGTGTTGAGGTTGGGGCTTGTGCGCTATCTCCTGGCACAAGACCAGTCGGACGGACTGGCTCTCTCGGTTGAGAAGGCCCCGGAAGGTGAAGTCACTGCCCAGACATATGATCCCTGGAACAAGTGGGTCTTCACGATTGGCGCGGATGCGGAGATCGGCGGGGAGTCCAGGGAGAATAACACCGAGATTGGTGGAAATCTCAACGCCGAGCACACTTCGGACGAGTGGAAGATCAGACTCGGTGTTGGAGGCAAGGTAGATCGGACAACCTACACTCTGGACGAAGGCGAAAAGTATCGTGCCCAGCGTGATCGCTACTTCACGGATGCCACGGTTGTACGATCCATCAACCAGCACTGGTCCGCTGGTTTCACAGGGGGCTATCTGGCATCAAAGCCGGACAACTTCGATGCACGTGTCCGGATCGCGCCGGCAATCGAGTGGGATCTCTTCCCCTATTCCGAAGTGACCCGCCGACAGATGATAGCGGTGTACTCGGTTGGAACCACACGCTACGACTATGTCGATTCGACCATCTACGACAAGATGGATGAGACTCTCCTTGATCATCAGCTCAAGCTGGCCTTCTCATCGCGGCAGCCATGGGGTAATGCGCGGTTGAGTGGAACCGCGTCCTCGTTTCTCCATGACTGGTCACACAACAGGTTCAGCGTCTCAGGCAACCTCGATCTGCGGCTCACCCGCGGCCTCTCGCTCGAGGTCCGCGGGTCCTACTCGCGTATCCGTGATCAGATAACACTGCGCAAGGGTAATGCGTCGGATGAGGAAATACTTCTCCGCCTCCGTGAACTTGAAACCGGATACCGCGCCAGCCTGAATGTGGGGCTCAACTACCGCTTCGGTTCATTCTTCAACTCCGTAGTGAATCCGCGTTTCGATACGCTGTCGGATTATTACGATCGTTGACCTCCACGGGATGGGCGGCTGCCAGGGTGTAGTCATTGGCCATTGTTGAACGCCAGCGAACCTTAGTACGCAGCAGCTTCACATTCAGCGATCGCTCGTGTCTATCACATCACTCTCATAGAACATCGGCGCCGCTTCCACATCTATACCTGTACTCGCCAGCAAGTCCTCCAACGCATTTGCCAGCGCATGCCGCTGCTCTGCACTCAGGCCCGCCATACCGCGAAACAGAGTCTCTTGTACGGTTGGCGGTGCTTTCTCAAGCAACTCGCGGCCCGCAGCAGTGATGCTCAATTCCACACGTCTGGCGTCATCAGGAGAGCGCACCCGGCTGGCGAAATCCTGATCCACCAAACGACTCACCACCGCAGACGCGGTGCTCTGGTGGGTAAGTGTAAGCGCAGCAAGGTCATTAAGGCTGATTGGATCCGGTTGCGCGGCCAGCACGCGCAATACGAAAATCTGAGCGCCTGTGATCCCGGTGCTCGCTTCAACAACGCGCGAGGCACCGGCTATCAGGCGCACCAAATGCCTCAGCGCGTTGAGTGTGCGAAGGCTGTCTGTGTTGTCGCCTCTGCTGTTCTCCTGCCTGCCTTCATGCAGGTCCTCTCTCTCAATCGCCATGTTGCTCAACTCTCGCCGCCGGCCCTGAGCATGTCAGCGTCGCTCGGTATGGCGGTGGGATACACACCCGAGAAACAGGAGTAGCAATAGCCACCAGGGCCGCCCGGCACTGCCGACAACATGCCCTCTATGGACAGATAGCCAAGGCTGTCTATGCCAAGATGCTTTACCATCTCGTCATGGCTCATCTGGGCAGCTATAAGCTCTTTGCGATTGGGGATGTCTATGCCGTAATAGCACTCTGAAATTACCGGCGCGCTGGACACGCGCATGTGTATCTCACGGGCCCCTGCGGCACGAATAAGTGAAACGAGACCACGCGTGGTGGTGCCGCGGACTATAGAGTCGTCCACCATTACAACGCTCTTTCCCTCCAATAGTTCGCGAACGGGGTTGTACTTGATTTTGACTTTGGCAACCCGGCCGGCCTGGGTGGGTTGGATGAATGTGCGCCCCACGTAGTGGTTGCGAATGAGCGCCAGTTCGTAGGGAATACCGGACTGTTCCGAGTAGCCAAGGGCCGCTGCATTTGAAGAGTCAGGCACGGGGAATACGAAATCTGCACCGGGTGCTGGCTGTTCAATTGCGAGCCTTCTGCCCAGCGCACGCCGTGAGTTACTCACGGATCCACCAAACACCTGGCTGTCGGGCCTTGCGAAGTAAACATGCTCGAATACGCAGCGAGCCGTAGGCTTGGCCTCGAAAGGCTTGATGGAACGAAGACCCAGACGATCAACGGCCACTATCTCGCCGGGTTCAACTTCGCGCTCCAGTCTGGCACCCACTATGTCCAGTGCACAGGTCTCGGAGGCGAATACTATGGAATCACCAAGTCTGCCCATTACCAATGGTCGCCAACCGCGTGGATCACGTGCTGCTATTACTGTTTCGTCAAGCACAATAACCAGCGCGTATGCCCCCTCCACTCCCGCGAGCGCCTCTGTCACACGAGCCTCAGGTGTGGTGGCACTGGCACTTGCGCGGGCAATGCGATGCACAATGACTTCGGAGTCCATGGTGCCGGAGAAGATGGCACCTTCATCCTCCAGGCCACGTCGCAGCTCTATGGCGTTAATAAGGTTGCCATTGTGCGCCAGTGCAATATGACCACGTCTCACTCTGGCCAGAATGGGCTGGGCGTTCTCTATGATTGACTTGCCCGCAGTGCTGTAACGTGTGTGCCCGATCGCAATGGGGCCCTGCAGGTTCTTCATCTCGGCTTCTTTGAAGCTGTCCGAAACAAGACCCATGGCTCTGCTCGCACGCGCGCGGCCGTGGTCGTCAACAGCCACGATGCCTGCCGATTCCTGTCCCCTGTGCTGCAGGGCGTAAAGCCCCAACTGTGTCAGCGCTGCTGCATCCCGATTGCCGTAGATGCCGAAGATCCCGCACATGATGTTATGTCCTTCAGACGTTGAGTGTCGGTATCTGCTGCAGAAGCCAGCTTCTGCAGCATGTCGGATTCAGCCCTGTTCCCCCGAGGCAGGCTGGTCCATGATGGCCGGAATGGCGTCGTGATACGCATGCGCCAACCACGCTATAGGCGCACTGAATGTGGTTTCTGCAATGGTGAAGTGTGCTCCGCTCTCTGCGCTCTTCACTTTGCCGATGACCCGCGCCGCTACGCCGTGCTTCTCAGCCACGGCAATCACGGCTTCGGGCCTGGATGTGGAAATGACCACACGCCCGTGCGCCTCGCCAAACAGCAGCGCACGTTCGTGCAGATGGGACCAGGCCGAAAGGTCAACAGAAAATCCATGACTGTGGTCACGCTCAAGCATGGCGCACTCAGCAAGCGCAACAGCCAGACCGCCATCGCTGCAGTCGTGCGCTGAACTCACTACGCCCGCGGCTATGGCCTCAAGCACGCTGTCTATGAGCGCACGCTCAACCATGGGATTGCAACGGGGCGGTGCGCCAATGGTGAGTCCGTGCAGCCAGAGCAGGTACTCGCTGGCGCCCAGTTCGTCGCTGCAATCGCCAAGGAGGACAATGGAGTCTCCCTCACGCTGGAAAGCAGAGGGCGTGATGTGGCTCGGCGATTCCACCACACCAACCATGCCTATTGTGGGTGTTGGGTGAATGGCGCCGCGCGGATTTTCGTTGTAAAGCGAAACGTTGCCGCCCGTTACCGGTGTATCGAGCGCCGAACATGCTTCGCCAATGCCTGCTATGGCCTGCTGAAGCTGGAAATAAACTTCAGGCCTCTTGGGGTTACCGAAGTTGAGGTTGTTGGTGATGGCGCGGGGGCGCGCTCCCGTGCAGGCCACGTTTCGGGCAGCCTCGCACACCACTGCTTTGCCGCCATTCAGGGGATCCAGCGCCACATGACGGCCGTTGCCATCTATACTCAGGGCAATTGCCTTGTCGCTGCCACGCAGGCGCACCACGGCAGCGTCGCTGCCAGGCCCGCGCACTGTACTCGTTCTCACGGTTGAGTCGTACTGCTGCCAAACCCAGCGCTTGCTGGCAATGGTGGGACTCGAAAGCAGTCGCTCAAGCGTCCACGCGTGATCAGCTTCTTCTTCAAGAGGCACAACTTCATGCGGGTCCTGTGAACGTGCTGCCGCGAGTTCTGCGCTCTCCGCCGGCTCAAGTACATACTGCGGGCAGTCGGTGACCAGGCGCGATCCCGGGAACTCGGCCACCACACGTTCGCCCTCGGTTACACGGTAGACCGGCTCGGCGATTACTTCGCCAATCACAGCCGCCTCAAGGTCCCACTTGGTGAGTATCTCTGTTACCGCATCCTCGTGACCCTGTTTGGCCACCACCAGCATGCGCTCCTGGGATTCTGAAAGCAGAATTTCATAGGGCGTCATCCCGACTTCGCGTACCGGAACTCTTGTTACGTCTATTGTAACACCAACATCGCCACGTTCAGCCATTTCAGCCGACGACGAGGTAAGGCCGGCAGCGCCCATGTCCTGAATGGCAACTATGTGGCCGCTGCGGATGAGTTCAAGCGAAGCTTCAAGCAGCAGCTTTTCGGTGAAGGGGTCTCCCACCTGAACCATGGGACGCTTGGCGTCGCTGGCAGCAGAAAGATCTTCCGATGCGAAGGAGGCACCATGTATGCCGTCGCGGCCGGTTCTGGCTCCCACTGCCATTATGGGATTGCCCACGCCCGAGGCAACTGCCAGCATCAGTTCGTCTTCGCGCATGAGGCCCACGCACATGGCGTTAACGAGCGGGTTGCCTTCGTATGAGGGGTCGAACACCACTTCGCCGCCCACGGTTGGCACTCCCACGCAGTTGCCGTAGTCGCCTATGCCTTTTACCACTCCGGCAAACAGCCAGCGCACTCGCGGTGAATCAAGCGATCCAAAGCGCAGCGAGTTCAAGAGGGCTATGGGTCTTGCACCCATGGTGAACACGTCACGAAGTATGCCACCCACGCCCGTGGCAGCTCCCTGATAGGGCTCCACCGCCGAAGGATGGTTGTGCGATTCCACCTTGAATGCAACTGCCCAGCCATCACCCACTGAAATCACGCCGGCGTTTTCACCCGGCCCCTGAAGCACCCAGTTGGCCTTTGTGGGCAGTGTCTTGAGCAGGGGACGTGAGTGCTTGTAGGAGCAATGCTCGCTCCACAGTGCGCTTACTATGCCGAGTTCGGTGAAGGTGGGTGTGCGGCCAAGCATGGCCAGAAGGCGTTCGTACTCGAACTCGGTAATACCGTGTTCGGCTACCAGTGCCGCGGTAATAACCGGATCACCCGGTCTGGGCTTCACGTTGCTGCCAGTAACAGCCGAACTTGTCTTGACGCTGTCGCCGCTCATGCCGTGACTCCCGTGAGTACTGCATCAAGAATGGACTTGAACAGTGGCAACCCGTCGGTTGAGCCCAGTGCCTCATCCAGCGCCCGCTCGGGGTGTGGCATGAGTCCAAAGATGTTTCCTTCTTCGTTGATGATACCTGCAATGTTACGAAGCGAGCCGTTGGGATTGGCATCGTCGGTGGCGTTGCCATTTGCATCAACATAGCGAAACACTATGCGGCCTTCGCCTTCAAGACGTTCAAGTGTATCGGGGTCGGCTGTGTATCTGCCGTCACCATGCGCTATTGGTATGCGAATGATTTCACCCAGGCCATAGTTGGACGTAAACGCTGTGGCTATGGTTTCCACGCGCAGGTGTACGGGGCTGCTCACAAACCTGAGGCTTTCGTTGCGGAGGAGCGTTCCCGGCAGAAGACCGGCTTCGCAGGCTATCTGGAAGCCATTGCATATGCCCAGTACCAGTCCGCCGCGCCGGGCGTGAGCAATGACCTCATGCATGATGGGGCTGAAACGAGCAATTGCGCCGGCCCTCAGGTAGTCGCCGTAACTGAATCCGCCGGGCAGGATTACCAGATCCACATCCTGCAGATCGCTGTCCTTGTGCCAGAGATAAACCGCTTCCTGACCAAGGTGGTCTGCTATGGCGTGCAGCGCATCCTCGTCGCAGTTGGATCCGGGGAAGCGAACTATTCCGGCCTTCACGCCGCCTCCACGCTGGCTATCTCGTAGTCTTCGGTGACCGGATTGGCCAGAAGTTTGTCGCATATGGCCTTGACCGTTTCACGGGCTTTTGCTTCGGACTCCGCGCTCACGTCTGCCACAACGTATCTGCCGATGCGCACGTCGCCCACTGAAGCAAAGCCGAGCGAGTGCAGGGCATCGTGAACAGCCTTGCCCTGAGGGTCAAGAATGCCACGCCGCGGAACGATGTGTATGGCGCAACGAAAACGGGTCATGCTGTGGAATCCTCGTTACCGGCGCGGGGTCCGGATTGGTTGTCGTGTGATGTATCATGCTGGGTGGAGCGCGAACTTCCACCGGACTTGCCGTGCATGTTCATGCGCATTCTGCCCGGCGCCTGTCTGCGTGATCTGCGACGCAGGTGAAACATTTCTTCATCGTCCTCGTAGTGCTCATCTCCGTCATACTCATCTCCCATTTCGTAACTGTCACGGCTGGGCAGACGGTCCAGCATGCCGTCGAACACTGTGCGCAGTATGCCAAAGAGCACGTAGCCCATGAGGGCAGGGAAGAAAAACTTCTGCGGCAGGAAGATGACGCCTATTAAGGTGCCAACCACCAGCAGAAACCCCAGTATGCCCTTTATGGAGTGGAAATTTACCGTGGGTACCTTGGCATACTGGACGTTGCTGATCATGAGCATGCCGAGTCCCAGCATTACAAAGCGCAGCATCTGGTGCCATGGCAGGTCACCTATGCCGGTTTGCGTATAGAGCGGTGTCTGACTGAACCAGTAGTAGGTGGCGAGTGTGAGACCGGCCACTGGGCTCGGTAGACCACTGAAGTGAGTGAGCTGGCGTCCGGCCGATTCGACATTGAATCGCGCCAGACGCATCACGGCACAGGCCGTGTAAATAAAGCAGAAGATCCATTCCCAGCGTCCGGTCTGGAACACTGCAAAATACATGATGAGCGCCGGCGCCAGACCAAACGAAATTGCGTCCACCAGGGAATCGAGTTCTTCGCCAAAACGGGAACCCGAACCGGTTGCTCTGGCCACGCGGCCATCGAGCGCATCGGCTATGGCACCAAACACTATGAAGCGCGCAGCAGCGTCAAAGTTCCCGCGCGATGCGGCTACTATGGCAAACATGCCGAAAAAGAGGTTGGCGAGCGTGAAGCCGTTCGGCAGGGCTATGACCGCTCTGGCTCTTCTGCGATGACCGGCACCGGGGTTGGTGGACATCTCCATGTCAGACAGCCGGAAGATCCGCTATTACCGTTTGGCCGGCATGCGTTCGCTGGCCGAGCGTTACGCGCAGGGTGGAGTCTGGAGGCAGGAATACATCCACCCGTGAACCGAATCTTATGAGACCGAACCGGCTGCCCTGTGTGGCCACGTCACCCACGGCCGGATCAGTGATGATGCGCCGCGCAATGAGTCCTGCTATCTGCCGCACAAGCAGCTTGTGGGTTCCCGTTGATATGCCCACTGAGCTCTGTTCGTTCTCTTCACTTGACGCCTCGGAGATGGCGTTCAGGAACTTTCCCTTGCGCCATTCCAGGTGTTCCACCTTACCGCTCACGGGATAGCGGTTCACGTGCACGTCAAAGATGTTCAGGAAAATCGATACGCGGGTGGTCTTGCCACCAACATAGCTTGGCTCGTCAATCTCGTTTATGAGTACCACGCGGCCGTCGGCGGGCGCGATAACCAACAGGTCTCCACGCTGCCCCGGGCGATCCGGGTTGCGGAAAAACCAGGCCACCCAGAGCATCACCAGCGTCAGAGCAAACGCCAGCAGCCAGATCCACCACGATCGCAGACGAAGGGCAAGCAGAAAGCCCACAATGGCCAGGGCCAGTGCACCCAGAATGAAGGGATAGCCTTCGCGGGCGAACATCAGCTTGCCTCCTGCGGCAGCTCGCCGACATCACCTGGCAGGCCCAGAGCCGCGAGGTCGAGCGCGGTACCGGTTATGCGCAGAAATGCATCACGGTATCTGGTGCTTGTGGCTCGCACCACTTCGGGTGGCAGCGTTGGCGGCGGCGCTTCACCGTTCCACCGGCCGGCCCTTCGTTCTGCATCCAGCCAGTCTCGAAGCGGTTGCTTGTCGAAGCTGGGCTGTGATCTCCCTGGCGTGTAAGACTCAGCCGGCCAGAAACGTGAGCTGTCGGGCGTGAGGACTTCGTCTATGAGCAGAATCTTTCCTTCACGCCAGCCAAACTCGAACTTTGTGTCGGCAACGATAATCCCACGCGATTCGGCCGTGCTGCGGCCAAAATCGTAGACCCGCCGTGCGAGTCTCTTGAGTTGAGCGGTGATGTCAGCCCCAAGCTCGGACGCCATGCGTGAGATGGTGATGTTTTCGTCATGGCCGGACTCGGCCTTGGTGGCCGGACTGAAAATCGGCGGGTCAAGTCGCCCGCATTCAAGCAGACCAGCGGGCAGGGGTTCGCCCGCCAGTGTGCCGTGCTGGCGATATTCCTTCCACGCGGAGCCGCTGATGTAGCCGCGCACCACGCACTCAAACGGGATGACTTGAGTGCGATGACAGAGCATGGCACGCCCGGCAAGTACTCCGTGATAAGCGGCCAGAACGGGTACCGACTCAACAATGGTCGCTGCATCCGCGGTGATGAGGTGATGATCCACCACACCGGAGAGTTGTGAGAGCCACCAGGCCGTGATCTGCGTGAGCACGGCACCCTTGTAGGGAATGGCTTGCTCCATTACCACGTCAAAGGCACTTACTCTGTCGGTGGCCACCAAGAGCAATCTGTTGGCGTCCACTTCGTACACATCGCGCACCTTGCCACGCCGAAGCAGGGGAAGAGGGAGCTGGGTGGACGACACTGGAACTGCGGTCATACGCGCACCTCTTCGGTTTCCATTGTGCCTCTGGTCCTGCTGGTCCAGGGTTTGACCTGCTCTTCGAGAAACTCTTCCACCTGCTGCGGAGCGCGCCCCACGAAGCGCAATGGCTCCGCTGCGGCGTGCAAATCTTCCAGCGGTATGCCGAAAGCAGGATCTGCCGCCAGACGTTCCAGCATGTCGTTGCGGGGAGCTCCGTCTTTCACCGCGGCAGCAGCCGCAATGCTGTGCTGACGTATAATTTCGTGCGCCTCCTGCCTGTCACCGCCCGCACTCACAAAACGCAGTATCAGCTCTTCGGTTGCCATGAAGGGCAGCTCGTCATCCACGCGCCGCCTGATTCTGGCTCTGTGCACTTCGAGTCCGGCGCATACGTTCTGCATCAGCACCAGAATGGCATCGGTGGCAAGAAAAGACTCCGGTATTGAAAGGCGCCTGTTGGCGGAATCATCGAGAGTGCGCTCAAAGTACTGCACGGCGTGCGTCTGATTCGCATTTGGTTCGAGCGACAGAACAAAACGCGCAAGAGCCGCGATACGTTCGGAACGCATGGGGTTGCGTTTGTAGGCCATGGCCGATGAACCGATCTGGTTCTTTTCAAACGGCTCCTCGATTTCTCCAAAGGCCTGCAGCATGCGAAGATCACCGGAAAACTTGGACGCGCTGGCTGCCACACCCGCCACCGCAGAGAGCACCTGCGCATCAAGCTTGCGCGAGTAAGTCTGGCCGCTTACGGGAATGGAAGTCCTGAAGCCAATTCTTTCGCAAACCATGCGATCGAGATTGCGAACCTTTTCATGGTCGCCAGCAAAAAGTGCCAGGAAGCTGGCCTGAGTTCCGGTGGTACCCTTTACTCCGCGGAAGGGCAGACATGTGATGCGATGGTCCAGTTCTTCAAGGTCAAGAAGAATGTCCTGCATCCAGAGGGTTGCACGCTTGCCCACGGTGGTGAGCTGCGCGGGTTGCAGGTGTGTGTAACCGAGTGCCGGCGTGTCGCTCCACTTGCGTGCAAAGTCGCCCAGTGTATCCAGCAGATCAATGAGCTTGTCGCGAAGCATCTCCATGCCGCGGCGCATGAGTATCAGCTCAGTGTTGTCGGTGACAAAACAGCTCGTGGCACCTAGATGGATGAACTTGCGCGCATCGGGTGCAACGTCGCCAAAGGCATGAACATGTGCCATTACATCGTGGCGAAACGATTTCTCGTAGTTGGCCACGGCCTCAAAATCTATGTCATCAAGATGTGCCTTCATGGCCCTGATGGCTTCATCCGGAATGTCCGTGCCAAGTGCTTTTTGCGATTCGGCCAGCGCCAGCCAGAGACGGCGCCAGAGACCGTAACGTGTTTGCGCACCCCAGAGGGTGAGCATTGCCCGGGATGCGTATCGGCCAGCCAGTGGCGACTGATAGTTGTCGTGCACGGTTGTGTTGGCTGCTGTCACTTGTCAGCGAAGTGTGAAGGAAATCTGGAAGTACTGTCGGCTTCGTTCAAAAACCAGTGTGATGGGCCCGCTTGCGCTCTGCTGGTTGATGGCATCGGATACCTGCTGCGCTGTTGCTGTCTTGACGCGTCCCACCTGCACGATCACGTCACCGTCCTGAAGACCCAGTTGGTCCCGAATGCGATCGGAAACCTTGAACACGAGAGCACCAGTGTTGGATGCGATGCCGCGTTCCTGCCTGATGGCATCGGAGAGAGTGACCAGTTGAAGCTCGCGCAGCACTGTAACCTTGGGTGCGGTTACCTCGGGTGCGTCCGCCACGGTCAGGCTGAGCGGAATGTCACGGGTGCCGCGTTTTACTGTTACGTGGATTGTTTCACCCACACGTACATCGAGCAAGCGGGCTTCCCACTCGTAGGGGTTTCGCACTGGCCTGTCGACGGCAGAAACGATCTGGTCTCCGGTTTTTACTCCGGCGCGCTCAGCCGGTGAGCCAGGTACCACCTGTGCCACCACGGCGCCCACCGTGGCCACGTCGCGGGCACTCTGTGCACTCCGCGGAGCCTCCAGCCTGATCCCCACCCAGGGTTGCCTCACGGCGCCATGCTCAAGCAGGTCCTCAACAACTCGCTTGGTGCGGTTGATGGGTATCGCAAATCCAAGACCCACCGAACCGCCGCTGGGAGAATAGATGGAACTGTTCACTCCTATCACTTCACCGTTGGCATTGATTAGTGGCCCGCCGGAGTTGCCCGGATTGATGGCGGCGTCGGTCTGGATCATGTCTATGTAGACACCACCCCCCTCGGTCTGACCGGCAAGATTGCGCCCGACCGCACTCACCACCCCGACGCTCACACTGGGCTCGGTATTGCCAAGCACAAAACCAAATGGGTTGCCGATGGCTATGGCCCATTCTCCAACAATCAGGTCACTCGATTGGCCGAGTGGTGCGACGGGGAGATTTTTTGCATCGATCTTGACCACGGCTATGTCGTTTGTTTCGTCGATGCCAACGACCTTGGCCTGATAGGTCGTGCCATCCCGCATGGCCACCGAGACGGTGGTGGCGTCGTTCACAACATGTGCGTTGGTGACGATCACACCGTCGTTGCGCACCACAAAACCGGAACCGATTCCGGCGTCACGCTGCACGCCCGAGTTACCGCCCATAAAGTACTCGAAGATGTCGGCCGGCACCTTCTGAACCACTTCGGTCTGTACCGTGACAACCGCGGGAGAGACTCTCTGTACGGCGGTTGTAATGGCTGTTTGCCGGGATGCCCCAATGGAGGCAGCGGGCAGGGGAGCCTGGCCAAGGGCAGATGTTCCGATACCGGATGAATTGGCGGTAGCTGCCCGTTCCTGTGCGGCCGAATCGGCTGGTGTGGCGCCTTCGCAGCCCATCAGCAAAAACATTACAACTGCCGCCAGCGGCATTCTCGAGCCATGGCGGAGCGCGCCGGGCCCACCTTTGGCGGAGCCTTGCATGAGAGGAAATTCAGGGCTCTCGGACATAGAGCAACTCTGGGTAGATGACAGCGTTCAGAAACAATCCCTGCGGTGGTGCAGGCGGAGAAGTCTGGTTGTTGGCAGATGCGAGCAACAGTCGCTGCAGCGTACCCGGCTGCCGCCGTCCAAGCGCCACGTCAACCATTGTACCAACAAGGAATCGCACCATGTGATGAAGAAAGCGGTTAGCGGAGATTTCAAACACCCAGCCGCCTTCACGAGGCACCCAAGCCGCGTGCTGAATGATGCAGCGGTGGTGATCGTTGACAGGCGCCGTGTGTGCTACCGCAAAGGCGCGAAAAGTGTGTTCGCCGGGAAGTACCTGAGCCTCCGCCTTCAATGCCTCGCCATCCACGGGACGACCCAGGGGCCACTCCCAAGGCTTACGGAATGGCGAATGCGCTGAATCATCCGTCCCCAGAAGATAACGATATTGTCGGGATGTTGCGCTGAAACGAGGGTGAAAATCGGCAACCACGTGCTGCGCTTCGGAAACCCTTATATCGGCCGGCAAAAGAGAGTTGACGGCTCTCTGCAGACGATCTGCGGCCCACGCCGTGGGCATGCGCACTCCAACGGCCTGACCCAGGGCATGCACGCCAGCGTCCGTCCTGCCTGCGGCCGTGGCCCTCACGTGCCGGCCGCCCGCCAGGCGGCTCAGTGCTCGCTCCATCTCACCCTGAACCGTACGCAAGTCTGGCTGGCGCTGCCATCCGGCGAATCGCGTTCCATCGTACTGGGTGACAAGAAGTATCTGTTGCGGCTCCATTGTTGACGTGAAGCTAGGCAGGCGCTGATTCCAAGTACAGGTTTCGCCAGCGGCCCCCGACCGCGCCGCCGGGCTTCCCAAGCCCTGCCCATACCCCATTACTTGTTCAGTCATGGCTCCACGCACACTCTCATCGCTCGCTCACGCACTCGCGGTCGCGCCCGACCTCGACGCTGCGCTGGTCGCGCTGGGCGAAAGTCTGGCTGAGTTGGATCGCGGCGCGTCACTGGCCCTGATCCATTATGACGCGCGCCGCGAAATGCTCCGGGAGAGGCTCTCGCCCATCGGGCCAAGGGTGCATCGCAGCAACCTGGAGACCACCTTCGATCACCTGCCTGAGCCATCCAGACAGAGAATAGCCTCAGGTGGTCCCTTTCAGGACGTCACCGACCGTTCTGCCGACTACGCCAGGCTCATGGGCTTTACCTCCGCAATTGACGGGGGCATCCTCTCGCTCAGAGGCCTCTTGGTGGACGGCCAGTTGGGAGCCATCCTGGCGCTCTACGAACCCAGGAAGATCTTCGGTACCAGAACAACTGAACGTCTGGCGTCGGCCATGGCTCTCTTTGATCTGTCCTACCTGAGGATCTCCGAGCGTCTGGCGCGTGAGGAGGCGGTGCGCACGCTGGAGGATGTTACGCAGCGCGTGCATGGCGAGTACGTTCGGAAGCTTTCCGAACTTGAAAGGGCTCTGGTTGAGGCCCGCAATACTCCACCACGTCTTGCGTCGCTCAGTCCGGCGGCTGTGGTGGCACTTCAGGCCGACGCAGCCCGTGCCGGAGAGGAGTCCCGCAGAGCGGCCAGGCGGGCCGATCTCACCAGCCAGCAGTTGGCCACGGCTGTGTCTCAGCTTGAGGCCGCGCACGTGGAGCTCCATCGCCGCAGCGAGGCACTCAGGCAGCGCACCAGAACTCTGTACCTCCTTGACCGCGTACTTACGCTTGACTCGGAGGCCGGCAGCGCCAGGGCACTGGTAGATGGGCTTCTGGCCCTGGTTGGCGACGATATGCAGGCCCAGCGCTGCTCGCTGATGCTTACAGCGCCGGAGCCTGACAACTTGTACCTCGCAGCCGCTCGCGGGATCGCGCCCAATGTGCCTGAGGGCCTGCGTGTGAGGATAGGCGAGGGAGTGGCGGGAAGAGTCGCAGCAACACGCGAGCCATTATTGGTACAGGACGTGCGTGAGGCAGCGCAGCATCCGTTGCTGCGGGATCAGTATTTCACCACGGGCAGTTTTATCAGCTTCCCACTTGTCTACCATGACAGACTGGTTGGAGTCGTCAATCTCACCAACCGCGCACAGCGCGGCATTTACACGGAGGAAGACGTGGAGAGGGTACGCCTTCTCGGTCTCGTGATTTCATTGATCGCTTCACAGAATGAGCTCCCGGAGGCTTTGCTGGAGTCAATCAATGCCGGTTGATCCGCTCTCAGCAGTGGTGCGCAGGATGGCGGCCCATGAGGTACTGGATTCGGATTCGCTGCATGAAGCCTTTGGGGTGATCATGCGCGGTGAAGCCTCACCGGTGCAGATGGCAGCTCTGCTCATGGGTTTGAGAGTACGGGGGGAGACAGCCTCTGAGGTGGCGGGAGTTGTGCGTGCGCTCAGGGATGCCATGGTGGTGCTGCCCGTGCCGGACTACGAATCGCTGGTGGATACCTGCGGCACTGGCGGCGGTAGTCTCACCACGTTCAACATTTCCACTGCTGCGGCGCTGCTTGCTGCTGGCATGGGTGTGCGGGTGGCCAAGCACGGCAATCGCTCCTTCACCTCGCGTTCGGGCAGTGCGGATGTGCTGGAAGCCCTGGGTGTATCCATTGACAACACACCTGAACAGATGGCGGCGATTCTGGCGGAGGCGGGCATAGTTTTCATGTTTGCTCCCCTCATGCATCCGGCCCTGAGGCACGTGGGGCCGGTGCGCAGAGAGCTGGCCGTGCAGACGGTCATGAACATAGTGGGCCCGCTGGCGAATCCTGCCCGGGCTGGCAGGCAGGTGGTGGGAGTCTCGGAGCATCGCCGGCTGGACCTGCTCTCCGAGGCGCTGGGTCAGCTCGGGTCGCGGCGAGCCATGGTGGTTCACGGTTCTCCGGGAATGGATGAAATCTCTCCCCTCGGGCTTACTGAGGTGAGGGAGGTGCGGGATGGTGCGATCAACGCCTGGACCATTGACCCGGCGGAGTTTGGGATAGGCAAGGTGGATGTGGCCGACCTGGCGGGTGGCGATCCGGCAAGCAATGCGGCTCTGGTGGAGGCCGTGCTTGATGGCCGTGGCACGCCGGGCGCCGCGGCGGCGGTGCTGTTGAACGCTGCAGCAGCGCTTTATGTGAGCCGGGATGATATGCAGTTTGGGGCAGCGTTTGAGCTTGCGCGTGAGGCTCTCCACACAGGGGCAGCCCGCCAGGCTTTGGAGCGGCTCAGGGCGGCCTCGCAGCGATTTCAGTAACGCCGCATTACTCCCACCACTATGCCCTGGATTCGTATATCGTCCTCGTGGACGAAAATGGGCTGCATGGCTTCGTTGGCGGGCTGCAGCCGGATGCGCCCGTCACGCTCACGGAAGTATCGCTTGACCGTGGCACCACCGCCATCGATCAGTGCGATGACCATTTCACCGTTGTCAGCAGCCCGGCGGTCGTTCACGACCACGAAATCACCATCGCGGATTTGTTCTTCAATCATGGAGTCGCCGCGTACTCTCAGCACATAGTGGCTGCCGCCGTGCCGCAGAAAGCCATCCGGGACCGACATGGTGTCGCCCGTGTGCAAGGCCTCAATGGGTGCACCTGCTGCCACCAGTCCCAACAAGGGAAGATCAACTGAACGCTGGTATATTTCTGAAGGCAGGATTTCTATCGATCTGCTTTCGTTGTAGGAGCGCTTGATGTAGCCCTTGCGCTCAAGGTTGGTGAGGTGCTCGTGCACCGTTGCCAGGGAGTTATAGTTGAAGCGGGACGCAATCTCTTCGAAACTCGGTGCATAGCCGTTTGCCTGGCTGTACTCCGAAAGAAAAGAAAGAATTTCGCGCTGGCGTTTGGTGAGCGGCATGGCTGCTCCAGAGAGGTGGTGCTCGAGAACCCGAAGGGGGGCCGAATACTTCCTTCGCCACGTTAACCGAATACAGGCCGAAGTGCAAGGATCAGCAGCAGCCATGCTGTCACAGGATAAATCTTCGATGGGTTGGACTGAGCCAACGGGTACGCTGGGCGAGCTGGTGGTTGAAGCCCGTCAGCGAGCTGCGTTGCTGCAGGTGGATGCGGCGAACATCAGGGCGCGTGCCTTGGATGCAAGGCCGGCCATACCTTTTGCCCGGGCTCTCAGGGGCGAGTTCATCAGAGTGATAGCGGAGGTGAAGCGCTCTTCACCTTCAAAGGGCAGCATCGCCCCCGGGCTCAATGCCGTTGAGCAGGCCAGCGCCTACGAGCGCGGCGGTGCGGCGGCCGTTTCCGTGCTTACGCAACCCACTCGCTTCGGCGGCTCCCTCTCGGATCTGGCCAGCGTTGCCCGCGCCAGCCAACTGCCGGTTATTCGCAAGGATTTTCTGGTGGATCCGCTTCAGCTCTGGGAAGCACGTTCGGCGGGCGCGTCGGCAGCGCTGCTCATCGTTCGGGCTCTCTCACCGGATATACTGCCGCGCATGGTGGATACCGCACTCGAGGCCGGTCTTGAGCCTCTTGTGGAAATCCGCGACCTGCAGGAACTGGAAAGAGCCCTCCAGGCCAACGCCAGGGTAATCGGCGTCAACAACCGCAATCTGGAAACTCTGGTCATTGATCCGTCAACTGCGCCACGCGTCATACGTGACATACCATCCGATCGGATCGCGGTGGCTGAAAGTGGCATGCGCAATATTGACGATATCAGCGAGGCCCGCCTGGCTGGAGCGGACGCGATACTGGTGGGCTCCGCCGTATCTGCTGCCGCTCGCCCTGAGACAAGTGTTCGTGAGCTGTCAACCATCTCCAGAGTCGCGAGGCCCACGGGGCTCGCTGTGGCAGGATATCCCGGTGCGAGCTGAGGCATCCGCAACACAGATACTCCATTGAGTCCCGTTTCCACTACAAGGGTCAAGATCTGTGGCCTCACCCGCGAGACAGACGCCAGGATTGCTGAGGAGTGCGGAGCCTCTTTTCTGGGTGTCATCTTTGCCGGTGGACCACGTCTGGTAACAGTTGAACAGGCACGCTCGATTCTCGGTCCGCCGCGACCCGGAATAAAGCGAGCCGCCGTGTTCGGCAACCAGTCGGTCGATGAGATTGAACGAATTGCGGACGAACTCTCACTGGACGTGCTGCAGATACATGGAAATCCCGCATGGCAGACCGGCGCAGGCGAATCACTCACAGTCCCCGATCAAAACTCGGCCGGTGCCGTTCAGCGCCGCGTGGAGGCCATCGCGGAAGTCTTTCGTCGGGCAGGCGCAGCGGGCAGAACGGTGTGGCCTGTACAGAGGGTAGCCGGCTCCACACTTCCTGCCGAATCACTGGCATTGGCCAGGCTTGGCGCTGCGCTGCTCATTGATACATTGCTGCCAGCACAGGCCGGCGCTGCCAGTTCCGGGATGCCTGACACGGCATCTTCCGGTATGCCTGATGGGGTCTCCGGTGGTACGGGAATCCCGCTTAACTGGGAGGGGCTCAGATCTGAGTTGGCCGCCCTTCGCTCTCACGTTCCGGGCCTGTGCCTCATACTTGCGGGCGGCCTCAGGCCATCGAATGTGCAAAGAGCAGTGGGACTGCTTGAGCCCAGTGTGGTTGACGTATCTTCCGGAGTGGAAAGCGCGCCAGGTGTAAAGGATCCTGAGCGCATACGACAGTTTCTGCGGTCGGTATCGGGCGCGGTGGAGAAAGCTGATGGCGGCAGGTGATACGGCAGTTGATACGGCGTTTGGTGGGTCGGTTGGCAACGCTGCCACGACAGAGGGCCCGGGCGTGAGCCATGATCGCTTTGGTCCTTTTGGTGGGAGATACGTACCCGAGACGCTCATCCCTGCACTGGATGCTCTGAACGAGGCGCTCGACAAGGCTCTTGGTGATACGGCGTTTCGCAGTGAAATGGACAGTCTGCTGCACGAGTATGTGGGCAGACCCACAGCGCTTACTTTTGCTCCCCGCCTGAGTGAACGCATTGGTGCTCCATTGTGGCTCAAACGTGAGGATCTCAACCACACGGGCGCCCACAAGATCAACAACACCGTGGGCCAGGCGCTTCTGGCGCGTCGCATGGGCAAGACACGCATAATTGCTGAAACCGGTGCAGGACAGCATGGCGTGGCAACCGCAACCATATGCGCGCGCTTTGGCATGGAGTGCGTGGTGTACATGGGTGAAGAAGACATGCGGCGACAGGAACTCAATGTGTTCCGCATGCGTCTGCTTGGTGCCACCGTGGTGCCCGTCACATCGGGAACGCGCACGCTCAAGGATGCCACAACAGAGGCCATCCGCGACTGGGTAACCAACGTTGAAGGCAGCCACTACATAATCGGTTCAGTTGTGGGGCCCGCGCCTTATCCACGAATGGTGCGTGAGTTTCAGTCAGTCATAGGCCGTGAAGCGCGTGAGCAGATGCTTGGCCGTGCCGGTCGTCTGCCAAAAACGGTGGTGGCCTGTGTGGGTGGCGGATCCAACGCCATGGGCATTTTCTCCGGCTTCGTTAAAGACAAGGACGTGGAACTGGTGGGAGTGGAAGCCGCTGGTGAAGGGCTTGATACCGACAGACACAGTGCATCAATAAGCTGCGGCAGGCCGGGAGTACTGCACGGCTCAATGAGCTACCTGCTTCAGGACGCGGCCGGACAGGTGCATCCGGCGCACTCAATTTCTGCAGGTCTCGACTATCCGGGCGTGGGCCCGGAGCATTCCTGGCTGCACGACAGCGGCAGAGCAGAGTACCACGCCATCACAGACGACGAGGCCCTGCTCGGAGTGGCTCTTCTCACACGACTCGAAGGCATTATACCAGCTCTCGAATCGGCCCATGCCGTGGCCTGGATCAATAAAGTTGCCGGTCGCTGGAAGAGCGACGAACCTGTGCTGTTGTGTGTGAGCGGACGTGGAGACAAGGACATGGGAACCATCATGCAACACTCCATTCCCGAAGTATGAACGCTCCATCGACCGAAACACTTTCACCGGCGGCTTCACAGCTTGCGGGAGAAGCCCTGCGGGCACTCTCGAAAGCATTTCGGTCGAGACAGCTCTACCTGCCCAACAATCCGGCCCGCAACCAGAGCCTCGATCTCGCACGCGAAGCTTTCACCCGACTCTGGGCCGAAGCGGACAAGCTGGTGCTGGAAGTTCGTGAGTCCTCATTTTCGTGTGCAGGTGATGTTGTCTTCCAGGATCGTGAGAGAGTAACTGATTCATTGCCCTGGTTGCTTTACCGTGATGGCGTGCGCTCTTTCACGTTCATTAATGGCTGTGAGGCAGCAGAGCTCGAAGAATTGCTTGACCTGCTCCAGCGCGTTCGTGGTTCGGAAAGTGAGGACGACGACATAGTAACCCTGCTCTGGGTGGCCGACTTTGCACGTATGTCGTACCGCCACGTGGATGTTTCCGAAGGCGGCGATGACTGGTCGGAGCAGGAGAGCGCATCTGCAGAGAACGGCACTGCTGCAGGTGTGGTGTCTATGTCGCCGGGCGAGCCGTCGCTGGCCGTGCCCGACGCCGAGAGTGCTGCGGTATCGTCCGAACAACCTCGCGAGTCAGCTCCCGGACTCATCAGACCCGATGACTTCGACAGCACCCTGTACTTTCTGGATCAGCGCGAAACCACCTATTTGCAGGAAGAGCTGCGGCGCGAGTACAGCGAAGACCAGAGGCGCCTGGTGCTGGCCAGTCTCTTCGATATGCTGGAGCTGCGGGTCGAGCCCAGCGTGCAAAAGGAAGTGCTCGACCTGCTCGATCAGCTTGTGTTGGAGTTCCTGGCATCAGGTCATTACGATCTCGTTGCTTACATACTGCGTGAAGCAGCGAGGCTTGTGGACAGCGCGTCAGTTGTTCCGGACACCGCTCGTGCCTTGACAATGTTGCCCGAACGCATGAGTGAGCCAGCGGCGGTTGGCCAGCTCCTGGCTGCAGTCGACAGCAACGTTAAAGCTCCTGTCACTTCGCTCCTCGAGGTGCTCTTTGGAGAGCTTCGTGTCGCCGCTCTTGAGCCACTCATGACATGGCTTGGAACTGCCAGCGCATCACCAATCAGGGCTTCTGTAGAGAAAGCTTCATTGCGCCTTGCCGGTGCACACACCGCAGAGGTGGCGAGGCTTCTCGAGTCGGAAAATGATGTGGTGGTTTCGGGTGCACTGCGACTCGTGGGCCAGCTTCAAACCGCTGCAGTGGTGCCGGCCCTGGCCAAGGTGCTCAGGACCGGACCAGCCAGGTTGAGATCTGAGGCCGTGGGGGTGCTGTCTTCAATCGGCTCCCCCGGAGCGCTGCAGGCATTGGAGAGAGCGGTGGACGATGAAGACCGTGAGGTAAGAGTTGCGGGTTACCGCGCCATTCGCGCCAGTCGCTACAGCGCGGCGCTGCCAAGGCTTGCCGATCAGTTGCGCCGCAAGGACACGCGCAACGCTGATCTGGGCGAGAAGATGGCGCTCTTCGAGGCCTTCGGATCTCTCTGCGGGGATGCGGGCGTTCGCGAACTGGACTCGCTCCTCAATTCGCGTGGGCTTCTGGGTGCTCGTGAGAGCGCCGAGATGCGTGCATGCGCTGCACGTGCCCTCGGAATGATTGGAACGGGTATGGCAATGAGCGCACTGCAGCGCGCATCTGATACCAGGGACGTGGTAGTGCGGAGTGCAGTGGCCCGTGCCATGCGGGGTGAATGATGAGTCCAGGCAAGACAATCGACCATTCACCGAGTCCTCCACACAAGCCAGCCCGGGGCTCCGGCGAAAGCGCTGTTGTGCAGAAAGAGCTGCGCACTCTCATGGTGGCACTCAACGCTGCCGTACGTGCAATCAGGCTCTATCCGGTTGAGAACGTGGCAGTGCTGCGTGCTCTTGCAGATCTGGACGCTGCCAATCAGGTCGTGCTGGTTCGCGATGGCGAGAGCTCTCTGCATCTGGCCGGCGACACACTGGTCATCAATGAAATGAGGCTGCGCCTCTCGCTCGACAACTATGCGACAGTAGCGTCGCTTAGCGGGCTTTTTCGTGCTTCGGGACTGGGCGAACTCAACATAGTTGCCCGCCCTGATTCACGCGCATGGATTCTGCTTCTTTCGTTTCTGCAGGCGCCACCCGTAGATGTCCCTGAAGAAGACCGTCTTGCACAGCTCTCAGAGCGTCTGAGTCAGGCAGGTGTGAATTGTTTTGTTCTGCAGCCACCGGCAGAGGCAGGCAGCGGCGATGCAGCAAGCACTGACGCTGCTGAACGCGCACGACAAACCTATGCACGATCCATCGGTGTAACGCGCGAACTCATGACTTCCGCCCGACTCGGCAGAAATCCCGGTCTCCGGAAGGTGAAGCGCGCCGTACAAGGCATAGTGGATGTGATTCTCTCCGACCCCACCTCGCTCGTGGGTCTCACCACTCTGCGTGATTTCGACGAATACACCTTCGTGCACAGTGTAAACGTCTGCATTCTGTCAGTTGCAATAGGTCGTAAGCTTGGCTTCACCAAGCCGCAGCTGCTTGATCTGGGCATGGCGGCACTCCTTTTTGACTTCGGCAAGTCGCGGCTTCCACTGGATTTGCTCAATAAACGCGGCAAGCTGGATGACAACGAACGGGCCTTGCTGCAAACGCATACCTGGCAGGGCGTTCTTTCCCTTGCTGCACTGCAGGGAGCCGCAGCGCGCCCCTGGCGGGCCATGACCGCGGCATATGAACACCACATGCGCACCGATCTCTCGGGTTATCCAACCTGCAAACGGCCGCGCGTCCTGTCGTTATTCTCCAAGATCATTGCGGTCACCGACGGCTTCGACGCCGCAACAACAAGTCGCGTTTTCAGAGATCACCCGTGGACGCCGGCTGATGTTCTCAGAGGCATGCGGGACAACCAGCGCCTGGGCTTTGATCCTGTCGTGGTGAAGGCCCTTATAAACCTCACGGGCATCTATCCGGCAGGCACGGTGGTGGTTCTGGATACTTTTGAAATCGGTCTGGTTATAAGGCCCAACCCGGATCCGACAGCGCTTACCCGACCCATGCTTCGTCTTCTCATTGACGAACGAGGGAACACGCTGTCGGACACCGCACTCATTGATCTTGCTGCACGCGACTCATCCGGTCAGTATCTGCGCAGCATCATTCGTACAGAGGATCCACATCGTTATGGTCTCAACATCGGAGACTTCTTTGTCTGAAAGAACACATGAGTCACGTCTCGCTGCGCGTTTTGAAACTCTGGCGCGCGAAGGACGCAAGGCTCTCGTTTGTTACGTAACTGCCGGACACCCCGACCCGGTAAGCAGCATTGCTCTCTGGCAGGGCCTGGCAGATGCGGGCGTGGACGTGCTGGAAGTGGGTGTTCCGTTCTCCGATCCAATGGCTGACGGGCCGGTCATTCAGCAAAGCTCACAGGTCGCACTCGATCACGGTGTCACGCTCGAGCGGACACTGGATCTCGTGAAGCGGGCCGCACTGGATATTCCGGTCGTGCTGTTCAGTTACCTCAATCCCGTTCTGGCTGCCGGCGAGGAAGTCCTGCAGCGTGCGCGCACGGCGGGTGTGGATGGGGTTCTCATTACGGACCTTCCCGTTGGCGCAGATCCGGAACGAGAGGCATGGTTGGGCAAGAGTGGCCTGGACTTCATCAGGCTGGTGGCGCCAACCACTCCGCCCCAGCGAATGAAGGAGATTTCGGATCACGGCGGTGGCTTTGTATACCTCATCAGCCGCCTCGGTGTCACTGGCGAGCGTGCAAGCCTGGCAGCCGATCTTCCGTCTACTGTGCAACTCCTGCGCTCGGAAACCACGCTGCCCATATGCATAGGGTTTGGAATTTCCACTCCAGAGCAGGCCAGAGAAGCGGCTCGCATGGGCGATGGCGTTGTGGTGGGAAGTGCGCTGGTCAGAGCGGCCGGCAAGTCAGCGGCGGACGCCGTGGCCTTTGCGGCGTCGCTCAGGCAGGCAATGGATGCCACCTGATAACCCATCTGTTGCTGCGCCTCCGCTGCCCTCATGGGCGGTGGTGAGCACAAAACGCAGGGAGCACATAGACCGGGTAACGGCCCTGCTCGATCGCTGGGCCACTGAGCTTGCACTTGATAGTGCACGCCACTCGGGCTGGCTTGCAGCCGGTCGCTGGCATGACGCTCTCCGCGATGCCGAAGCGGCAGAGCTTCGTTCCATCACGGGAGACAGCGATAACCCGCCTGATCTACTGCACGGGCCGGCGGCGGCCATTGTGCTTCGCAACGATGGGGAGACGAGAGAGAACGTACTTGAAGCAATACGCTGGCACACGGTGGGCTTTGCCGCGTGGAGTGATACGGGAAGGGCCCTTTACATGGCAGACTTTCTCGAACCGGGCCGCAAGTTTCAGCGCAGCGATCGCCAGTTTCTGGCCGATCAGGTATCACGCGACTTCGATGGAGTATTTCGGCAGGTGGTGCGCATGCGAGTGGAGTGGGTCATTCGCGAGGGACTCGTATTGGCTCCGGCGACCGTCGCGCTGTGGAACTCGCTTTGTTGAGTTGAGCACAGGAAAGAAGAGCGGTACAAATCAGTACAAACCAATAAGGCCCACACAAGCGCGCACCAGAATGCCGAGTGACTCCAGATGACAGACGGCTTTGAACCCTGGCCAACACCCGCTCCCGAACCAAAGTCACGTCGCAAGTGGATCACTGCTGGCGCGGTGCTCGCCGTGGTAGGCATTGGTGCATTTCTGGCATCATATTCTGTCAATTCTTCGCGCGGTTCAGGCACAAATGACAATGACATTGCGCTGTTTTCGGATTCCACTGCCCGGCCGCCGGCGGGTGTTCGTGTAACAGTGCGCGTGGTGAATGGAACCGACATTCGGGGCCTTGCCCGTCGTGCCACACTCTATCTTCGTGACTTCGGCTACGATGTTGTGGAATACGATTCGCGTCGCGAGGACCCGGACGACAGTACCCGTATTTTCATGCACACCGCAAACACACGCTGGGCGGAAGGCCTCAAGCGGGCCCTTGGCACAGGCAGCATTGCCGCCGATGCCGATTCATCACACCTTGTGGACCTCACCGTGGTGCTCGGCCGCGACTGGCACGCGCCTGCCAACCCGCTCCGTCCTTAACTGACCGCAGGCGGCTGAAATATCCAGGCCGCGACTGCGTCGGATGGCAGTTTCAACACCACGGGATCGCAACGCACGGGCAAAAGCTGCAATCACCTCTGGCGTGGACGATGTGAATCCCATGGAGCCACCCGGGTGCAGGGGTATGAGGTTCACAAAAGCCCTGCACTCACGCGCCAGATCGGCGAGCATCTCCGCCTGTTCTGCGTCATCGTTTACACCGCCAAGCATCACGTACTCGAAAGTCACACGTCTATCGAAGCTGCGTGCAGCGGCAATTACGTCGGCCAGCGGATACTTGGTGTTCACCGGCATGAGTGAACGTCGCAGCTCATCCGAGGGTGCGTGGATGGATATGGCCAGTCTGAACTGCTCAGGTCTTGCCGCAAGAGCCTGAATACCAGGCAGGATACCAACCGTTGAGATGGTGATGTGTCTTGCACCAATGCCAAGCGCACGCGGATCGTTCAGGAGCGTGAGCGTGGGACCCACAGCCTTCCAGTTCATGAGCGGCTCGCCCATGCCCATGAACACGATGTTGGTGGGTATGAGAGGCGGATTGAGCATGCGCAGCTCGCGAACCTGGCCCGCTATTTCAGCAGCACGCAGGTTGCGCTGAAAACCCATGGCGCCAGTGGCACAAAACGCGCACTGCAGAGCACAGCCGGCCTGTGACGATATGCAAAAGGTGAGCCGGTCCCCGTCGGGTATCGCCACAGTTTCAATGAGCTGGTTGTCACCCATGCGGAAAAGGAACTTCTCCGTGCCGTCGCTCGACTTCTGCCGGGTACTCAGCTCCAGCGAAGTTATCCGGAAGTCCTTTGCCAGATCCTGCCTCAGTGCGACGGGCAGCTCAGTCATTTCGTCGAAGCTGCGCACCGGTCGCTGCCAGAGCCTCCCGAACACCTGCGTTGCACGGTACGAAGGTTCTCCGCGAGCCAACATCCACTCGCTAATGGTGGCTATTGCCTGATCTGGCTCGAGGTCGAGAAGGTCTGGAAGTGGGCTGTTCATCTGACAATGGAACTTAATGTGAATTGATACACCGCACCGAGCCCCGATACGCCCTCTTCTCGGGCAATGGCCACGGAAAATCTCGTGTAGTGCAGCGCAATTCCTGAACGAAGCCTGTGTACCGGCGTGCCTCCGGCGCTGGATTTGAGCAGGCTCAGTCTGCCCTCAACCCTCTCGCGTCGGGCAGAAACAAAGGGGCCCGACTCTCTGTTGCCGCGGTTTACGTGGTCCAGGCTGAACCCGGCACGGAGTTCCCGTACGGCGTTTGTTCCGAGTACGCGAAAATCGGCTGCTGCCAGCACTGCTGGCCTGTCTTCGGTTTCACGGCCGGGCCGCCAGAGAAAACTGGAGACTGCAAGCCGTGCGTCGCGCCATGGCAGGTCATGCAGAACCATACCAAAATCGGCTGCCACCGCCCGACCCGAGACCTGATCGGCGCGACCATAGCGCCACCTGGCCGCTGCACCCAGAGTGAGCTGAGGCAGAACATCACGCGAAAACGACAAGCTGGCGAGCCAACTCACGTAGGGAATCTCGCCCAGAGTCTGCGGGTCGGTCTCGGTGCGTACCAGACCACCAATGCCCGAGCGTGCCACGCTCAGGCCCAGCGTACTGCCTCCATCAAGACGATGCGCCATGCTGAGCAGTTGCCCGTCCACTCCCTGGGCAGAACCGGCCGACAGCGATGCCACCCCGAAACGGTAGCGGACATCAACCCCGAGTGCAGTGGTGGCCGGGTTCCAGAGGCCTGCACCCGGCTCGGTTGCCAGAGCAGGTGGCTCGAAGATAGCCCCGAGAGGGAACTCCCAGAGGTCGCGTGCGGGCACAGCCTGCGCAGCGAGGCTTCCAGCCCACCCGAACGCGGCAAGCCCGCAGATCAGCATGCGGCGCATGCGACTGAGACTAAACGACGCTCCGAGTGCGGGTCAAGCGAAAGGGCAATGCACTGGGCCCGGACAGCACTCACGAGCCTGATCCCGGATCACCTGCACGCTGCGCTACCAGCGGTATTCCTCAGTATGTAACTTTCACCGTTTGGAGTGCATTCCAAATTCTCCTTCAAACTGCTCGCTTCACAATCGCCGGAGTACCAATTCAGATGTCGTTGTCTTCAAGCCAGACTGTTCTTGCCACATCATTGCGCAGCGATACCTGTGGCAGCCTGCGACACGGTGATGTGGGACGCAGGGTCCGTCTGGGTGGATGGATTCACAGGAGCCGCGACCTGGGTGGTCTGGTATTTATAGACCTGCGCGACCGCAGCGGTATAGTGCAGTTGGCGTTCGGGCCGGGCTGGAGCGGGGCCGAAGTCCAGTCAGCCGCCGCTGCTGTGGGCGTTGAATCGGTGGTGCTTTGCGAAGGCGAAGTGGTGGCCCGGGAGCCGGATCGCATAAATCCTGACATGCTTACGGGAGAAGTTGAAGTTCGGGTGGACAGTTTCAGGGTTGTGGGGCCAGCAGTTACGCCTGCGTTGCCAGTAGCTCGTGGCAAGGGCGAAAAGCTGCCCGCTGAAGAACTCCGGCTCCGGTACCGGTATCTGGATCTCAGGCGGGCCGAGCTCCAGGCCAACCTCATACTGCGGCATCGGCTGCTGCAGACAGCACGTCGTTTCCTGAGTGAAAATGGCTACATCGAGCTGGAAACGCCGATTCTCACCAAGCCCACTCCTGAGGGTGCACGCGATTACCTGGTACCCAGCCGCGTCCACTCGGGCGAGTTCTACGCTCTTCCGCAGTCACCTCAGATATACAAGCAGCTTTTCATGTGCTGCGGTTTTGATCGCTATTTCCAGATAGCGCGTTGTTTCCGCGATGAAGACCTGAGGGCCGACCGGCAACCCGAGTTCACGCAGATCGACATAGAAGCCTCATTCGTGAACCAGGAAGACATCCTGGCCATGGCCGAGGGGCTTCTCGGCGAGCTCTGGCGCGAAGCCGGCCGCGACATCCCAGCGCGTTTCGATCGGATGACTTATTCCGACGCCATGGAAAGTTACGGCTGCGACAGACCTGATTTGCGCTACGGTCTGGAAATCCGTGACTTCAGCACCCTCTTTTCCGGCGTGGACTTTGCCGTGACCCGTACGGCGCTTGACGCCGGTGGTCGGGTGCGCGGCATAGTGGTTCCGGGTGCAGCATCATGGAGCCGCAAGCAGGTGGATGAACTGGAGGCACTGGCTCGTGGTGCCGGTGCCGGCGGCCTCCTGCGCCTCAAGCACGGGAACGCCGGCTACGAGGGCCCGTTGGCAAAGTTCCTCGCCCAGGAGGCTCAATCGGCACTCCAGACGCAGGAAGGCGATCTGGTTCTCTTGGTTGCCGCAGCCGACCGCATAAGCAGCCCGGCACTCGACCGCGTGCGTCAGGAATGCGCCAAAAGGCTCAACCTCGTTGACGACCTGGTTCAGCGCTTTGTGATCATCACGGATTTCCCCATGTTCGAAGAAGACCCGGACAGCGGAAAACTGGGCGCTGTGCACCACCCCTTTACCGCACCCAACCCAGAAGATCTGGCCAGCTATCCCGACAGCCCCGTACGCTGGCGTGCCTTGGCCTATGATGTGGTTCTGAACGGCACCGAGCTGGGCGGAGGCAGCATTCGTACCAGTGACCCGGCTGTCCAGTCGCGGATGTTTGCACTGCTGGGCATTGCCAGCCCGGAAGATCAGGAGCGCCGTTTTGGCTTCCTGCTCGAGGGCCTGCGTGCAGGCGCACCTCCGCACGGGGGCATAGCTTTCGGGTTCGACCGCATTACCATGCTTCTCTCAGGAGCCGCATCGTTGCGTGACGTTATCGCTTTCCCCAAGACCACCGCCGCCCGGTCACTGTTTGAGGGTGCGCCGGAAAGGGTTCCGCAGAGTGATCTCGACGACCTGCACATAAGCGTGAGCGGGCTGGGCGGATCCGCAGCATCATGACAGGCGGCCGCGGTGAACGCGGTGATGCTGCGGCAGAGGAAGCCGTAACAGCACGCGTGTCAGTGGAGGGAGCCGACCAGCAGATGCTTGCCGGTGTCAACGACGGAAATCTGGTGGAGCTGGGGCGCAGCACCGGTGTGCGTGTGGCTCTTCGTGGCGATCATCTCGCACTCACTGGTGACGCCGAGTCCGTGGCGCGTGCAGAGGCCGTGGCAGCGGCCATGGTCACCACCGTGCGCGATGGGAAGCTCCTCTCTGCCGATGATGTTCTGCGGCTCTCGCTCACAGAACATCCCTCCGAGACACCCGGCGCCACAAACGGAAGTCTCGTCCTGCCCGGCGCAAGACGCGGTGTGCAGCCCAAGACACCAGGCCAGGCGGAGTATCTCGCCAAGATTGCCGAGCACGACATTGTGATCGGAATCGGCCCTGCGGGCACTGGCAAGACCTATCTGGCGGTTGCCGCTGCAGTTGATGCACTCATGCGCAAACGGGTTCGCCGGATAGTTCTTGCGAGACCCGCCGTGGAGGCTGGCGAGAGCCTGGGTTTTCTGCCGGGCGACATGCAGGCCAAGGTAGATCCATACCTCAGACCTCTATACGACGCACTGGATGACCTCATACCGTTTGAGCGCATTCAGAAGTTCATAGAAACGCGCACCATAGAAGTGGCGCCACTCGCCTTCATGCGAGGACGTACTCTGGGTGACTCCTTCGTCATACTCGACGAGGCACAGAACGCCACAGGCATGCAGATGAAAATGTTCCTCACCCGTCTGGGTGTTAACTCCAAGGTGGTTATCACCGGAGACAAGACACAGGTAGACCTGCCTCGCAGGGAGGAATCGGGACTCATGCAGATCGAGCGGATACTGCATGGCATAGAGGGCATTTCATTTCACTATTTCAGCGACGCAGACGTGGTTCGTCATCGCCTGGTGCGTGAGATAATACGCGCCTACAACGAGGATGCTGCAGGAGTCTGATGTCACCCGATCGAAGTAGACGCAAGAAGAAAGGAACAGCCACTTCCAAAGCTGCCGTTGCACCGGGCAGCGAATCGCTGGCTGTATCGGTTGCAAGCGATGGAGTGCGGGTTGCAGTGGCTTCTGTCCGCGTGGCGGAACTGGCGCGTCATGTGCTCAAGGCTCTCGGCATTCGTCAGGCGATGTTGTCCATCACCTTCGTGACACCGCGAAACATTGCCAGGCTCAACCGTCTGCACCTTGGTCACTCCGGGCCCACCGACGTGATCACTTTTGAACTCGCTTCTCCCGTCGACCGGAGCGTGCTGGGCGACATTTATATTTGTCCCGCAGTCGCACGCAAGAACGCGCTCGCAATGGGTGTGGGGATTCGTGAAGAGCTGGCGCGCCTGGTGGTTCACGGAACCCTGCACGCCTGTGGCTGGGAACACCCGGAAGACGAGAGTCGCACTGCTTCCCGCATGTGGCGGCGTCAGGAGCAATTGCTCCGCCGCTTCTGGTTTTCTCAAACTCCAGAGCCATGAGTCTGTTGGCCTGGGCTGTCGCTGGTTCCGGAGTGGCCATGTCATCGCTGGCCGCCGCTGCCGATGGTGCTCTGCTCTCACGAAGCAAAGAAAGATCTGCTGATGGCGCTGCGCAGGCAGATAATGGAACCGACCGTGAGCGCGATCATCGCACCTTTGCATTTGTCCGAGTGATTGGCCACATGGCAGCGGGTTGCGGTGTTGCAGCGGCGCTCGATTTGAGCACGAAGGCAACACTGACTGCAGTTGCATGGCTGGTTCTGGCGGGACTCATCACCGTGGTTGTGGCGGAATCAACAGCCAGAGTTGTGGGAGCCAGTCTCCGGGAGCCCGCTGCAACGCGCGTGTACAGTCTTGCAGCACTCGTGTTCGGAAAGCCTCTGAGGCCCGTTTCCAGGCTTGGTGACTGGGTTGACGGCCTATTTGCCACTTATGCGCCGGAAGAAGACGATTCGCACGAACGCCGCGAAGAGGCTGCCGCACAGTTTCGGGAGGTGGTTTCAACCGAAGCCGACGTGTCCGGAAATGAACGTGAACTCCTGCTCAGCATTTTTGACTTTGGAGAAACCACCGCAGAAGAGGTGATGGTCCCACGCGTGGACATCTTCAGCATCAACCGGGAAACACCCTGGTCGGAGATGCTGGATCGCGTGCGCAGTGCCCAGCACTCACGTGTGCCTGTCTATGAAGAATCGGTCGACGAAATTGTCGGCATTCTTTACGTGAAGGATCTGCTCCCCTGTGTGCTTTCCGATGCAGAACCCGAAGGCGGTTGGCCAACACTGGTTCGCGAACCCGTGTTCATTCCTGCTTCCAAGCGCATCGCAGACCTCCTGAAAGAGTTCCGCCAGGCGCACAGGCATATCGCCATTGTTGCCGATGAGTACGGCGGAACCGCAGGCCTGGTTACAATCGAGGATGTACTTGAGGAATTGGTGGGTGAAATTCGCGACGAGTACGACAATGAGGAAAAGCTCGTCGACAATGAGGAAAACGAACGTTACTGGGTATCCGGCAGACTGACGCTTGATGATCTCTCGGATGAGTTGGGCTACGACTTCGAGAGAGACGATGTGTCCACCGTGGGCGGCCTCATCCTTGAGTTGCTTGGCAGAGTGCCGCGCTCGGGTGAGACGCTGGTGATAGGGCCGTTCCGCGTGATCGTGGAACGGGTCTCAAGACGCAAGATAGAGCGCGTGTATTTTCAGAGACTGCACGATGAGGACAGCGAGGCATCCCTCAAGCCGGAGACCTCAAGATGATTGCGCTTCTCATTTTCCTCGTTGTTTCTGCGGTGGCGGTTCTCACACTGGGAACCACTGCCACGAGAACGGTAAGCAAGCTCTGGTTCCGGCACTGGCTGGAATACCGCGAGGGCAGTTCTCAAAAGCTGATACTCTATCTGGAAGAGCCGGAGCAGCTTTCAAACGCCGCCGGAACTGCAGCCATGCTGATGGTGTTTGCGGTCGCTGCGCTGCTGGTATCCATAAACGGAGTGCACAGTTGGAACTTCGCTGTGAATGTTCTTGTGTTCCTGGCTCTCTTGCTGCTCGTTGGACATCTCCTGCCACGGGTGGTTGGCAGGCGTTGGGCAGAGGCGGTGGCTCCCTTCATGATTCCGGTGCTTCACGTGGTTGGTGTTGCTCTCAGGCCCTTTGAAAGGGCAGCACTGTTGGTGGGTCGTCCCTTCATGCGCAATCCATCCGGACAGAACGACAGAGAAGCAAGAGACGGGCTTGAGGGACTCTTACGTGATGGTGCCCTGGTGGATATCGATACCGCCGAGGAGCGTGCAATGATTTCGGGCGTGATCAAGTTCGGAGAAAAGACCGTTCGGGAGGTCATGCGCTCACGCAGCGAGATCTTTTCAGTGCCGGACGGATTGGAACCCGCAGAACTCGCGCGACGTGTCGCGGGTTCCGGCTACAGCAGGGTACCCGTTTACCGTGAGCGGCCCTATGACATCGTTGGGATGGTTCACGTTTTCGACATCTTCAAGGGCCGCGGAGAGAGCCTGCCTCCAATACTTCCGGTAAGCCGAACCACACCCGATCGTGCCGCTGACGATCTGCTGTCGGAGCTTCTCCGCACGCGCAGGCAGTTGGCGATTGTTCAGGAGACCAATGCAAGCGGCCCGTCATTGCTTGGGTTGGTGACCCTCGAGGACTTGCTTGAAGAACTGGTTGGTGACATTCGCGATGAGCACGATGACACCGGCGACTGAAGCTCTGCACGGGCAACTGCTGGCAGACTTCCGGGCCGGCAGCAAGGCGGCGCTGGCCCGGGCCGTAAGCATCGTGGAGAATCACCGTGATGGCTTCGAGGAAGTGCTGGCCGACCAGCATCTGAGGCTGGGACGCGCGCGCCGCATCGGCATTACCGGCCCACCGGGTGCTGGCAAGAGCACAATGACCAGCGCTCTGACCAGATATTTCCGGTCATCAGGATGGACGGTTGGAATAGTGGCAGTGGATCCGACCTCGCCTTTCACTGGCGGCGCATTGCTGGGCGACCGTATCCGCATGGAAGACGTGGCCCTCGATCCCGGAGTGTTTATACGGTCCATGGCCACCCGCGGCTCTCTGGGCGG
>CAZWSJ010000026.1:1274-36846 GCA_964636415.1 uncultured Gemmatimonas sp. | reverse complement strand
TACGGGCAGAGCATCAGTGTGGCGCTTGGTGGTGACGCCTCGGTGGCCACCAGTGGCTTCTGGTCTGCCCTCACCATGGCCACCACGCTAAGGCTGCCCATGCTCTTTTATATAGAAGACAACGGCCTTGGCATCAGCGTGCGCGGAGATTTACAGACTCCCGGAGCTGATATTGCCCGGAACCTGGCGTCTTTCAGCAATCTGTTTATAAGAAGCGGCAGCGGTTCCGACCCGCATGAGTCTTCAGGGCTTCTTGAGGAGGCGGTGCGTCATGTGCGCTCCGGGGAAGGGCCGGCGCTGGTGCGGCTCAGCGTGCCACGTCTCTCAAGCCACTCGGGCCCGGACAACCAGAAGGGCTACAGGACTGACGCAGAGATAGCGGCAGACGAGGTCAGAGACCCCTTGCCCCGCTTGCGCGAGTATCTGGTGCCGGCTCTCTTGAGCGAGGCCCAGTGGCGGGAGCTGGAACGCGAGGTGGCGCGCGACGTGGAGCAAGCGGTTTCGGCAGCCCGTGCGCGACCCGCGCCCGATCCCCGCACGGTGGCAAGGCATGTCTATGCCGAACCGGGCGAGGAGGATGCGGCCATGGGTGGCATGCCGCTGGCTGACCGATTGGCGCTGCCCGGGACGGAATCTGCCACGGAAAACGGCAGGCTGCTGAGGTTTGCCGAGGCGATAAAGCAAACACTCCGGCATGAATTGCGTGTCAACCCCCGTGTGCTGGTTTTTGGTGAGGACGTGGGTCGCAAGGGTGGTGTGCACCTGGCCACAGAGGGCCTGCAGCGGGAGTTTGGCAGCGAGCGCGTCTTTGACACCAGCCTGAGTGAGGAGGGCATAATCGGCCGGGCTGTTGGAATGGCAGTGAGCGGTCTGGTGCCGGTGGCCGAGCTCCAGTTTCGGAAGTATGCCGACCCTGCCACGGAACAGCTCAACAACTGCGGTACCATGCGTTGGCGCACGGCCAACCGCTTTGCTGCGCCAATAGTGGTGAGGATGCCCGGAGGTTTTGGCAAGGACGTTGGGGATCCATGGCATTCGCTGAGCGATGAGGTACGTTTTGCGCACGCTTATGGCTGGCAGGTGGCTATGCCATCGAACGCAGCAGATGCGGTGGGTCTTTTGCGCGAGGCAATGCGGAGTCCCAACCCCACAATTTTCTTTGAGCACCGTTCGCTGCTCATGACGGGCGACGGCAGTGCGCATTATCCGGGCGACGACTATGTCATCCCGTACGGCCGCGCTGCCAGGTTAATGGAAGGCAGCGAGCTGACTCTGGTGACCTGGGGTGCTATGGTGCATCGCTCGCTTGAAGCCATAGAGGGCTTGGGCGAGGGTCGTGTTGAGCTGCTGGACCTGAGGACCATCGCGCCCTGGGACCGGGAGGCTGTGCTGGCTTCGGTAAGAAAGACGGGCCGTTGTCTGGTGGTTCACGAGGACAATCTGACTGCTGGGTTTGGCGCCGAGGTGGCGGCTACGGTAGCTCAGGAGAGCTTCTGGTTCCTGGATGCCCCCGTTTCGCGGCTCACCACTCCGGATGTGCCTGTGCCCTATCATCCCGATCTTCTGGGGGCCGTGGTGCCGGGGGTGGAACGGATTCGGGAGTCTCTGGTGAGGCTGCTGGACATCTGAAAACCGGGGCTCAGGCGAGGCATGGGTGCCTTAAACGTCATTTATTTGTGCCAAAATGATGGTTGACGCGTCGTTTTCCACATAGTCGTGATATGTGACACAGGCAACTTCCGGCGTGATATATCGCACAGACATGTGATAGCTTACTTTAGTGCCGGTCCGTCGTCCCTGCCTTATTGGACGGATTCGGACGCGGGTGGCTTTGCACCCGTTCAATTTTGCTCATAACCAGAGGGTTCCATGAAGACAAAGCTGGTCGGAATGTCACTGCTGGCTTCACTGGCGGTAGTCCCGGCGGCCCTTGCTCAGGGCCTTGGGGAGCGTGTCGAAATAGGCGTCTTCGGGCAGTATACCAAGCTCGACGAAGCACTGCAGATGAAGCAGAATGTCATCAGCGGTGGTGGTCTTTTCGACATGTCCATCTACAAATGGCTCGGTGTTGAGGCCAACATCAACGCAGGCAAGACGGAAGCCACCAGGAATCCGTTTGAAAAGATCACTTACCGTCCCTTCCGCGGCTTGGTGACGCTGGGCATTCCGGTCACTTCGTCCAAGAAGACGTCGCTGATTCTCGGTGCCGGCTACGTGAACTCGGTATTTGACGGCCGCGCAACGGCCAACGAGTACGAGGATGGCTTCACTTCCATGGTGGGCCTCAAGTTCTGCAGCAGCGGCAGGTGGGGTGCGCGTCTGGACGGTCTGTACGACTACAACCCGTCTCCGAACGAGCAGCATCTTGAGGGAACGTCGGGTAATTTTGGTGCCCGCTTCGGCCTCACCTATGCGCTACGTGGCGCTTGCGCCTCTGCCCAGGAGTTCGATTGGGCGCTGCGCATAGATCCGTCGAGCGCCACGGTGAACCGTGGCAGCGACCGCCAGTTCGCGCTGAACGCTGCGGATGGCAACGGCAGCCCGATTGAGCTTCGCAAGGTTCAGAACCTTACTTGCTCCTCCAGTGATCCTTCCGTGGCAACAGTGGACAACACTGGCAAAGTAACGGCAGTCAAGGCCGGTACTGCCACCATTACCTGCCGCGGCACGGTGAAGAAGCTGGATCGCAGTGCGAGTGCAACCGTAACCGTTCCGCCGCCGGATTGGACTTTGAGCCTTTCCCCGAGCAGCGGTTCCACCGATGTGGGCAAGACGCTGTCCTTCACTGCCCGTGCAGTGGATTCGGACAACGTTGATCTGGGCGCGGTAGAGTGGGCTTCGGCCAACAGTTCCATCGCCTCGGTGAGCAACGGCACGGTTACCTGTAACGCCGGTGGCACCACCACAATCACGGTTTCCAAGACCTCGTACGGCAGCACCAAGACCCAGTCGGCCAGCGTGGAGTGCAAGGCTCCCGTGGCTGCACGTGTCGCACTTGATCAGGCTCTGTTCGACTTTGATCGTGCGGTAGTGCTCAAGGCCGGTCAGGATACGCTTCAGGTCATCATTGATGCAATGAAGCGCATTCCTTCGCTGCGCATTTCCATCGAGGGTCACACCGACTGGTACGGCTCTGAGGCCTACAACAATGGCCTTGCCAAGTCGCGTGCAGAGGCGGTGTACAACGCCATTCTCAAGATTGCCGGCAGCGATGCCAACTCCATCAAGGATCGCATTGTGTGGTCGAGCTTTGGCGAGCAGTGCATACTGGTTCGTGACGGTGACACCGAGCCCGAGCCGCCACCGGCAGTTCGTCCGCGTGTATCGGCAGCCAACCGCCGTGCACAGGCCCCGAACCGTCGTGTGGAAGTGTGGCAGTTGGTTAACGGTGAAGGCTCCCCGACGAGCTGCCGTTCGGTCGCTGAGCGTGCTGGCCGCCTGAGCTTTGGCGAGCTGCGCTAAGCAAGAGCGACGAGCAGGCAAGTAAATAGCCTGAACGAAAGAAGGGTGGCGAGGAACTGTCCTCGCCACCCTTCTTTTTGTTGTGCTGGTACGGTTGTTGGTACTGTTTGTTGGTACCGCTGTGCTGATGCGTTCTGCCTGCGTGCTATGCGAAATGATCAGGCGTTGTTGCGGCGACGACGTGAAACGGTGGCGAGACCGGCGAAGCCTGCTGCCAGAAGCACGAGGCTGGCGGGCTCAGGAACCTGGCTATGCGGTGTCTCGTTTCTGGTGATCTGGAACATGATATCGTTGTAGTCGTAGTCGCTGTTGTGCTGGACAGTGTTCCAGTACTTGCAATACTGGTCCAGCCCATACTTGCCACTCTCGTACCTGCCGCAGGTCGTCTTCTCTGCCCAATTCACCTGATCTTCCAGGCCCGCAATGAAGCTGTCGCCTGCATTAAGGCCGTAGATGTTACCTGAACCAGAGACGCTGCTCTGCTGGAAGCCAAAGAGGGCAAACTGCTTCCCGCTGGCGCCGGAGTAGTGGGTATTGCCGTCGTCGGTGGTGATCCAGAGACCCCAGACATCACTGAACGTATTGGTAACTGGCAGGCCAGCGAGGCCGCCACTGCTACCCAGAAGAGTGGTGTTACTGGTGCTGCCTTCGTAGTAGCCCCAGGAGGCGGGCGCTCCGGCAATGTAACCACCGCTCGCGTTTGTTCCGGGCAGCCAGGAGAAGGTGTAGGTGCCGGCCTCAAAGCTGAACGCCTGATAATTGCCGGTGATGGTGCTACCACCATACCCGCCGTACTTCTTGCTATTGGTGAGGTAGGATCCGGGCTTGCTGCCAGTGTACTTAAGCCAGGTATTGGGCACCTGATTACCGCATGGGCTGTTTGCAGTACCCGCAGTACCAGATACCACATATCCCACGTTGCACCTGGTGCCATCCTTGGATTGATGGTCCCAAAACTCGTTGTCGTTATTGTTGGCGTTGTACGAGCTCCAGGTGGGCGTCTGTGACGACAGCACCGCAGGAAGTGCGAGCGCGGCCGTTGCCCAAAGAAGTTTACTTAATCTCATGCTAAGAGGCTCCGGGAAGGGTTCGACCTTTACTGTAGCAATACTCATGCCAGATCTCATAACTGACGAAAGTCACTAAGTCATTGCAAGTCATGGGCTTCGCAACACAGCCTTAACGCCGCACCAACGCATTGTTGCGTATATACTATAAATGCTGTAACAGCCACGCGAAGGCACCATTGCAAGTACCACCAACGGATCAGATTGGCTTGAACTCCTCAAAGGGCTGGTGGCAGCCGTCGCACACATGCAGTGCCTTGCAGGCAGTAGAGCCGAATTCGCTTTGCAAACGGGTATTATGCGAGCCACAATATGGGCAGGCCACTGCGCGATTCCGCCGCACAAGGGTAATCAGGCCCTGAGGCTCCACCGGCCCCGGCGGGGCTATGCCATAACGCCTGAGCCGCTCCCGGGCGTCAGGATTGATCCAGTCAGTGGTCCATGCCGGCGTGAGAACGGTGCGCACCTCCACATTCTCCACACCGCGCTTCATGAGAGCCGACCTGAGATCATCTTCCATCTCGCGCATGGCCGGGCAACCGGAGTAGGTGGGAGTGATGGTAACTATTACGCCGTCAGGCCTGATGTCCACATCACGTACCACACCCAGATCCACAAGTGAAATCACTGGAATCTCCGGGTCGGGGACAGACTCCAGTATCTGAAAAACCTCCTCACGCGTAAGCATCCACTGCCTCCCGGATACCCGTAGACTGCCTACCAGTTTGCGCCGGGATGCGCCCGGGCCACACTCTGCATGACGGCCAGCATGTGACCCAGATGCTCGGTGTGAAAACCACGTCTTCCGCCCCGTCGCATGGGAGGCTCCGCTGGCCGCTCCAGGTTGGCCCTGGCAAGGACTTCGTCCACAGTAGCATCCCACTGCTGCCTGATGGCCTCTCTGTCAATGCTGATCCCGTGAGAGGCCCTCGCACTGGAATCGACTTCGTCTTCATCAAACAGTTCGCCCGTGAAGCGCCAGAGTTCGTCAAACGCCGTCTGCATGCGATCGTGGCTCTCCTGAGTTCCGTCACCCAGCCTGATCACCCACTCGCTGCTGTGCCTGAGGTGGTAGCGATCTTCCTTGACGGCCTTCATTGCCACGGCAGCCAGGCCCTCGTGTGCGCTTTGGGTAAGCTGGCCAAGAAGCGGTACACTGAAGGCGTCAAAGAGGAACTGTCTGGCCATGGTGGTGGCGAAGTCGCCATTTGGCTGCTCAAGCAGAAGCGCATTGCGGAAGTGCGTTTCATCGCGGAAATAAGCCAGGGCATCGGCATCACGCCCCCTGCCCTCCGCCTGAGCGGCCAGAGCCAGCAGCGACGACGCCTGGCCCACGAGATCAAGCGCGATGTTCGACAACGCTATGTCTTCTTCCACAATGGGAGCATGGCCGCACCACTCGGAGACACGATGGCCCAGCACCAGACGGTCGTCGGCGAGTCGAACCAGCGCTTCGTAATGGTGGTTTGCCGGAACCCGGGCTCTTGGCGCCGCAACCTGCGCGTGAGGATCCTTGTTGACGATCTCGCTCATCAGAATATCCGCACGCCGCGGGGAGCGATGTAGAACTGCGGATGTCGATATGGTTTGTCGTTCGCAGGATCAAAAAAGGGACCCGCGTCAGAAGGCGCCGAGGCAACGATGGCGCCGGATGGAACCACCCAGAGGTTCACCGCCTCGTTGCGCCTGGTGTAGACATCACGCGCGTTCTGCAGTGCAAGCTCCGCATCGGTCGCATGCACGCTTCCTGCATGCGTAAACGGCTCACCGTGAGCACCCTGTGTGAAGACTTCCCAGAGCGGCCACTGGCTGTCGCTGGCGGCGCGGTGTCCGGCACTGTTTTCAGCACTGTTTTCAGCACTGTTTTCAAAGCCTTTTCCAGCGCCTTTTCCGCTTAAAGAATCGCTTGCTGACATCAGGCCACCTGCCGGTTGTTGTTTTCCCGTTTGGCTGCATAAGCAGTGGCAGCAGCACGAACCCACTCACCATCAGCATGTGCCTTGCGACGCGCCATCATGCGCTCGTGATTGCACGGCCCGTTACCGCGAACCACCTCCTTAAACTCGGCCCAGTCTATCTCTCCAAACTCCCAGTTGCCGGTGTTTTCGTTGAACCTGAGATCGGGATCGGGCAGTGTGATGCCCAGCGCGATGGCCTGTGGCACGGTGAGGTTCACGAAGCGCTGTCTAAGCTCGTCGTTGGTTTTGCGTTTCACTCTCCAACGCAGCAATTCGGCGCTATTGGGTGAGTTGCTGTCACTGGGTCCGAACATCATTAGAGCAGGCCACCAGAAACGGTTCACAGCTTCCTGCACCATCTCCTGCTGGGCCGGAGTACCGTCGGCCAGTACGGAGCAGATTTCGTAGCCCTGTCGCTTGTGGAAGTTTTCTTCCTTGCAAATGCGTATCATGGCGCGCGCATAAGGCCCGTAAGAGCCCTTGGCCAGCACTGTCTGGTTCACTATGGCCGCTCCATCCACCAGCCAACCTATAACGCCCACGTCTGCCCAGGTGAGCGTGGGGTAGTTGAAGATGCTGGAGTATTTGGCCTTACCTTCCAGCAACTGCTCAAGCAGCTCATGGCGATCCACACCCAGAGTTTCAGTTCCGCAATAGATGTAGAGGCCGTGACCCGCTTCGTCCTGAACCTTTGCCAGGAGACCAAGCTTGCGCCGGAGACTTGGTGCGCGAGTGATCCAATTGCCTTCGGGCAGCATTCCCACGATTTCGGAATGGGCATGCTGCGACATCATGCGCACGAGCTGGTGGCGGTAGCGCTCAGGCATCCAATCCTTGGGCTCGATGCTTTCGCCGGCGGCAATACGGGCTTCGAACGCAGCCAGTAGTGACGGCTCTTCGGCAAGGGGGGCGGGGGCTGTGGGAGTCTGTGCCATGCTACAATCTACCCGCCGGTCTGGGGGTTCGACAAATGACCGGCATCGCTATGTTATTCACATGACCAGCTCTTCAGATCAGACTGCAGTTCAACCTTCCGCGCATGCCCACGGCCGCCTGTCGGTAAGCAGGGACAGCGGTGTGGGCCGTATCAGTTTCTTCCACCCCAAGGGGAACTCCCTGCCGGCGAGTCTTCTGGGCGCACTGGCCAATGCCGTGACCGATCTGGGGCGCGATGATGCGGTTCGCGTAATAGTGATGGAAAGCGAGGGCAGCGGAGCGTTTTGCGCAGGTGCCTCGTTTGACGAACTGGTGAATCTCTCCAACCTGGACGAAGGGCAGCGCTTTTTCAGCGGTTTCTCTTCCGTGGTTCTGGCCATGATCCGTGCGCCCAAGTTCATAATCACACGTGTTCACGGCAGGGCAGCAGGCGGTGCGGTGGGTGTTATAGCTGCATCTGATTTCAGCATTGCAGTACGCAGTGCTTCGGCAAGGCTCAGCGAATTGCGTGTTGGTATCGGTCCCTTTGTCGTTGGACCGGCAATCGAAAGAAAGATAGGGCTTGCCGCATTCAGTCAGATGGCAGTGGATGCAGACTGGCGTGACGCGGAGTGGTGTGAGCGCCATGGCCTTTATGCACGACTGGTTGATGATGCGGAATCGCTAAACAGGGTGGTAAATGAAATGGCGGATACATTGGCCGCCTCCAACCCTGAGGCCATGGCGGGTATGAAGCGTATTTTCTGGAGCGGAACGGAACACTGGGACACACTGTTGGCTGAACGTGCCGCGATGAGTGGACGAATGGCGCTCTCAGCATTCACACGCGAAGCCATCGCATCTTTCAAGAACAGATAAGATCAGGAAACTTTCGCCGTCATGCTCAGATTCCTTCGCGTTCCTGAACGTGCATTTGCCATTGCAAACTGGCTTGTATCACTTGTTTTTGCGGGCTTTCTGGTGGGAATGGGTGGCAAGCTCATTGCAGATCTGCCGGGCGTGCAACAGGCCCTTGTGGTTGAAAACTTCGTTGATCGTGCCACCATGGCGTCGCTCAGAAGCGAGCTCGATTCGCTGCACACCCGCGAGCGGTCTGCTGGTGACGAAAGGGACCGCGCAGTGCAGATGCTGAACGTGGCACAGGGTGCGTACACTGCTGAACGCGAAAGCTTTGACGCATGGATTGCGACAAGGCGTGCAACCACTGATCCCGCACAGGACAGTGAAGTCTTGAGCAGAACGAGAGTGCTGGACACGCTGAGATCTGCCCAGCGACGCAGTGAGATGGAAGTTGCACGACTGGACAGTACGCTGCTTGATATTTCACAGGGCTTGGCCAGAAACGCAGATGCACAAAACGCGCTTCTGAGTGCGGCAAGCGGCAATTTTGAGAGGGCCAGATTCCGGCAGGAACTCAAAGTGTTCGCCTTACGGCTCATGATGACCCTGCCATTGCTTATTTTGGCGGGCTGGCTTGTGGCGCGCAGGCGGGGAGACCGCTACTGGCCGCTTTATCGCGGCATCGTGATGTTCGGAGTTTTCGTTTTCTTTGTGGATCTGGTACCCTACCTGCCCAGCTACGGCGGCTACGTACGTTACGGCGTGGGAATCATAGCCACCGCGGTCGCGGGCATATATCTCATTCGTGCCATGCAGCGATACATGGCACTGCGACAGAAGGTGGAACAGCAGCCGGAATCGGAGCGACGCCAGGCCCTGCCCTACGAAGAAGCATTAAAGCGCATTGATACGGGCGTATGTCCCGGATGCGAGCGTCGCATCACGACGCAGAATGGTTTGCCGATGTCTTATTGTGTGCACTGCGGGATGTGTCTCTTTGACGAGTGTTCATCCTGCGGAACACGAAAGAATGCATTCTACCCCTACTGCCCAGGCTGCGGTATCACGACGGGTGGGCATGCTCAGAAGCGCACGGTAACGGCCAGTCCACCCTGATCGGGTGACACCAGCGGAACAAGGCTCACACGCCTCAAGGCTGGCGCAGCGATGATGCGGGATCCATCCTGAGAGTGCTGCGCGGTGACAATGGCGTCTATTGCACCATACACCGAGGCAGCAAAGGCCACAGTGAGAGCAGCAGCAATTGAGCCACAACCTTCCTGCAGGCTGACCAGTGGTGCGGAAAGCCCGTTGGGTATTACACAGCGCAGGAGACCGTTGTTGACCTCCTTCCAATAGGCCAGACCCACACCTCCGAAACCCGCAGCCGCCACCGCGGCACCACGCCATGGGTGGCGAACGTAGAACTCACTCGCACCGGGAATAAAGGAGAGGACAAAGGCCCGGCCCGGATTGAGTCCGGGTTTCCGAAGCCAGTCTATGGCCCGCGCAGTCCCGTCACGGTCGGCGGCATCTGGCATGGCTGTCATATACGCGGAGAGGTCACTGATCGCGGAACCGCGCTCATTCAATGCGGCACTGGCAAGGCCGCGATTGAAAACCGCTTCCGGGCTCGCTGGCAGCGCGCGGAGCACCGCATCGAAGGCCTGACGTGCAGACTCGTAATGCCTGTCTTCCAGGAGTGTGAGGCCCTGTACGAACTGCTCACGGGCCAGAGCCACGGCCTGCTGCGTTGCCACAGGCACGAGCTTTCCGAGTCGCTCACGCACGTCGGCGGCTTCCCGTCCTGCCGGAGCGATATCCAGATATTGGCAGAGTCGGGCAATGGCAGCACTGCTGTCGGGCAAAGCTTCGAGAACCCGTGCAAACTCGTACACGAGCCGCTCATCACGGGGATCGAGTTGCACAGCCTGTTCGAAGGCTGTGCGCGCTGCAGCAAGGTCCCCCACCAGAGACGCATCCTGAGCATCGGCGAAGAGACTGCGTGCGCGGGCCCTGTCACTGGCTGTGGTGGCTTGAATGTTGACATCCACGCGGGCATCAGCCTGTACGCTGCAGCCCGGGGCAGCACCCAGCGCCAGCACAGCCTTGGGGGCGAGTCGCGGAGGACTGTGCTGAGCCTCAAGCACGGAAGCCGCTGACATGCAAACGATGAGCGCGAGTAACTCGAAGACTTTCATTCAGGGCACTCGTTCAGGTTGCGTCAGTTGCCATCCACTCTCACCGCTGTGGGACGTGAGAGGTGGTTGTGCGTACCGTCGCCAAGTTGTCCGTCGATATTGTATCCCCAGCACCAGACCTCGCCGTTCTGGCCGACCCCACAACTGTGTGACCCGCTGGTGTTGATGGCAGTTACAGGAGGAAGATTGACGCGCGTTGGTATGTCGCGGTCCAGATTCGTACCGTCGCCCACCTGGCCATAGATGTTGCGACCCCAGCACCACACCTGACCCGAAGCAGTGCGCGCACAACTGTGCACGCTGCCCAGAGAAACGGATGCGAAGCGCACCGAGCCCAAGACCTGTGCAGGCAGCAGAGCATCGGTGTTTCCACCTATGCCAAGCTGACCCGAGCTGTTGCGGCCCCAGCACATAACATTGCCAGCGGTGTTCACGGCACAGGTGTGAGCGCTGCCTGCAGAGATGCTGGTGAAGCGTTGGTCTCCCGAAACGCGAACCGGGGTTGCTGCGTTGCTGCGGGATGCGTTGCCGAGCTGTCCTGCGTCATTTGCACCCCAGCAGTAGGCAACACCCTCGTTGCTTATACCGCAACTGTGATTCCAGCCAGTGCTGATGGATATGAACCTGAGGCCGCCGCTCACGGCAACCGGCCTGTAGCGATCGGCGGTGCTTCCGTCGCCCAGTTGTCCGAAGCCATTTCCACCCCAGCAGTAGACCATGCCGTTGCTGCTCAACCCACAACTGTGTGACCGTCCGGCGTGCACCTGCTGGAAAGACAGCCCACCTGTGACTCGTGAGGGCTCGTTGTGTGATGCCTGGTTGCCGGTACCAAGCTGGCCGTGATCATTGCTGCCCCAGCACCATGCCGCTCCTGCGCGTGTAACGCCGCAGCTATGGGCAGTGCCGGCGGTGATCTGTGCCAAGCTGAGTCCACCGCTTACCAACTGCGCATCACCACGACCTTCCTGGCGACCGTCACCCAGTTGTCCGTGGTCGTCTGCTCCCCAGCAGAAGGGTCTGCCGCCAGGCACAGCGCAGGTATGTCTGCCACCGGCGGCAATGAGGCCTGGGTCATCGGTGGCAGCGACGAAGATGGCTGGAGAAACGCTGTTGCCGGCCTGGGCACGGGTGGCTCCGGCAGCGCCTCTCGCGGAAGCACCGGAACCACCTGGTGTTGCTGAGGCGGCACCGGACTTGACTCCCAGCGCTGTTGTAACGGGACCATCGGAGCCGCCTTCAGCTGCTGAACCGGCCTGTCTGGCTGCCCAGAGCTGGCGTCGGAGAACACCTGTTATGGAATCGCTGCGCAGCGAATCCTGGAAGCGGGCCATGGCCACGGAATCGCGAAACAACGAATCCCTGATCTCGCGTAAACGAAGTGAGTCGCGAAGGGCAAGCATGGCGCCCTTGCTGGCATCCGCGTCAGGGGAAGTGGGCCCGGGCTTTCCGAAAGTTGGCAGCTTCAAACCACCACCCGCGGTGAGCATGGATTGTGGCAGCATTGCGACGACTAAGCCGTTCACCCGCGTCATATTCCGTGCGTAAGCCGCAGCGCCGCCTGCCAGAGCCAGGGTGAGCAGGGCACCTAACCACAGATGTTTCTGCCTCCACCCGGCTTTGACGGGGGTGCTGGCCCAGCTCGGCGCTGCATCGCTTTCATCAATGGCCGACATGCCTGGTGGCGTGGGAGTGACAGGCTTGCGGGCAAGAGCCGAGCTGCCTTGCGAAAGAGAGGTTCCGGGGAGCACTGCGGCAGCAGCAGTCGACGCTGTCGGCACGCCTCCGGTCTGAGCCGCCGGTGAGGTTGAGCTGGGCGTTACGGGTGTTACTGACCCGGGTCTCCGCGGAATTCTTATCGTGGCAGAGGCTTCAGGGGTGCTCTTGCGTACGGCGCGCAGAAGCCCGGCAGACTCTCTTTCGCGTTCACGTTCCTGTTCGCGTGCGAGTTCGCGTGCAGCTTCGCGTTCGCGTTCCCTGCGTCGCCTGTGCGACTCCTCCCATTGTGCCCAATCGGTTGGCACTATCCAGCGGTCGAGTGCCGAGAGCATGCCGTCGACGCCGGCCCACCGGGCGGCGGGTTTTTTCTGAATGGCGCGTTCGATGATGTATTGCAGACGCGGAGGGATCACACCCGGGCGAAGCGAGTCCATGGCGGGCAACTCTTCGTGCTTCTGCTTGTAGATCACATTGTAGAGAGCCTCGCCCTCCCAGGGGCGTTCGCCCACAAGCATTTCCCAGGCCACAAGCCCAAGGCTGTAGACATCCGAACGCGCATCAGCCGGAGCACCGTCAATCTGTTCCGGCGCCATGTAGGCGGGCGTACCGATGGCAGCACCTGTAAGTGTGAGTCTGGATTCCTCGTTGCTGTGTGCAATGCCAAAGTCGCTGAGCAGTGCGTGATCGGTGATGACATCGAGGAAGATGTTTTCCGGCTTCACGTCACGATGAATCACTCCTGCAGCGTGTGCGTAGGAGAGGGCTTCAGCGATGTCGTGGAGAATGCGTTCTGCGCGCGCCGGATCAAGCGGTCCCTCGTCAATGAGCACCTGCTTGAGCGTCCTTCCGGGCACCAGTTGCATTATCAGGGCAAGGCCGCCATCCGAAATCCGGCGTACCGCGTAGACGGCCACGATATTGGGGTGTTGCAGGCGTGCGGCTGTTCGGGCTTCACGCTCGAGCCTTTCTATGGCCTTGTCAGCGTCTGCTGCATAGCGCGGGTGTACCACCTTGATGGCCACGTCGCGCTGTAGCGCTCTGTCGCGGCCACGATACACAACCGCAGTCGCACCCCGGCCCAGTTCCGCGAACAGCATGTATTCACTGGAAAGGTCGGTCAGATCACGCGATGCGGTGAACGGGTCGGTCATGTGTATCGTTGGGGGCGAAGCGAGGTCGCGGGTTGAAGCAGAGTCGGAGAGTTCGCGGAGTCATACACCGCGATGGCGAGACTGGCCCTTGCTGATTGGGGCTCCAGCGCAATTTACCCAAGGCCCGACTGCCTTGCAGGACGGCTTGCCTGGTCGGCCTGTCGAGACGGCCTGTCGAGACGGCCTGTCGAGACGACTTGGCGGGACGACTTGGCGGGACCGGCGTTACGGGACTGGCCTTACGGACCGGCTTGCCGAACTGCGCTGTATGGCTGCCGTAGCTGATCAGTACACTGAACCTCGTTGTGAGGCTCTGTTCAGCGTTCCCGAAATGTGAAGACGACCTCGCCCATTTCTATGCGGTCTCCGTCGGCGAGCAGTAGCTCAGCGTCGCCATCCAGTTCGCTGCCGTTGCAGAACACCGGATTTGTCTGCGACAGGTTAGTGAGCGACCAATTTCCGTCATGAAATCTCATTTTGGCGTGTTGTCTGCTTACCGTGAGGTCACGTAGTTGCACATGCCGGTAGGGTTCACCTTCAGAGCGACCGAAGGTGACCTCGAGGCCAGTTGGGCCCGGGAGTTGGACGAACCTGATTTCTCTTCCTGCATCCAGCCCCTGTTCAATTTCCAAGCGTCCGGGCAGGAATTGCAGCGTGCCCTCTGCGGGTATGCTGTAGCGTAGGGCATGGCCTTCCATGAGAGTGCCGGGAATGCCTGCGTCGTTGACGACGGGCACTGCGGGCGCCGTGGACGCCGTTGTGGCTGGCGATGCTGTGAGCGCTGAAGGCGCGGTGGGCACCGATGACACCGGCTGCTTGGGAGCTGCGGGCTGGGATGAAACAGTGTTGAATTCGACTATTCTATGCGAATTAAGCTGGCCTGGCGGTGTTCCTGGCGGTGTGCCTGGCGGTGCGGCCTGCGGTGCGGCCTGCGGTGCCGTTACCGCCGGCGTTGGCGCTGACTGCGCAACAGCCGAAACGGACACCGCTGCCATCGGTGCCACCGGTGTTCTTGCAGGCACAGTCGGCGCTGATCCGGGGACCCGAACCACACCAAACAGCGGCAACGGTTCGTCACTCTTGCTGGCAATCGCTGCCGGTGTGCGTTGAAGCCACAGATAGAGGCCAATCGCCGCAACGGCGATCAACGCCGCCGCGGAACCCAACAACCAAACAATTTCCGGTGTCATGCAACTCCTGCCACAGGCCTGCTCCATGCTCTTGCGGTCAACCGTGGCTCTTGTATCAGTGTCCAAAGCCACAGCAGAATCTACCCTCAGGGCAAGAACAACGATCCCCGGCATTGCCACAAGGTGTCACAGCGTGCGCAATGTCGGCAATCTCACAAATGATCTGTGCGGAGCCGCACAATTTCACACAATGTCGCACACGCCTGTTGCCTGAGAGCCTCAATTCAGGCTGTCAGGCCACCTGAATGAGCAGTGCCGGCTTTACTTTTTGGCACGTGTCAAGCCGTCACCGAAAACAGCTAAACCCGGAATGCTTATCGGCAGCTTGCCGGCAATCGCCTGCTGACCCAGAATTGCCGATGCCGCTGCACGTTGAGACAGAGTCCAGGGACTCCATGCAATGAGATGAGCCTCGGTACGGGGCAGGCCCATGGCCAGATACGGGTTGCTGAACGACAGTAGAATCACCGGCGTGCCAACCCGGTGCAAGCCGTTGATGAGTTCAGGCAACCCGGCTGTGGGTTTCATGTTGGCGGTATTGGTGGCAGCACCCACGTAGCTGGAGATCAGCACCAGATCAGCGTTGCCGGCAAGCGCCAGGGCGTTTTCCACGGAAGCAGGCAGTATCGCGGGATCCGGGTTGATACGATACGCGCCACCCGTTGTTGCACCCGGCGCAGCCGCTGCTGCGGCGCCAGCAGCACCCGCAGCACCCGCAGCACCCGCAGCACCCGCAGCACCCGCAGCACCCGCAGCACCCGCAGCGCCAGCCGTTGCCTCGGCCAGCAGTTCGGGCGTGAGCACAACGGAAAGCAAACCCGGATAGCGACTTCTCAACTGCGCGTCGAAATCTCTGCCAGCAGCAATGTCCACCCTCGGCGCCACCGTTATGCTCACCACCCTTGCACTTCCCGGCAAACGCAGCGGCAGCAACGAGGCACTGTCATGAACAAGGGTTATTGCAGCCTCCGCTGCCCGTCGGGCCACGGCCACATGCGCCTCCGTGCCAACGTTGTTGCGCAGAGCCTCCACAGCAACCACACGCTCCCGGTCCAGCCCGAATTCGTGTTTGGCCATCAGCAGCTTGCGCACAGATTCGTCGAGGCGGGCCTCGCTCAAACGTCCGGAAGCAACTGCGTCCACCACTGCCTGAATTGCCACCCGGGCATCGCTGGGCATGAGCAAGACGTCGTTGCCCGCTTCGACGGCGCGCAGGGTGGCCTCCTGCAAGGTCAGGCTTCCCATGACACCATTCATATCAAGCGCGTCGGTGAACAGCAAGCCATCAAAGCCCATGTCCCGGCGCAGCAGATCAGTCATGATCCCGTGGCTCAGGGTTGCGGCGGTGTGGCTGCTGTCGAGCGCGGGGAGATCGCCATGAAAGGTCATGATTCCGCGAACACCCGCATTGATCGCAGCCCTGAATGGCCGGAGCTCCACGCTGTCCAGGTGCGCGCGGGAGGCATTCACACGAGCGAGTTCCAGATGCGAGTTCTGCTCTGTGTCACCGTGTCCGGGAAAATGCTTACCCGTGGCCAGCATGCCGTTTGACTGAATCCCCTTTATGAAAGCCACCCCCATCTCTGCCACAAGTTCGGGGTCTTCACCAAAGGAGCGCTGGCTGATGACAGGATTGGCCGGGTTGTTGTTCACGTCAAGCACCGGAGCGAAGGCCACGTGAATGCCCATGGCGCGTCCTTCCACAGCCGTGATGCGACCCATTTCACGCGCCAGCGAGGTATCTCGCGTGGCGGCTATGCCCATGTTGTAGGGGAAACTGGTTGCACCTCCCAGCGCTATGGCGTTGGGCAGGAACCAGCCGCCGCGCGCACGGAAAGCGGCACCCGTTTCGAGGTCGGCGCCAACCAGCAATGGCAGTCTGGAAGCGCGCTGCAGCGCATTGAGTTTGAGTGCGATGTCGGCAGGTCCGCCAACAGACACAATCACTCCGCCAATCTCCAGATCACGCACCAGCTTTTCCGTGGCCTCAAAATCCGGGGCGTCCACTGGAGAGAAATTGCCAAGCGTCCAGACCCACACCATCTGCGCGGCTTTCTGTCGGACGCTGAGCGTGTTGAGCACCGAATCTGCCCAGTCGGCACCAACGCCCTCAACCGACAGCGATTGTTCAAGCGCCGCAGCGCCTCCCACCACGGGCAGCACCAGCGACGTTCCGTCCAGGTCGATGCTCAGCTCAGTACCCGGTGCCGGATGCAGCGTAAAGTCATGATCGCTGGACATGATCATGAGACCTATGCGCTTCCCGGCCGGAATAATCTGGTCGTCGGGCTCCAGGTCGAATCGCAGGTTCACGAACTGGCCCGGCACTAGTGGTTTGCTTTCTCGCAGCGATGCTGCGTTCCGGGGATCAGCCCATCCGCGCGTGATTATGCCTCCCACACCCGGCATGGCCCTGCCACCACCACCACCGCTCCCGGCTCCGCTGCCCTGTCCCGGCCAGGGCAGCTCAACCAGCCACACAGAGAGATTGGCCGCCGGCTTGTCGGCAGCCAGCCTGATGCTGATGCTCGCCGTGCCCGAAAGATGAACGGGCTCCCTGAGCTCGGCCGTGGCGAACAGCAATCGTGAAGGTGAAGCGGCTGTACTGGCCAGCATTGCACCGCTCAATCCAGCATCGTCCACGATCATCTGTCTGCCACGTCCAGGCAACGGCGATATGCCCAGCAGGCCAACAGAACGGCCATCGCCCGACGGATACACCACCACCGGTGCAGCTTCCGGGTTCGGATACGACGCATATGCTGTGGGCGACTGACGGCTGCCACCCTCGCGCACTATGAAGGCACGAGGATCGTTTTCAACCCCGTTCCGAACACCCAGCAGGTAGCGCGTGAACCACCTGTTCATCATGGACATCGGCGGATCACCACCATGTCCGCCCTGATGAAAGTACATCTGTACGGGTGTGCCGTTTGCCCTCACCTCCTGGGCCATGAGCACTGTGTGCGAGGGCATGACATTCCAGTCGTTGAAGCCATGTGCCGTGAGCATGGCGGCCTTGATGCCACGGGCCTGCAGCAGGTAGTCACGTCCGGTCCAGAAGTCGCTCAGATCGCCGGTTTTCCGATCAATGCCCTTCTCGATAACGGCATCGCGCACCCGTGAGTTGCAGACATCGCGCATAGCCGGATTGCCGCTCTGCACGTAGTCGTAGAGCACATCCACATCCTCACCGGGGTAGCCGCCCGGGTTTCGCACAAGGCCGTTGCTTCTGTAGTATCGGTAATAGGAGTTGTTGGGGGAGACGGGAATGATCGCCTCCAGTCCTTTCACTCCCGTGGTGGCTGCGGCGATGGGCAGGGTGCCGTTGAAGCTGGTCCCGATCATGCCCACCTTTCCGGTGGACCATGTGGCCTTCACTTCCTCGCCTCCATCAATGCTGCTGTAGGCCTTTGCCCTTCCGTTGAGCCAGTCTATCACGGCCCGGGGCGCCAGTGATTCGTTGGCACCGCCAATTGTTACACAGCCCTGACTGAGACCCGTGCCCGGGGATTCGCTGTGAACCACAGCGAATCCCCGCGGCACCCAGTCGCGCACTTTTGACTGGCTGATGACATGTCTGACAGCCTGAAACGGTACGCCGGCACCGGCCTTACGAGGCGGCGGCTCGCCGTCGAGTTCCTGTTCCACGGGCCAGAACACATCGGCGTTACCCAGGGTGCCAGCATAGTAGGGACTGGTTTCATAGACGACGGGCACTTTGAGGCCGGTGGCTGTTGGGCCCGGTCTTGTAACGTCCACGTGCAGCCGATCGGGCTTGCCGTCGAAGTCTGAATCGAAGCTGGTTTCCACCCAGAGTTCCTCGCGGATCCACTGACTGGTGTCGGCAAAAGCCGGCACCACCTGTGACTGGCCGTCAGTGATCACATATGGCGATGGAAGCGGTGCGGAATCGGCCGTACCGCCCTGCCCGGCGCAGGCTGCAAGGCCCAGGAAGGCCAGAAGACCCGGAAGACCCGGAAGACTGTGGAGGTTCTGTGGGGCAAAAGTACGTGTGGTGCGTATATCGGAAGAGGCTCGCATGGTGGTTAAAGCTTCTCCCGCTGCAGCAGGATTGCCAGTGCAGGCGCTTCGGGGCTGGCATGAGAGCCTTCCGGCGGCAATCTTTGGTGGATGCCCAAAAGCTGGGCCTGACTCACTTATTTCATATAACCCGGACCCCTCGTGCTCGAGCAGTACGCCCTCGTCATTGCCCTGGTATGTGCGGCCGTGGCCATTGCCTACGGTATTCTGTCGGCCCGCTGGATAGTATCCCAGCCCGCCGGCAATGAGCGCATGCAGCAAATCGCCGGTGCCATTCAGGAAGGCGCCGATGCCTACCTCAAGCGCCAGTATCGCACCATCGCCATAGTGGGCGTGGTGCTCTTCCTCGCAGTCGGTTTCGGTCTCCGGAACTGGACCACCGCCATCGGCTTCGCGATTGGCGCCATTCTTTCGGGCGTCGCGGGCTTCATTGGCATGTTCGTATCGGTACGCGCCAACTCGCGCACGGCGCAGGCGGCCACCAGCGGCCTCAATGCCGCGCTCAACATCAGCTTCCGGGGCGGTGCAATCACGGGCATGCTGGTTGTGGGACTGGGCCTGCTTGGTGTGGCCGGTTTCTACTGGTTTGTTATCGGCTCGGGCAGCGGTGAGGATGCCATCAGGCACGCGCTGGAGCCCATGGTTGGACTCGCCTTCGGCTCTTCTCTCATTTCCATCTTCGCCCGTCTCGGTGGCGGTATCTTCACCAAGGGCGCCGACGTGGGCGCCGATCTGGTTGGCAAGGTCGAGGCAGGAATCCCTGAAGACGACCCGCGCAACCCCGCCGTTATCGCCGACAACGTTGGCGACAACGTGGGCGACTGCGCGGGCATGGCTGCCGACCTTTTTGAGACCTACGCGGTCACGGTTATTGCCGCCATGCTGGTGGCCGGGCTGAGCTTCGCCACCTATGGATCCACGGGCGTTCTCTACCCTCTCGTACTGGGTGCGGTATCCATTCTGGCCTCCATTGTCGGCACTTTCTTCGTGTCGGTAAAGCCGGGCGGCAAGATCATGGCCGCGCTCTACCGCGGTCTCCTCGTATCAGGTGTGCTGGCAGCGGCTGCCTTCTTCTTCGTAACCAGGTCCATGTTCCCGGGTGAGGAGTGGTCATCACTCTTCTTCTGTGCTCTCATAGGACTGGGACTCACTGCGGCACTGGTGGTGATCACGGAGTACTACACAGCCACCGAGTACGGACCCGTACAACAGATAGCCAGGGCTTCTGAAACGGGCCACGGCACCAATGTCATTGCCGGCCTCGCTGTGTCCATGAAGTCCACCGCGGCACCCGTTCTCGCAGTGGCTTTCGCAATCTATTTCTGCCATGACATCGCCGGTCTCTATGGTGTGGCAATCGCCGCCACTTCCATGCTCTCAATGGCCGGCATGATCGTGGCTCTTGATGCCTACGGACCAATCACGGACAATGCCGGTGGCATCGCGGAGATGAGCAATCTCGGTCCGGAAATCCGTAAAATCACGGATGCGCTCGACGCAGTTGGCAACACCACCAAGGCCGTGACCAAGGGCTATGCAATCGGTTCCGCCGGTCTTGCCGCACTTGTGCTTTTTGCCGACTACTCCAGCAAGCTCTCCCACCAGCTCGGCACCACGGTTTCTTTCTCCATCGACGATCCCAAGGTGGTGATCGGCCTCCTCATTGGAGGCATGATCCCCTATCTCTTTGGCGCTTCGGCCATGCAGGCGGTGGGTCGCGCTGCCGGTGCTGTGGTGAACGAAGTACGTCGCCAGTTCAGGGAGCTGCCCGGCATCATGAAGGGCACGCAGAAGCCGCAGTACGACCGCGCAGTTGACCTGCTCACCAAGGCGGCCATTCGCGAAATGATACTGCCCTCACTGCTTCCCCTTGTCATTCCAGTGGTGGTGGGACTCACACTGGGTGGCGCGGCGCTGGGCGGACTGCTCATGGGAACCATCGTGACTGGTCTTTTCGTTGCGATTTCCATGTGCACCGGCGGTGGCGCGTGGGACAACGCGAAGAAGTACATCGAAGAGGGCAATCACGGCGGCAAGGGATCCGAAGCCCACAAGGCTTCTGTCACCGGTGACACGGTCGGCGATCCCTACAAGGACACCGCAGGTCCGGCCATCAATCCGCTCATCAAGATCATCAACATCGTGGCTCTTCTGCTCGTTCCGTTGATCACGCGTGTCTGAGCACGCGGGCGCTGCTTCCTCATCCCCGCGCGGACGTGAACTCATCCGCGCGGTTGGCGTGTGGGGACTCGCTGCCAGCATCTTCAATGTCACCGTTGGTGGCGGCATCTTTCGCTTGCCTGCAAGTGCTGCGGCGGATGCAGGCTCAGCGGCGCCTTTTGTATATCTGATATGCGCGGCTGTCATGGCCTGCGTGGTTCTCTGCTTTGCAGAGGCCGGCAGTCGCGTTGCACTCACTGGTGGCCCCTATGCCTACGTGGAGGCAGTGTTCGGCCGCTACGTTGGCTTCCTTTCGGGCGTGCTGCTCTGGGTGCTGGGCACCACGGCAATGGCTGGCGTGGCTTCAGCCATGTCCGAGCAGATCGAAGCCCTGTTCGGCGTGCAGGGCATTCGCATGCCGATAATTGTGTCTGCCTTTCTGCTGCTCACCATCGTGAACATACGAGGCGTGAAGCAGGGCACCAGGCTCATTGTGGGCCTGAGCATTGCCAAGCTGCTGCCGCTCATCGCCTTTGTGGCAATAGGTGCATTCTTTCTGCAGCCTGCCAATCTTGCCATTCACGACGTGCCACCCGCATCGAACATGGCACGTGCCGCAATTGTGCTGGTATTTGCGTTCACGGGTGTGGAGTCGGCGCTGGTTCCCAGCGGTGAAGTAAAGGACCCCGCGCGCACCGTTCCCCGCGCAATTGCAATAGCGATGATAGGCATTACGCTGCTTTATCTCGCGGTGCATTTGATCGCCGAGGGAATGCTGGGTGATCAACTCGCCGTGAGCACCGCCGCACCGCTGGCCTTTGCTGCCGAAGCTTTTCTCGGCACGCCGGGCAGGCTGCTGCTGCTTGTTGGAGCGGCGATATCAATGTTCGGATACGTGAGCGGCATGACCCTGGCAATGCCACGTGCGCTCTACAGGTTTGCTGAAGACGGCCTGCTGCCGCGCGTGGTTGGTGCAGTGCATCCCGGCTATCGCACTCCCCACGTGGCAATCATCGTTCAGTCAACGCTTGTGTGCCTGCTGGCAGTGTTCAATTCTTTTGAGAAGATGGCGGTACTCTCCAACCTCTCGGCCCTGCTGCTGTATGCAGGCTGTGCGGTGGCAACCATTCTTCTTCGCAAGCGAGGCATCCGTCAGGAAGGTGCGCTGCCCTTCTCCGTACCCGGCGGCCCCATCATTCCCATAATCACCGTGGGCCTCATTGTCTGGCTGCTCACCTCCATCACAAGTGGTGAGTGGACAGTGCTGGTGGGAACGCTCATAGTTGCGACCATCTTTTACTTCATCGCAGGAAGAACCATCCGCAGCGGGATGGAAGAGACGGCTTGACGCAGGTCAGCAGCATTCTCGACCGTGACAGCTTCAATGCTTTTTGTGGGCACACGCATGTCTCGCTCAAGGCAACCGGAAGCGGAGTTCTTGATGGCCTTACTTTTGGTCTCAAGGACATCTTTGATGTGGCGGGTGAGCGCACCGGTTTCGGAAGTCCCGACTGGCTCGGCACTCACCAGCCCGCCGGAGAAAACGCAGCGGTGCTTGCAAGGCTGCTGGCGGCGGGTGCGAGCATGGCAGGAAGAACGCAAACGGAAGAAATGGCGTTCAGTATCACGGGTGAGAACGCCCATTACGGGACACCCATAAATCCCGCGGCACCGGAGCGCATCCCCGGTGGATCATCGAGCGGATCAGCGAGCGCGGTTGCGGGCGGTCTGGTGGATTTTGCAATCGGTACCGACACAGGAGGTTCGGTTCGCATTCCTGCAAGCTATTGTGGCGTCTACGGAATACGTCCCACACACGGGCGTGTCTCACTTGCAGGCGCGTGTGCGCTGGCACCGTCTTTTGACACCTGCGGCTGGTTCGCCCGTGATGCACACACCTTGCGCAAGGTTGGCAAAGTGCTTCTCGATGCTGCCGCCACGCCAACAGTAAACAATGGCAACGGGCAGGAGGCTGACGAAGAGTCGGGAAGCCTGCTCTATGCCACCGATGGATTTGTGCGCACAGTGCCCGGAGTGGATGCAGAACTCATGCCAGCGGTGCAAAAAGTGAGCGCGGTACTGGGAGCACTCAAGCCCATCAGTGTAAGCAAGGAAGGCTTGAACGAGTGGTATGAGGTTTTTCGCGTCCTTGAGTTCGCAGAGATATGGCAGGAGCACGGTGATTGGGTGCGTGAAGCCACTCCGCAGTTCGGATCGGCAGTGGCGGCGCGCTTTGACGATGCGTCAAGAATCACAACCGAACAGCGCGAGTGGGCAGAGAAGCGCCGTGCGAGCATTCAGCAGCGGCTCATCTCACTTCTGGCGGACAAATCGGTTCTTATTCTGCCCACGGCGCCGGGAGCGGCTCCGCTTCGCAGCGAAAGCCCCGCACCCGGCACGGACATTCGCAGACAGGCACAGGCGCTGCTCTGCATTGCCTGCCTTGGAGGACTGCCGCAGTTGACGCTGCCACTCACCACCGTGGATGGCTGTCCGGTGGGTATCTCACTTATTGGCCGGGCGGGCTCGGACGAATACCTGCTGGATGTGGCCTGCAGCGTGATCCGGTGAGGCCTTCTCAGACCTTGCGAGACGGCTGCAGCGGCCTTTCGTCGTCCATGAGGTTGTAAATGCGCTGTATGTCGCGCAGTCTCGCCGGGAAATCAATGTCGAGATCCCGGAGAAGCCCGGTTTTTAGATCAAACACCCAGCCATACACCACCGGATAGCCATTATCCAGGTATGACCGCTGCACAGCGGCCGTCTTTGTGACGTTTATGCACTGCTCAATTACATTCAGCTCCACGAGTCGTTTGTAGCGCTGCTCCTGGTCCGCTATGGCGTCGAGTTCGTCCTGATGGAGACGATACACGTCCCGGATGTTTCTGAGCCATGGATTGAGCAGGCCCAGGTCTTGCGACTTCATGGCGAACTGAACGCCGCCACAACCGTAGTGGCCACAGACTATGATCCGTTTTACGCCGAGGTGCGTAACTCCAAACTCGATTACCGCGCCAATGTTGAGGTCCGTGTTGGCCACCACATTGCCGATGTTTCGATGCACCAGGAGGTCTCCCGGTGCCACTCCCATTATCTCGTTGGGTGGCACCCTGCTGTCGGAGCAACCAATGTAGAGATAATCGGGCTCCTGAACTGAGGCGAGTTTCTCGAAATAGGCCGGATCATCGCGCGTGAGACCCTCGACCCACTTCTCATTGTTGAGGAAAATGCGCTCGTAGGGTGTTGACGGCATTTGCAACGGGGATTGAAGGAACGGAAAAGAATGCTGAATGAAAACTGTGGTGTGTACTAACGCTGCGCCAGTAACGACGTCTTCAACAGTGCTGCAGTGCATGGCGTATCTTGTTGCAGTATCCCGCCCTTGCCCGAATACGACTTCTTGCGTTTACCCACCGACCATAACCAGTTCAGGCTCCATGACCGTTACAGAGGAACAGTTTGATGCCGCCAGCGCCCTTGCCAACCGTCTCGACCAGGAAATTGGAAGGGTTATAGTTGGCCAGCATCAGGTGAGGCGGGAAGTCCTCACCTGTCTCCTGGCGGGCGGTCACTGCCTGCTGCGGGGGGTTCCGGGGCTGGCCAAGACACTGCTCATCAAGACCCTGGCCGATGCTGTGCATCTCAAGTTCAGCCGTATTCAGTTCACACCCGACCTCATGCCATCGGATATCCTGGGCACCGAGGTAATTGAGGAAGATCCGGCCACTGGCAAACGTCAGGTGCGCTTCATACCGGGTCCGGTATTCGCCAACGTCATTCTGGCAGACGAAATCAACCGCACCCCTCCCCGCACGCAGGCCGCGCTGCTTGAGGCCATGCAGGAGTACCAGGTCACGGTGGGTGGTGTGCGCCACACGCTTGAGCGGCCACTTTTCGTACTTGCCACGGAAAATCCAATTGAGCAGGAGGGCACCCATCCGCTCCCCGAAGCCCAGTTGGACCGCTTCATGTTCAACGTGGTCATCGACTACCCTGATGTCGACGATGAGCGCCGCATACTCACCGACACCACGGCCGTGCAGAACGCAGCGGTAAGCGCCGTGGCCACGGGAGAGGAGCTTGAGGCCGCACGACACCTGGTGCGTTCCATGCCTGCGGCGTCAAATGTCATTGACTTTGCGCTTCGGCTGGTGCGAGCCACCAGACCGGTGGACACGAGCTGCCCCGACAGCGTGAAGCAGTGGGTGCGCTGGGGCGCGGGTCCGCGCGCTGGTCAGTCCCTTCTTCTTGGTGCCAAGGCCCGGGCCATGCTTGACGGCCGTGCAGTACCTGCGATCGAAGATGTGGCCGGCGTGGCGCTGCCCGTTCTGCGACACAGGCTACTCGTGAACTTCCGCGGCGAAGCGGAGGGAGTCACCCCAGACAAGGTGATCGGCCTCCTGCTCGACGCAGTTCGCGCATGAAACTGAGCGGCAGACAAGGCAGACGTGGCGGGCATGTCCGGTCAGATTGAGCCCACGGGAAGCAGTGTACTATCTCCCACACTGGTAACGGCCGTCGATGATCTTGAACTGGCGGCCCGCATAGTGGTGGAGGGACTGCGCACGGGTGGACATCGCAGTCCGTTTCGTGGCATAGGGGCGGAGTTTCACCAGCACCGGCCATACCGCTCCGGCGACGATCTCAAGCATCTCGACTGGAAGGTCTACGCACGCACCAACCGCCTCTACACACGCCAGTTTCGTGAAACCACGAACGTGGCGGTGATGCTGGTAATAGACACCAGCGCATCAATGGATTTCCCGGAGGGCAGCGCTGCTTCCAAACTGCGTTACTCGATACTTTGCGCAGCCGCACTGGCATGGCTTGCTGTTGACCAGGGAAATGCAGTTGGACTGATGACGTTGAGCGGCTCTTCCATGTCTTATCTGCCGGCACGCAGCGGACGGGTGCACCTGCGCGCACTTCTGGCTCAGCTCGATGGTATAAAGGCAAATGGCATATGGAATCCACCGCTGGCCATAGGTCGCGCAGCAGAACTCATACAGCGCCGCGGACTCGTGATGGTGCTCTCCGACTTTTACGATCAGGAATCCGAAACGCAGCGCGAGCTGCGGCACGTTGTACAGCGTGGACACGATGTTGCAATGCTGCAGTTCACCACACCGGGAGAACGCAGGCTGCCATTTGCCGGTCAGATGAACCTGAGAGATGCAGAAACAGGACAGCAGTTGCTGGCAGACGCTGAACTCACGGGCGCGCAGTATCAAAGGGCACACTCGGGCTTCCTGGCGCGTTGCAAGCACTTCGCGCGAGGCGCCGGAATCGACTACGGCCTATTCGATTGTTCGCTTCCACCTGAACATACGCTGCGAGACTATCTCTTGCAGCGGAGATTCACCTGATGTCGTGGCTCGCGCCCGGGGCGTGGCTCGGCCTTCTTCTCGTTGGCGTGCCAATTGCGATACACCTGCTGAGCCGGAAACCGCCGCGTGTGATGACCTTTCCGACGCTGCGATTTCTGCGCGCATCGGACCTGAGGCCCACACGACGTTCGGAAATAAGTGACTGGCCGCTGCTCCTGATCCGCATGGCAATTCTGGCCTTGGCATGCGCTGCATTGGCACAACCGCTTTTCAGTTTCGCTGGCAAGACGGCGGAGAGCGAGCCAGCATCCACAATTGTTGTGGTCGACACCGGCATTTGGATTCCGGGGCTTGATGCAAACAACGCGCCTGCTCAGGACAGTCCTGCCATTACTGATGCTTCAGGCCGGATGACCAACAGTGAACGTTCCACATCACACACACTCTTCACCAGCACCGCCAATCTTGAAGATGCCATTGGCAGTGCTGTCAACTGGCTGCGTACCCGACCGGTACCGCGCCATCTGGTGCTGCAATCCGCTTTTCCAACAAGCGCGGTGGATTCCGTAAGCTTCGCCCGCCTGCCTTCGGACATCAAGCTTTCACTTGAGGCCACTGAGCTGCGGTCTGCTGCATCTTCCGGGTCTCAGACAGCAAATGCCTCTCTGACCACCGGTGCCGATTACCAGAAGACATGGGCTCGCGACACTATCCACTGGCTCACCGACCTGGATGAACAAAGTGCCAATGCTGTGGTGCGCGCAGTATACGAAGGTGGTGGTGCCGTGGTTGTGGTGCACAGCGCGGGCAACACCACCGACAGCATCATCAGGAACAACAAGGGAAGCTGGCTGCTGAGTGCACGTGACGTGAACGTACCAGACCATGTGGCCGACAGTAGCAGCAGCGGCAATAGCAGTGAATCACAGCGCGTTATCTCGCGTATGGTGTCTGTTGGCAGAGCACAAGAGCCTCGCGCATTGACCGCTCAGGAATGGATCGGGCCAGCGGCACGCAGCACCGAACCACAGAACAACGGCCAGTTACTCATACCGCTGCTTTTTGATGCTGCAGGAAACACGGCAGTTGAAGGCCTGGTGCTCAATGGGCAGCCTGTCCTGGTATCCAGATTGCCGGAACGTCCAACGCTGCTCACTGCCCTGCTTCTCGCGTTCTCAGACAACCCTTACGCTCACGCTGTCCGCAGGCTGGATGGCATCGATTCGACCAGAGTGGACGCCGCCACTCTGAAGCAATGGGAAACACTGCCCGCTGGTTCTCCTCTTGGTACCGGCCTCACGGACAACCTGCACTCCGGAGTCACACAGGCCAGATGGCTCTGGTTGGCAGTTCTGATTCTGCTTGGTGTGGAATGGAAAATGCGCCGCCACTCGCCGGGCACAAAGGCGTCGTCCGCGACAGCAGGAAGTACCGAGGCATGAACGGATCAATGCTCGTTTCGCGGCTGCGTTCCGTTGCTGACAGACGCGCACAGCTCGTAGGTCTGCGCGGCGCTGCAGTTGGCATTGTAATGGCAGTGGTCATTGAGCTGCTGCCATTGCTGGTGATTTTCAGCAGTTCAGAATCCGACAGTACGCGCCACTGGCTGGTTAGCCGATTGTTTCCCGGGTTTGCCAGTGGAGCAAGTGACAGGCTCTGGGCAACCCTTATGCCGGCGTTGTTACTGTTGCTGCTTTGCGCCCTTATTGGCTATGCGGTTGGCTGGGGCATGATACGCCTTGCAGGGAGCAAAAGAGAGCGCGAAGGCAGCTCAGCGCGCTGGCTGGAGCAGCACGTAGGAGGCTCACACAATCTGCTTTTCACAGCATGGGAGTTGCTGCGAGACAATAATGCCGCATCAAGTCACCCTAGCTACCCGAGCCACCCTGAGTCGGCAGAGCTGGTAATCGCGCGCGCCAATAAACTGGCCGGCTCGCTGAGTACCGAAGCCCTGCTGCCCTCTTCCAGCGCTCTGCGTGCGCTGGGCATCGCTGCGCTTATGTGGGTGACAGCGGTGTTTACCACAAGCCGACTTGCGCCGGGAGCGCTGGTGCGCAGCGCAGAAAGCGCCGTCAAACGCGCCCGCTCTCAAGTGGCGGGAGAGCCGTCTGTTCACCGAGTGGATGCTCGTGTGAGCGCACCGGCCTACGCAGCCCGACCAGATTCCAGCTTCAGCAACCCGGAGCGACTCACAGCACTGGAAGGCAGCACACTCGCGCTTACAATTGCTGCGAGCGGTGATGAAATCGTCATCACTACCGACAGTGGAGACGTAACGCTGCCAGTGGAAGCGAATGGCACGGTGAGTTGGCGTAGCACAGTGATTCGCGATGGTTTTGTGGCTGTTTCTGCGCAGCGCTTCGACAAGGCAGGTGACGGTGACAACGCTGGCGCAGGGCTCAACAGCGCTCCGGCTGACAGCACCCGTATCGCGAGCGCTCCCAGGCTCATCACCATCATCATGCAGCCCGATGCCGCGCCGGGCGTGAAAATTACCAGACCGGGCAAGGACATGGTGGTGGACAGCAACATCCTTGCCCTGCCGGTGGTGGTACAAGCCAGTGATGATATCGGACTGCGCTCATTGACGCTGCTTTACACCGTGGTCTCCGGCTCCGGCGAGCAGTTTGAGTTCACCGAGGGTGAGGCGCCGCTGAAGATTGAACGGTCATCATCCAGGTCCTGGCACGCCCAAGCGACATTGCGGCTTGATACCCTGCTCAAAGAGCCTGGCGATCTGGTGGTTTATCGCGCACTCGCGGCCGATAGTCAGAGCGGCATAGCTCCAACCGAATCTGAGTCATACATAGTGGAGCGCAGCGCGCCCGGCGGCGTTGCTCCAGCAGGCTTCGCTCTTGATCCGGACGAAGATCGCTATGCTGCCAGCCAACAGATGGTCATTCTCAAAACAGAGAGACTGATTGCTGAGGCGGCCAGCCTCGACAGCGCGACAATATCACAGCGTGCCCGTGAGATCTCGGCGGAACAGAACAGAGTCAGAGCAGAATTCGTGTTCATGACCGGCGGTGAGTTTGAACAGGCCATGGTTGCAAACGAAGAGGGAATTGCAGAACTGGACGAATCGGCTGAAGCAGAAGGCGAGTCAGAACTCGCCGCAGGTCGCATGGTCAACCGCGGTCGTAATGCACTGCTCACTGCAATCCGATCCATGAGCCAGGCATCGGTGTCCCTGGAACAGTCGGTACTCAGCACTGCCCTTCAGCACGAAAAGAGAGCATTGGACCAATTGCAGGAGGCTTTTGCCCGACAGCGTTTTCTGATGCGTGCGCTGACTCAACGTGAGCAGCTTGACTTCACTCGCAGGCTTACCGGAACACTGGACAGCATTGCCAGAACACCGGCTCCAAAGCCGCCCATGGATGCCGATTCAGAAACCGAACGACAGGTACTGCGCAGGGCGCTTGCGACATTGATTGCCAGCAATAACGCCAACGTCAAGGACAACAGCACCGGTAACGGAGCTGCATCCGCCACCGGATCTGCTGTGCGCAGGCAGGATCTGCAATCGGTTTACTCCACATTGGCCGTGGAGATTCTGTCTCTGGAGCCCGGAAGCCTGCGCGCACGGGAGCTTGCCGCGCTCTTGCAGCGTGCCGGCCGCGACGGTCGCAGGGATGCTGCAGCTTTGGATTCGGCCAGCCTTGGCATTTCCGCATGGCTTGATGCGCTGAGCGGCCTGGACGCCACCAGCCGTGGCGCAACGAGGCCACAGCAATGACGCCGGAAACTACTACACAGGCAAAGACAGCGCAGCAGGACCGCCTCCTTCGTCTTGCACTGCGCGGCGTCGCCATTGCCATTGTGCTCGCCGGCATACTCGATCCTTCGTTTACGCGCCAGAGAGTCACGAAACCGGTGGTCGCTCTGCTGAGGGTCGATGGAACCCAGCCAGGCAATACGGCGGTCGGCAACGAAACGAGCAGCGGCGAAATGTCCAACAAGGCGCTGGACAAAACGGTCGAGCGGTTGAAAGAGAGTCTGGCCGACAAAGCTCTTGTGGTGCCCGGACGCACAGCAGATGCAGATGCACAGATCGTGCTTGGCCCGGCGCTGCCGTTTGGGCTGACCGACTCAATGCCACCCACCTTTATCCTGGGCTCTGCTGGTGCCGGTGGGGCCAGGGTTGAGTCGATTTCACTGCCCACTGTTGTACCACTTGGAACCAGTGCGGAACTCAAACTGCTTCTGGCAACCACCCGACAGGAAGCCAATGCAGCCCGGAAAAGCACAACCGGCGTGAGCGCAGAACTGGAACTCCGGGAATCCGGCATTCTGCTCGACAAACACAGCACAGTTCTGCAAACTGGTCAGCGCACGAGCGCTGCACTGAGATACACGCCCTCGAGCCCTGGTGTGCACCAGCTTGAGCTGACTGTGGTGAATGACGGCGACAGCCTGAGATTCACGCGCAGCATACTGGCGGAAGCACGCTCCTGGCGTATTCACTTTCACGACGTGCGTCCGTCCTGGTTGTCGACCTTCGTAAGACGAAGCGTGGAGCGCGATCCACGATTCCGTGTGTCCAGCAGGGTGGTAACATCAACCAACATCAGCAGACACAGCAGCGATGCTGCAGCCTCGCTGGCCGCTGTGGAGTCAATGGAAACGCCGCCGGACGTACTGGTGATAGGTGCACCCGAGGCTCTGGGCCGCAGCGAGGTTGCTCAGCTTGAGCGCATGCTGTCCACAGGCGGCATGTCCGTTGTTCTTCTGCCGGATCACACCATTCCAATGGGCGCTCCGGTAGAGGCTCTCTGGCGCCCGGCCTCAAGTACAGCGCCGCGAGACTGGCGCTTATTGCCTCCTCTTCCCAATTCTGCACCCTACCAGGTGTACCCTGCCGCGCTGCTGCAGGCGCTCTCACGAGCATCAGCCGGTTCAGATAGCACCACCCGTCTGTCCGGATCAGTTCCATCGCTCATGGCTCTGGAAGCGGGAGTTCTGCGGGCCATGCCGCCCGACGCCGAGCCGCTGGCATTCGCTGCTGCTGCAGGTATGGGTGCGAACTCAACTGCAGCGATAGCCACGGCCTTCACAAATCCTGTTATCTGGCGTCTACCATCGGGGCGCGGTGAGTTGCTCGTGAGTACGGCCTTCGATGCCTGGAAGTACCGCGACCGACAGAGTGACGGTGGTCACAATGCTGGTATGGCATCGGGCTCCGGGGCAGGCGAAACATCGGTTGAGCCCGCGTTTGAGCTTGTGTGGCGGAACCTTCTGGCTGCTGCTGCTCAGCGGCGCTGGGCTCCACTCTCTGTGTGGGCCGCCGGAGGTTCGGAAGCTGGAGGTTCTGAAACCGGAGGCCCCGAAGCCGGCACCTCACTGCCACTCGCGCGCAGGGGTGTTGTGGTGCGAAGTTCAACAGTATCACATCTTCCATCCGTATTCTTTTTAGCTGATCCGGAGGCCTCGCAGTTGCCTTCAGGGTCTGGCGGGAACGGAGAAGCGGCAACGCTGCTTCCCACCATTCTCCCCGACTTCTGGAGAGCTGTGTGGCCTTCCCGATCCGGATCCCACCAACTCACTCCTTTAGGTTCCAGCGGAGTCGTTCAGGCCACGGCCGGCAGTGACACGATCCGCGTTCCGGTCCTTGCGGACCAGGGGGAAGCTTACGCGCCTGATGAACAACTTGCCCGTTGGGCTCGCAGTACGGGGGGACGTCTCGTTTCCCCGAACGCCACCGACTCGCTGGCTGCTTTCATCTCGGCAGCGGTAGGCAGCAGATACCATACGTCTCCCTGGCATCCCATGCGCTCTCCCTGGTGGATACTCGCGCTGGCGGCCGCACTTGGTGGCGAATGGTGGTTACGGCGACGACAGGGGCTTTCCTGAAGCAGCTTCCAAGCTGCAACAAGAGCCGCTGACGTCATTCTTTCAGTTCCAGCACCCTCTCCTCTCATCCCCCGCGCATGTATACACGCGAACAGGTCAAGGCCATCACCGACAAGGTGCTCAACATGGCAGGGACCGACGCCCAGGTGCAATTCACCGGCGGCGAACGGTCGGGCACCAGATGGGCCAACTCGACAATCACTACGAACCTCGTGCAATTCGATCTGAACGTGAGCGTTACCGTTCGCGTGGGTCAGAAGCAGGGTCAGTCGAGCACGCACGACATTTCCGACAAGGGTCTGCGGACCATGGTGGACGAGGCTCTCGAAGAAGCCCGCAAAGCCAATGATTCGCCAAACCTGCAGGAGTGGCTTGGCGCCCAGAACTACATTCCCGTTGATTCTGCGCTTCCCAACATGGTTGCGGTTGGTCCGCTTGAGCGCGGCCGCATGGTCAAGCAGAGCAGCGACATCGCCGAATCACTGGGAGTTGTTGGTGCTGGCTACATGCCCAAGAACGACGTGGCCACCTGCACTGCCAACTCCAAGGGGCTTTTTGCCTACTACCGTTCGGCAGACCTGGGCTTTGTACTCACCTGCCGCATGCCCGACGGCAGCGGCTCGGGTTTCGGCGCCATCAGCGGTGTGAAAGACTTTACGCAGATTGATGTTGAAGCCATCACAAGGAGGGCTGCCAACAAGGCGCTCGCCAGCCGCAATGCCAAGGCGCTTGAGCCCGGTCGCTACACAGTGATCCTCGAGCCGCGCGCCAACGCACGCTTCCTCTCCACAGTTACCGGTATCTTCGGTGGCCGGGGTGGTGGGTTTGGCGGCGGCGGCGGTGCTCCGCCGGCACCACCAGCCGCTGCTGCAGGTGGAGCCGGAGCTGCCGCTGGCGGCGGTCGAGGCGGCGCAGGAGGAAGGGCTGCAGGTGGGGCTGCTGGCGCGGGCGGTGCTGCAGGCGCCGCAGCAGGTGCCGCAGCGCCTGCACCTCCAATGGGCGGAGATGGCGGCATGTTCGGCGGAATGGGCGGTGGTAACTCATTCATGCGCGACAAGAAGCCGGGCGACAAGATCTTCAGCGATCTCTTCACGCTCAAGAGCGACATCGGCAACCAGATCCTCCGTCAGTCCACCATCGGACCCGACTTGAGGCCGGCTGCGCCTGTCACCTGGGTTGAAGACGGAATCCTCCGCACACTCGGTGCAACGGCTGCTGCCAGCACCAACCAGAGTCTGGTTCAGGAAGGCGGCAATCTGAGCATCGACGAAATGGTGAAGCAGACCAGACGCGGCCTCCTCGTAACCTCACTGTGGTACATCCGCGGAGTCCCCTCCGAGACCCAGCCACTGCTCAACACGGGCATGACCCGCGACGGGCTCTTCCTCATTGAGAACGGCGAGATTGTGGGTCCGGTGCAGAACTTCCGCTGGAACATGTCCCCACTGGTTGGCTACAACAACCTCACACTCGTGGGCAAGCCCGTGCCCATGCTGCTCGGCGAGTCCTTCGACAGCGGAACCGCTGCTCTCGTACCGCCCGTCCGCATTGAGGAGTTCTACATGACCTCCGTTTCCCCCGCCGTCTGAGCGGCTCTCACTTCGACAGGATTCAAAACATGAGCTCTTCCCGTCGCGATTTTCTGAAGAAGTTCGGAGCCGGTGCAGCCCTCACGCTGTACTCGCGCGATCTCTTCGGACAGATTCTCGCAGACTCACCCAAAGGCCTGCCGCTGGAGACACGCTTCAAGGCGCTGGCCGATATAGTACTTGCAGAAGGCAAGGCAGCCGGATGCAGCTACACTGATGTTCGCTTTACCATGACCTCCTCACTCGGCGGCGCCAGTGTTACGGTGCGTCCCGGCGGCCCGAGTGGCCCCGGTGGCGGCTTCGGAGGTGGTGGATTCGGCGGCGGTGGCTTTGGCCGCTTCGGCGGTGGACGTCGCATTGAAGGAATTCCCAGCGACGAAGACAGAGCGCCGGGCGGATTCGGCGTGCGTGTGATTCACAGCGGCGTATGGGGCTTTGCCTCCAGCCCAATCCTTACCGAGGATGAACTGCGCCGCGTTACACGCGTGGCAGTGGAAGTGGCAAAGGCCAGCGCCATCGCCAAGAAGACCGACATGAAGCTCGCACCCGTGCAGGCTTATCAGGAACACTACATCACACCAATGGTGAAGCATCCTGACTCGGTTTCAGCAGCCGACAAGCAAGCATGGGCCCAGGCAATCGCCGACAAGGCCGCCGCCGTAAAGGGCGTCACATCGGTAAGCGTGTCCTGCAACACCTCGTATGAGTGGCGCTATTTCGCCAGCAGCATTGGTTCCTATATCGAGCAGGAACTGTTCACCACCACACCGTCGCTCAACGTATCGGCACGTGTTGGCGATGTAACCAAGACGCGTCAGTGGCCAGGCGTTGGTGGAACGGGCGGCTGGGAATTCGCCGAAAACAGCAAGTTCCTCGAGAATGCGGAAAAGGCGGCAGTTGACGCCGTTGAGATGTGCACAGCCAAGCCACTGGGCAGCAGCGGCTTCAAGGATCTCATTCTTTCACCCGCGCACGCAATGCTCACGATCCACGAAATCGTCGGGCACCCCACAGAAGTGGACCGCATCGTCGGCTACGAAGCCAACTACGCCGGCACCAGCTTCATCAAGCTCACAGATATAGGCAAGCTCCAGTACGGCTCCAAGCACTTCAACATCACGGCCGACAAGACCACACCCGGCATGGGCACCGTGGGCTTTGACGACGATGGCGTGAAGACGCAGAAGTGGCCGCTGGTGCGCGAAGGCGTACTCGTGGGTCTGCAGACCAACCGCGAGACCGCACACTTCATTGGTGAAAACGAAAGCCGCGGCTGCACCTTCGGCAGCTCGTGGCGCGACTACCCGTTCCTGCGCATGCCCAACGTGCAGCTCGACGCCGGACCGGAAGGCTCCCCCACCAGGGAAGAACTCATCGCCGACGTGAAGGACGGCGTCATGATCGACGGACGCGGCTCATACTCCATCGACCAGCAGCGCTACAACGGCCAGTTCGGCGGACACATCTTCTGGGAAATCAAGAACGGTAAGATCACCCGCCAGGTGACCGACGTTACCTATAACGCCATTACCACCGATTTCTGGAAGAACCTCGACGGCGTTACCGGACCGAAGGAATGGGAGATGCACGGCACAGGTGGAGACGCAAAGGGTCAGCCCACCCAAACCAACTCCATCTCGCACGGCTCGCCGTGGCTGCTCATCCGCAACATCAACGTTGGCGCTGCCTTCGATTGATCTGCTGAAAGCAGGAAGTTGCAAAAAGGGGATGCGAGTTGAACTCGCATCCCCTTTTCTTTTTTGCAGCACCGTTAAGCGCCGCACTTACACTTCTGCTGCTGCACACCGCGGTTTGGTCAAGCCACAATCATGTCATCGCATAAACCGCGATGTTCACCGCAAAGCGCGAATTGTCACGTCTCCTGAATCGCTTGTTCTTCCAGTCGTAGTCCCACTCGCAACCGTAGTCCTTGTTGGAATACAACACGCCCAGCCTGCCTCTGTAATCAACGCCGCGCAGGTAATCATGCACTATGTTGTCGCCCCAACCGTTCAACTCATGCGATGTCTGAGGCGGACCATCCGGGAACTCAAAGAAGCTTGAATACAGTGAGTGAT
>CAZWSJ010000026.1:0-1174 GCA_964636415.1 uncultured Gemmatimonas sp. | reverse complement strand
GATGTCTGAGGCGGACCATCCGGGAACTCAAAGAAGCTTGAATACAGTGAGTGATTGCGTGGCAGCTTGGGCATGGCATTCTCACCAAACGCCTTGGCCATCTCTGCCTCAAACGACTTGGCGTACAGGCCGTTCACATCGTGGTTGCAATCATCGCTGAACAGCAGCCCGCCGTTTTCCACGAAACGCACCAGGCCACGACGCTCGGCCTCATTGAAGCGCACCAGCTTGTGGCCCGTCATGAAAATGAAGGGAAAAGCAGATAGCTCCGCCGAATCTGCGGTGATGACTATTTCCTGCTGGTTGACCGGGATGTCGGTGTACTGAAGAACCGCATCCAGCATGTTGGCGCAAACCTTGGGGTTGTAATCCCAATCGCCGGAATCATAGCGCAGGCGGGCAAATGTGAACTCAAAGCGCCGGCGTGCTTTCGACGCGGAAACACTCTCCATGGCACGCGCAACCCCCGGTAGGCCTGCAAGCAGACCTCCTCCAGCAACCGAAGCGGCAGCAAGCACCAGACCACGGGCCGACAGCGAGAGAAACTCCCTCCGTGAGTGTTGATCAGTTTCCTTGCGAGACTTCATGACTGAAAGATAAAACGTGAGTCCAGAGCAGGGTCAGGATGCAAGCTTCATGAGCACCAGACCCGCCACGATGAGCGCAGCCGCAGTGAGCCGCAGCGCGCTGGCCGATTCGCCCAGCACCAGAATGCCCACAGCCAGCGATCCCACCGCACCTATACCCGTCCAAACGGTATAAGACGTGCCCAGTGGCAGGCTTTTCATGGCCAGCGAGAGAAGCCCGAAGCTGACCGCCATGGCAAGCATGGTCACAACAGATGGGCCCAGACGCGTGAAGCCATGTGACTGCTTCATGTAATACGCCCAAACCACCTCAAGTATCCCTGCCACAAACAATGTGATCCAGGCCGCCACGTGTCCTCCCCCTATCGGGCCACGCCGGACGCTGGCGCGGAGAGTTGAAGTTCCCGCCAGAAATACCACTCGCGTTCGGGCTTCCAGCCCGCATCGCGCGCCTCGTCTGCACCCGCCACGCATTCAGCCGCTTCCACAGTCACCGAACGAAAAATCTCATCGAGCTCGGCCAGCATGCTGCGCGAATCAGCAGTAGCGGGTCGCGTACGGACGCGCTGAGAAATCTCGTGTCGCAC
>CAZWSJ010000025.1:0-40297 GCA_964636415.1 uncultured Gemmatimonas sp. | reverse complement strand
ACCATCTGTCCTGAAGCCGGCGGTATCATGGGACTGCCGCCACGCACGTGCAGCACTGCGCCCGGTTGCTGCTGGCCATCCAGGGTCACGTTCATCCGGAAGTCGCCCAGCATGTCCAGCGGCAGATCTATCTGGAGAATCACCGGCATGCTCACGTCAGTGGTGCCGGGCGGTGACGCGCCAACCTCAATTTTTGCCTCAGTTGACCAGAGCTCAGTGCCACGAGGGTTAATCCAGCTCAGCACCATGCTGTGTACGCCCCGGTCGCTCAGCGTGCTCTTGACTCCCAGTACAAGCGTCGCGCGAGGGTGCAAGCCCGGAAACTGGCTTATGTGCACCGCATCGAAAATGCCCAGGATGTTGAGCTTGCCTTCCTGAGAGATGTTTGCCGCGTCGGCGAAGAGAACGAAGGAGACATTCATGTCCCAAACTAATCATCCTACCAGTGGCGGGCAGGGGGTGCATAGATTTCAACATGACCCTTGGTCCCAATTCAACTGTTCCCCATCGTGGCTTCGGCGCTACCGACGCCATGCTGGTCTTGATGGCCATTATCTGGGGAGTGAACTATACGGTGGTGAAGGCCGGGCTTGAGTACCTCCAGCCCCTTGCATTCAACGGCGCCCGGATGGGTGTGGCCACCATTGTGCTTTTCAGTATTACACCCTTTATGGCGCGCGACGTGCCATGGCCCAACGCCCGGGAGCGACGGCAACTGCTCACTATCGGCCTGGTGGGCAACGGAGTTTATCAACTCTTCTTTATTCTGGGCATGCAGTACACCCGCGCTGGAGTGGCGGCCCTTATTCTGGCTGCTGCACCCGCCTGGGTTGCAATAATTGCCAGAATGATGGGGCGAGAGCAGATCAGCCAGTCAGCGTGGATTGGCATTGCACTGCAACTGCTGGGCGTGGTGTTCGTTGTTGGCAGCGCCTTTGGCATGGAGAGCAGCGGCAAGAGCCTCTATGGTGCGCTGCTCATGGCGGTAGGAAGCATGTGCTGGGCGCTCTACACAGTGCTGGCTCAACCGCACACGCTTCGCGCACATCCGCTGCATTTGTCGGCGCTCACCATGCTTAGCGGTGCAGCGCTGGTTATTGGTACGGCTCTGCCCGGCCTTCGCCACGCCAACCTGAGCGCGGTGCCCCTCTCCGCATGGAACGCGGTGCTCTATTCGTCGCTGGGCGCCATAGTGATAGGCTATCTTCTTTACTACCGCGGGGTACGGGTACTTGGACCGACCCGTGCGTCCATGTATGGAAACCTGCAACCTGTTGTGGCCCTCATCGTGGCATGGGCTGCACTGCATGAGCACCCGGACGTAATCCAGTGGCTGGGAGCCGCACTGATTCTTGGCGGCTTGCTCCTGTCCAGAAACACGCGCGGATCACTGATCGCGCGCATAAACCGAGAGCCGGTAGCGAGGAGTGCATGAAAGTAGTGCTGTTCGACATAGATGGTACAATGCTCACCACCCACGGAGCAGGACGGCGAGCCCTGGAGCGTGCCATGCACGAAGAGTTCAGTGCCACGGGGCAGGATGGCTATCACTACGACGGAAAAACCGACAGGCAGATAGTACGTGAGCAGATGCGCGTGGCCGGCCTCAGCGACGAAGCCATAGACGCAGGCATGGATACAATCATCAGCAGCTACCTGAACTACCTGCGCCAGGAACTCACCCACGGGCCCGAACGGGCAACCCTGCTCACAGGAGTTGTGAACCTTCTGGACGGACTTCGCGACCGAAGTGATGTAATGCTTGGCCTGCTTACCGGAAATGTGCGCGATGGTGCCCGCCACAAGCTGCGTGCAGTGGGCGTTGACTTCGATCAGTTTCTCGTGAGCGCATTCGGATCAGATCACGAACACAGACCCGAACTCCCTGAGATTGCGCGCTCCAGGGCGCAGGTCCTGCTCAACGATACCGTACAAGGCAGCCAACTTGTGATCATTGGCGATACTCCGGCTGATATCGCCTGTGGCCGCTCCATAGGCACCAGAGCCATCGCCGTGGCCACGGGCCGCTATTCGGTGAGTGAGCTTGCCTCGCATGAACCCACCGCGGTGTTCGCTTCCCTGCACGAAACCAGCGCGGTGATTGAGGCCATTCTTGCCTGAAGAGACAGAAGCGTGGCCGGTGCAGGTAAGGGGCCTGCTGCGCGGCCGTGAGCTGAATGATCAGGCCACGCTGAGCCTCAACGCTGATTCGCTGAACTTCCATTGGGCACATGCAAGCTCATGGCGCCTCTCACTCAATGGCATAGACGGTCTCAACGCAGAAAAAGATCTGCTTACAGTGTACCTGCAAGACCATGACTTGCTGGAGTTCCGCTCGGAGCCCCACAGAGCTGTCTCACTGCACAGCCTGGAAGCCGCCGTGCTGGCGCGAGCCTGCAAGGTTCCCGAACTCATGCATGGCAGCAGGCTGGAACTCTCCCGCCATGCCGGATTCGCTTCCACTTCCGGAGGCCTGGAGAGAAATGCACACAGCTTCTGGCTGGCACCACTGGTTGAAGGGAGACGCGCAATTGAAGGAGTTGGCGACCCGGAGCGACAAGCCGCATTGCTGAGCTCTGACAAAACTGCAGAGGCCATGCTGGCGGCCATTGGCAAGATTGCCGAACTTCTGGCGCCGGGCGACGCAGCGGTACAGCGCGCGCTCTGTGCTGCAATGCAAGACGAGAGCGCCGTAATGTTCAGCGCGCTGGACCGAGTGAATGCAACTGCGCGAACCTTGGCCTGTTCTGCGCCTGATACCAGAATCGCCGACTGGAGGCACTGGATGGCCTCAGTCGGCGATGCATATGCGGCGGCGGGCGAAGCCTGGGCCGCAATAAGGGAGCTGTTGTTCAGCGGTCAGTGACCGCAGCCTCCACAACTGTCATCCTTGGGCTTGCTGCGACCCGTGTAAACAGCCTTCCAGATCTGCGATCCGGAATAAAAAACTGCTCCCGAAACGATGAGCACCACGAGCAGCGTTGTCATCTCCACCCCCTTCTCCCGGTGTGTGTATTACGCACTTGAATGATACCCCTGACACCGCGCCAGGCTCCAGTTGCTGTGGCCATTGTGTCAACGCGGCCACTGCAACCCTGGCTGGCGCTACCCCGCAGCAGCTATTGCCCTGATGCAGCTATTGCTCTGCTGCGATCAGGTATAGCCCATGGCGTGCCCCACCACCATGATAAGCCACGAAGCACCATAGGCCAGAACAAACATGTAGGAAAACTGTATGCCGGCCCACTTCCATCCTTCTGAACCGCCTCCCGCTTCTCTCACGGTGATCGCCACCGTACTTATGCACATCAGTGCATACACATAAAACACCATCAGACTCAGCGCAACCAGCGTTGAGTACACAGGCTTGCCCGTGGCATCGCGCTCATCGCGCAATCTCTGACTCAATGCACCTTCGTTGTCGCGACCCACTCCGTATATAGTGCCCATGGTGGATACGAACACTTCGCGCGCCGCGAAGCTCGCGCCGATGGACACAGCGATCTTCCAGTCGAAGCCCAGCGGTCGCACCGCAGGTTCGATAGTGTGGCCCATGCGGCCAAGTATGGAGTGTTCGAGCTGCTGTTCCTGCTGTACTTCCAGTGGCAGGCTGGTATCGGGCTCGCTGCGCGGGTATGTGGCCAGCGCCCAGAGCACGATTGTAAGCGAAAGAATCACGGTACCCGCGCGCCGCACAAAAAGACGGCAGCGCTGATACACCGAAACGGTCATGGACTTGAGACTGGGCCAGCGATAAGGCGGCAGCTCAAGAATCATTGGACGCACCGGACCCTTGAGCAGGGTACGCTTGAAAATCGCGGCCACGATGAGCGCTGTAACCGTACCCAGCAGGTACATGCCCAGCATGGTGGCACCCTGCAGCGTGAGACCGGGAACGAGCCTCGTTGCAGGAATAAATGCCCCAATGAGCAGTGTGTAAACCGGCAAGCGCGCTGAACAGCTCATGAGCGGCACCACCATTATGGTGGCCATGCGGTCTTTGGGATCTTCAATGGTACGCGTGGCCATGATGCCCGGCACCGCACAGGCGTAACCAGACAGCATGGGTATAAAGCTCTTGCCGTGCAAACCCACGGTGCGCATGACTCTGTCCATCAGGAAGGCCGCGCGAGCCATGTAACCCGAGTGCTCCAGCAAACCTATGAATATGAACAGAATGGCAATCTGCGGCAGAAACACCAGCACGGAGCCAACGCCGGCAAATATGCCGTCTTCAATAAGAGAACTGAGATCACCCTTCGGCAGCACAGAACCCACAGCCGATCCCGCCCAGGCAATCCCGTTCTCAATTGCATCCTGCAATGGCGCCGCCCAGGTAAAGACCGACTGGAACACCACCGCCATGAGAAGCAGGAATATCACCGGCCCCCACACGCGATGCAGCACAACACGATCAATACGGTCGGACAGTGAACTGGAACGCGAGCGCTCGCGTGTAACGGTGCGCTCTACAACACCGGCAATCCACGCGTAACGCTGCTCCGACTCAAGACGCGACGGACGGAAGCCGCCCTGCTCCAATTCAAGCCTGGCTCCCTGTACTGCTTCATCCAGACCCTTCACAGCGGCCAGATGCGCCTCAGTGCGATCGACACCAAGCACACGCAATGCTTCCATCGCAGCAGCGCCACGATTGAGCCCGGCCTCTTCAAGCCTGGCCACAACGGGCGCCAGAGCTGAATCAACTGCCGGAGGAAGAGTGAAACGCCTTTCGGGCGCGGGCAGCACAGCAGCGGTACGAAGCGCCTGCTTGAGTGGGTCCACGCCCTCGCCACGCTTGGCAACCGTGGGCACCACCGGAACACCCAACTCGTAAATGAGTTCGGGCACGTCAATACGTATGCCTTCGCTCTCCACTACATCGAACTGATTGAGCGCCACCACCACCGGTACGCCAAGCTCCAACACCTGGCTCACCAGAAAGAGATTGCGCTCCAGATGCACTGCATCGACAACAACGAGAATTACATCGGGACGCCAATGATGACGGTCACGACGCAGGAGTACGTCGAGTGCAATGCGCTCGTCAGGTGAACCCGCCGAAAGCGAGTAGCTGCCCGGCAGATCAAGGACCAGAGTACGTTCGCCGTTGAGTCCTTTGTAACTGCCCTCGACCCGCTCAACGGTCACGCCCGCAAAGTTGCCCACCTGCTGCCTGAGACCGGTCAGGGCATTAAACAGCGTGGTCTTGCCAGTATTGGGGTTGCCGATAATCGCCACACGAAGCGGACGCTCGGCAGTATGTGCGGGCGGAGATGAAGGGAGCTGCTGGGTGGTCACGACAAAATCAGCACATCAGCCATACCGTAAACGTGAGGCCCTGGGCCTCACGCACCTGCGGCAAGCTGTACCGTGATACCGGCCGTGAGAGCAGCACCAAGCGCGAGTCGGGTTCCACGAACATCCAGCAGCATGGAACTGCGGTCATCAATGACGGAAACAGCAGTTCCCTCGCATAGACCCAGGGCCCGCAAGCGACAGGCTTCATCGCCTGAACACTGTATGTCTACGACTGTCGCGCGTGTACCTGCACAGCAGGCCCGCAGCCGACAGGTCGACGGCGCCGCGATGGCGTCAGCAAGCTGTCGTGTGGGTAGTGGTAATGAAGACACGGCGTTGGATGAGAATGGTTCTCAAAGCGTTAGGGCCTGAACATACCTGATTGCATTCATCCAAGGCAATGGGGAGAATGTTTATCAGGTATAAATCGCAGTTGCTTGTAACAATTCGGTCGAAATGACCGAACCCCCGCAAGCTGACGCACAGCCCGGCATTGCTACGCCCTCCGCTCGCGTCTCGCTCCCATAAGAACTACTCCTGTCAATGCTATCAGCATGGCTATCACCTGCGCCATGGTCAAACCACCAAAAAAACGGTCGTCCTTGGCCCTGAAAAACTCCACCACAAAGCGCTCAACACCGGCCAGCACGCAATAAAGCCCAAAGAGCCAGCCCATCTTCTGTCTGTGCTTCCTGAACCGCCAGAGAATCACAAACATCACGAAACCCATGGCCACTTCGTAAAGCTGCGTCGGGTGCACCGAAACCACCTCAGCCGGATTCATTCCTGGCGGGAAGCTCACCCCGAACTGCTCGGTCATCATGGCCACCGTGCTGGGGGGCGCTCCGTTGGGGAACTCCGTGGCCAGAAACCCGTCCCAGGGACGTCCGTAATCGTCACCCACGGCCCAGCAGCCCGTACGGCCCACCGCATAGCCCGCCGCTATGGCAATGCCTGCCACATCGGCCATGGTAAGAAAATCCAGCTTTCTGGCGCGGATCACCGCATAACAAAGCACCACAGCGCCCATAAAACCGCCCCAGAAAACAAAGCCGCCGCGACTCAAAAACGCCGAAGGGTCACCGGTAAGAATTACGTAGTAAGTCTTGGCTCCAATGAGCGTGCCAATAAGCGCCGCCATGACAATATCGGGCATGGCAGCTGCTTCCCGGTCCTGACCGCGACGCCAGAACTCGCGCTGGCAGACAATTTGTGAAATGGCAAATGCGGCCAGAACCGCCAGGCCAAAGCCGGTGATCTCAAGCGGCCCGAGATGAAGAATTGTCGGTTCGTGAATTATCGGCACGCGATTTCAGGCAGAACTTGAAAAACCAGGAAGGGAAACTGAAGACAACCCTGCAGCCAACTCTGCAGCTTACCCGTGGGACTCGAGTCCGGGGAGTGGCAGGCTGGCGCTGGCGCTCAGATTATTGCCGGCCAGCTCACCACGCGTAAAACGGAAAAGCCCGGCCGCAGCAATCATGGCTGCGTTGTCGGTTGAAAGCCTGGGACTGGGCGCGTGCACTGTGCCCACGTCTGGCGCCAGAGCCTTCTGCAGCACCGTTTGTGTGGCACTCACCAGTGCCTTGTTACAGGCCACACCGCCGCCCAGAACTATGCGCGCACGGCCATACTGGCGCACGGCCCGCATCACTTTTTCGGAAAGCGTATCCACAAGCGCGTCCTGAAAACCACGGGCAATTCCGGCTCTGGCTCCTTCGCTCATGCCGTCCGGCTGCTTTTCAGCATCGCGCACGGCTTGCAGGACCGCAGTCTTGAGACCGCTGAACGAACAATCGTAGTAATCATCGTCGGCCGGCCTGGCCGCGCGCCGCAGCATTGGTCTTGTGAACCACCATGGGTCGCCACGTTGTGGAGACGGTGCCGTGGCTGCCAGCCTCTCAATGTGCGGACCACCCGGGTAAGGCAAACCCAAAAGCTTGGCAACCTTGTCGAAGGCCTCACCGGCTGCATCATCGCGGGTCTGGCCAAGCAACTTGTAGCGCCCCCACTCGGGTACATCGAGCAGAAGTGTGTGCCCACCGCTTACCAGAAGGGCTGTGAAGGGCGGTGCCGCCTCTGCGTTTTCAAGAAGTGTGGCAAAGAGATGGCCTTCCAGGTGATGCACCGGCACCACCGGCTTGCCATGAGCCAGCGCGAAAGCTCCCGCATAGCTGGTGCCCACCAGCAGCGCACCCACAAGACCCGGTGCGTGCGTCACGGCAATCGCATCGCAGTCGGCGGCACTTACCCCGGCCTCGCGCAGCGCAGCCTCCACCACTGGAACAATACCCGTGAGGTGCTGCCGGCTTGCGATCTCCGGCACCACCCCGCCAAAGAGCCTGTGTACGTCCTGCGACAGGATTATGCAGGACTCCAGCTTCATCTGCTTCAGGTTTCCCGATACTACTGCTGCCGAAGTTTCGTCACAGGATGTTTCTATGCCGAGTATGCGATAGGACGACTTGCCTGGTGGGGCAGTGTTCACGTGCTCACCCGCACGAAGAGCCAGAGTCCGGTGGCCAGCACCAGTGCCACAACGGCGCGGGTGAGCGACCAGCGGTGCAGCTTCATCGAAGACCTTTGCGCAGGCGTTTCAACTGGCCTTTTCGGCCAGAAGTTGCTCAAGCAGACGGCGATTGGGCTCCGAGGCCCAGTCGTCGGCGCCTATCCACTTCTTGCGGATCACGCCCTTGCGATCCACCACAAAGGTTTCCGGTACACCCGTTGTGCGATAGATGCTCTGAATGGCGCCGGCTGCGTCGTGCAGAATCTCGAAGCTCAGTTCGTACTCGGCGGCAAACTCCCGGATCTTCTGCTCCATGCCTGCGTCATCTATGCTCACAGCAACGATCTTGAGGCCCTTGGGGCCCAGGTCCTTGTAGAGGGCTTCCATGCTGGGCATTTCCTGACGGCAGGGTCCGCACCAGGTGGCCCAGATATTGAGCACCAGCACCTCGCCGCGGTAATCACTGAGTGACTTGGATGAGGCAGGAGTGTCGAGGGTTTGAGCTATGAAGCCCGGTGCCTTGGAACCCACCGATACGTTGGTGAGTTCGTCCTTAAGGAAATAAGAAGCGGCTGCGGCACCAATGCCCAGGATCGCGACGATCCCCAGTACCACCAGCCACTGTTGCTTGACGGTCATGCCGACTCCATACAGAGATTGCGCAGCGCGGCGATCTCTGACTGCGGATCGCCTGCACTGAATATGGCATTGCCCGCAACGAAAGTGTCCGCTCCGGCGCGCCAGCAGCGGTGAATGGTGTCGCGTGAGATGCCGCCATCCACCTCCAGAACGGCGTCGCTGCCCGACTGATCAAGCAGGAATCGCGCACGTTCAATCTTGCCAACGGTGTAATTGATGAACTTCTGTCCGCCGTAACCCGGATTGACCGTCATGACGAGAAGCAGGTCTATCATGCCCACTATTTCTTCAATTGCTGAAAGGGGCGTGGCAGGGTTGAGGGCAACACCCGCCTTTACGCCGAGTTCCTTGATGGCACGGATCTGCCTGTCGAGGTGTGTTGCGGCTTCGGTGTGAATTGTGATCACATCGGAGCCGGCTTTCACGAAGTCGTCGAAGTACTTCTCGGGCGTTTGCACCATGAGGTGCGTGTCCACAACCCGTGTGGTGGAGCGTCTGACGGCTTCTATGACCTTGGCTCCGAAACTCAGATTGGGGACGAAGCGGCCGTCCATCACGTCTACATGAATCCAGTCCGCGCCTCCGGCTTCAACCATGGCAACTTCTTCGCCGAGTCTGCGAAAATCGGCGCTGAGTATGGAGGGTGCAATGCGTATGCTCATCGGCAGTAGGTCGGTGAACAGAGTGTTGAAGGGGAGGGTTTCACGGGAACGGAGAAGATGAGAAAGCGGTGGAGTCAGCTTCGCGACGGCCGTCGCTGAGTATGAGGTTCACCGTGCTGCCCGGGTCTCGAAGGCTGCCTGCTGCGGGCTCGGTGGCGAGTACGGTGCCAGCAGGCAGGGCGGAGGAGCGGAACTTCACCTCACCGATCTCGAAACCCGCACGTCGGAGTGCACTGCGCGCATCGCCTTCCTGAAGATTCACGAGAATCGGGATGGCTATCTGATGCGTAATGCGGTCCGTCGTGGAATCCATTGCTGCAACTACGGGCTGGGTTGCCTGCTCTGCACTGTCTGCATCGGAGGCAATGTTTGCGACGCTGTCGGCAGCGGTATCCGCATCAGCTTCGTTGGCTGCGTTTCCTGATGTCTCGCTGGCCCGGCCTGGCGCAGCATTGCGGCTGCCAGCTCTCGCACGGTCAAGATCGTCGTCGAGCTGGGTGTCCACGGCCTTGCTTGCAACGCCGGACATGATCCTGAGTGAATCAATGCCACCCGGTCTGCCCGGATCGAAGCGGTCAACCACCTTCACGCCAGCCGCCGCGCCCAGCACCAGCCCGGCAGCCAGAGCAATTCCCATGCGTGGCCCCCAGACGCGCAGAAAGGCTCCGAAGGCCGATGGCTGCTTTCGGGGAGTTGCTTCCCTGGACCGGGGTTTCTCTGCCATATCAGATTTCTCGCCTCATCCGCGCCGCAAAGGAGCCGTCGCTGCCATGTTTCCATGGCAGAACCCTGAGCTTGCCGTCATCCAGCAAATCTGCCTCTACCTCTCCCGCCGGCGGTGGTTCCAGACTGAACTCCGGATGGGCAGCAAGGAAACCTTCCACCTGAGCGTCGTTTTCTTCGTATTCAAGAGAACAGGTGCTGTAAATGAGCAGACCACCCGGTTTCACAACCCGGCATGCTTCATTCAGTATATGCTCTTGTATGCCGGCCAGTACGGCCAGGTCGGAGGGTTGAAACCGCCAGCGCGCATCGGGGTGACGGCGGTATGTCCCAGTTCCTGTGCAGGGTACGTCGAGCAGCACGGCATCCACAGGAGATATAGCGGGACGTGTGGCGTCGGCCTGGAGGGACAGAATCCGCTCGGGCAGGTCTGATCCTCCGTCCAGTCTTGCAAATCCCTGCCGCATGCGCGCAAGGCGCGAGCGGCTCTGGTCGGAAGCCAGTACCAGCTTCGCCCTTCGTGCCAGTTCGAGCGACTTGCCGCCGGGTGCGGCACAGAGATCCGCCACAACACTGCCTTCGCTCACATGCGCGTAACGTGTGACCAGAGTTGCGGCGGGGTCCTGCACGTAAAAGAGCCCCTGTTTGAAGGCTGAGAGTTCCACGAGAGACACCGGTCCAACTATCTCAAGTGAATCCGGAACGTATTTTGCGCTTCTTGTTCCCACACCCTCACCCGCGAGCATCTGAGCGAGCAGGCTGCTATTTACACCATTGGGCCTTATTACCACGGCGGCGCTGGTGTTGTTGTGCTCAAGAAGCGCATGTGCCGACTTCGTGCCGTAACGCTCACACCAACGCCTCACCTGCCACGCCGGATGTGAGAACTCAAGCGCCATGGCCTCAACGGGGTCAGAGAGTGACGGCAGCTCAGGAGCGTCGCGTTCGCGATCCACTCGTCTGAGCACCGCATTGACCAGGCTTGTTGCGCCGTGGCTGTATTGCTGCTTGGCAGCTTCCACGGTTTCGCCAATGGCTGCATAGGCTGGCACGCTGTCCATGTAGAGCAACTGCACAACTCCCAGCCGCAACAGGTCCAGTACGCCGTCTTCAAGCACGGTGATGCCGCCGCGAATTCGCTGATCGAGCATGACATCTACTCGTTCACGGGTTCGCAGGAGAGTCCATACGAGCTGCTGCACCCAGCGCCTGTCGCGCGGATCGAGTTGCGAGGATCGCTGCTCGAAGCTCGCGTCCAGCAGCATGCCCGAGCGCAGATCCTCAAGTATTGCCTGAGAAACCCGGCGAGCTGCAGTTACAGGCCTGCCTGATCCGCGCGCGGTGCTGCGTCCGCTCCTGATCACGGCTCTCCGGGTGATTCCAATTGATCGCCCACCTGTGCGCCGCGGCCCTGTTCCCAGGCCTGAGCACTCATGCGCGACTTGCCGCTGGGCTGCACCTCGGTGACCCTCACGGCACCAGTGCCACAGCGCAGAAGCATGCCGGATTTCCCGATGCTCCGAATGGTGCCGGGAGGACTGGATCGCGTTGGGTCATCCAGCGCGTCATCACTGCCATCACCCTCAACCCTGGCGCCAAAAAGCTTGAGAGTCCTGCCGTTGTGCATCACCCATGCGCCGGGACGCGGATCGAAGGCGCGAATGGCGCGCTGCACAACGATTGCGGGCTGAGAAAGTTTCAGAGCTGCGCTCTCTCTGGTGATCTTATGCGTGTAGCTGGCCAGCGACTCGTCCTGAGGTATGGGATGTGAGGCGCCGATCTCCATGAGTTGCAGCGCCTGCACTATTGCTATGGCACCAAGCTCTGCGAGCGAATCATGCAATTCGCCGAAGGTTGTGTCAGAGTCTATCGGCGTACGAAGCACATGCAGTATGTCACCCGCGTCGAGAGCAGGTACCATCTGCATGATCGTTACGCCCGTTTCCCGGTGTCCCTCAAGAATTGCTGCCTGAATGGGCGCCGCGCCACGAAGCGCCGGCAGAAGTGACGCGTGAATGTTGAGTGTTCCAAGCCGCGGCAGGTCTATGACTTCTTTGGGCAGTATGTGTCCGTATGCCACCACAACCGAGATGTCCGGCTCCAGTGCAGCAATTTCGTGCATGAACTCTTCGCCGCGCGGGCGCAGTGGTTGCAGCACGGGCAGGCCCTCTTCAAGCGCTGCAAGCTTTACGGGCGATGCTTCAAGCGTGGAGTGGGATCGCCCGCGCGGCTTGTCGGGCCGCGTGACAACTGCCACCACATCATTGCCCTCGCCCAGCATTGCGCGCAGTGCAGGAACGGCAAAGTCGGGTGTGCCCCAGAAGAGGATTCGCATTCAATCGTGTTGCTAGAGACGCGGGCCGTGCGGGCCGCCAGGACTCTGGTCCCCATGCAACTCCCCGGGGTTCACCGAACCCTGAGTGGGCTCTTCACCTGAACCGGGCTTGCCGGCACTCTCAGCGGAGTCTTTGTCGGGCGGCAGATCGCCAACCGGCAGCACGCGCAGAAGAGCCGGATACTTGGTCTTCTCGCGCTCCCAGTTCTTCATTGCGCCGCGTCGCTTGAGAAGACTCAGGTGGTCGGTGAAAAGCCTCCCATGCAGGTGATCGATTTCATGTTGCAGGCATCGGCCCAGCAACTCGTTCGCGTCGATCTCGTACCAGTTGAGATCTATGTCCTGCGCGCGCACTATCACGCGTGCGGGCCGCTCCACCTGGGCGAAGATCTCCGGTATGGAAAGACAGCCCTCCTCTGCCCGGTCACTGCCTTCGCGGAGAATGATTTCAGGATTGATGACCACGAGTTGCGTGTCATCCACGCTCACCACTGCCAGACGTTCCAGTCGTCCGATCTGGGGCGCGGCAAGGCCTATGCCGCTGGCAGCGTCCATCGTGTCGAACATGTTGTCGACCAGACGGCGCAGTTCGGAGTTGACGGAGTCCACCAATTCCGTTTCCTGACGGAGTATGGGGGAACCCAAAACGTGAATATCCAGCAGTGACACAGTGAGAGCGGTTGTTGCGGGTATGCGTAGTGTGGATCGGTGGATCGGCGGATCGGCGAATCCCTGAATCAGTGTATCGGTGTATCGGTGTATCAGGTCACGGGCGTCGAGCCACCCACGCGGGCTATGCGGCCGCGTTCTACGATCAGGCGGGTTTCGCCGGACTTTATGGTGACGCGGTCGTCCATCGATGCGCTGTCGCTGGCGCTGCCCGTGCTGATGTGGACCACTTCACCAACCACTCCGCCGGCTGTGACGATCTGGTCGCCCTTCTTGAGGGTCTTCACCATTTCGTCGTGCTTTTTGCGCTGACGCTGTTGCGGGCGAATGAGGATGAAATAGAAAATGGCAAAGAGAGCGCCATACACGAACACCATCTGAGCGATGGAGCTGGATGGTGCGGCCTGCAGCAGTGCCAGACTGGCTATGATAGGTACGGTCATGAGGTGGTCGTGCGTGAGTGATAGCGAGCGAGCCAGTCGCGGCTCCAACCCGCGTGATTGCCGGCCAGGATGGCTTCCCGGGCCTCGCGCATGAGTGCAATCAGGAAATGTACATTGTGAAGGCTCAGAAGGCGGAGGCCGAGTATTTCTCCGGAGATGAAAAGATGCCTTATGTAGCCGCGGGAGAAGCGTTGGCAGGCACTGCAGGAGCACTGTGGGTCAAGCGCACCTGTGTCCAGCCGCCAAGCGGCGTTCTTGATGTTCACGCGCCCCTCCCGGGTGAAAAAGGCGCCTGTCCTGCCCATGCGTGTGGGGGCCACGCAGTCGAAGAGGTCCACCCCCCGCGACACGGCCTCTACAAGGTCCTCCGGGAAGCCCACTCCCATGAGATAGCGCGGCCTGTTGGCCGGCAGCAGCTCGTTCACCACCTCAATCATGTGGTACATGTCGGGCTTGGACTCACCCACCGACAGCCCGCCTATGCCGTAGCCGGCCCAGTCGTCCAGATCTCTTATGGCCCTGGCAGAGGCGCGGCGGAGTTCGGGGTGGATGCCGCCCTGAACGATAGGGAAAAGGGCCTGGTGAGGCGTGGGGGCCTGGCTGTCACCTGCGGCAAGCTCAGCATAGGAGCTGCGGCAGCGCTCCAGCCAGCGCACGCTCCGCTCCATGGCCTCACGCGCCGCTGCAAACTCCGACTGGCCCGGCACCACATGGTCAAACTGCATGATCACGTCGGCGCCAAGGTTCCGCTCTATCTGCATCACCGACTCGGGGGTGAAGTGCTGCAGCGCGCCGTCCAGATGGCTTCTGAACTCCACGCCCTCCTCGGCGATGGTCCTCAAGCCCTCCAGTGAGAACACCTGGAAGCCACCTGAATCCGTGAGTATGGGCCCGTTCCAGTGCATAAAGCGATGCAGCCCGCCAAGGTGACGAACCGTCCCGTCGCCCGGCCTCAGACGCAGATGATAGGCGTTGGCCAGAATCATGTCTGCGCCCATGGCGCTGAGATCGTCGGGGTCGAGTGACTTGACCGAGGCCTGCGTGCCCACCGGCATGAACTGCGGGGTTTGCACCACACCGTGAGGCGTGTGGAACGCGCCGGCCCGTGCCTCGCCGTCAGAGGCCTCCAGAGTGAAACCGAAAGCCTCGCTCACAGCACCACCATGGCATCACCGTAGCTGTAAAACCGATAGCCGTGTTCCATGGCCTCCCCATAGGCGCGCATGGTCAGCTCGTAGCCCGCGAACGCGGCAACCAGCATGATCAGTGTGGAGCGCGGCAGATGGAAGTTGGTGATGAGATGGTCCACTCCCCTGAACCTGTAGGGTGGACGGAGAAAGATGTTGGTGGCACCGGTGAAGGCCTCAAAATGGCCGTTCTCATCGGCCACGCTCTCCAGTGTGCGCACACCTGTGGTACCCACCGCCCAGATGCGCCCGCCGCGTGCGCGCAGCGCGTTGAGTTGTTCGGCCGCGTACTCGCTTACCTCGCACCACTCCTCGTGCATCACATGCCGGGCCGGGTCATTGTCATTTACCGGTCTGAAAGTGCCGGGCCCCACATGCAGCAGCACGTTGATGCGCTCTACGCCTTTCTCGTCGAGCGCCGCAAGGAGCGGTTCAGTGAAATGCAAACCGGCTGTGGGTGCCGCCACCGATCCCGCCTCGCGCGCATAGATCGTCTGGTAGCGGCTGGCGTCGAGTGCGTTGTCAGGTCGCGCAATGTAGGGTGGCAGCGGTACGTGGCCATGCGCCTCAATCGCAGCAGACACCGATTCAAGGTCGGTCGTGTGCAATTCAACAATGCGCGTGTGACGGGGCGTTGTCTCCAGAATCTGTACGGTGAAGCCCGGTGCTATGGTCACCACGCGACCGGGCTTGAGCTTTCCACCAGGATGAATCATGGCTTCGTAGCGTGCCTCGCCCAGATGGTGCAGCAGCAGTATTTCTGCCGGCCCGCCGCTTTCACGCTGACCCAGGAGCCGTGCCTTGAACACGCGTGTGGTGTTGAGCACCAGAGCGTCACCCGCAGGAATAATCCTGGCGATATCGCGGAAAATCAGGTGCTCAATGCTGCCGCTGGTGCGATCCACCACCATGAGTTTGCTGGAGTCGCGCGGTTCCGCAGGCTCCTGCGCGATACGCTCGGGCGGCAGGCCGTAGTCGTAGTCGGAGGTACGTTGCCCGTCGCGTTTTGCCTCAGGCACGAACGCTGCCTGCTCCGACAAAACCTGGTGGTGTGGCTGATCTGGTGTGGGATGGGTCACAACCCTGAAAGACAATCAAAACCACATGTATGTGCAATGGCTCAGGCCGGAAAGGACGGCATTACGAAAACAGGCCCGCCTGCTGGCCACTGCTTACCGGCGGTGTGAAACCCAAATGCCGCCACGCGTGCGCGGTTGCAACCCTGCCGCGGGGCGTACGCTGCAGAAATCCGTGCTGCACGAGATATGGTTCGTACACGTCCTCAATGGTGCCCGCGTCCTCGCCTATGGCGGCTCCCAGAGTGGAGAGGCCCACCGGGCCGCCGTCGAACTTCTCAATGATGGTGCGCAGCAGGCGGGTATCCATGTCGTCGAGCCCGAAATGATCCACCTCCAGAAGCGCCAGCGCGGCTTCGGCCACTTCAAGGCTGATGCGTCCGTTTGCCCGCACCTGAGCGTAGTCACGCACGCGCCTCAGCAAGCGGTTGGCGACGCGGGGTGTGCCGCGCGAACGGCGGGCAATCTCGTGTGCTCCGGCTTCGTCCATTTCCACGTGCAGTACGTCGCCCGTGCGACGCACGATTTCCTCCAGTTCCTCCACCGGATAAAAACCGAGCTGGTGAATGATGCCAAATCGCGCCCTGAGCGGTGAGGTGAGCATACCAAGTCGGGTGGTCGCTCCCACCAGGGTGAAGCGCTCAATGCCCATGGTTACCGTCTGCGCGCGTGGGCCATCGGAAAGACGTATGTCTATGCGATAGTCCTCCATTGCCGGGTAGAGGAACTCCTCAATCACGGGCCGGAGACGGTGAATTTCGTCAATGAAAAGAACGTCGCCTTCGCGGAGGTTGGTGAGCGGGGCCACCAGGTCTGCCGGCTTCTCCAGGGCTGGTCCCGAGGTGACGGTGAGGTTCACGCCCAGCTCGCGCGCTATGAGATCTGCCAGCGTGGTCTTGCCCAGGCCCGGCGGACCGAAGAAGAGCAGGTGATCCAGTGGCTCACGCCTTGCACGCGCGGCGTCGAGCGCGATGGAGAGGCTTTCCTTGACCCGCTCCTGTCCGATGAACTCCGCCAGACGTTGCGGGCGCAGCGACAGCTCCACTGCGCTTTCGTCGGACAGTACCTCGGGCGTGGTTATCTCGGCGCGGCTCATATGCTCAAGATACCAGAGCGGAGAAGGCCAGGGTCAAGCCTGCACCGCGCGGAAGGCCAGAACGGCGTTCTGGCCGCCAAAGCCGAAAGAGTTGGACATGGCGGCCGTTATGGCTGCCGGGCGGGCCTTGTTGGGCACCACATCCAGGCCGCATTCCGGATCAAGCTGCTCCAGGTTGATGGTGGGCGGGAGTGTGGCGTGTCTGAGCGCCAGCGCAGTTATGGCGGCTTCTATGGCGCCGGCGGCGCCCAGCGTGTGCCCTATCATGGATTTGGTGGAAGACAGGGCCGGTACCGAGTCGGGGCCGAACACGCTCTTCAGTGCGCGCGACTCAGTGCTGTCGTTGGCGGGAGTACTGGTGCCGTGTGCGTTTACATAGCCCACCTCACCTCTGTTGAGCCTGGCGTCATGGAGAGCGAGCTCCATTGCCCTTGCGGCCCAGCGGCCCTCGGGATCGGGCTGTGCGATACCAAAGGCGTCGCTGGTCATTCCGAAGCCCGCGAGTTCTGCAATGGGGGCCGCTCCCCGCGCCCGTGCGTGCGAGAGATGCTCCAGCACCAGCACGCCCGCGCCCTCTCCCATCACAAAGCCATCCCGGCTGAGATCAAACGGGCGGCTTGCGCGGGTGGGCTCATCGTTTCGTGCGGAGAGCGCACCCATGGACATATAACCGCTCAGAACAAACGGTGTGATTGTGGCTTCCGTGCCGCCGGCGAGCATCACATCGGCGCGTCCGGCACGGAGCAGGTCCAGTGCAATGCCGATACTGTGGGCACCGGTGGCACAGGCCGAGATGGCGGCCAGATTGGGGCCGTGCAGATCGAGTGCGATAGCCACATTTGCCGCGGGCATGTTGGGAATGACCTTGGGCACACAGAAGGGGCTTACCGCTCGCGGCCCGCGTGCGAGAAAACCACTGTGCTGCTCTTCCAGATCCACATAGTCACCTGCGGCGGTACCAACGCACACGCCCACTCTTTCGCGCGGAATGCTGTTCAGATCCAGGCCCGCATCCCGCACAGCGTCCACTGCAGCAGCAGCGGCGAACTGTGAGTTGCGAGCCATGCGCTTGGCCAGTTTGCGGTCCAGCCATCTGGTTGCGTCGAAGTTGCGTACCTCTGAGGCGATCTGCGTGGCATAGGGCGCGGGATCGAAGGCCTGAATGCGGTCAATGCCAGAGTGACCGGCCACGAGTGCATTCCAGAGTGTTTCGCGATCGGTGCCTAATGAAGTGATCACTCCGATGCCGGTAATGACTATCGGGTCGTGCTGATTGTTGCTGCTTGTTGTGGGCATCTCGTGTTCACGTGTTCGGTGGTGCCTTGTGTTCGTGCGTTTATGCGCGTTTGTGCGTGCGTGCGTGCGTGTTCTTGCGTGTGCTGCTCTGTGCCTTTGTCAGTGGGAATGTCAGCGGGAAGTGAGGCTGGCAAGTGCGCGGCGCACCACTGCACTTACTTCCATTGGCGTGTTTGTCCTGTCGTCGTCGAGTATTGTGCGTACAGCGCGAGCGGCCTCCGGTTGATTGAAGCCAAGGGCCACGAGTGCGCGCACTGCGCTATCGTGAGTGGCGCTTTGTGGCGCTGTATTTTCGTCCGTTTGCTCATCGCCTGTGATGGCCAGTGCGTCCATTTTGTCGGCCAGGTCGAGTATGATCTGCTCGGCCTTCTTGCGGCCTACGCGGGGTACACGGGTAAGCGTAACGACGTCCTTTTCGCGCAGCGCGCGCACCACACGTTCAGCCGTGAGCGCCGAGAGTATGCCAAGTGCCAGAGCCGGTCCCACGCCCTTGGCGCCCAGCAGCTTCTGGAAAACCGCGCGCTCATGTGCCAGGCGGAACCCGTAGAGCTGCCATGCGTCTTCACGCACAACAAGGTGCGTGTGCAGCATGAGATTCTGGCCGTTGGCTGGCAGCGTCTCGTACACGGAAAGCGGTATGAGGCACTCGTATGCAACGCCTCCGCTGGTGAGGATCTCAACGCGCTCCAGTTCTCTGTGTACCAGTGTGCCTTCTATGCGTGCTATCATGTCGGGCTCATGCTTGGATCATCGCCTTGCGGGTGCTGCGGGTGTTGGTCTGTATGAGAGACAGGCGCAGAGTGCGGCGGCCGCCGCATCGGCGGCATCGGCCGGTTGCGGTGCACTGGCCAGTTTGAGGAGTCGTGTCACCATGAACTGCACCTGTTCCTTGGTGGCAGCACCGCGTCCGACCACGGCTTTTTTGATTTCAGCCGGTGGGTACTCAAGTATTTGCAGGCCGGCCTGCTGGCCTGCGAGCAGGAGCACGCCTCGTGCGTGGCCGAGTACCACCGTTGTGCGCACGTTGCGGGAGTAGAACACATCCTCGATGCTCAGGGTGTCGGGTTTGTGCTGTGCAATGAGTTCGCTGATGCCCTCATAGAGAGTGGCGAGTCGCACAGGCAGCGGATCGCGTGGAGCAGTGCGGAGAACTCCACATTCCCTGAGTCGGGGGGTGCGGCCATCGTGGGCCAGCACTGCGTAGCCGGTGACCGCGGTGCCGGGATCCACTCCCAGCACGAGTGCGGGCCGGTTCACGCGCCGGCCAGCGCGTCGTCGTCCATCTCGAAGTTCGCGTCCACCTTTTGCACGTCGTCGATTTCTTCGAGCGCGTCGAGCAGCCTGAGCAATTGCGTGGCGTTGTCGCCTTCCACCTTGACCGTGTTCTGTGGAACCCAGGCAAGCTCAGCGTCTTCCACCGTGTAGCCTGCGTTCTGCAGCGCTTCGCGTACGCTGTGCAGGCTGGCCGGGTCTGTGGTTACAACGAAGCCCTCACCCTCGTTCACCACGTCTTCCGCTCCGGCTTCCAGCGCTGCCTCGATGAGCGCGTCCTCGCTTACCCCTTCGGCAGGCACGGCCATCTGGCCCTTGCGATCGAACATAAAGGCCACCGAGTTGGTGGTTCCCATGTTGCCGTTGTTGCGCGATAGCCTGTGGCGGACCTCTGCCACAGTGCGGTTGGGGTTGTCCGTGACTGCCGCGATCATGATGGCCACGCCGCCGGGTCCGTAGGCTTCGTAGAGCACCTCCGTGTAGTCCACCCCTTCCAGCTCGCCGGTGCCCTTCTTGATGGCGCGTTCGATATTGTCCTTGGGCATGGAGCTGGAGCGCGCATTGTCTATGGCGGTGCGGAGGCGAGGGTTGCCGCCCGGATCGCCGCCGCCCAGCTTGGCTGCCATGGTGATTTCGCGTATGAGGCGCGTGAACAGCGCCCCGCGCTTCTTGTCAGTGGCTGCCTTATAGTGCTTGATCTGTTTCCATTTGCTGTGACCTGCCATCGTCCTGTCTCACTCGGGATGATCGTGGTTTGAGGCTATCCTCACAATATACAACTGTCGGACGGGTGTGGTTTGGGGGAGCACGCACAAGCACTACCGGGCTCTGTACCGGGGAGTTCACCCGATTGCAGCGGAAATCTGTCCACGGAACATGAAGTACACGGCACCCAGCATGCAGAGCGCTGCCCAGAGGTAGTCGAGCTTCAGGGGCTCCTTCATGTATATGACTGCGAATGGCACAAACACAGAAAGAGTGATGACTTCCTGCAGAATCTTGAGCTGGCCGAGCGACATTACACCGTAGCCGATGCGGTTGGCGGGAACCTGCAGCATGTATTCGAAGAAGGCGACTCCCCAACTGAGGATTGCAGCAATGAACCATGGCTTGGTGGCCAGATTCTTCAAGTGCGCATACCAGGCGAACGTCATGAACACGTTGCTGAGTATGAGGAGGCCGGCCGTTCGCCAGATTGCGCTCATGTTTGATCTTCGGTCCGATTTCTAACGTTTGCTTCCGCCGGAGCGGCACGCCATAAGGTTTGGGTTGGGAGCGTCGGAGCACAAGTACGCCGTCCCGGCGACGATCGGCTATCCCGACTTTGCCCGCAATAATCCCGCCGTCACAAGCTCAACCCCCGAGCATATCCTCAAACCGCAACAGTTCACCGTCATAGTAAAGATCGACAAACCGCGCAGCTCCCCGGCGGTCCTTCAAGATATGCAGCTCAGCCGCACCGCTTATCCCGAGGTCGGAGTCGTAAAGCTCCTCCCTATACAGCCCCAGCACCAGATCCGCGTGCGCCGACACTGTGCCACCCAGCCCGAAGTCTGAAAGGCGCGGCCTGCGATCTGCCCGCTGGCGATCAAGGCCCGGAAGGTGCGCGGCAAGAAGTATGGCCGTACCACTGTGCAGCGCGGCACGCTTTAGTGTGAGCAGTGTCCAGGCAAGTGCTTCTTCAATGTCACGGTCCCGCTCCAGCAGGCCCTCCAAGGCGTCAATCACCAGAAGACTGCCCGGTGCTGCCGATGCCACCACTGCCTGGATGCGATCCATGCAGCGCTCAAGCAGCGTTTCCACAAGGGGCAGTGTGCGCGGCAGGGCTTCGACCTCTGAATCGCCCGCCCGCTCGCCGGCGGCAGGAAGTACGTCGGTGTCCAGCTCCTGCGAGTCTGCATCCGCCGAAAGTTCAAGACAGCGCAACCTGAGGTCGTCAGCCAGTGCCTGCGTACTAAGAAAGTATGCCTGTCGCTGGGTGAACCTGCTGTGCCTTAGCGCAATGTCCAGTGTCAGGGTGGAAGTACCCACGCCGTAATCGCCGCCAATGACACTCAGGTTCCCGGTCCTGAGCCCGCCGTAAAGCGTGTGGTCTATGGAAGGGAAGCCTGTGGGAACCACCAGACTTTCACCCTTCACCTGGCTCTCATGCCCGGCTGGACTCATGCTGTGGCCAGATGTCTGCTCAACTGCTCAATCTCTTGCATGGACGAGGGGTCAAGCTGATTGCCCACGGCTGCCGCAAGCCCGCGCAGGGCGGCAGCAGTTTTCAGTCTGGTGCCGCCCGTTTCGCTGCTTGCATCTATGCAGCGAAGAAATACGGGTCTCAAGGCCGCCGGCATTGCCAGCGATGCCAGCCATACTTTGGCCGCCGCCGCTCGCGTGACACGATCAGCGTCCTGCAAGCCGTCCTCAAGCATGAGGCTTTCGGCAATGCGTGCGGCAAGCAGGGCAGCCAGTGCCACTTCACGTCCACCACCCAGCGGCAGGCGGCCGGCCAGCGCCACCAGGGAAGGGAAGCGGAATTGCAGCGGCTCGGGGGTGTAGGGCAGGATCTCGGTGTGCACGGGAAGAACATAACCCCATGACCCACGTCGCGCAGCAGGCTGTATCGGCAGGCTGGTAAGCACGCTGGCTCAGCACTCCGTCGCTGGGGTATCTTGCAGGGATGGCACAGTCGGCAAAAACTCTGCTCTGGGTGGACGACGAGGCGGATCTTCTCGAACCGCATCGGCTGCTGTTGGGCGACAAGGGATACAGGGTGGAGACGGCCATGAACGCCGACGACGCCCTGGAGCTTTTGCGCAGGCATCACTACGATCTGGTGCTGCTGGATGAGCAGATGCCCGGCACCCGCGGTCTGGATGCCTACAGGGAAATCCGCGAGCTACTGCCCGCACTCCCGGTGGTCATGGTCACCAAGAGCGAAGAGGACAACACTCTCCGCGAAGCCATCGGGGCCAACATAAGGGACTATCTGGTAAAGCCAGTCACGCCCAGGCAGGTGCTCACTGCCATTACACGTATACTCGACGGCCCGCTTATCCGGTCTCAGGCGCTTGCACGCTCTTTCGTTGAGCGTTTCCGGGTCATTGAGTCGGAACGCTATGCCGGCCTGGACTGGCGTGGCTGGATTGATCGCTTCGCTGAACTCATGCAGTGGGACGTGGACCTGGCCCAGGCCGGCGAAATGGGCCTCCATGAATCTCTCACTGGCCTCTATCCTGACATGCAGCGGGAGTTCGCCGAGTTCATGCGGGTGGAATACCCCAGATGGCTAAGGGAGCTGGATGGTGACAGGCCGCCCCTCTCGGTGGACGTGGTGAGTGAGTTCCTGCTGCCCGTGCTCGCACGCGACAGACGCGTGATCTTCGTGGTGATTGACTGTCTCCGCCTTGATCAGTGGCGCAGCATCGAACCGCTGCTCACTCCAATTTTTGATGTGGAGACCACGCACTATTTCTCTATTCTCCCCACGGCCACCCCCTATGCCCGCAACGCGCTGTTCAGTGGCCTCTTTCCTGGTGAAATAGCAGCACGCTTTCCTGATTGGTGGGGCGAACGCGACGACGAGGCCCTCAACGCTCACGAGCGGGAACTGCTCGAAGCTCATCTGGCAGATCTGAAAACAAACGCTCAGGTGCGCTATCAGAAGCTCACCACTGCAGCCGACTCGGATGAGCTGGAACGCCGCCTCCCATCGGCCATAGCCGGCGACGGCGTACATGCGTTTGTCTTCAACTTCGTGGACATGCTCACGCACGGCCGCTCGGAGTCGATGATTCTCTATGAGGTGGCCCGCGATGAGATCGCAATGCGAACACTCACCCGACAGTGGTTCGAACGTTCTGCGCTTTTCTCGCTTTTGCGCGAGGCTGCGCATCGTCGCATCAAGGTGGTGGTGACCAGCGATCACGGCGCGCTGCATTGCAACACGCCCGCCACTGTTTTCGCCAAACGCGATGCCACGGCCAATCTTCGCTACAAGTTTGGCGAAGACCTGAGAGCTGAGCGTCCGCAGCAGGCACTGCTCTTTACCGACCCCGACGAACTTCGTCTGCCACACCGCGGACAAGGCAACAATGCGCTGCTCGCCGCGGGCGACGCCTTCTTTGTCTACCCCACCAAGCTCCGCGAATACCAGGGACGCTATCGGGGCTCATTTCTGCATGGTGGCGTATCGCCCGAGGAGTGCATTCTGCCCGTTTCTCTGCTCACGCCAAGATCATGAGCGCTGCCTCGTTTACCGGGGCATTCCGAACTCCGGCCTCACATCTCTGGCGACGTCTCTGGCAGTTTGTACGGCCACACAAGGGCAAGCTGGTGGCTGTGGTGGTACTCAACACCGCGGCCGCCTTTGCCGATGTGTTTTCGTTTACGCTGCTCATTCCGTTTTTCAACGTACTGTTTGACACGGGACAGCTTCTTCCCACTACCGGTACGCTGGGCAGGATCCTTTCTGCAACAATAGGATTCTTGCTCGACGAAGAACACAAAATGCAGTCGCTGCGCAATGTGATGCTCATTGTCATTGCAGCGGTGGCACTCAAGAACTTTCTCATCTGGATGGGCGGCCAGATAGGTGTGCAGCTCCAGGAGTATGTGGTGCGCGACATTCGCAACAGGCTCTACGCGCATCTGCTCCGTCTTCCGCTGCCCTGGTTCACGCGCAACAAGGTGGGCCAGGTAATTGCGCGCGTGCTCAACGACACGGCCAACGCCAAGACGGTGGTAACCGAACTCATGACACGCAGCATGTGGAGCACTGCCCAGGTGGTGGCCACGCTGGTTGCGATGTTCATCACCTCGTGGCGGCTTTCCATTGCTTCACTGGTCATTGCGCCGCTCACGGTGGGTGCCATTCAGCCGGTGCTGCGAAGGCTGAGACGCGGTTATCGTCGTCTCAACAACGAGCAGGGCGAGATGACCTCTGTGGTTCAGGAGGTGGTGAGCGGGATCCGTCTGGTGAAGTCATATCGTGCAGAGCCGCGTGAGGAAGCACGCTTTGCTGCGCAGAACAATGCCTTCGCCTGGGGCTTTGTGCGCGTGGGTCGTCTGGCACTGCTTTCAAGTCCGGTTACGGAAACGCTGGGCACTTTTACCGCCGTGGCAATTCTCTGGTACGGTGCCAACCTGGCTCTGGTTCAGCACACTTTCAGCGGTGCGGAACTGCTGGTGTTTCTGGTTCAGGTCATGCGTCTCCTGCAGCCTCTCAAGCAGCTCTCGCAGGTGCCGGCAGCCGCGCAGCAGTCGCTGGCCAGCGCCGAGCGGGTGTTTGAGGTGCTCGACAGCAACACCGAGGTAATGCGCGACAGCGGCACGCGCACGGTGGCACACTTCAACAGCGCCGTGACATTCGAGAGCGTGGCCTTCCAGTACGACGCTCACGCCGTGGCTTTGCACGATGTCTCCTTTGTGGCCAACAAGGGTGAGGTGGTTGCTCTGGTGGGTGCCAGCGGTGCGGGCAAGAGCACCCTGGTGGATCTCCTGCCTCGCTTCATGGACCCCACCGGAGGCCGCATTCTGCTGGATGAGGTGGATCTGCGTGAGATACGCCTTGATGCGCTTCGCTCACTCATTGGCATAGTCTCGCAGGACACGGTGCTTTTCAACGACACCGTGAGGGCCAACGTGGCCTACGGCATGCCCGAAGCCAGCATGGAGCAGCTCGAAGCCGCCGCCGCTGCTGCCAATGCGCTTGATTTCATCAGGGCCATGCCACAGGGCTGGGACACCAATCTGGGTGAGCGCGGAACAAGACTTTCAGGGGGTCAGCGACAGCGTCTCGCCATTGCACGTGCACTGCTCTCCGATCCGCCAATCCTCATACTCGACGAAGCCACTTCGGCGCTGGATCTTGAAAGTGAACGCCTTGTCCAGGCTGCAATAGACAACCTGCTTGCAGGCCGTACGGTGTTTGTCATAGCTCACAGGCTTGCCACCATCCAGAACGCCGACCGCATTCTTGTGCTCGATAAGGGTACGGTGATTGAGGAGGGCACTCACGATGAGCTGCTGTTGGCAGAGGGTGCCTACGCAAGGCTTCATGCGATGCAGTTCGACAGGAATGGCGACGTAGCGGTAGAATGACGTCTGCGAGAGCCTCAGTGACAGCCCGCCTTGGCCGTGACGGCCGGGTGTGGCTTGGTGCTGGCGCGGTGCTGCTGCTGGTGATACTCGCTCTGGCCGCTCCCGTGTTTGCCTCGCAGGATCCTGCCGGCATCGATCTCTTTCACACGCTGGAAGCACCGTCCACGAGCCACCTGCTCGGTACTGACGCACAGGGCCGTGATGTGTGGTCCCGTCTGGTGTTTGGCACCCGCGTTTCGCTTCTGGTGGGTGTGGTGTCGCAGGGCATTGCCCTGGCGATTGGAATGAGCCTTGGTCTCCTGGCCGGCTATCGGGGACGCTGGACTGATGAGGCCATTATGCGTCTTGCCGACATAACGCTGGCCTTCCCGAGCCTGCTGCTGCTCATAGCCATGGCGGCTGCCTTTGAGCCCTCGCTCACTGTGGTTTGCGTCGTAATCGGCGTGGTGGGGTGGGCCGGAATGGCAAGGCTGGTGCGCGGACAGGTGCTTGTGCTACGTGAGCTTGAGTACGTTCAGGCCACGAGAGCCCTTGGGGCAGGGGACACTCGCATCGTTCTCCGACACATCCTCCCCAATGTGCTGGCACCTGTAGTCATCGCGGCGACTCTGGGCGTGGCCGGCGCTATTATGGCCGAGGCAGCGTTGTCATTTCTGGGCCTTGGCGTGCAGCCTCCCACGCCAAGCTGGGGCGCCATGATTGCCGACGGCAGAGACCTTTCGCAGCTCCGTGATGCGCCATGGACATCACTTGCACCGGGACTTGCCATAGGTTTCACAGTACTGGGTTTCAATCTCCTGGGTGACGGCCTGCGTGATGCGCTTGATCCGCGCGCTGCCAGGCGTGAGACACAGAAATCGCAAGGCAGTCGTGGGTGACGCTCGACTGCCCGACGTCACAATAGGATCAAAATACAATCACACTCTGCAGGCACTCTGGAACTGAGGTGAAGGCATGACGACGGCGCTGGATGTGGAAGCACTGAGAGCAGCAGAATTCCCATGGATGGCCGATAAGCCCGGATTTTATCTGAACGCTGCGGGAGTAGGCCCCATGCCCGCAAGATCTGTGGGCGTTGCCACGCAATGGGCCACTCTCCGTTCCACTCCCCAGGAGCTGCCGCTTTCGCTCATGCAGGATGCGGCGTCGGTCGCGCGCATACAGTTTGCCAGTCTGGTGGGAGCCGACGCGGAAGAAATAGCTCTCATGCCGAACACCACCTACGGTCTCAATCTTGCCGCACGGGCGCTGCCCCTGAGGCCCGGAGTGATACTTGCCTTCGATGGTGAGTTCCCAAGCTGCGTGTATCCCTTTCAGGCATTGGGTGAACGTGGTGTGTCTCTGGAACTCATCCCAAAACGCGACGGACTGCCTGACGAGGAGGCGATGCTCGCTGCCATTGCCAATCGCCGCGATGTAGTGGCCGTGGTGGTTTCCTGGGTGCAGTTCTCCAATGGTTTTGTGGCCGATCTGGAGCGTCTGGGCTCGGCCTGTCGCTCGCGTGGGATATTCTTTGTTGTTGACGGCATCCAGGGCTGCGGAGTACTGCCGCTGAATCTGCACTCACTGCCAATCGACATCTTTTCGAGCGGTGCACAAAAATGGCTGCTTTCACCCTGGGGCACGGGCTTCGTGTACGTTCGGCGTGACCTCATTACCAGCCTTTCACCCCACGACATCGGTTGGGCGTCAATGAAGGTGTCTGTCGATTACTCAAGGCTCACCGATTACGAGTTCGATCTTTTCGACGATGCGCGGCGCTTTGAGGTGGTCACTATCGCCTATCAGGACTTCGCAACCGCCAACGCATCCACTGGCATGCTTCTGGATCTTGGTGTAACAAACATTGCCGGCCACCTGCGATCCCTCGGCGGACGCATTGTGGATTGGGCCAACAGCCGCAGTGACGTGCGTCTGGTAACACCGGCGGATACAGCACGACGTGCAGGCATTGTCTCGTTCATGCCGGAGAAGCTCCAGGCCATGGACGCCGCCCTCAACGCTGCACGAGTCGAGCACTCTGTTCGTGAAGGAGCAATCAGGCTCTCACCTCACTGCTACAACACTGAAAAAGAAATCGACTCGGTTCTGGAAATCATGGACAGGGCTGCCGCGTGACCTGCTAACTCACGCGCACCAGCCCAAACTCACGCTGTCCCTTGCGCAGCAGGAGATAGCCACCCTGCAGCAGGCGCTCACGCTCCACACGATGCTCACCCGAAACAAGGCGCGCACCGTTCACACTCACGCCTCCCTGGTCCACCACCCGCCTCGCGGCACCGCGTGAAGCTGCCATGCCAAGACTGGTAAGGCATTCCAGCACGTCCACGCTGTTACCGCTCGCGCCATCCTGTGCGCCATCACCGGTCGCACCGTCGTAGTCCGCAAACGGAATCTCGGCTCTGAGGGCCGAGAGCGCGTGCGAGGAGAGAGAGTGAGGATCGGCTTTCTCGAACAGCAGTGCAGACACCTCGCGCGCCACACGCGTGGACTCTTCTCCGTGAACACGCGTGGTCACTTCTGCGGCCAGCGCCCGCTGGGCGACGCGCTGCTCTGGAGTGCTGCGCACTGCCGAATCCAGCGCGGTGATCTCATCCAGCGAAAGCAGTGTGTAGTAGCGCAGAAAACGGGACACGTCCCTGTCGTCCACTCCCATCCAGAACTGATAGAACTTGTAGGGTGAGGTCAGCTCTGCATCCAGCCACACCGAACCGCCGCCCGTGCTCTTGCCGAACTTGGTGCCGTCGGCGTTGGTGATGAGCGGGAAGGTGAGGCCATGTGCCTCGCCGCCGCCGCTGCGACGGATGAGTTCCAGACCGGCCGTGATGTTGCCCCACTGGTCGCTGCCACCCAGTTGCAGCGTCACGCCAAGCGAGCGGTTCAGCTCCCGGAAATCATGACTCTGAAGGAGCATGTAGGAAAACTCGGTGTATGAAATGCCGTTCTCGAAACGGGCTTTCACCGAGTCCTTGGCCAGCATGTAGTTCACAGAAAAGTGCTTGCCCGTATCCCGGAGAAACTCCAGCACGGAGAGATTTTCCAGCCACTCCAGGTTGTTCACCAGTCTTGCGGCGCGCGGTCCGTCAAAGTCGAGAAAGCGGCTCAACTGTTCCCGAATGGCGGCGGCATTGGCATGTATGGCATCAAGGCTCTGCAGCACCCTTTCGCTGCTTCGGCCGCTGGGGTCGCCGATCATTCCCGTGGCACCGCCCACAAGCGCCACGGGTTTGTGGCCGGCACGCTGCATGTGAACGAGCCCCATTATGGGGATGAGGTTGCCAACGTGCAGGCTTCGGGCCGTGGGGTCGAAGCCGCAGTAGCCCGAAACCACGCCGGCCTTGAGGGCCGCCGGCAGACCTTCAGTATGCTGATGTATGAGCTCGCGCCAGGCGAGTTCATTGAGAAAGGATGTGCTTTGAGACATCCGCACAAGATAATGGGTGCTTCTTGTGCCGGAGATCACAATGCGTTTTGGCTCTCATGCGTGGCGCTGCGGCGCCTCACCGAATAGGCTTCAGGACTCACATGGCACGCTCTCCCCTATTGAAACGACGTCCCTGGCTGGGCTGGCTGCTGGTGACGGCGGTCTTCTGCTCTGCCGCAGGCGCTGGTGCGCTTGCCGGCACATGGATTGTCATATGCCGGAACGACCGCTGTCCGTCCATTGCGTCGCTGGAACAGTACCAACCGGCACAGACTTCCAAGCTCTACGCCGCCGACGGCCGCTTCATTACGGAGCTGGGCCTTGAGCGCCGCACGCTGGTGCGTCTTCAGGACATCCCCAAGCATGTGCGCGATGCTGTGGTCACCACCGAAGACAGGCGCTTCTATCAACACAGCGGCATAGACTACTTCCGCATCTTTGGTGCTGCCCTGCGCAACATCCGCGCGGGCGGTTATGCCCAGGGCTTCTCCACCATCACGATGCAGCTCGCGCGCAATGTCTTTTCCGACCGCATTTCGCGCGAGAAGACCATACTGCGCAAGATCAAGGAAGCGAAGGTTGCACGCGCCATAGAGCAACGCTACACCAAGAACAAGATCCTGGAGCTTTACCTCAATCAGGTGTATCTGGGCAACGGCGCCTATGGTGTGGAAACGGCGTCCCAGCGCTACTTCGGCAAGTCGGTGCGCGATGTGAACATGGCCGAAGCTGCTGTCCTGGCCGGATTGCTCAAAGGCCCCGAGCGCTACAATCCGCGTCGCTTTGCAGACCGCGCCATTCAGCGCCGCAACACCGTGCTGGAACTCATGCGCCGGGCAGGAACGCTCAGCGACGCCGACGCCTCACTGGCCAAAGCCTCGCCATTGCAGCTCGGCGAACGCAGTGAATCGGGGGATGTGGCGCCCTACTTCGTGGAATGGGTGAGACAGGAACTCGAACAGCACTTCGGTTCCAGTCTCTACGAGGAAGGGCTCAAGGTTTATACCACGCTCGATGTCGACATGCAGACGGCCGCCGAACGTGCCATGGAAACACAGTTGCAGGCCATAGAGGCCGGCCAGTTCGGGCCATATAGGCACCTCACCTACGAAGCCTATCTCGCCCGGAGCGCAGAGGGCGGACAGACAGGCGCTGCCAACTCTCCCTATCTGCAGGGCGCTTTCGTGGCGCTGGAGCCGCGCAGTGGAGCCGTGCGCGCCATGATCGGCGGGCGTGACTTCAGCGACTCCAAGTTCAATCGCGCCGTGCAGGCACTGCGTCAGCCCGGGTCCACCTTCAAGCCCATTGTCTATGCAACCGCCGTGCATGAGGGCTATGGCCCTTCGCAGTTGGTTGACGACGCACCCATATCTATAGAGCAGGAGGTGGGAGGCACATGGAGACCCGGTAACTTCGATGGCAAGTACCTGGGACCCATCCCAATGCGCCAGGCCCTCTATCAGTCGCGCAACGTATCAGCCATACGTACCGGCCTCACGGTGGGCGTGGACAGCGTCACACATATGGCCCGCCGCTTCGGCATTACCACACCCATTCCACCCTATCCCTCTATCTTCATAGGCTCGGCAGACGTTTATCCGCTGCAGATGATAAGCGCTTACTCGGTCTTTGCGAACCTGGGCCTCCGCAGTACGCCGCATGCAGTGCTGCGTGTGGAGGATGCCAACGGGAAGGAAATCTGGAAGCCTGTTGTGGTGCAGCAGCCGGTGCTCACACCAGAAGAATCCTGGATCATGGTAAGCATGATGAAGGACGTTGTGGTACGCGGCACTGCCGCTCGTGTTTGGAGCAGCGGGTTCCGCGTTCCGGCAGGCGGCAAGACCGGCACCACCAACGACGGCGCAGACGTGTGGTTCATCGGCTATACCGCTGATCTGGTGGCAGGCGTCTGGATGGGCTTTGACAAACCACAGAAAATCAAGGCCAATGCTCAGGGCGGAAGCCTTGCGTCGCCGGCATGGTCCGCTTTCATGATGGATGTATACCAACGCAAACCCCAGCCACCAGACTGGCCCAGGCCCGAGGGTGTAGTGGTACGCGAAATAGACTCGCGCACCGGGCGACTTGCCAATAGGTCCTGTCTTGAATCGGTGGTTACGGAGTTCTTCATTCAGGGACATGAACCCACATTGAGCTGCTCTGATCGCTTCGGTCGTGTCACCATGGACGGCGACACAAGCAGAAGACAGGTGCAGGTGGATACCACCAACCCCTTCCGTATTCCACCGCCCTGACCACCTTAAGCCTGCACTTGCCCGCTACCACTCTCTACAGCGCCCGCTGGGTGCTGCCGATCGCCCAGCCAATCATTGAGCACGGAGCAGTGCTGGTTTCGGGCGACACCATACGCTGGGTGGGAAGGAGGTCCGAGGCGCAGGTCGCTGACAATGCGAGCCTCACCTGGGAGAACGAGGTTAACCTGGGCGAAGCGGTGCTCATGCCCGGCCTCGTCAACGCGCACTCGCATCTGGAACTCACCGCCCTTCGAGGCTTCCTCGAAGGCTTCGCTTTTCAGAGCTGGCTGCAGACACTCAACCGGGTGAGACGCGATCAGCTCACACGTGAAGATCTGCTCAGCTCAGCACGCGTGGGCGTTGCAGAAGCAATTAAGAATGGCATCACCACGCTTGCTGATACCACCGAGTCGGCGGTGCCGTTGCAGGCCATGCGGGAGCTCGGTGTTCGGGGCATCGGCTATGTGGAGGTTTTCGGCCCCGATCCGGCTGTCGCTGACGAGGCCATCGCCAGTCTTGAAAGGCGAGTAGATCAACTGCGTGAAGCCGATACTGAGCTCGTGAAAACAGGCATCTCGCCACACGCACCGTATACCGTTAGTGCAAGACTGTTTACCACCGCAGCTGCAATGTCGCGCGCGCGTGAACTGCCCATGGCCATTCACGTTGCGGAAAGCATGGCCGAAGTGCACTACATTCGCGATGCCAGTGGTCCCTTTGCAGACACACTGCGCTCCCGCGGCATCCCGGTTGCTCCACAGGCGCGCTCCCCCGTGGCGCTGCTGCATGATTGTGGCGTACTAGAAGCATCACCGCTGCTCATTCATGCCATCCAGATTGACGAAGCCGACCTGGAACTCATCGCACTCAGCACCGCAACCGTGGTTCACTGTCCCATTTCCAACCTCAAGCTCGGCCACGGTGTTGCCCCGCTTGATCGAATGCTTGCATGGGCTGTGCCAACAGGTCTGGGAACGGATTCAGTTGCCAGCAACGACCGCATGCATCTGCTTGACGAAGCCAGACAGGCCACTCTCCTGCATTCACTCAGATCGGGCAAGCCCGACTCACTCGATGCTTACCACGCGCTGGAACTGGCAACACTGGGTGGCGCACGCGCGCTGGGCCTTGGCAACGTGATCGGCAGTCTGGAGCCGGGCAAGCATGCAGACCTGGTGGCCTTCCCTTTGAATGCGGCAGACTGTGGACCCGTTTACGATCCGGCCGTCACTCTGGTGCATGTACTTGCCGGCAGGGCACAGGCTTCACTCGTGACAACTGCCGGCTCCGTACTTGTTCGGGATGGCGAGCTGTGTGGCAGCGCCAGTACGCTGGCCCGGGACAGTGCAGTACATCTTGACGATGTTGCTGCGCGTCTCGCTGAGTGGCGGAAGCAGCACTCCACGTGATATTGTTAGGGACAGGATTCACAGCGTCCGGCAGGGCAGGGTGCCATCCGGTGTCGCGCCCGGCGGGCGTTGTGTGGTGATGGCGAGCTGCATGCGTCTCGTCTTCAGCCCGACCGCGGAGGGGAGAACGTGCTCGCTGGATGTCTCGCTCTGAATGCTTCGTATGAGCCACTCACAATGGTGCCAATGCGTCGTGCGCTCAGGCTTGTCATAGACGGCAAGGCCGAGCTGGTGGAGGCAGATCGTGCCCTGACCGTACGCTCCGAACGACTCATCTACCCCAGACCTGCAGTCATCCGGCTGGTGCGCTTCGTGCATGTGCCGCGGCGTTTCCGGCGGCAGGTCACCAATACTTTCCTCTTCGCTCGCGACGATTACCAGTGCCAGTACTGTGCGCGGCGCGCCGCAGAGCTCAAGCCGCGTGAGTTTCTCACGCGTGATCATCTCATACCGATTTCCCGCGGTGGTGCCAACGACTGGAACAACGTTGTGACCGCCTGCAGCACCTGCAACACGCGCAAGTCAAATCGCCTGCCGCACGAGATAGGAATGCATCCAATGCATCCGCCCACTGAACCGCATTTTGTTCACCTGGCATGGGCGGTGAGAAGACTCACCACGATTCAGTCTCAGTATATCCGCATGTTTTACGGCGAGGACACACTGCGGGAGCTGCAGCGCATTGAGCATGGAGGCACCGGCCACCATGCTGCCGGCTCTCATGTCAGAAACGGATAGACGGACTCCGGCTTTCCATACGCCGTACCTCGCCTCCCAGTAAACGACTGACCAGCGTACGCATGCCACGCGTGAGTGCAGAGGCCGGACTTCTCTTGCCCTGTACCGCCGGACGCGCTTCGCCGCGAAGCCAGCGCTCGAGTTCATCCAGATCGCTTACCTGCAGGCTTTGCAGTTCTGCCTGAACCAGCACGTAACTCTTCTTTCCCCTGGGTGGCGTTGGCAGGGCAGGTGTGTAGGCAAGTTCAGTGGCTGAACGCGCCAGAGCGAACTGGCTGTAACTGCCCAGCGAAGCAGCGCTGCTGCCCATCAGGCGCACCACGTCGTAGCTCCGATCCACTGCGTCATAGCGCACAACTATGTCCCACTCCACACGGCCGCGCATGTCGTCAAACCATTGCTGCTCCGTCCAGAGCTCGGCACGCACGTGCAATCGCGCAGGGAAGCCGCTGAGCAGCATGTCGTTGAAAGGACGCTCGCTCAGCACGCCGCGAATCGAAACCGCGGGTGGGAAAGCATCAGGACCAAAACGTATCTCAACAACAGGCTTACTCTGGGCTCCCGCCCAACTGCCGGACGCGAACCCAATGAATGCAAGCAGAGCCAACAGCCGCATATCAGAAGCGCTTTGAGAGACGCATATAGATGTTTGGCGACAGTCCACCGCGTGACACAGCCTGCGCTATGTACACACCAAAGTCACCGAAGTCGAAGCCACCGCCAAGATCCACGTTCCACGTGCCCGGCGACGGCAATCGCCCACCGTCAAAAAGGAGCGCATCGGCAGCATCACTGCCAAGCGCTGTGCCAGCACTGTTCACCAGCCAGCCGCGGCCCGCATTGGCGAACAGCACCCAGGTGCCATCCGCATGTATACCGTTGAAGCGCCAGCGGCTGTCGCCATAGTTGTCTTTGCCAAAAAGATTGATGCGCAGATCGCCCTTGAACTCTGCCTGGGTGAGTATGATGCGCTCACACTGGGCGGGCCTGCCAAGCAGCCTGTAAGTGTCGTCCATGCCTGTGGCACAGGTTCCCACATCATAAGTGCCTGTTGTTCCTTCGGTGCCTGGCATTCTTCTGAAATCGAAGCCCGGAAGTGCATCAATGCCACTCACGGAAAGCCTGCGCTCTGCAGGCAGCGGATCTCCGCTCAATGCCCCACCGGCCACCACACGCAGGTTCAACTGCGAACGCGGACCAACGCGGTTGTAGCGCCTGAAGTCGAACAGCGCACGGGTCCACGAACGAGACGATACAGAAGCTGCAGTTCCCTGCGAGATCTGCAGGGGATCGCTGAAGGTCAGCTCCGCAACGCTTTCGAAATCGCCGCTGCCCTGCTCGTACTCAGCCTGCAGGTACCAGCCGGATCTCGGATTGGAATCGTCGCTGCGCGTGTCGTAGACGGCCTTGAGAGTGAACAGATCAACTACGCCATTGTCTGCCGCAGGATTAAAGCGCCAGAGGTGATCGCTGGAGAAAAGAGACCACACATCACGCATTACAGAGCTGCTCCAGCGCTCGCGGCCAAAGGACGCGGTGACCTCTGCCTTCTTGCCCACAAAAAAACCTGCATACGCCGTTCCGCCATGCCGGTTCCAGTAGTCACGGTAATCGCGCGTAAACAAAAAGGAATTAAGCCCCACTTCTCCGTCGGTTAGCTGCCACCTCTCTACAGCGTCAACCTCATCAAAGAGACGTCCACCTGCCACGAAGCCCCTCTTGTCACCCTGACGAAGCTCCAGCATAACACGATGCCCGAGGTTTGCCGGCTTCCAGGCGAGGCCATCAAGGGTGCGGATAATGCCGTACAGTTCTCCGCTCACACGTGTGTTTTCAGCGCGCACGCGGAAACGTGGTCCCACGTAAACAGGCAGACCTTCCACGCGGTTGTAAGTATGCGCGGTGGTTACGAAGAGCTGGCTGCTGGTGCCGTTTGCATCACTGTCCGATGTCCACTGCGACCAGCGTGAGAGGAACTCTGTTTCGGCCACAATCGTATCGGCATTTTCCTGATATCGGTAGCGAGCGCTCCATACACGTATCTCGCCGTTCACGTCCGGGCGGTCGGGAGACTCGAACGTCCCACCCAGCACCGTGAGCGACTGTCCGATCTGCGCCGGGTCCAACAGGGTGACATTGCCATTCAAAACCAGTACCCGCCCGCTCACCACACCCAATAGGCGGAGGTTGCCGTCAAGCACAGCCAGATCTCCCGCAATCGTATCGCCGGCAGCCAGCGTGAAGTCGCCACGCACACGCTTTGTACCGGCTGCGTTGAACACCCGCGCAGCTTCCAGCGAAACGTCCCGCGGTATTCCGCCCAGGCGGTGACGATCGGCGCGCTGCGCCCGGCCGCTTGCAGGAAATACGAGCAGCGAGGCGAAAAGCAGCAGGCCCAATGCTGCAACGGGCCAGGATTCTTTCCTGAAAAGCTCTTGTGAAAATCGTCTCATGTCACTGATCGTGTCACTGCTGGTGAACGTTGGGACTTTGGGGTTGTTGTTGTCACTGCAATCACTCGTTGTCGTCGTTCTGTGGTGCGATCCCCAGTCGGCGCATCCGCCTGTACAGGTTTGGCCTGTCGGTCTGTAGCCGTCTTGCCGCTTCGGCCACGTTTCCCATGCTGCGTGAAAGAGCTTCGCTGATGAGCATGCGCTCGTGGAGATCAAGGGCATCGCTCAGAGAGAGGCCATTTTCCAGGGCACCTTCAGCATCGTTGGAATCGGGAGAATCCGGGGTACCGAAACCACTCTTGACGGGAAAAGCACTCCGCCCTTCCGCAGCGCCGGGAAGAACTGATTCCACCTCTTTCCTGGTTACTTCGGTTCCGGCATGAAGAATGGCGATACGTTCCACTACGTTGGCGAGCTCCCTGATGTTTCCGGGCCAGTGGTATGCGCTCAATGCCTCTATCGCTCCCGGGTGCCATTGCACCAGTGGCCTGCCCGTGCGTGACCTGTGCCGCGCCGAAAAGTGGCGGACAAGCGCCGGTATGTCACCGCGCCGCTCCCTGAGCGGTGGCAGATGCACTGGGATCACGTTCAAACGGAAGAACAGGTCTTCGCGGAAGGCTCTCTCTGCCACCGCACGCGAAAGATCCTTGTTGGTGGCCGCAAGTATACGGACGTCCACTCTTATGGGCTTGCCGCCACCCAGTCTTTCAATTTCCTGTGCCTCTATGGCGCGCAGCAGCTTGGCCTGTGCTTCAGCGCCAAGGTCGCCTACTTCGTCCAGAAGCAGTGTGCCGGTGTGTGCCAGTTCAAAGCGTCCTATGCGCCTTTCACTTGCACCGGTAAAGGCACCGCGCTCGTGTCCGAACATCTCACTCTCAACCAGATCGCGCGGTATCGCAGCGCAGTTCACCCGCACAAATGGTCTGTCACGTCTGGGGCTCGCCATGTGCAGGGCCGCAGCGGCCAGTTCCTTGCCCGTGCCCGACTCACCGGTAATGAGCACTCGTGCATCAGTGGGCCCCACCTGCGAAAGCAGCCTGCGCAGCTCCTGCATTGCGGCTGACTCACCGATCATTTCGCCCGACAGTCCGAGGTCTTCCCTGAGCGCCGCTGCTGCACGTCTGGCCTGTCTGAGTTCCAGTGCCGATGCGAGTGCCAGCAGCACACCCTCGGGCGTGAGCGGTTTCTCCAGAAAGGTGAATGCACCAAGCCGCGTGGCTCTCACCGCGTCTGCCAGACCGGCCCGTCCGCTCATCATTACAACGGGCATTTCCGGCAGGCGCTCGCGCAGCCTGGCCAGAAGATCCAGGCCGTCCAGGTCGCCCGGCATCATGAGGTCTACAAGTGCCACGTCAGGCTTCAAAGACTCAGCCGCGAGCAGACCCTGGGTTCCGTTGGCCGCATCCCGCACGTCGTAACCTTCAGCGCTCAGCAGAGCTGCCACCATACGACGGATGTTGGCCTCGTCGTCAACAATCAGTACGCTGGGCATGGGCTTCGGGACGGGTCATGAGTAGAGAGGCAGGGTGACAGTTATAACGGTGCCTTCACCGGGAGAGCTGCTGGCCGCGATACTGCCCCTGTGAGCCTCCACGGTCTGTTGCACGATGGCAAGGCCCAGCCCTGTTCCGCCGGGCTTGGTGGTGATGTAGGGTTCAAAAATGTGTCCCAGTGTGGCCTCCGGCATTCCGGCTCCCTGATCGCTCACGCGTATCACCACAGAGTCGCCTTCACGCTTGACTGACACAGCTATGACACTGCGGTTGCTGGCCTGCGACGCTTCCACGGCGTTAAGCACTATGTTGCTCACTGCGCGTGAGAGCGCCTCGTGGAAGCCCGTCAGCAGCGGCAATCCGGGCTCGCAATTCAGGTCGAGGGTCATCTGTGCGGGGACCACCACGCTGCGGGCGGCCTGCGTGACCATTTCGACAATGTCCACTTCAGCCACCGGACCATCAGGCAGACGACCAAACTGGGCGAAGCTGCGTGCCATGGCTTCGAGGCGTGCGGTTTCCTCGGCCAGTATGCTCACCGTTTCGGCCAGCTCGGGCGCCGCTTCCCGACGAAGACGGTGTACTGCAAAACGTATGGGCGTAAGCGGGTTCTTGAGTTCGTGGGCAAAACGACGGGCTGATTCGCGAAAAGCCTCTGCGCGCTCAGATTCCAGCGCCTGCCTGCGCCCCGCCTCCAGTTCTTCGGCCATCATCTTCATGCCTGACCTCAGAACCTCAAACTCGGGCGCTCCGCGCCGCTCGATGTGCTCCGGGATGGGTCGGCCCATGCGTATGAGGCCGGTCCAGCCCACCAGTTCGTTCAGCGGCCTGCTTAACTGGCGGCTCAGGTGGCCGGCCACACGAGAGGCACCGAGCGCCACCAGGATCACCAGCGCCAGCGCACTGGCCAGCACTATGCGCATGAAGCGGCTGATCACGTAGTCGAAGCGCCTTGCCAGTTGCACCGACTCCCGGAGTTCGGTCTGGTGGGTGCTTATGGCTGAGCGCTGCCCGGGCGTGAGGGCTGTGGTGTCGAAGGTCTGGAAGGCGCGGTCACCGCTGGCGGCCACCTGCTCCCAGGCCGAGCTGGCCGAGAGAAGGGAGGTGGTCCGGGTGGCTAGCGCTGTCCATGCCAGTGAAACGACAAGCGTGGGCACCAGCGCAAACAGGAGAAGCATCGCGAAGAGCCGCGTCCTGAAGGGCGTACGGGGGGAGCGCGTGGCCGGTTTCATGCCGGTCTGCTTCCGCATCTCGTTCATAGTCAGTAATTTACGTGGCTGTACACGATCCCGGAGCGAGATGGCAGATTCATGGTCCCTCGCCACCGTGTTCGAGCGCCATGCTCGGGAGACACCCGAACGCACGCTCGCCACGGATGGAGCAAGGACTTGGTCATATGGTCAGGTTGATGCAGATGCATCCGCCCTGGCCGTTGCATTCTCCGAACTTGGTCTCGGCGCAGGCGACAGGATCGCTGTACTGCTGCCCAATGGCATCGAGTGGGTCACCGCAATTGTCGCTGCTTCCCGTCTGGGTGCCGTTGTTGTTCCCGTAAGCCCACAGCTCGGCGTTCACGATCTCCGCTACCAGCTTCGGCATGCTGAAGCAAGCGCAGTGATCACCATTGAGCAATGGAACGGCGTCGACTACCTGCAGCGATTCGAAGGCCTGCTGCAGGACCTGCCCGATCTTCAGTATGTGGTGGCCGTGGGCAGCACCGATCTCTGGTATGAAGACCGCATGTTTCAATTCAGTGATCTGGTGGCCAGGGGTACCGGGAAAGCGTTTGAGCCCACGCCTGTTGATGGCATGCGCGATCTCGCCCTCATGTACACCTCGGGGACAATGGGGAAACCCAAGGCCGTTGTGCTGTCTCATGCATCGGTTGTGGGCAACGCAGTTCTCGTGGCTGAACAGTTGGGCATCAAGAGCGATGACAGGGTGCTTGCACTGGTTTCCTTCAGTGCCATCTATGGCCTGAGTGCCATGGTTGCCGCCTTGTCCGGCGGCGCGTGCCTGGTGCTTATACCTGCCTTTGATGCTCCTGCCGCGCTGCAGTTGATCCCGCTCGCTGCAGTCACCGTTGTGCTCGGCGTGCCGTCGCAGTTCCACATGCTCATGCGCGACAGCAGCTTTGATCCAGCCAGACTCACCAGTGTGCGCAATGGCCTCATGGTGGGCAGTGCAGTGGACGAGGCGCTGGTGCGACGTGTACGGCGCTGGTGTGACGTGCTGGTGGGCTACGGCCTCACTGAGACCGGCGGTGTTGTAACCATGACGCGTCATGACGACAGCGAAGAGCGTCGCCTGCAAACCGCGGGCTGCCCTCTTCGGGGTGTCGAAGTCATGGCTGTCGATGTGCTTTCGGGCGAGCTGCACGGCCCCGAAGCAGTGGGTGAGCTGGCTGTGCGCGGTCCCAACGTCATGAAGGGATATCTGCGCATGCCCACAGGAACCGCCCGTGTGCTCACGCCGGAAGGCTTCTTCCTCACCGGCGACATAGGCATCATCGACGAAGACGGCTGCGTGCGCATACTCGGTCGCAGAGAAGCAACCATCTCGCGCGGGGGCATTCAGCTCTACCCCCACGAGATAGAGGATCGCCTGAGGGCGCATCCTGCAGTGGACGATGTCTGCGTGATCGGCATCCCCCATGACGTCATGGGAGAACTGATGTGCGCGTGCATCGTACCGGTGGAAGGTGCGGTCATCACGGGAGACGAAATCAAGCGTTTCGCCCGTGACACCATGGCCGCTGACAAAGTGCCCGACCTCGTCCGCTTCTATGACGCATTCCCCATGACGGGGAGCGGCAAGATCCGCAGACGGGAGCTCGGGCGTGCCATTACTCTGAGCGCGAACGCCCCCGGTGCCATTGCACGCTAGGCGAATGCCCTCGATCACTCCGTTCAGCAAACACATCAGGTCATGAATCGCCATTCTTCCCGGGCGGGCTCCTCGCCCTCCCGCATCATCGCACCGTTTCACCGCGGCCCGCAGGCAGTGGTGCCGGTCACCTCGCCAAATGCCGCGCCTCCGGCGCATGCTCCCAATGCCGCCCTGCTCATCGACTTCGACAACGTCACGATGGGCATACGCTCCGACCTGCAGGACGAACTCAAGAACCTGCTCTCCTCCGACATCATCAAGGGCAAGGTTGCCGTACGCCGCGCCTACGCCGACTGGAGACGCTACCCGCAGTACATTGTGCCGCTCACCGAAGCCTC
>CAZWSJ010000024.1:5786-42070 GCA_964636415.1 uncultured Gemmatimonas sp. | reverse complement strand
GGCCCCACCACCATTAAGGTTTGATTAACTCACATTCTTCCTTCTGTCCGCCCCTAAGCCTGGCCTGTAACTTGGCTTTGAAACCTGAGCTGCCCCGCCTGCGTAATGACTCACATGGCTGTATGAAACAGGATTTCCCTCCTCACTCTCTCAGCGACCGACATTTGGCCATTCCACCGCTCTCAAGGCGGCGTTGCAGCCCCTGGCTGGTTCTGGCAGCAGCGACTGCGCTCGGCGCCTGCAGCAAGTCCAATGCTACCGACGGCGGCTCATCAGACGATGCCGCGGCCGCGATGGCCGTGGAAGATGAATCCCGCTCCACGCTCACGCTGCCCGTGGTAACTGAAAACGCCCGCGAGGGCGATCTGGTGCTCCACGTGCGCACCACGGGCCAGATCAGATCGGAGGCCGTGGTGCAACTGCGCGCTGAAGTTGAGGGCACGGTGGCCGAGCTGCTCGTGAGGCCCGGACAGGCCGTTGAGGCTGGCCAGGAGTTGCTCCGCTTCGACCCCTATCCCTTTGACCTCTCAGTGCGCGAGGCCCAGGCCGCTGCCGATGAGGCCGAGCAGCGCTTTCTTGAGAGCTATGTCCCCGAGTCCACGGTCACGGGCAGAGGCCCCACACCGGAACAGCGACGCGCGCTCATGAACCGCTCGGGGTTCTCCGCAGCCAGTCTCAGGCTGGAGCGCGAGAAGTTCAACCAGAGACGCTCGATTATTCGAAGCCCGGTATCCGGCATGGTGGATATGGTTAACGTGGCCGCTGGCGAGAAGCTCTCCTCCGGGCAGCAGGTTATGACGGTGGTGGACACACGGCATCTCATGGTCGATGCGCAAGTGCTGGAGCACGATCTGCCGCTGCTTCGCGTTGGCGGAGATGCCACCATTACAAGTGCCGGTGCACCGGGCAGAATCCTTCGGGGGCGCATAGACGCGGTGCTGCCTCTTGTTGACTCCACCACGCGCGCGGGACGCGCCATTGTGCGGCTCACGGGCGACGGTTCAATAAGGCCCGGCATGTATGCAGACGTGGAGCTGGAAGCCCAGCGCCTTTCCAAACGGGTACTCGTTCCGTCGAGCGCAATAATTGAACGCGACAACGGACGCCCCCTGGTATTTGTGGTACGGGATGATCGCGCGCTCTGGACCTACGTGCGGCCGGGCCTGTCCAACGGCTATGAAACCGAGATTCTGCCGGATTCGCTCACCGGCGATATTCCGGTCAAACCCGGTGATCCGGTGATCGTGGAAGGCCACCTCACGCTCACGCACGACGCTTCTGTTCGTGCCACAGCCAGAAAGGAGTCGGGAACGAGACAGGAGCGCTGAGATGACCAGCGCTTGCAAACTTCCGGTGCTGTCGAAATGAGTCTCGCCAGCGCTGCCGTAAGACGCCCGGTGTCCACCGTGGCCGCTGTGATAGGCATTCTGCTCCTGGGCTCTGTCTCGCTCACCAGACTGCCCGTGTCGCTGCTTCCGGATGTGTCGCTGCCTGTGCTCACCATACGCACCAGCTACCCCGATGCAGCCGCCACTGAGGTGTCACGCTTTGTGGCCGAACCTGTGGAAGAGGCCATAGCTGCCACACCCGGGCTGGTGGAACTGCGCAGTGTGAGTCGCAATGGCGAGGTAACCACAACGGCGCGCTTTGCATGGGGCACTGACATGCGCACCACGGTACTTATGGTGCGTGAAAGGCTGGATGCCGCGCGCGGCAGTTTGCCCGAGCGCGCCGAACGGCCCACGCTGCTAACCAGCGACCCCGGTGAGCGACCCATTGCAGTGCTCGCGGTGAGGCCCACAAGTGATTCGCTGGGAAATGTTGAAGTGATCGAATTGCGTGCACTGGCACGCACAGCGCGCGATGTACACGCCCGGCGGCTGGAACAGATAGAGGGTGTGGCCAGTGTGGCCGTGGTGGGCGCTCCTGAAGACGAAATACGGGTTTCACTGGACCCGGAAAGGCTGCGGGCACTGGGCCTTACGCCTGAAAATGTGGCGGCTGCCATTCGCGAACAGAACGTAACCAGCGTCGGTGGAACCATAAGGCGGGGACAGTTCCGCTTCTCGGTGCGTGCCCTCACCGAGTTCGCCACGACAGATGAAATACTGAACACGCCCATAGGAGCAGCCGGCGCAGGTCTTACGCTCAGAGATGTGGGTTCGGTTGTTACGGGCCTGGCTGACCCGCTCACGCTCACACAACTCGACGGATCGCAGGCCATTGGTCTTGTGGTATACAAAGATGCAGGCGCCAATACGGTTGCAGTAACCAAACGCCTCAATGAATCCATATCTCAGCTTGGCAATGAGTATCCGGCGCTCGCTGTAACGGTGGTGGCGGCGCAGGCAGACTTTGTTGTGGAAGCGCTCTCCAATCTCTGGCAAGAAATCATTTTCGGTGGCCTGCTTTCGCTGTTGGTAATTCTGGTCTTTCTAAGAGACCTGAGACTTTCCATAGCGATAGCGCTTACGGTGCCCATCTCGGTGCTCATGTCGCTGGTGGTGCTGCAGGCCATGAATGTCACCATCAATGTGCTTTCACTGGGTGGCCTGGCCCTGGGCACCGGTCTTCTGGTGGATACCGCCATTGTGGTTGCTGAATCGGTGAGCTACAGAAACCAGGAAGGCATGCCAATGCGCGAGGCTGCAATAATTGGCACTGAAGACGTAACCGCGCCGCTGTTTGCAGGTACACTCACAACGCTGCTGGTTTTTGGTCCCATAGTTTTTGTGCGCGGTCTGGCGGCTGTGCTCTTCCGTGATCTGTCGCTCAGCGTGGTGGTAACGGTGGCGGCAAGTCTTGTGGTGGCGCTCACGCTCATGCCCGTTATGATGGCGGCCAGCGGCGGCGGGAAAAAATCACGCGAAGACGGAAATGCTACGACTGGTCCACGTCGTTTACCCAGACTCAATGCTCTGCTGGACCGCGTAGGCTACCGTCTTATGATGTGGTACGAGCACGGGGTGATCTGGTCGCTTGCTCACAGACGCACGGTGTATCTGGCTTCGTTTGTGTTGATGCTCATCACGGCAGTCCTGGTGTGGCAACTGCCCAAGGAAATACTTCCCAGTGTTGATGAAGGTGTGCTGGTTGCCCAGCTCGATTTGCCGGAAGGCACGAGCATAGAAGCCACCACGACACAGGCAGAGCGCGTGCAGCAAGTGGCGGCTGCACTGGGCGCAAAGGGGGTATATGCGCGCATAGGTAAGGCCACCGATGAGGAGGTCCTCTCGGGTAGTGACCCCGGCTCCAGCGCCTCAGCCTGGATCATCGTGCCGGTGCCCGGTGGCAGTGCTGCCGATTTTGCGAGAGAGTTACGCACCCGCTTGCCCGATCTGGCTCAGGGAGCGCTTACCATAGACATGGCGGGCCAGAGTGAGTTCGGCTCGCTCATAGGCAGGGAAGGCAGACTTGTGCGCGTGGAACTGACGGCCGCCACTGCTTCGCAGGCGCTCGAATGGTCTGACACCGTACGTACCAGACTTCGTCAGATAAGCAGCCTTGTGGATGTGCGCGAGGCCTTTGCATCCACTCAACCGGTAGTGGAAATAGGACTGGTGCGCGAACGACTTGCCCAGCGCGACATACAACCTCTGCAGGTTGCAAGTGCGCTGGCCGCCGCACTGGGTGGCGTGGAAGCCAGTGAGTTGCGCGAGACCGACAGGCGTACGCCCATCATGGTGCGCTACACCGGAGCGTCAAACGAGGATCTCGATGTGGCGCTGCGCACCACAATAAAGGGCGTACCCATGGCCGAGCTGGTGACAGTGCGTGAGGTGCGTGCGCCGCTGGAAGTTGTGCGTGTGGGACAGAGGCCGGTCAACATCATTGAGGCTCTTGTGGACGAGGGCGGCACAGCAAAGGCCAGCCTTGAGGTGCGTGATGCGGTGGCTGCGCTGGGCCTTCCGTCAACGCTTTCATGGCAGGTGTCGGGCGCCGATGCTGAACGTGAACGCACCACCCGTGAACTCACGCTGGTGCTGGTACTGGCTGCCGCACTCATGTTTCTTGTCTTGGCAGGTGAGTTCGCAAGTTTCAGCATTCCATTGGTGGTAATGCTCACAGTTCCGCTGGCTGGTGCTGGCGCAGTGATATTTCTCTGGATGACAGGTCAGTCGATCAACGTGGTGAGCCTCATAGGCATAGTGGTGATGATTGGCATGGCTGACAACGAGGCTGTGGTGAAGCTGGATGCCATACGCCAGTTTCGTGAGGAAGGCATGTCACTGCACGAGGCCATTATCAAGGGTGGTGAGAAACGCCTGCGCGCCATTGCAATGACCAGCATCACCACGGTAACCGGTGTGCTGCCTCTGGTATTCGGATGGGGAAGTGGTGGTGAGCTTTATCAGCCGCTTGCTGCGGGCATCATAGGCGGCTCGGTGAGCGTGCTCGCCGTTACATTCTTCCTGCTTCCCGTTGCCTATGCCTCACTGGAGGAGCGTCGCGGATGATTCTGGCGGCAGTGCGCCGGCCGGCAGTGGTCTGGGCTTCTGCCGCTGTCATACTGCTTTCGGGCGCGGTGGCCTTTACGCGCCTGCCACTGGCCACGCGCACGGCCGTGGAACTGCCCCGGCTTTCTGTTATGGCCGCATGGCCCGGTGCTGCACCTGAGGTGGTGGAAGCCTATGTGACCTCGCCTCTCGAAAGCGCCGTGATGGGAGTGCGCGGCGTAAAGTCTGTATCAAGTACCAGCACCGATAACCTCTCGTCGCTTACTGTAATGCTGGAGCCGCGCTCGGATGTGCAGCTCGTGCGCCTGGGCATTCTTGAACGGCTGGAGATTCTCCGCAAGGAACTGCCGCCGGGCGTATCCCAGCCAGCGGTTTCCAACTACGTACCGGCTGATCTGGATGAAGCGCCGCTGCTCTCGTTGGTAATAACGGGTCCATATACCAGCGGGGCACTGCAAGCAATTCTACAGGAGCGTGTGGCACCGCGCCTTTCGGGTGTAGCCGGAGTTGCGGGTACGCGTGTGCGTGGCGGCGTGAGCACGGAGGTCTCGGTGCGCTATGATCCGGTGTTGCTGAGACGCATTGGCATACCACCGGAAAGACTCACCGATGCAATTAACCAGGCGCGCATCGTTCAGTCGGTGGGCGTGCTCAGAAACGGGTCGCAGGTTCAGACCGTGGTGCTGAGAGATCAGCCCGGTGCCATTGATTCAATTAATTCACTGCCGGTAACGGGCCCACGCGGCCGCATATTCCGTCTTGGCGAGCTGGCTTCGGTTCGCGTTGGCGAAGACGATCAGGGTCGGTTTTATCGCATCAACGGTGTGCCTGCGGTAAGCGTGGATGTCACGCGTCATTCCGGGGCCGATGCTATACGTACCGCACAGGCATTGCGGGCGGTTGTTGAGGATCTGGCGCCCACCATGCCGCCTGCGATCAGGCTGGCGGTTACCAACGACAGCAGTGTGGATCTCGCCGAGCAGCTCAAAGATCTCATGCTTCGCGGCGCCATTGCCTTTGTGAGCGTGTTGCTTGTGTTGGCGGTTCTCATGCGCAACTGGCGTGCGGTGGCACTGGTAATGGGATCAACTGCGGTTTCCATTGCTGCAACGGCTCTTACACTTTATGTGGCTGAGATCCCGGCAAACCTGCTCACGCTGGCGGGACTGGGAATGGGTGTTGGCATACTGGTTCAGAACGCGGTAGTGGTGGTGGAGCGTCTCAGTCGCTCGGATGGTTCGCCGGAGGCGCGAGGTGAGTCAACACGGCGCATTGCACCTGCCATTTATGGGAGCACGCTTACAACTGCAGTGGTGCTCTTGCCGTTTCTTTATCTGCAGGGTGACGCGCGGGCGGCCTTTGTGCCCTTTGCTCTGGCCTTTGTGATTGCACTTTTCTGGAGCGTGGTCACGTCTTTGCTGGTTGTGCCGGCGCTGGGGAAGGGAGTTGCGGCACGTAATGTTTCGCTGCCATGGCTCAGGCGTGCCTACATGGCTGTGGTAACCCGATCCATGCGCTGGCGACCTGCGACGCTATTGCTCACTGTTTCTGTGCTTGCGGCTCTGACTTGGGTATTCATCGAGAAGATACCGCGTTATTCGTGGAGTGGTTTTGGCGGACAGCGCTCCATGCTGGGTGTGTTCCTCACCTTCCCGCGTGGATCGGACCCTGCAACCCTGGATCAGGTTATGCAGTCGTTTGAGCGCATAGTGGTGGGGAGGCACGAAGTGGAACAGGTGCGCACTGAGTCGGGCGGTCCCACCAGCGCGCAGATGTCGGTGCTGTTCACGCGTGAGGGCAGCTACGGTGCGGCACCACTGCAGATGCAGGAGGAGCTCACACAACGTGCCGTGCTGGTGGGAGGTGCATCGGTGAGCGTGCAGGGCACGGGACCCGGTTTTTCCAGCGGCGGAGGAAGTTCGACTTCGTCAACCTTCAGCATTCAGCTTCGCGGCTTTTCATACGACGGCGTGTCCCGGCTTGCAGACGACATCAGATCGCGCTTGCAGGAGATACCCAGGGTAACCGATGTTCGCATAAGCAGTGGCCGTTACTTCGGTGGCGAGGCCTATAGCTCGCAGGTGGTGCTGGAACCTGATCGAGAGGCGCTTTCCATATATGGTCTTACGGCTGCGTCGTTCGCCGCTGGCGTGGCCAGGGAAATGCGTGGGCCGGTTGGTGGACAGAGGCTGGAGGTGGACGGTGACGAGATGCAGGTGACCGTCAAGGCACTGGGCTCCACGGAAGCCAGCATGAGCGATCTTCAGGACGCTCTGCTCTCCAATCCGCGAGGGGCACCGGTGAGAGTCCGTGATGTTGCGGTGGTTGGTGAAAGGCCAGCATTGAGCGCTGTGCTGCGGGAGGATCAGCAATACCTGCGCACCGTAAGTTACTCATTCCGCGGACCGGCCAAGCTGGCCACCCGCACGCACGAAGCCTTCCTCGAAGCCCTTGCCGCGCCGCCGGGCTACAGCATCCAGGACGGTCGCTACATGTTCAGCCTTGGCGATGACGGCAGTGTGCGTGGCTTGTGGGTGGTGTTCGTGATGGGCGTGATTCTGGTGATACTTTCGGTGGCCCTCGTGTTCGACTCCGTGTGGGGCGCTGCCATGGTACTGCTGTCGCTGCCGGTGGCACTGGGTGGGGTGATTCTGGCTTTCTGGCTGTTGGGAGCGGCTTTCACGCGCGAAGCGGCTGTGGGAGTCATACTGGTGGTGGGTCTTGCCGTGAACCAGGCCATATTGCTGGTGGATGCGGTGCTGCTGCAGCGCGTGGCCAGAGGCAGGGTGCGGGCTGGCATGATTCTTCGCTCGGTACTGGACCGGGGACCCATGATAGTGGTGATCACGCTTGCTGCACTGGCCTCCCTGTTGCCTCTTTCTCTGGGTACCAGGGTGGACACGCTGTTCGGGGCCATTGCATTGGCCACTGCCGGTGGCACACTGGCCGGCACGCTGGGCGTGCTGTTCATACTGCCTGCGGTGATGATGAGTTGGAAGAGAAGAAGACCACGAAAACCCGCCTGACCCTCTGTTCCACAAGCACGCCATGACCCGACCCGCGATCAGATGTCCGAACCGATGGCGAGCAGTGCAGTTGCCGCGCCCCTCGGTCCCCGTGCAAGTTCTGCTCCTTCCCTTGCTTGCAGCTTGCAACGGAGACGCGCGACCCCTGCCGCCGCCGGGCAATCCCGGCTATCAAGCCATCTCATTCCTGGGTGACACGCTGCCAGTACCCGCCATGAGCGAAGAATCGCGGCAGCGTTATCAAGCAGATCTGGACGATGCACGAGCGGCTTATGAGCATGCACCGCTTGATGCCGACTCCATAATCTGGTACGGCCGCAGGCTTGGCTATCTGGGTCAGTACCAGGAAGCCATACGTGTCTTCAGCAACGGAATACAATTACATCCCGACAACGCATGGCTGTACAGGTTCCGCGGGCACAGATACATAACAGTGCGCCGTCTGGATGACGCCGTGAGCGATCTTGAGAAGGCAAAGAGACTTACTTTCGGTGAGCCCGATATCATTGAGCCCGACGGGCAGCCCAACGCGCAGGGAGTTCCGGTGAGTACGCTACAGTCGAATATCCGCTACCATCTGGCCCTTGCCCGTTACCTGCAGGGCAACTTCGAAAAGGCTGCAGAAGTTGCGCAGGAAGAAGTGGACGCTGCCGACAACGATGACCGCAGAGTTGCAATGGCGCACTGGCTGTACATGTCACTGCGACGCATGGGCAGAGATTCGGCCGCCGCCGCTGTGCTTGAGCCGGTAACGACCAACATGCATGTCGTGGAAAATCAGGTGTATCATCGCCTGCTTCTTCTCTACAAGGGTGAGCTGCCACCCGACTCACTTCTCGCCACCACTCCCGAAGGACAGCCATCGGCTCAGGATGCTGCCACTGCCTATGGGCTGGGCAACTGGTACTGGTACAACGGGCAGCATGACGAAGCGCGTGCGCTCTGGCGTCAAGTGGTTGAGGCGGGGCAGTGGGCCGGATTCGGGGCAATTGCCGCCGAGGCTGAGCTGGCGAGGCTGGACAACACAGGTGGCAGCAATCTTACCTCCGGGCTGGCGCTCTCCAAACACAGATAGCCGCATCTGGTGTTTATGCCGGGCGTCATTCAGTTTGCTATACTGCATCATCACCCGGAGTAAACAATGGAGCAGAAGCCGCCAGGCAACAGAGTCTCATTTTTCGCCATTGCGGCAGTCGTTCTGCTGGCAATCAATCACGCACTCAAGCTTGAATTTTTCGCCCGCATAACAGCCTTCGTGCCTCTGCTGCGCGAACTCACCATGAGCCTCCTGCTGGTCATGCTCATTTTGCTGACAGCGGGCGTTACCAGGCGCTTCATCGTTGCAAAGGCGCCAACTGAAGGTGATCGCTACAACCTGTTGCGCATTACGCGGCTCATAACAGTTGCCGCTATACTTGTGGTTGCCGTCACTTTTGTCTTTCAAAAGCCCTATGCCTCGCTGGTTAGCATAGGACTTGTTTCACTGGTGCTTGGCTTTGCCCTGCAAGCACCCATTACTTCGTTCATTGCATGGCTGTACATAGTGTTTCGCCGGCCGTATCAGGTGGGACAGCGCATACACATAAATGAACACCGTGGTGATGTTATTGAGATCAGCTATCTGGATACCATAATGCTTGAGGTAAGTGGTGACTACCTTGGCAACGACAGGCGCAGTGGCCGGGTGATCCATTTTCCAAACAGCCTCATTCTCAAGGACAAGGTCATCAATTACTCCGGCCCGGAAGCGCCCTTCATCTGGAACGAGACGGCGCTGCAGATAGCCTTTACCAGTGAGCTTGGCTTCGTTGAGGAGTGTCTGGCGGAGGCTGCGCATGCCGACTTCGTGGAGCGCTTCCCCCATCTGGACCCGTCTTTGCCGGAGCACAGGGCCAGTGTGTATTTTCGCAACAATGCTTACGCCTGGCTGGAGGCGGTGGTGTCGTATCCAGTAGAGCCCACCGACACCACGGGCCGGAGAACACGCATCCTCACGCGTGCCCTGCCTGCTCTCAATGCTGAGCCGGGCCGGGTACAGTTCCCCGATGGTGTGAAGCGCTAAGCCTCAGGTTTCAATGCTCAAACCAAAACTCTTTACAACTCTTCACAACTACGACAGGCGCCAGTTCGGCAACGATCTCGCAGCCGGAGTCATTGTTGGTGTCGTGGCGCTGCCGCTTTCCATAGCGTTGGCGATCGCCAGTGGTGTCACACCCGACCGCGGCCTGTGGACGGCCATTGTAGCGGGCTTCATCATCTCGCTTCTGGGTGGGTCGCGCGTTCAGATAGGCGGCCCCACCGGCGCCTTCGTGGTAATCGTTTACGGCATCGTTGCACAGTATGGCGTGGCCGGGCTCACGGTTGCCACCTTCATGGCAGGTCTCATACTGATTGCACTGGGCCTGCTGAGACTGGGAGTGATAATCCGCTATATACCACGACCGGTGATAATAGGATTCACCGCCGGTATTGCGGTATTGATTGCGGTTGGCCAACTGCGCGATGCTCTTGGCCTGGCAATTACAAACCTGCCGGGCGATGCTCCGGGTCAGCTTGAAGCCTATGCACAGAACATTTCTAGCATCAATCCAATAGCAACCGGTCTCACTGTTCTTTCGCTGCTGATACTGGCTGGCTGGCCGCGGATAAGTCGCCGCGTACCTGGACCCCTGGTTGTGCTGGTTCTGGCCACGGCAGCCACATACTATCTGGGCCTTGATGTTGAAACCATAGGCTCGCGCTTCGGGTCAATCAGTGCGAGTATCCCCACTCCAGAACTGCCTGATCTTTCGTTGCAGGATGTCAGAAGACTCATAGGACCTGCAGTTACCATAGCACTGCTGGGCGCCATCGAGTCACTGCTGTCGGCCGTGGTGGCTGATGGCATGATAGGCGGCAATCACCGTTCCAACATTGAACTGGTGGCACAGGGTGTGGCCAACACAGCCTCGTCCATTTTTGGTGGCATACCTGCCACCGGAGCAATTGCCCGAACTGCCACCAACATAAAGAACGGCGGACGCACACCGGTGGCAGGCATGATTCATGCCCTCACGCTCTTGGTGATCACGCTTTTCTTTGGCACGCTTGCGGCACTTGTGCCAATGGCCGTGTTGTCAGCCATTCTGCTCATGGTGGCATACCACATGAGCGAATGGCGTGTGTTTCGCTCCGAGCTCCTCTCTCCGCGCGCCGATGTTGCGGTGATGCTCAGCGTGTTTCTGCTCACCATTTTTGTGGACCTGACGGTTGCGATTGAGGTGGGCATGGTGCTTGCAGCGTTTCTCTTCATGAAGCAGATGTCGGACGTGGCGGGCAGCGGTGTTGTGTCCATCACGGACCGCGGCGAAGAAGGGCTGGACGATGATGCAGTGTCCAACTACGTGATTCCCAGGGGTGTTGAAGTATTTGAGATCAATGGCCCCATGTTCTTCGGTGCGACCACTGCATTCCGTGAAACACTGGGTCAGGTATCGGGAAGACCCCGCGTGCTCATTCTCAGAATGCGCAATGTTCCGGTCCTTGATGCAACGGCCCTGCACACCCTGGCCGATGTCGCGAAACGCAGCAGACGAGACGGCACACACATGCTGCTGTCCGGTGTACAGCCGGAGGTGCGGGAAACCATATTGCGTTCAGCCGCGGGCACGGTGATTGGTGAGGAGAACATTCATCCGGCATTTTCACTTGCCATGAAGCATGCCGGTGAGTTGGTGGAGGGCCCGGCAGCCTGATCGTTCAGTCCGTCGCTCGGAACGGCAGGAGTACACCAACACTCCAGCAGATTTTCCGTCGAACATGCCGGTGTATACCCCAACAGCGTCAGTGCACCGTCAACATTGCCTGAGACCAGAGGCGCCTCGCAGGCGCGCCCCTCGAGCCATGATTGCACCAGCAGCGCTTCATCCAGTTGTGCGATAAACATGGCCGCTGAAGCCTGGCTGTGGCTGCTCACCGGCGCTGCCTGGCTAACCGGGTATGACAGGGTTTCCGAGCTCTCCCTTCGCCTCATTTCGGCAAGAGCACGGTGGTCGTTGACGCGGGCTTCCTGCACCACACGGCCGTTCCTCACCAGGTAGAGGCGGTCGTCTTCGCCTGCTCCGCGCACGGCTGCCACGCAGTTGCAGGCGATGAATCCGTCTCTCACTCTCTCAAGCTGCGCGTGCAGCGTTCCCAGCGCTGCAAGCCGATCGCGCAGCCAGCCGGCGCGTTCATACGACATGGCCGCGCTTGCAGCGGCCATCTCGCGAACGAGGTCTTGCCTCGGCGAGTCGTCGCGGCCCTGAAGCACCTCACGCGCCCTGTTGAGCCTTGTGCGGTACTCTGCCGCGTGCACGGCACCTATGCACGGACCCAGACAGCGACCCGTTTCGTAACGGTGACAGGCGGGAGTGCGTTGCATCGCGGGATGGCTTGAATCAAACAGTTCCACCTCGTCTCTCATGTGCATGGACACAGTGTCTGCACAGTCGCGAAGCCCAAGCGCGTCGCTCAACACACGTACAGCCTCAACCAGGGGCCTGCGGGCAGAGAACGGTCCGATTACTTCAGCCACGTCTCTTGAGCCCATGGCCGCGCTCGCACGCTGCACCCTGAGCCTTGGTGCCACGCCGCTGCCAATTGTGATAACCCAGCACTTGTGCAGAGGCCTGGCTGACCTGGTGTTGTAGGGCGGCATGTGCGCACGTATGAGACGCACTTCACGCAGCAGAGCGGCGAACTCGCTGGGCTGCGGCTCCCAGTCTATGCTTGCAACTTCGCGCAGCATTCGTGCGTGCCGGTGTTCAGGCCACGGAAGACGGAAATACGAGAGGACCCGCGTGCGCACTCTGGTGCTCTTTCCCACGTAGAGCAGCATCCCGTTGGCAGCTTTCATGAGGTAGACACCCGGAACGTTCCGCATGCGCTGTCGCACGCTCTCCCGCAGTTGCGCCACACTGGTGTCAGGTGCTTCAACCGCCAGGCTCAATTGTCTGGCCCGCAGTTCAGCTTTCCTGAGCTGCCTGTATCCGCTGTGCGGCAAAGGCCGGGGGTGGGTTTTATAGGTGGCGCCAGAGCCGCAGGGTGCGCTGCCGGGAGAACTGGCTGAGGGCGGGATAGTGGGCATTTCGAGAGAGCCGAACATAACCCGAAAGTACCTCTTTCGAGCTCACCAGTGCAATAGCAGATGAGCGCCCCAGGTCATTCCCGATGGTTCAAGACTGGCACCAGGCGCAGAACACCGTACCGCGGCCATCAATGGCGTGCGTGGACACCAGCTTGTGGCCACAACGCAGGCAGGCCTCACCACCTCGCCCATAAACGGCCAGGCGTGATACAAAACCACCACGCTCACCGTGAGCATCTCTGTAGTCGCGGAAGCTCGTGCCCCGCGCCTCGATGCTCTCCAGAAGAACCTCACGCAACACCTGAAGCAGTCGCTCCACCTCGGCTTGTGACAGACTGCCTGCTACGCGCGAGGGATCAATACCCGAGCGCCAGAGTGCCTCCGCGGCATAGATATTTCCCACGCCGGCCAGCTTGCGCTGGTCCATAAGCGCCACTTTGACGAGCTGACGCGAAGGCCCGAAACGTTCTGCCAGGTTTTTCGCAGTAAACGCGGGATCCAGCGGTTCGGGACCCAGTGCCGCTGAGTATTCGTCAAAGCGCGTATGAGACATGAGCGACACAGTGCCCAGGCGGCGAACATCACGGTAGTGAAGCTTGCGTCCGTCATCAAGAGTGAGGCTGATGCAGCTTGCCTTCAGTTCGGAAGCCGGCAGGCTGCCGTCGTCCACCAGCAAGCCACCCGTAAAGCGCGGCTGCACGACAATGTGCCAGGTGAAATCTGCAGCCTCACGCGCATTGACCCCTGTTTTTCTGTGCGCACCGGCATGTGCCATGTCCAGCACCACCATCTTGGCGCGTCGCCACGCACGCTCAATAGCCAGATCTTTCAAGGTGCCTGCAAAAACTTCCGCGCTTGCTTCGCGCAGCACATCTGAGCGCGTCACCAACACAGTGCGCACTGTGCGGCCCCGGAGCATGCCATCGAGGTCGCGTGCCATGGTTTCTGTTTCAGGCAACTCAGGCAATGCGTGCCGCTTCCCGCCAGCCTATGTCCTGCCGGTAAACCGCTCCCTCAAACACAACACGGGCTGCAGCCTCACGGCTGGCTTTCTGTGCGTCAGCAAAACGGTCTGCGAGCGCTGTGACTGCAACCACACGTCCGCCGTTCACACGCAACACCCCCGATTGATCGCGTGCGGTTCCCGCATGGTACACTCGGAGTCTGTCGCCGGACTGAGGCAAAGCAATCTCCGCACCTTTCATGGGAGAATCGGGGTAGCCACTGGCTGCCACCACGGTTGCAACACTCGCTTCATTGCGCCAGGTGAATGCCGGCATGTTGCCGATCTTTCCCCCGCGGGCCACAGCGAGCATCGGATCAAGAAGGCTGCTGCTGAGCAGGGGGAGAATGGCCTGCGTTTCCGGGTCGCCGAAGCGGCAGTTGAACTCCACCACCTTGGGGCCTTCGTGAGTGATCATGAGGCCCGCATAAAGCAGACCCCTGAACGGTGTACCGCGCTTGCGCAGTGCGTGCAGGGTGGGCAGGAACACGCGTTCAGTTACGTCGTCCACCAGTTTCGGTGTGGAGAAGGACACAGGCGTGTATGCGCCCATGCCGCCGGTGTTTGGACCCAGATCTCCTTCCAGCAGACGCTTGTGATCCTGAGCGCCCGGCATGGTGAGCACGTCCGTTCCGTCGGTCAGGGCAAACAGTGAGAGCTCTTCTCCACTCATGAAGCTCTCAACCAGACACTCGGCGCCTGCATCTCCGAATGCCCGTTCGTCAAGAATGCGGTCTATGGCGTTGAAGGCCTCCTGCAAGGTCTGGCAAACCAGCACGCCCTTGCCCGCGGCGAGACCGCTGGCCTTGATAACCACGGGTGCACCAAAACGGGTTCGCACAGCTTCCTTTGCGGCGTCAGGGTCCCGGTGTGTTTCGGCGTGCGCAGTGGGCACCCCGGCGTTGAGCATGAGTTCCTTGGTGCCCGCCTTGGAGGTTTCCACCGTGGCGGCGCCCATTGTCGGACCAAAAGCAGGAATGCCATGCTGTTCCAGGCAGTCCACCACACCGGCTGCCAGCGGTGCTTCCGGACCAACAACCACGAGATCTGCCTTGAGAGACGCCGCCGCTCCGGCCACTGCCTGTGGGTTGGTGCTGTCCAGCGCCATGACCTGGCCCAGCTCGGCGATACCCGGGTTGCCCGGGGCCCCGATCAGCTCCACCTTGGTGTTTTCGCGCGACAGTGCGTCTGCCAGAGCGTGTTCACGGCCGCCGGAGCCGAGGATCAGGATGCGCATGTATCAGTGAGAGAGAAAAGAGTGAGCTTGTCGGCTTATTGCTCGTGGCAGTGAGCCGGCAGTCTCTCAAGCTAATACCTCAGGCGCTGCTGCTCAGGTCTTGCGTCGATGACCCCGGTGCGAAGGTATGTGTCTTCACGCGCCGTCAGGATGCTGGCCAGTTCTGCGGCGGTAGCGGGTCTTCACGCGGGGGTTCTGGATCTTCCGGGTTACCGGGATTATCTGGATTGCCCGGGCTTCCGGGCTTTGTACTGTCCGTGCCACTACCCGCCGCAGTGCTTCCGGAACTCTCAGAGCCGCGAGAACCGGAACCCCCCGAACTCGCCGCCGCCGCTGTACGGAATGCATCCCTGAACGCATCGGCAGCTCGGTTAACCACGCCTTCCACGCTGGACGCTGCCTTGGTGATGGCGTCGGCCATTCCGCCAGTGGCGCGGGTTACAGCCTGATCCACTGTCTCTGCGGCAGCCTTGGCCTTGTCGGAGTAATAGCGCTTTGCATCCCGCAGATCCTCGTTCAGCGCTCGCTCGGCCTCGCTGCCGCGTTTTATGTAATCACCGCCGATTATGCGGCCGTACACTCCGGAACGCTGCCAGCGCTGCAACTCTCCGGCGCGCACAGTGTGAAACGGATGCTCACGCAGAGCCGTGTTGAGCGCCTTGAGAACTGAATCCCAGGCACTGCCACCCATTTCGTAATCTGCTGCCTGCTCCAGGTAGGCGTCGAGGTCTATGCTGTCACCTTTGGCACTGCCGCCCGCCAGTTTCAGGAACGACATGAGACTGGCCCGCGGGTTCTGGGTGCCAAGGAGCCCCGCACGATCTGCGGAGAGTTCAGACTTGCGATACCACTCAAGCAAAGCGAGCTGGAAGGGCAGCAACGCAATGGAGGCAATGAGAGGCAGTGCGGACATTCCGAAAAAGAGCACTATCAGCGCAATTGTGCGGTAGGTAGTGCGGCCGGTCATAATGTGGCCCAGTTGCTGGGCCAGAATGAAGCGCTGCTCATCGGGCTCCAGCAGATCGAGTGTGCCCGAGCTGACAACAATGAAGGGCTCATCGAAGCCCACTGCGCCGGCATTGGCGATGGGATTCTGTGCCACGTAAAGTCTGGGAGCCGGGCGCTCGTTTTCGGGCCAGTCGAGTGTGGCGAGCACTTCCTGGAACAGAGCGTTCAGTGCGGGCCTCTGAGTGGGGCCCACCAGTACCGCGTCTCCCAGAAACAGATTGCGCACGCCGCGCTCGCCGAAGATTGCAGCGATGCGACGAACTATTTCATCGAAGCCCGGGAGGGCACGCAGTGTTTGCAACGCGGCACGATCGGCCGGGTGCTCCCAGCTTGTCGAGGATATGCCGGTGAGTGGCGTAGCAGTCATATAACACCTTACGGCTGACGTGTGCGTTGAGTTTCAGTGAGTTTGAGGCGGTTTCACTTTGGGGTGGTCACTGGAGCTTTAAGCCCTGGCGGAAGCTTTTGAGTGCTGTCCACGATTCCAGGCTTCCCCAGCGTTCGTCGCGCGGGCTGCCGACTATGCCGTTCACGTCCCAGATGCAGATACCGGCTCCGCTTGCCTGAACGTCGCGCAGATGATCCACCAGCGACCTGCGCGCATCGCCCTTGCCCCACTCAAAGCGTCCGCCGGGCAGGCCCATCAGAACATCGGCACGAGGAATGCCGTGCTGCTCACCCCAGGACGCCTGCCAACTGAAGCGGAACAGGGCTGCCCCGTCGGCACATGCCGGCGAGCCGTCGGTGGGCACAAACGACTCTGTGCTGCCTTCGTACAAGTCTCCATAGCCCATGGAGTGGATGGCATCCACGCGGCCCTTCCAGTCTTCCCACCAACCCATGTGAGGCGCGTTGAAGCAGGGACTGTGGAAGCTGTCTATGGTGAGATCCTTGCCCCGGGCCTTGAGCTCTGCTGAGAGTAATGCAACGAATCTGGCAAAGGCTGGCCGGTCCTCTTCAAAGGAGCCATTACCTTCCAGGTCCAGATCCACGCCGTCGAGCTTGTACCGCTCCACCGTGGCAACGAGGTTTTTCACAAAGGCATCGGTGTTGTCTTTGAAAGCTGCACGGGCCAGTTCCCAGTCCCAATGGTCGTTCTGGTAGTTGTAAATGGTGAGCAGCATTTTTACCCCGTTACGCCGACCCCAGTCTGCGAACCACTCCACGTCCGAAGGTCCAAGTGGCTCACCACGCTCGGCAAAACGCAGGCTGCCATCTGGCGAGGGGAGCCAGAATTGAAGCCCTATGCGGGTGATCCAATCCCCTGCAGTGATGCCACCCACTGAGTGTTGCAGAGAGGCGCGCGATTGCTGTAACTGGTATGGTGGCACCCAGGTGGTTACTTCCGCACCCGCTCTCGGGGCCGGTGCCTGCTGCGGTGCCTGCTGCGGTGCCTGGGGCGACCGCGACACTGCAAGCGACTGTGCGCCAAGGCCTGTGGAGGTGCCGAGCACGAGGGCGAGCAGGAGTCGGTTCATGGAATTAACCGGGTGTCTGTGGTGGAATGAAATGTTTCAGCCTCTCAGGCGTCCTTCAGGGGATGGACGATTCATACGCTCCGGAGAGGGAAGCTGCAATGTCACAGTTGGTTATAGAAGGCTTTGGGAGTGCTGATGGCTCGGCCGGCCTGTCGCGGCGCGGGCTGCAGTTGGTGCGTGGCGGTTTGGAGCACCGGGTTGCAGGAAGTCGACTTGGGAGAACGGAGCCTCAGTCAGCGCTGATTTCTGCCGTTCACAAGAGTGCAGGAACGTTGGGGAATACGCGACTTACCGATATCTCATTCAAGCGCCCGGAGTCCGGCTCTGGCGAGCCTGATCCAACACCGGCAGCCTGACTGGCTTTGGCAAGGCTTGTGATGTCTGGCACTGCAGATGTGTTGCAACATGCAGGGTGTGAACCTGATGGCGGCTTACGTCGGTTAGTATTCGGCCTGCAGGGAATTTCAAGGTTGTTACACAGAGTTCTTGACAGGATTGATCCAGGCGCTGCCCGGTTGGTGCTGCCAGATTGGAGCACGAGCGGGTATGCTGTTGGTTCTGGACCACTTGGGGGGTAGGTACTCCCGGAGGATGTGATGGCATTTGAAGGGCTGATGGTGAGTGTATCCGGAGTGCGGGGCCGGGTGGGGGAGGCTCTCACCCCCGAGGTGGTGGCAACCTTTGCCGCCGCTTTTGGTGTCTGGGCTTCTCGCGGCGGCAATCGGTCTATTGTGGTGGGTCGGGACAGCAGGGTGTCCGGGCCCATGTTCACACGCGTGGTGCATGCAGCCCTCGAGTCGGTGGGCTGCGATGTGATTGATATTGGCATGGTCCCCACGCCCAGCATTCAGCTTTCGGTGGAGCACCACCACGCGGCCGGCGGGCTCGGCATCACGGCCAGCCACAACCCCATTGAGTGGAATGCACTCAAGTTCATAGGGCCTTCAGGTCTCTTCCTTTCTGCCGCGGAAGGCGCCGAAATGCGTGCACTCCTCGACCAGCCCATCCGCCGGGCAAGCTGGGACAAGCTGGGCAGCATAGTTCAGGACGATCAGGCGGTGGCGAGACACATAGAGGGCGTGCTGTCGCTGCCCTGGCTGGATGTTGAGGGGATCAGGAGCAGGGGTTTCAAGGTGGCTCTGGACTGCTGCCACGGAGCGGGGGCGGTAATCATGCCCGCCTTGCTCACGGAGCTTGGCTGCGAGGTTTTTGCCATCAACATGGAGCCCGACGGGCGCTTCCACCGCTCCCCGGAGCCGGTGGCAGAAAATCTGGGTGAGCTAGAAACCCTTGTGCGGGCCACCGGGGCTGACATTGGCTTTGCCACCGATCCTGATGTGGACCGGCTGGCTCTGGTTCTGGAAGACGGCAGAGCGCCGGGCGAGGACTACACGCTTGCTTTCGCCGCAAGGGCCGTGCTGAAGCATCGCTCCGGGCCGGTGGTGACCAACCTTTCCACCAGCCGCGTTGTGTCGGATGTGGCCCGCGAGCTGGGAGTCGATTTCCACTTTGCCAGCGTGGGTGAGGTGAACGTGGCCCTCACCATGCGGGACGTGGGAGCAATTGTGGGTGGTGAGGGTAATGGTGGTGTGATTCTTCCGGAGCTTCATCTGGGACGCGATGCACCGGCAGGTGCCGCCCTGGTTCTGCAACTGATGCTTGAGGAGGGTCGGCCCCTTTCAGCGCTGGTGGCCGACCGGCCGCGCTATGTCATAGTCAAGGGTAAGCTTGATCGTCCGGATGCATCGCTGGACACCGTTTATGCAAAACTCAGGTCCGTGTTTCCGGATGCCGAAGCTGATACACAGGACGGGTTGCGACTCGACTGGTCAGACAGGTGGGTACACCTGAGACCTTCGGGCACGGAGCCCATAGTACGTGTAATTGCCGAAGCTCCAACGGAGGCCGAGGCCATGCAACTCATCACTGAAGCCCGGGCGCCGCTTGATGCGCTTGTTTCACTCTGACCAAGACAGATCATGTGTGGAATCGTTGGATATGTAGGAGGCAGGACCGCCACGCCGATGCTCATGGAGGGCCTCAGGCGGCTCGAGTACCGGGGTTATGACTCCGCCGGAGTGGCCATCATGAATGGCAAGGGTGTGGAGACCAGACGGGCTGCAGGCAAGATTGCCCGGCTCGAATCTGTGCTCGCATCAAGGCCCGTGAATGGAAACATGGGGATCGCGCACACGCGCTGGGCCACTCATGGTGCACCCAACGAAACAAACGCACACCCGCACATGAGCCAGAACGGCAAGATCGCGGTGGTGCACAACGGTATCATTGAGAATGCCACCGTGCTCAAGGCCGGCCTTGAATCGCGCGGCTATGTGTTTCAGTCAGACACCGACTCTGAGGTTCTGGCCCATCTCATTGAGGCCGCCTACGCCGGCAATCTTGAAGCTGCTGTTATTGAGGCGCTGCGGCAGGTTGACGGCACTTACGGCATCGCGGTCATCTCAAGTGACGAACGCGAAAAGATAGTGGCAGCCCGAAAGGGCAGTCCGCTGCTCATCGGCATAGGCGACGGCGAGTACTACGTGGCCTCCGACGCCTCGGCAATCCTCTCGCACACGCGCGAGGTTGTTTATCTCGATGACGGCGACGTGGCCGTTGTTACCCGTGACGGCTACAAGGTGCTCGACCTTGATGCGCAGGTACACGAGAAGGAAGTAACCCGCATTGAGTGGGACCTCGCGCAGATTGAGCGCGGCGGCTATCCGCACTTCATGCTCAAGGAAATCTTCGAGCAGCCCACCACAGTGGAGAACACCATGCGTGGCCGTCTTATTCTTGAAGACGGCTTCTCCAAGCTCGGCGGTCTCAATATCTCCAGAGAAGACCTCCTTGCTATAGACAACATCATCATCACTGCCTGCGGCACAAGCTGGCACTCGGCGCTCATCGGCGAGATGATGATCGAGGAATACTGCCGCGTGCCGGTTGAGGTTGAGTATGCCTCGGAGTTCCGCTACCGCAATCCAATAGTCACGCCTCGCACGCTGTGCATAGTTATCTCGCAGTCTGGAGAAACGGCCGACACTCTTGCTGCCATGCGTGAAGCCAAGCGTCGTGGTGCCCGCACACTGGGGCTCGTGAACGTGGTTGGTTCCACCATTGCGCGTGAGGACGACGGCGGTGTGTACCTGCACGCCGGGCCGGAAATAGGCGTGGCTTCCACCAAGGCATTTACCAGTCAGGTGGTGGCGCTTGCGTTGTTCACGCTGAAGCTGGCACGGCTGCGTGACATGAGCGTGGAGCGGGGCAGGGAACTGGCCCAGGCTCTGGCCAATCTGCCCGGGCAGATTCAGAGCATTCTGGACCGTGCAACGGAAATTGAGGCTCTGGCCGACGAGTTCAAGCGGGCAAGCAATTTCCTGTATCTGGGTCGCGGATATAATTTCCCGGCGGCCCTGGAGGGCGCGCTCAAGCTCAAGGAAATCTCTTACATCCACGCCGAGGGCTATCCCGCGGCCGAGATGAAGCACGGGCCAATTGCCCTGATCGACGAGATGATGCCCGTGGTGTTCATTGCGCCGCACGACTCGGTGTTTGACAAGGTTACTTCCAACATCCAGGAAGTGAAGGCGCGCAAGGGCAAGATCATAGCCATTACCACCCGCGACGAACCGTCGCTTGTGGGCAAGCTGGACTACGAGTTCCGCATCCCCGAAACGCTGGACCTGCTAACGCCGATTCTGGCATCCGTGCCGCTGCAGTTGCTGGCCTATTACATAGCGGTCAAGCGCGGCAGCAACGTGGACCAGCCGCGCAATCTGGCCAAGAGCGTCACGGTGGAATAGTTGTAAGAGCGCCGGTGGTGGTGCCGCGAAACCACCTCCGGCGTTGCTACATTTGTTGAATGTCAGATTTTGCAGATAACTCCACCAGTGTGGATCCGACTTTCGAGGCCGCATCAGGCATCGAGTCACATATTTCAGATGTCGCACCGGAAGTGCCGGCCAGTGGGAGCGCTCAGCCGGCTGCTGCCTCGCATCGTCTGGACCAGGAAGTGGCACGGCGTCGCACCTTCGCCATTATCTCCCATCCTGACGCCGGCAAAACCACGCTCACCGAAAAATTGCTGCTTTACGGCGGGGCCATTCATCTGGCTGGATCTGTAAAGGCCCGCCGCGCCTCGCGGCACGCCACCTCAGACTGGATGAAACTGGAGCAGGAGCGCGGGATATCGGTTACCAGCTCCGTGCTGCAGTTCGAGTTCATGGGCTATCAACTGAATTTGTTGGACACGCCGGGCCACGAGGATTTCTCCGAAGACACCTACCGCACACTCGTGGCAGCGGACAGCGCCATAATGCTGCTCGACAATCGCCGTGGTGTGGAAGAGAGAACGCGTCAGCTCTTTGATGTATGCAAGATGCGCAGGACTCCCATTTTCACACTGGTAAACAAGTGTGACCGCCACGGCGAGGATCCACTCAAGCTCATACAGGATGTGGAAGCAGATCTGGCAATAGACTGCTATGCGGCCACCTGGCCGGTGTTCGACAATGATGTATTCGTTGGTGTATATGACAGACGGCGGCGCGAGGTGCACCTCTTCAAGCGCAGCAGCGATCGAGGTGCATCACGTGCAGGAGACACATTGCTGGCCATTGATGATCCGATGCTGGCTACTGCCCTGAGTGCCGCTGCATTACAGAGACTGCATGACGACATTGAGCTGCTGGATGCTGCAGGTCATGAGTACGACCACCAGCGTGTTCTGGACGGGACTCTTACACCGGTGTTTTTTGGCTCGGCGCTCACCAATTTTGGAATTGAGCCCTTCCTCAAGGAGTTTCTGGAGCTTGCACCTGCGCCCGGGCCGCGGGAGTCAAGCACGGGTCTCGTGGATCCGCGCTCACCCGGGTTCTCAGCGTTCGTATTTAAGATCCAGGCGAACATGGACCCCAAACACCGCGACAGGGTGGCATTCCTGCGTGTGGTGTCTGGTCACTTTGAAGCGGGGATGCAGGTCATGCATCAGCGCAGCGGCAAGCAGTTGCGCCTGTCTGCTCCGCAGCAGTTTCTGGCCCGTGACCGCGTATCCATTGAAGAGGCCTGGCCCGGTGATGTAATAGGCGTGATGGATCGCGGGTCGCTGCGCATTGGTGATACACTGGGTGGCGACGGACAGATGCAGTTTCAGGGCATTCCGCGCTTTGCTCCCGAGCACTTTGCACGAGCAACACCGGCCGACCCCATGAAGCGCAAACAGTTTGACGCGGGTCTGCGCCAGCTTACCGAAGAGGGAGCTGCGCAGGTGTTCTACGCCGAAACAAGCGCGGGCGCACAGCCAATAGTTGGAGCGGTGGGGCAACTGCAGTTTGACGTGATGGCGTTCAGGCTTGAAACCGAGTATGCCGCGCCCTGCAAGTTTGAGCGAATGAGTTATCGCTGGCCCAGGTGGCTAACCGGCAGCAAGTCTGATGTGGACAGGGTTGCCACCGGTGTTGGCCGAATGAAGGTGTACGACCACAAGGGGAATGTTGTGGTGCTGTTTCAGGATCAGTGGGCTCTGCGGCGTGCGCTTCAGCACGAGACTGCGGTGGAGTTCCACGAAACAGCACCTTAAGACATTCGCAGTACCGCTTACTCTTCGTCCTCGCCCTCGTCTTCTTCATCGTTGTCGGGTGCCGCAGCCACTTCAATCTGACGGCCCACGTGTCCGATGACGAAACCACCGTCGTCGGTGCTGGCAAAGTAAATGCGTAGACAGGTGGCCGGATTGCTTCCCTTGCGAAGCTGGTCTGCGCACTCCACCTCGTGGTCTCCGTCGCGAAAGATGTAGGGAGACTTGCGCGTGCCCTCAAAGGTGCCGGGCATGTAGTCTACATCGAGATCGGCGAAGACCTCTCCCAGTGGTCTGCTTAGTGCGCGATCCTGCCTGCGCCTGCCAACCTCACCCAGCGCCTTGAGGTAGGCCCATGTGGTGTCGGCGTCGGGGAACTCTGACTCACGGGCGGTGGAAAAAGCCGAAGGAAGAATGCGCAGCGCGTCGGAGTAGAGAGCCTGCGCACGTTCAACCGCTTCCAGAACCGATTGCGGCGCATCACTGGCAGGGCGTGAGATGGGCTGACGTTCCTTGAATGCAACCAAAGTGGTTCTCAGCGCGCGCGACGAGGCTTTTTCAGTATCCAACTGTTTTCGCGACTCACTGAGCCGTTCCCGTGCGCGCGAGAGTTCGCCTTCGGTGGCGCGGAGAGCTTCTTCGAGCTGCCGCACAATGCTCAGTAGCTGATTGCGGTCCATTTCAACTCCCGATTCCACGGCGGCCAATGCCTCCTTGGCGTCGGGACGGGTGCTGTAGGCCGCGCTGCGCTCGTCACGCAGTTCGTCGGCCATGGCCGGATCAGAGAACGGGCGCTGAACCGACACTTCGGCCAGACGCTGTACCAGGCGGCGTCTTTCGCCGGGTAGCGCGAGTGCGCGGGCCAGAACCAGCGGGTGCTGGAATGGGTCGGATTCAAGGGTAAAGCCGGGCAGGTATGCCCTTGCTGAGCCCAGAAACACACTGCGAGCGTGCCCGCCAACGGCGTCGGAGAGCGCAAAGGTATCAGCGTGGCGGAGCTGGAAGCAGAGGCCAAGTCCGAACATCTCGGCCGCAAACTGCTCGGGCGGAATTACAAAGCCGCCATCGGGGAGTTCGGTAAGCAGCAGCACCGGCATGGTACGCGCCGGATCGCAGAGTACGAAGCGTACAAAAGCGTCCAGTGTGCCGGCTTCAAGCTGCGTTGGCACGCGCTGGAGAGGACCGTCATTGGAGTTGAGCGTGAAGAACGCATCGAGTTCGGAGAGAAGGCGCGGAGGCCTAACCGGCGGCGGCGCTGTATTGACCGCTCCACCTTCAGTGCCAACGCGGATATTCACCTGACGTGTAGTAAGGCCGGGCGCACTGGTTGTGGACAGGTAGGTGACGTGTGTGGACCACTGCAGAGAGCGATCCAGCGGGTCTGGTGCGTGCACCACGACGTCGGTAAGTGACGAGCCATCCTTGCGGAATGGTGCCCAGCGGAGAATCCGTCCGCCGTCCAGTGTGTGGTTGGACGGGCTGTCCCAGGAGAGTGGCTGACCCTGGTCGAGTCCAAGCCACGATACACACGCATCAAGAAAAGAAGAATCGGCATCCGACGCCGCATGTCTCGGGGTCAGATCGAAGTGCAGAGCAAGACGAGGTTGCATGATGGTTCCAGATTGCATTGGTTGCGGTCTTCCGCCGGCGCAGAATCAAGATCAGACTTAAACGGTATGCGAATACTGCTCCAACGGGTCAAATCAGCCGAAGTACGCATTCTCACCGGATTGCCGGAAAGTCCTGTGAGGGTTTCCGGTGCGATTCACGCCGGTTTTCTGTTGCTCGTCGGCTTCACCCACGACGACACGGAAGCGGAACTTAAATGGATGACCGACAAGATCATTGGTCTCCGCCTGTTCCCCGACAATGATCAGAGGATGAATCGCGACATTCGGGAAGCCGGCGGCGCACTGCTTGTGGTATCACAGTTCACCCTCTATGGCGATGCTCGCAAGGGCAGACGCCCGAGCTTCATCGATGCAGCCAGACCCGAGGTTGCTGAGGTGTTATATAATCAGTTTGTCGATGCTTTGCGACTGCGAGGAGTTGAGGTAGCCACCGGCGAGTTCGGTGCTATGATGGACGTAGAATTGGTTAATGACGGACCAGTCACAATTATGCTTGAGCGCGAAGCGGACCGTTCCGCATCCCCCTGATGCCCCGTTTACTCTGTAAGACGGTATTTCGTTGACAGCATCGGAAACTCCGCAGGCTGATCGCCCCATTGCCCCCTATCGTCGAAGAACATATCCGGTAGTCATGCAATAGCGCATCTCGTCCCGAAATATCTCTGTCCTGTGACATCCGGCTGCGCTGCATTCCCTGCTGTGTCACAATCTCCCGCAATACCTCGCAATACCTCGCAGCTTCCCGGAATACCTTGCGATACCCCGAAACCCATGGCTAACGAATGAAAAGAGAAGATGGACCGAACACGCACGCAGAGGGATTGCGCGTAATCCTCGCCTCACAATCTCCGCGGCGCAGCCAGCTTCTCACACTGATAGGGATTCCGCATGAAGTCATGCCGGCTCACGTTGATGAGACCTTGAAGGACGGCGAGTTACCCACGGATTACTGCAACCGGCTGGCGCTTGCCAAGACCAGGCACGTAGCCCTGCAGTATCCTGAAGCTGTGGTTGTGGGATCGGATACGATCGTGCTGCTTGGGCGTGAGGTACTGGGAAAACCTGTCAGTGAGAATGACGCTGTGTCCATGCTCAGGCGACTCGCCGGTCAGGAGCACACAGTACACACGGCTGTGGCCGTTTCATATTGCGGGCGTGTGCTTTCGGGCGTAGAGAGTGTAAGGGTTCGCTTTCGCCAGCTCGACGAGTCGCTGATAGCGTCTTACGTGGCTACGCGCGAACCCATGGACAAGGCTGGATCCTATGGCATCCAGGGTTTCGGGGCCACGATCGTGGAGCGCATTGATGGAGACTATTTCGCGGTAATGGGGCTGCCTGTTGGTCGCATGATCGAGCTCATCAGGGAGCTTGGCCTGAGCTATGATTTTGGCCCGCTTACGCTTTAGCACGGTACAGTGAGGCTATCCGGGCCAGGCGGGCCGTCGCGTAGCTCTCACGCCATACCTCGAGACGCTTCCTCACGTCATCAACAGAAATCCTTTCCATCCTTCCTTCACGATAGACCATGTCAATGGGGTAGTTCTCACCGATGTCCCCATAGGCATCTATCATGAGGTCGTGGGCGAAGCGGTAGGGCCCCACCCGCCTGGGGTTGGTGTAGCCCAGCAGTGATATGACAGGTGTGCGCAGTGCAACGGCCAGGTGCAGCGGGCCGGTGTCGGGTGAGAGTGCCACAGCGGCACCGTCGAGCATGGCAGCAAGGCGTCTGAGTCCTGAGCCGAGTGCTGAGTGAGCCATCGGCGCCTTCTCGAGGATCAGGGCTGCTGCGGCTTGTTCACGCGGGGAGTTGCCACCAGCCAGAACGGGTTGCAAGCCGAAGTCCCGCCACAAAATATGGCACACCTGAGCCCAGCGCTCCGGCATCCAGTCCTTGGAAGGCTTGCTTGTGGCCACAACTATGGGCGCAATTGGTCTGTCAAACTGCTGGAGGAAGGCTGCCTGCCAATTGCGCTCTTCTTCGTTCCATGGACCGAGTCCCCAGCGGGGTTCTGCGTGTGCCACCTGCAGCGCATCAAGGAACTCGAAGTACTGATCCTGAACATGCTGGCCCGGGTGTGCTGCAATTCTGTGCGTTGTGAAAAGCCAGTTGGCATCCTTCGCCCGTTTGCGATCAAAGCCCAGCTTAACGGGAGATCGGGTGAGGGCTGTGACAACACCTGCCTTGAAGTAAACCTGCAGTGCAAGGACAAGATCAAAGCGACGTTCTGCCAGTAAGCGGCGGACATTGAGAAATGCCCGCCAGCCCTGTGAGCGGTCAAAGATGATGATGTCATCAATGAGCGGGTGTCCGCGTACCAGGCTCGCCGGGCCGGGCTGCAGCACCCAGCTTATCACTGCGTCGGGCGCCTGTGCCTTGAGGGCGTTTATGATGGGCATTACATGAACGGCGTCGCCCACGGCACTCATCATCACTATGCAAATGCGGCGGAGCTGCAGAGGCGGCAGCGGCGGTGTTGTGGGAAACACTGTCATGCTGGTTTTGTGGCGCGCAGATCTTTCATGGTGGCGTCGGCGAACTCACTGAGTCTGACATCGCTGAAATCGCAGCCGAAATTCCTGCGCCATTTTCTTATGGAGCGGGTCAGTCGTGCCACGTTGCGTTCCATCACCGCTGCTTCGGAGAGATCTGAGCGCCACCTTATGACATCAACGTCGATTACCATTGCCTCGGGTTTTCCGCCCTGATCGACACGCAGGAGAATGTTCTTGACGTTGAGATCGGGATGCACGGTGCGATGTGCAGCCATGTTCAGCAGCAAAGTTCGTGTGGCAGCGATCGCGGGCTCGCATTGTACTTCTCCGGCCAGCCCTGCCAGAATCATCCCCAGATCGTGAGTGCCGGCTTCGTAGCGTGTGAAGACATCCACGCGTACCATTCCGGGGCCGGCTGCGTAGCGCACAAAGCCCAGCACTTCGGTGCTTGGAATGCCTGAATTGCGCAGTGCAATCGAGTTGAGCATTTCAGCGGGAGCCCGTGATGGCCAGCGGAAACGGTCTCCGGTGATTGGTGCGAGCAGACCGCCATGCCACGCATGGCGTACCACCACCTGTATGCCAGAAGTTGGCAGCGTGGCAACATAAACCGGAGCGCGGCCCTGGAGTGCCCGCGCCTGTGGCTGTGTCGCCGCCCAGTCGTAAAGGCTGCCGTGCTCACGCACCAGCTCTGCTATGTCGTCACGCAGTGGCGGAACAGCAGTGATGTCCGTTTCTCCATGGGCAGTTCCAAGTTTGACGGATGGCGGCAGCTCCTTCATTGCTCAGGGCGCCTGAGCAGGGAATTCATGAGCCACACCGAGCTGTCTTCACTGCTGTGGCGAAACACATGGAGATCAGAACAGATCTCACAGCTCGCGGCAGATCCAAGCGACTGCACCATGGCCTCGCTAAGCAAAATCTGACCTGCACCGGCCAGAGAGCAGAGTCGGCTGGCCATGTTGATCGTGTCGCCTATCAGAGTGTATTCGAGACGGCGCGGTGAGCCTATGTTGCCGACGAAGGCGTCACCGCAGTGTATGCCTATGCCAACCTCAAGTGAGGGTCTGCCCTCGCTTTGCCAGCGCCGGTTCAGTCGCTCAAGTGCCGCCTGCATGTCGACCGCGGCAGACACTGCATGCAGTGCATCGTTGTTGCTCTGTTCCGGTGCGCCCCAGTAGGCCATGATGGCATCGCCGATAAACTTATCGAGTGCTCCGTTGTGCCGAAAAATGCAGTCCACCATTTCGGCGAAATACTCATTGAGCTGAGTAGCCATGGCGGTGGGTGCAAGCGACTCAGCGATTGCCGTGAACTTTCTTATGTCACTGAAGAGCACCACAACAGGCATGCGTACTCCACCCGGTGCGGCCGCTGTTGCACTGGCCGCTATGCGTTTCGCCAGTTGTGGCGTGAAGTAGCGTTCGAGATTCTCGCGGGCTCTTCTGGCTTGTTGCAGACGCTGAGCGCTCAGCTCGCGCTCAACTGCCGCCGATGCGATGCCAGCAAAGGCAATGAGGAATGCGAGATCGCTTTCCGTGAACTCACTGCCCGTGTGCTGATGATCGACATAGAGCACACCCAGCGTGGCCCTGTCTTCGCCCAGTAGCGGGGCCGCCATTGCTGACTTCACTGATTGCCTGATGACTGACTCGCCCGCGGTGAGCGAGTCGGTAGCCGCATCGTTGGTGAGGAGCGCCACCTGTCTCTCTGCCACACCACTGGCAATCAGGCGCGGCACGGCACGAGTGGTTGTGTTCGCGGCTGCGCTCTCGGCTGCGTTCGTAGCCGTCTTAGCCGCTTTTTGTTGTGTGGCCGCACTTTGATTGTCTCTGGCCACCCGGGTCGCAAGTGAACCGTCTGTTTCGGCAAGAAGAATGGCCACAAGGTCGGCGCCAAAGGCGACCTTGAGCCTCGTGGCTATAGCCTCAAGAAGCTCATCGAGCTCACCGAAGCTCCCAAGGTGCTGCGCGAGCTGGACGAGCTGTGTGAGGCGCTCTGCTGCGTTGCCGGCATTGGCTGAACTACCCAGTTCCGCCAGTGCACGCTCGGGCGTGGGAATGGGCCGCTCGTGGACCTGCGTCTGAGCTGCGGCCGCACCCGAGGCCGGCCTCGACCCATCACTCTGCAACTCTCCCGTTTCGTACTGGACCACAAAATGAATTGATCCGAAGGCCAGTGAATCACCGCCATGCACCAGCGCTTCGCTTACCCGCTTGCCATTCAGCCAGGTTCCATTGCGTGAGTCCAGGTCCGCAACCGCAATCTCATTGCCAGAGGCATTGACCGACAGGCGTGCGTGTTTGCGTGACACCGACGGCTCGGCCACGATCAGATCGTTGCCCGAACTGCGGCCAAGCACCACTGACATTCCGCCTTTGAGCCGGAAACGTGTCCGCCCGGAGGATGTGGTCAGAATGAATGACATGAAAAACGCATCAGGCCCTCGCTCGCCCTATTGCTGTCAGCATTGCACGGGCCTTGTTCTCGGTTTCTTCCCACTCACGTTCGGCGATGGAATCATGGACTATGCCTGCTCCTGCCTGTATTGAAGCAACTCCGTCGTAAATCACGCAGGTACGGATGGTGATGGCCAAATCCATCCTGGTGTCGCCAGCCCCTATTACACCTATGGCACCTGCGTAGGCGCCCCTTCTTTCAGGTTCCAGTTCGTCGATGATTTCCATGGCCCGCACTTTCGGGGCACCGGTCATGGTGCCAGCAGGAAACACTGCGCGAAAAGCGTCTATGGCACTGGAGTCATCCGGCAACTCTCCCTCCACCTGACTCACTATGTGGAATACGTGAGAGTAACGCTCAATTACCATGAGGTCGGTTACCTGAACCGTCCCATAGCGCGCCAGACGGCCCACGTCATTTCGGCCCAGATCCACAAGCATCACATGTTCAGCACGTTCCTTCTCATCTGCCAGAAGTTCAGCCCTCAGGGCCTCATCTTCCTCGGGCGTGCTGCCCCGTGGCCTGGTTCCGGCAATGGGTCTTACCGTGAGTCGTCCGTCAGCAACTCTCACAAGCAGCTCGGGAGAACTGCCCACCAGCTCCAGGCCATCGAGGAAAAGGTGGTACATGTAGGGCGATGGATTTAGCGCCCGCAGTATGCGATAGAGTGTTGTGGTATCGAAGTCGAGTGGTACCTGCATTCGCCGGGCAAGAAGCCCCTGAAAAACATCGCCTGCAAGGATGTACTCGCGTATACGCTCCACGTCGCGCATGAAATCTTCGCGCTTGTAGTTGGAGATGGCCTGTGCAGGTGGTGCATTTTCGTTGAGCGTGAGTGCGCTCAGTTGCTCCGGCCCCTGCAGCCGCGTGATGATGTCATTGAGTGTTTCGCGGGCCTCTGTGTACTGGCTGTCAAGCTCTGCCTCGCCAGCATCCCTGCCCACTTCCACCGACACGATCACGCGTGCCTGCCCGCGCCAGTTGTCTATCACCACCAGGGAGTGGGTGAATACAAAGCAGGCGTCCGGGTAATCGAGCACCCTGGGCGGCGGGCTTGGCAGATCTTCAATGCAGCGTACCACATCGTAGCCGAAGTAACCAAACGCACCGCTCCAGAGTGTGCCCAGTTCCGGTGCGTCAACGGGGTTCATGGCGCGTACTATGTGCTTGAGATCAGCCAGCGGATCCTTAGGCTTGCGCTCGTTGTGCCAGCCCTTTTCGGGTGTCCAGTCTTCAACCACGCCGTCCTTGAGGCGCCAGGCCGCGCGCGGCTCGGTTCCAAGGTAGGTGTAGCGCGACCATGCCTCACCGCGAGTGATGGCCGATTCGAGCAGGAAGGCAAAAGGTCCCCGACGCAGCTTGGCGAAGGCCGAAACCGGTGTGCAGAGATCAAGCAGGCAGTCGCTCCAAACGGGCACCAGGCCACCGGAATGCAACCTGGTCCGGGCTCGTGAGCGGAATTCGTCTGGTGTAGTCATCTCAGGAAACTTCGCCGCAGCGCTCGCCCGGTGGCAAGCGATGGCCTAGCATTCATGGTGACATACACGGAGTGCGGATGAAAGGAGTGAAGCAGGGCTCGGAACTCGATGTGAGGGCAGGAGTGGTGGATGTGCTCGTTCTTGCTCCCGCTGCTGATGGTGTGTTTCCTGATCGCTGGAGGGTGCTCACGCTCAGGCGTGCGTCTGGAACGCGCTGCACCGGTGCCTGGGAGATGGTACACGGCAAGATTGAGGCTGGAGAGAGCGCAGAAGATGCTGCCAGACGTGAAGTAATGGAGGAAACCGGATTTGCGGTGGAAAGGCTCTATTACATGACGGTCAATCCATTCTTCATGCCGGTGAATCGCAGCGTTCAACTGGCCATGGTTTTTGTGGCGGTGCTGCCGCTTGTTATTGCCGCAGACGGCTCAAGTGATCTGAGCGTGCGTCTGAGCGAGGAACACGACAGAGCCCGTTGGCTCAACACCAGCGAAGCCATGATGACTCTGGCCTGGCCAAGCGAGCACGAAGCCATAAGACAGGCTATGTGGATACTGCGGAGCGGTGATGCGGGCCCCGTGGAGGATGTTCTGCTGGTGCGGTCTTGAGCGATACCGGCTCTTGAATCACTGCAGCGGTACCGGCTCTTGGATCACTGCACCCGATTGATCGCTGCCTGAGCCGCGCTCCCTGATCAGGGTCTCACTGAACCCGCACGCGAACGCACCTGCGCGCGTTCACGCTCAACCCTCTGCAGCACGCGATTCCAGTCGGTGACGCTCTCCACGCCCTCCATTCTGGCACTCACCGGCTGGTTGAGATCAAGCTGACCGTCGAAAACCAGCAGTGCTGATTGTACCTCGCGCTGCCGCAGACGATATTCACCAAAGCCAGGCGTGAGTGGCACCATGTCGAGTGTCCTGAAGTCGCGCCCGATGTTTGAAATAATGAACTCCTGAGGCGAGAATCGCGTTTCACCCGGCTCCATTGAGAAAAAACTCACGTACCAGATGGAGTAGGACGGCAGGTGGGTTCGGTCACGTATGGCTTCCAGTCTTGCTCTGTTGCCAGCCACCAGCTCGTGAAGCGCCCGGTATGAATCGGGTGAAAGCAGTCTTATAAAGCGCTCGTCCAGCGGGATGGCCCGTACCTGCAGGCCCGACACGGGCGATGACTTGAGTGATATATCGTCCTGCTTGAGGCTTCCGAAACCGGATGGCACCCAGTTGGGATCAAGCGAGTCGATGTGAGCGAGGATTGCGTCAGAGCCGGTTGCACCCGGATTGGATGGACGCGACGGCGATGGACGCGACGGCGGCTGACCCGCGGCCGGTGCTACACTCACGCACGCCGCGCACAACAGGCTCAAGCTCAGAATGCAAAGACCTCTCACAGCCCACCGCCGTTCATGACCTAAACTCCGTTGTCTGCATCCGGCTCTGCTTGCTCATCAATACCGGTATCTTCTTCTCTCCAGTGTGGCGCTGCCAGAAGAGACATAAGTGCCGCGGCCAATTCGTCTCTTCCCTGGCCGGTTACAGAGGAGAAGGGAACCACCTGATCTGCACCAAGACCCAGCTCACCGGCCAGCTCCTCAACTCGCTGTGTGGCGACTGCAGCCCGGAGCTTGTCCAGCTTTGTAATGACCACAATGGTTGGTACACCGAGATTCGCCAGAAAGTCCATCATGATCTGGTCATCGGGTGTTGGGTCACGCCGCACGTCGAGCAACTGTACCACGCCACGAAGGGCATAACTGCGGCTCAGGTAGCTCTCTATCAGTGGGCGCCACTCTGCCTTTCTCGCCTTGCTGATCCGTGCGTAACCGTAGCCCGGCAGGTCAGCCAGTACGAACTCGTGGTTCACATTGAAGAAGTGAATCTCACGGGTGCGGCCGGGCGTGGTACTCACCCGCGCAAAGGCTTTTCTCCTGATAAGAGAGTTGAGCAGAGAACTTTTCCCCACATTGGAGCGGCCCACAAAGGCTATTTCAGGCAGCGTGTGTTCGGGCCGCCAGCCGTCTTTCTGCGCCATCGGGCCGAGATATTCCAGATGGCGGATAACGAGCGGGTCTTTGGAACTCACAGCGAACTGGACCTGAGTATTGTTCCTGTGCGAATGCTCATGAGGGGATCGTCTGCGGGCTGTGCACGACAACGGCTGGCTGCCTGAGATCGGCCATCTCGATACTGCCTGCAACTTCAATGGGTCGCGGTGCCCTGGACAGGGCAAGTGCAAGCACTTCGTCCATGCTCTTCACAGTGTGCCATTCCATGCCGCTCCGCACATCCTCAGGCAGGTCCTTGAGATCTTTGGCATTGGCGTGCGGAAGAATTACGTGCTTGTAGCCATGCCTGTGCGCAGCCACTGCCTTCTCACGCACTCCACCTATTGGGAGTACTCGTCCGCGCAGCGTTACCTCACCCGTCATTGCAACATCGCCACGCACGGGGATTCCACTGAGCGCGCTGGCGAGCGCGGTGGCAAGTGCAATACCGGCCGATGGACCATCCTTGGGAGTGGCACCCGCTGGCAGATGCACGTGTATGTCCTTCTTTCGGTTGAAATCAGCAGGTATCCCAAGCACTGAGGAGCGCGCCCGTATGTAGCTGAGAGCTGCGGCGGCCGATTCCTTGATGACATTACCAAGTGTTCCGGTGAGCAGCAGCTTGCCGCGTCCGGGGACCACGCTCACTTCAATTTCCAGTTTCTCACCACCGCTGCTGGTATAGGCGAGTCCTGATGCAACCCCCACCTGGTCTTTCAATGCGGAGTCTTCGTCTTCGTACTGCAGTGTGCCAAGCAGTTCCGGAAGATCAGCTTCGGTAACTGTGAGAGAATCATCACCGGTCCAGTCCCGTCTGGCGAGCTTTCCGGCCACTCTTGCGATGCGGCGCTCAAGATCACGCACACCGGCTTCTCTTGTCCAGCCGCGAATGATGGTCTGGAGCACGCCGTCATCAATGCTCACCCGCTCCACCGGAATGCCGCTGGCTGCCAACTGTCTTGGTACCAGATAGCGCTGTGCGATGGCGAGCTTTTCCTGCTCTATGTAGCCACTGAGCCGGAGAATCTCCATGCGATCCCTCAGTGCCTCGGGGATGCCGCTGAGTGAATTGGCAGTGGTGATGAACAGAGCCTGTGACAGGTCATAATCGACCTCGAGGTAGTGGTCGTTGAAGCTGTTGTTCTGCTCGGGATCAAGCACTTCCAGCAGTGCCGAAGATGGGTCTCCCCGCCAATCGCTGCCGAGCTTGTCAATTTCATCGAGCAGAATGACCGGATTCACCGTACCCGCACGCCGCATGCTCTGGATGATGCGCCCCGGCATGGATCCTATGTAGGTACGACGGTGCCCGCGGATTTCGGCTTCATCGTGTACGCCTCCAAGCGCCATGCGCACGAACTTTCTGTCCAGCGCACGTGCTATGGATCTGCCCAACGAGGTCTTGCCCACACCCGGCGGCCCAACGATACAGAGTATGGGACCGGACGGCGTTCCCACACGTCTGAGCACTGCGATGTAGTCGAGTATTCTGTCCTTGATTTCGGTAAGACCGAAGTGATCCTCGTCCAGTCTCTTCTTGGCCAGCTCAATGTCGCTGGTATCAGTGGTTCTTTCGTGCCACGGCAATGCCAGGATCCAGTCCAGCCAGTTGCGCGATACACCAACCTCGGGTGAGGAGGGTGAACTGCGTCTCAGGCGCCGCAGCTCCCGCTGTGCGCGGGTCAGTACGGCTTCGGGAAGACCGCGAGCCTCGATTTGCTTTGTGAGTTCTCCGATCTCATCGTCGTCTTCATGTCCCAGCTCGCGGTGAATGATCCGCAACTGTTCCTGAAGAAAGAACTCGCGCTGGTTCTGGTAGATGGAGCCTCGCACTTGTTCGTCTATCTGACGGCCCAGCTTGAGCATCTCAAGTTCGCCCGTGAGCAATTCAACCAGTCGTCGTGAGAGTTCGTTGAGCGATGGGAGTTCCAGCAGTTCCTGTTTTGCTTCAATGGGTATGTGCAGATGCACGGCAAGCCCGAAGGCTGCGGCCTCGCCGTCACCCAGCTTCTGCAGCATGGCTGCAACTTCCGGTGGTATCCGGTCCTGAAGTGCTGCATAGTCTTCAAAGAGGCTCACCGCATGCCGCACTTCTGCCGCAGTCATGGCCGCCTTGGAGGCTGCGGCAGGCCTGAGCGGGAAGCGCTTGTAATTGGCTTCCAGCACGCGACCGGACACAGGATTTTCTGCAATGCTTTCGTCACGCATTCTGATGCGCAGCAGCCGCACACGTTCCACAGACTCAACCAGCACCTTCATGCTGCCGTCCTGACGGCGACTCAGATGCTGGATGCGTGCCCTTACTCCCACTCTGTGCAGATCGGACTTTCTCGGGTAATACTTTTCCCCGTCGCGCTGCGTGGTGAGGATGATTTCATGATTGCCATCCATTGCCTCCATGATGGCAGCCAGCGATCCGGGGCGTCCGATCTCCAGCGGCATTGCCACGTGCGGAAAGAACACCACATCACGCAGCGGCAACACCGGCAGGCTGGCCTTGCCGGCGGCCTTCACGGACGCGTGTGCTGCCGCGTCCGCAGAGTCGGTTGCGCGCGGCGAGCTCAGGCTTCCTTCTTCTTCCGCGCGGGAGCTATCTCCAGCAGCGGTGGCACGCCCGATTGTATCGAGGCTTCGGTCACGCGCACTTCCACCACGTCATCGCGCTGAGGCAGATCGAACATCGTTTCCAGAAGTGTTTCTTCCAGAATGGCACGCAGGCCCCGGGCGCCTGTTCCGCGTTTGATGGCCTTGGAAGCCACTGCCCGCAGAGCTGATTCCTCAAATGTGATTTTCACTTCTTCGAGCTCGAAGAGCCGCTGATACTGTTTGGTGAGAGCGTTCCTGGGCTCCTTGAGAATGGAAACCAGGGCGTCCTCATCCAGCGCCTCAAGTGGAACACACACGGGCAGACGTCCCACCAGCTCGGGAATCAATCCAAAGCGCAGCAGGTCATCCGGCTCGACTCCGACAAACGGAGTCTTGGGCTTCTCTCTTGCAATGGAGCGGACTTTGTCGTCACGCGACTCTTCGCCAAAACCAATCTTGCGGTTGCCGTTACGGGCCTCGATGATTTTTTCAAGGCCGTCAAATGCGCCGCCGCAGATGAAGAGAATGTCCTTGGTGTTTATCTGTATGTATTCCTGCTGCGGGTGCTTGCGGCCTCCCTGCGGAGGAACGCTCGCCACGGTGCCCTCGAGAATCTTGAGCAGCGCCTGCTGTACTCCCTCACCCGATACATCGCGAGTGATGCTGGGATTCTCCGACTTGCGCGCGATTTTGTC
>CAZWSJ010000024.1:2573-5686 GCA_964636415.1 uncultured Gemmatimonas sp. | reverse complement strand
TCTGCAACCTCGCGCTCTTCGTCCTCGGCCAGAATCTCATTGCAGAGCGCAATGCACTCGTTGCAGATGTAGACCGAAGGACCCGAAATGAACTTCCGGACGGAGTCCTTGGACTTGCCGCAGAAGGAACAGCGGAGATGCTTGTCGTGGGACATGTGATCCGGTCTGGTGTGTATCCGGGAAGAATGAGGACCTGAGGGAGACTTAACGCCGCAGGCTGTGCCGGGTCAAGCGAACTCCCTCATGGTCAGTATCGGCAGATGAGTGCGGAATATATCGCGAACCGGGCCTCAGCGGCCTGCGCCCGCGAGTTCCGCCTCCGTCTGGATGACCGTGTCAATGAGCCCGTAGTCCTTTGACTCTTCGGCACTCATGAAACGATCGCGATCGGTGTCACGTTCCACCTGCTCCACGTCACGTCCGGTGTGGCGGGCCATGAGTTGGTTCATGGTGGAGCGCAGGTAGAGGATTTCCTTGGCCTGGATTTCGATGTCAGACGCCGATCCGCCGCCGCCGCTCTGCGAGGGCTGGTGGATCATGATGCGGCTGTGCGGCAACGCCGAGCGATGACCGGCCTCGCCGGCACAGAGGAGAAAAGCACCCATGGAAGCAGCCATGCCCATGCAGGTGGTATACACCGGTGCCTTGATGAACTGCATGGTGTCGTACATGGCCAGACCGGCAGACACCGAACCACCGGGCGAGTTGATGTAGAGATGGATGGGCTTTTCCGGGTTGTCCGCGTCCAGAAAGAGCATCTGGGCTATGATAATGTTGGCTACGTCATCATTGATGGGCGATCCCAGGAACACGATTCGGTCCATGAGAAGCCGCGAGAAGATGTCATAGGTGCGCTCACCGCGACTTGAACGCTCGATGATGTAAGGCATGTAAACGGATGCCATTCTGCATTGCTCCTGAGTTGGATTCTGTTCGATGCAACGGCTCATGCCGTTGTGACCGGGTTCTTTTCGAGCAGCCAGGTGAACACGCGCTCTTCGGTGATGTCACGCTCGATCTGGCTGAGTCTGCCCGATTTCTGCAGTTCGGCGTAGGTCTTGCCCGGGTTTTCGTTTCGGGCTGTGGCCAGCTCCTCAACCTTGGCATCGACATCGGCTGCGCTTGCAGCCAGAGACTCGCGCACAGCCAGAGCGTCGATGATCACGTCGCGACGCACCTGCCGTTCTGCCATGGGCATGAAGTCTTTGGCGAAGGCCTCACGCTCAGTGGCCGGGATTCCGTACATCTGCATATACCCGTCAACAAGCTGATTGACCCATGCCTGGGGCACATCAAACGGATTGGCCTTTGCCACTTCTTCGATGATCTGTGAGCGCACGCTGGCGTCGGCCTCGCGCTTCAGGTTGTCAGCGAGATCGCCACGCACCGCTTCACGCAGGGCCTCGAAGGTATCGAAGTCGCCGACCTCGCGTGCAAAATCATCATTCAGCCCCGGGAGCGATTTGCGCTTCACGTCCTTGAGCTCAACGCGCACCAGCTTGCTCACGCCGCGCTGCGATTCGTCCGGGAAATCATCGGGCCAGCGAACCTGACGCTCCGTGGCGCTGCCCGGTGCGGTTTCCATGATCAGTTCCTCAATGCCCGCTATGGCCTGTCCGCCGCCAAGTTCCAGGCGGTACTCGCGACCTTCCGGCATGCTGCCGTCACTTTCCTCTGTGGCAAGCGACACGTTGACCATGTCGCCCGGCGCGGGCTTTTCATCCACCGGTGCCCATTCGGCCTTCTGGTCTCGCAGTCGCTCAATCTGCTCATCCACCATCTCTTCGGTGAGCGCGACTTCATGGCGCTGGACGCTGAGGCCTTCGACGTTGGCCAGTGTGAGATCGGGCTTCACCTCGCAGTGGAGCTCAAACTCCAGTGCCTGACCCGGTTCGGCCTTGAGGTCGTGAATGTGCGGCTGCGCCGCGAGATCGAAGCCCTGACTTTCCACGGCTTCGCGAAATGCTTCGTTTATAATGAGTTCGATGGCTTCCTGGCGGATGGCTTCCGGGAAGCGCTTGCGCACCATGGCGGCCGGAGCCTTGCCGGGGCGGAAGCCGGGCAGGCGGACCTGCGTGGCATATTTGTGCGCTGCTTTGTCTTCATACGACGCCACCGTCTCGGCCGGCACCGTTATCTGCAGGCGCCTGGAAACGCCGGAGGTTTCGGTCGGGGTAATGGAAATGTTCATCCCTGCTAATCTAGTGCCTCAGGGGATGGGCGCGTAGGCCGAAACGGCAGCGACAATCCAATCAGGCTGGCCCGATCATGTCGGCCACTATCTTCCCGCTGGACAGCACACCAGGCAGACCGGCACCCGGATGGGTGCCAGCTCCACAGAAATAGAGATTGCGGATGTGAGAGTCGCGGTTGTGCGGCCGGAACCAGGCCGACTGGGTCAGGAGCGGCTCAGGTCCAAATGCGTTGCCCAGATGCGAGTTGAGGCTGTCGCGGAAGTATCTGGGGTCCACCCGACGCTCGCTTACAATGTGCTTGGAAAGCCCGGGCAGATAGTGCTCTTCCAGATAAGCCACTATGCGGTTTCTGTAGGCCTCTGCCGCCTGCTCCCAGTTGGTGTCACCGGCAAGATTGGGTACGGGAGCCAGGGCGTACCAGGCATCGTGTCCCGCAGGTGCCAGAGAGGGGTCGGTGGCAGTGGGTCTGTGCAGATACAGCGAGAAGTCGCTGGCCAGTGTCTTGTGCCTGAAGATGTCATCGAGCAGGCCTCGGTAACGTGGACCCATCAGGATCTCGTGGTGCGCCATGCCGGGGTACTGACGGTTGGTTCCGAAATACATCACGAACAGCGACATCGACTGGCGCAGATGCTCCATGCGCCAGCTTTGCATGGTCCGCCTGTGCGATTCAGGAACAACCGACCGCCAGGCCTGGCTGACGTCGCCATTGAAGACCACCGCGTCGGCGGAGAGCTGTCCGCCACGGGTGAAGCTCACGCCCGTGGTGAGGTCGTTACTGCCCACGTTGATTGTTGCAACCTCGTGCCCATAGCGGATCTCCCCGCCCAGCAGCTCGAAGGCTTCAACCAGCGCACGCACCAGTGCACCGGTGCCGCCCATGCAGAACAACACTCCCCAGCGCTGCTCCAGGCTGTG
>CAZWSJ010000024.1:0-2473 GCA_964636415.1 uncultured Gemmatimonas sp. | reverse complement strand
GCCAGCGGGAAGCGGGACGGTGAAACCGCAGCGGCCCATTTGCCGGGTGGTACCACGGCCAGCATTACTCTGGCTACCAGGGTGCCGGTGAGTATCCAGCCCAGCCAGTTGGTGAGCGGCATGCCGTAAAAAACGGGCGCTCCAAAGAACCGGCTGAGAGCTGTGGCAGTGCTGAGGTCTCCAACCTGCCACAGCCAGTGGTGCGTACGTACCATGGCGGGGTCCATGGCAACGTCCCATGCCGTGAGTACAAAGCTTGCCACGAAGGCCCACCACCAGCGGGTCTTGCTGTCGTCCCGCGCTTTCATGACGCGGCTGCAGATGGCGAGTGATGCCACCAGCATGTAGAACCAGGACGTGGGGATATTGAAGGGCACCAGTCCCAGAATCCGGTAGCCCAGTTGGTCAGAGTAGCCATAGGTCCCGAATGGAAACCCGGTGGCTGTGCCTGCCAGCTCAGAGCTCAGGGAGAGTACGAAGGCCACGCCAAACACAGTGAGGGCCAGGCGTTTGCCGATGGCACTCATCAGGAAGGCCAGGCCGGCAATGGCGCCCAGAAGCACCGTGGTCTGTCCGCCATAGGTGTAGCCGATGGCCATGGCACGCTGGTTTGCCGGAGTATTGAGCCATTCCGGGTAGGGCGGGTGCAGGAAGGTTGCGAAGGCGTAGGCCGAGAAAATGCTGAACAGCGCGTGAGCGATCAGGGCAGCCAGGGCGAGTTTTGTGAGGCCGCGACTTTCGCTCATCTGGCCAGAAGGACCGCGGGGTTTTCCCAGGCCCGCCAGGCACGCCAGAGCAGCCTTGCCCTTGCGCCTCTTCCGATCCGGGCTCTTCTGGTGATGCTGTCGTAGTCCTGCTCTTCTATGGCGGTAAGAATGCCTGCATAGCCCTCGGCGCAGGCCAGGGCGCAGCGCTGCGCGTCGTTCTCAAGCAGCCTGATGCCGGGTGTGGCTTCGGCGTAGAGTGCCCTTGCGCGATCCACCTGGCTGCCCATGAAGGCCTTCCATGCCGGATTGCCGGGCAGGGAGGCCGAATGGCGCAGCACGTCATCGGGTGTGAGGCCGTGCAGGGCCAGTTCGTCCTGAGCCAGATAACAGCGTCCGCGCCCGGCGTCCTCGCCCACGTCGCGCAGGATGTTGGTGAGCTGCATGGCGAGGCCCAGAGTGCGTGCGCAGCGAATGGCGGTGGCACGCGAGCCCGGGTCGCCGCTCTCCAGCCCGAACACGTGAACGCACATCTCGCCCACAGAACTGGCCACTCCCTCACAGTACTGTCTCAGGTCGGCCCAGTTTGCCCATGTGCGTTGGGCCAGATCACGCTGCACCCCGTCAAGGAGTTCGTGCAGGGGTTCCGGCTCGATGGAGTAACGGCTGATGGCACGGGCGAGCTCCCGGAAAACGGGGCCTTCGGGGCTGCCGCTCAGGGTCTTGTTCAACCTTTCCCGGTACTCAGCCAACTGCAGAGCCAGTGTTTCGGCGCTCTTGTGCTGGTCCTGGTCTACGAGGTCGTCGGCGATACGGCAAAACGCATAGAGTGCGTTGGCGGCCCGGCGTTTTTCTGCAGGCAGCAGCCGACCGGCCAGCGAAAAGGTGCGGGCGTGGCTGTTGGTTATTTCAGTGCAGACGGCGGCATCGCGACGGGCGGAGCGGTCGACTGCGGTATCGGTGACGAAGCGCACTCATAAGGAATCGCCTCTATTGGGCGGAATAACAAGCTCCGCTGCAGGTATCAGAAGCTCAGTTCTGAGCTATGATTGTTTGTTGGATGAGCCGGATATTTGTCAAAGCCGATAAAAAGACTCGCGATGTAATTGCAATATTTGGTGAAATTCGCGCAACAAGTCTTGTATGTAGAGGAATACCCGCTTGACTGTACCTGTACCACTTGGCACGTTGCGCACTTCCGGGAAACGTGTCTGTAGTTGCTGATGTTCCGGCTGCTGCGGCGTTTCGGAAAAGCTGAAGGAACGTTGCTGGCCTGTCGGCGCCTGACGGCCCGACTGACACCGAACCTGCCCGCTGGCGATGACCCCATACCTCACATTCCTGCTGTATCTGATCGCGATCGTTGGCTTTGTCGCGCTCGCACTGGGCCTGAACGCGCTGCTGGGCCCCAAACCGGCCATGACATCCACCAAACTCGAGCCCTTCGAGTGTGGTGCCACGGCAGTTGATCCGGTGAACGTGAAAGCCGTGCCGATCAAGTTCTATGCGGTTGCGATCATTTTCCTGTTGTTCGATCTCGAAACCATGTTCCTGTTCATCTTTGCGCTGGGCGCGCAGCCATTGAACGGACTCATGGTATTCACTTTCCTCGTCTTCGCCACGCTCCTGGTACTCTGCCTGCTGTATGTGTACCGGGCGCGCATACTCGAAGCCGTGACGGAGTAAGTCATGTTCGGCAAAAGACTTCCCATCGTAGACATGGGTGGCCCGGAGATTGAAGAGTTGGCTCCGGATGGAACACCCGCTGG
>CAZWSJ010000023.1:0-43449 GCA_964636415.1 uncultured Gemmatimonas sp. | reverse complement strand
GGCATGGAATCCCGTGATAGTGCATGTGGCCAGTGCAGCAGACGCGCGGTCTCTGACTGCGAGCTGGCCCCCGAGTGCTGAGCGCCTAGCCGCGAGTTTCTGGCCCGGGCCGCTCACGCTGGTGCTGCCGCGCGCTGCGAGTATCCCGGACGTAGTCACGGCGGCTGGTGAAACGGTTGGTCTGCGTGTTCCGGGTCATGCGGTGGCACGGGCTCTCATAGAGTTAGCCGGTTGCCCCATAGCGGCTCCCAGCGCAAATCGTTTCACCCAGGTCAGCCCCACTACCGCCAGCCATGTTGTGGCTTCGCTTGGTAAGCGGGTTGCGCTTGTGATAGACGCGGGTCCGTGTGCCGTTGGTATAGAAAGCACCGTGGTGGAGTGCGGAGAAGATGCGGTCACCATTCTGAGGCCGGGCATGATTGATCAGCCCGCTCTTGAAGCAGCGCTGGCAGGTGTGGTTCCGGTTCGGCGCGTTCAACAGCAGACTTTGGAGGCATCCATGGGCCATTCCGCCAGCACTACAGCCGATCCTTCTGTGAGCCGTTCAGAGGGTCCTTCACGTACCCCTGTTCCGCAGTCTCCGGGCATGGCACTCAGGCATTATGCCCCGCGTGCAGAGGTGTGGTTGTTTAAGCCGACTGATACTGTCGAGATTGCGGAGGCTGTCCGGAGCAGAAACAGCGACCCATCTCTCCAAAACTCAACAGTGGCCTTGCTGCGAACTGTTCATTTTGAGGATTCATCAGTTACGGAGATGCGCATGCCCGTCACGCCGGCCGCCTATGCGCGGAGAATCTATGCTGCGCTGCATGAGGCGGATGAACGCGGAGCCACACTGCTGGTTATTGAGATGCCGCCGGATGAGCCCGCATGGGCCGCGCTTCGGGACAGACTTCTCCGCTCTTCACATTGAACCACGCCTCGAAAAAAACATCTGGAATTTTCAATCCATCGAGTATCTTATAGCGATGCTACCTATCGACTTGACCGGGAAACGCGCCCTCGTTGCGGGCGTAGCCGACGACAATGGTTTCGGCTGGGCTGTCGCCAAGGCGTTTGCTGAAGCGGGGGCCAGTGTCTGCGTTGCCACCTGGCCGCCGGCACTCAGCATCTTCCTCAACCTTATAGAGCGCGGCAAGCTCGATGAGTCCCGCCGCCTCAAAGACGGTTCGCTGTTCAGCTTCGAACGTATCTATCCACTTGATGCCATGTTCGACACCATGGATGACGTCCCCGAGTCCGTACGCGAGAACAAACGCTACAAGGATATCGGGGACTTCAGCATTCAGGGTCTCGCCCAGCGGTTTGTGGATGACTTTGGCGAGAAGCCGCTGGACATTGTGTTCCACTCACTGGCCAACGGCCCCGAAGTGAAGAAGCCGCTGCTGGAAGTGAGCAGAGAAGGCTACCTCACGGCCTCGAGCGCAAGCGCCTATTCGCTGGTTTCAATGGTACAGCGTTTCAGTCCGCTGCTCAGGCCCGGCGGTTCATTCGGTTCGCTCACTTTCATGGCCAGCGTGCGTGCAGTTCCGGGTTACGGCGGTGGCATGTCTTCGGCGAAGGCGCAACTGGAAAGCGACACACGTACACTCAGTTACGAAATCGGCCGCAAGTGGGGTCTGCGCATCAACACAATCTCAGCGGGTCCATATGCGTCACGGGCTGCTACCGCCATCGGCATCATCGAAAAGATGGTGAAATACTGCACCGCCAACTCGGCGCTGCGTGAAGCTCTTGATGCGAGTGAAGTGGGTAACACCGCAGCATTTCTTGCCAGCAGCCTGGCCAGTGGCATTACCGGTTCCACCGTGTATGTGGACAAGGGCTACCATGCCATGGGTCTGGCAGTGACATTCCCGCCCGGTACGGAATTGGTCCCGTACTGATGCGTACTGCCTCTTGCTGAGCAAGCGAAAAAATCGTGACCTCACCGTCGCCGCGTTCGAACACCCCGATACGGGCATTGGCAACAATCCCGCGTTCCGGAGGATTCGCACTCGGACTCAGAATCAAACTGCTGCTCACCACCATCCTGGCAATAACACCGCCGGTGATGGTGGCAACATTCGTGGACCTGCGTCACGGTGGACTTGCTGAATGGTTGTGGTTCAGCATTGCTCTGCTCATCAGCGGCCTGATCGCCTTCAGCGCCGGAATGCTTATTGCGCGCCCGGTGGAAGCTCTCACAGCAGATGCCCATGCCATCGCTGCGGGTATAGAGTCACACCGCTCGGAGGTAATGTCGAGCGATGAAGTGGGAGAGCTGGCAAGTGCCTTCAACCAGATGGCTGACAAGATCGAAAGACGCACTGCTGCGCTTGCCGACAATGAGAGACGCTACCGGATGCTGTTCGATTCCAACCCACTGCCCATGTGGACATGGGATGCGGAAAGCACCGATATCATAGCGGTCAATCAGGCGGCGCTCGACAAGTACGGCTACAGCAGAGAAGAGTTTCTGGACCTCAAGATCAGTGAGCTGCTCGATCCGATGGAGCTTGCCCGATTTCAGCAAGTCCGGTTGCCATTCACTGAAGCACGGCAGCATGCGGGCCTCTGGGTTCATCGCACTGCGAGTGGTCAACGGCTGAGCATGGAAATCATTACCAGCAGCACCCGACGCCTGGGCCGTCCAAATTGGCTCTCCGTGGGATTGGATGTCACGGCCCAGCATGAGGCGGAAACTGCTCTTGCACTCAGTCAGGAAAGGGTGAAGCGCATGCAGAAGCTGGAGGTCACTGGAGCCTTTGCTGCCGGCTTCTCGCAGGACTTCAGCAATCTTATCAATGGCATCACGCGCTGCTCTGATCTGCTGTTGCTGCAACTCGAAGATGACAGCACAGCTCACGAAGAGGCATACGAGATCCGGTCGCTGGCCGGGCGCGCCAGCGATCTTATTCGTCAGATCATTGCCTTCAACCGCGGCGAAGAATTGCAGTCGGCAACCGTGCTGGCGGAGGACGGGAAGTGCGTGTCGGAACTGCCTTGGTCCGGACGTTGATCGCTTGAGTGAGTCCGCTGCAGCGAACGTCAGGCTGGTCTTCGTCTCATGATGAACTGGATCCTGATCGTAATGGCCACCATGGTAATGGTGGCAGTGGCTATTGCGATTGCCGGGTTGATGATACCTGTACGCACAGAGGCAAGTGTAGTGCGTCGCATGCCATTCGCACGCGACACGGTATGGAATCTGATTCGTGATACAGGGCGAATACACGACTGGTGTCCATCATTGCCCGCAATTGAAGTCATTGACGAGGTGGTTGGTGAGAGTCTGAGGCTCAATCTGCGCAACGACTCCGGAGAATTGGCAGGAGAATGGAGTGTAAGCTTTGAAGCGGATGACGGGGGAACGAGCGTCAGCATCACGATGCTGACGCTCACACCCAACCCCATCACCCGCTTCATACACAGCATGAGTGATCGCACGGCAGCGGCCGGTGATTTCCTCCAGCGCGCTGCCGGCGAACTCACACGCTGATTCGCTTCTGGCGAATCAGTCCGGTCAGTTGCGCTTGTCCATTTCCTCTACTTCCTCTTCTTCACTTATCGGACGCACGCCCGGCACGTCCACAGCCTTCACTTCGATCTTGGGAAGTCCGTGCTTTTGCCGGATCTCGTCGATGGCGGGCAACAGATCCTGGTAGGCTTTTCTCAGTTCGCTCAGATAGCCATCCAGTTCCTGCGTGAGCAGGTTGAACACTTCCACCGACTGCTTAGTGGGTCTGGCTTCAGTGCTGCCAACCGTTCCGGCAAGTGCAGCGATCTGGTTGTTAACCTTGATCGGATAGTTGAGCGGATCCTGTCCTGACTGATTCTTGACCTGATAAATCTCGCTCTGGACGGCGCTGATCTTTTCGTTGAGGCCCTTCACCAGTGCGCTGTAACGCGCCGAGTCGCTGCCAACTTCCACAACTTTCTCTGTGGCTTGCTGTCGTACATAGTCGACCGTGCGCACCGCGTTGTTCGCCTCAGTGGTGCGATCACGGATCTGCATGAGCAGCTTGTACTGGGCTACCAGGTCGGCACCTGTGGCGTTGGAGCGTGGGTCCTTCCTGACAAGCAGATTGGCCTGACTGGCCTGTTGTCCGTCCACCAGCAGTCGCACCGTGTAGTTGCCCGGGGGAATCATCGGACCATTGAGTGATCCTCCCCACATGATCAAGCCAGGGAAACCAGTCGCGTTGGTTTCGCGCAGATTCCACGAGAATGTGTTCATGCCGACATTGTGCGTGGGCGGCCTGTCGGCTGCGATGAAACGGCGTCCACCGGCAGCCTGTGCGGGCTGCTCCGCGTCGCTCGCAAAGCTTCGGATTGTGCGGCCTGTGGAATCCCTGAACTCCACTGTAACGCGCTGTGCGGGATTCTTAAGCCAGTAGTAAATGATCGCTCCACTCGGCGGGTTCTTTCCTACCGGTGTCGCCGCCGACCCACCTCCACCAAATCCGCCTCCCCAGTTGAGTCTGTAGGACGGACTCGGGGTAAAGAGATGCGCAGACTGAGTAAGTGCGGCCGTATTGAGCTGGCGCAATACACCGATATCATCCATGACGTAAAACGAGCGCCCGTGGGTGGCAAGCACTACGTCGCCTTCCTTGATCGCAATGTCGTGCACAGGAACGATCGGCAGGTTGCGACGCAGGGTGAACCAGGTGTTACCGTCGTCAAGAGAAGCCCATATACCGCGCTCCGTTCCGGCAAACAGCAGGCCTGGACGTACTTCATCCTCACGGATAACGCGCGTGAACTCTGTTGACGGAATGCCGTGCGCGGTTCCGCTTCCGTCTATGCGCTTCCATGTCTTTCCGAAGTCGTTCGTCTTGAAAAGGTAGGGTTCGTTGTCATCCATCTGGAAGCGGTTGGCAGCCACGTATGCCGTTCCCGCGTTGAAGTGCGATGCCTCAATGATCGAGATACGCGACCATTCGCGCTCCTTGAGTAGCGGTGGTGTGATGTCGGTCCATGAAGTGCCGCCGTTTCGGGTGATGTGGATGAGGCCATCATCCGAGCCCGCCCAGATTACACCCTTGCTCACCGGCGATTCTGCGATAGCGAAGACCGTGCCGTAGTACTCCACACTGGTCTGGTCCTTGGTAATGGGACCACCCGACGGACCCAGTGTGCGCGGATCGTTGCGGCTGAGATCGGGTGAGATAGCCGTGTAGCTGTCGCCTTCGTTGGTGGTCTTGAAGACGACGCTGGAGCCAACATAGATGGTCTTGGGATCGTGAGGACTGACCACTATGGGAAACGTCCACTGCATGCGGTACTTGGCATCCTGCGCGTCATGCCCCATGGGATTGAGGGGCCATGGGTTCACGTCACGTGACAGTCCGGTGCGCATGTCCTTGCGAGTAAGCAGTCCTCCGTAGCTGCCCGCGAAAACAATATCGGGATTGTTGGGCAGCGCAGTGACGAAACCTGACTCACCGCCGCCCGCCTCTTTCCACATGTCGTATGTAATGCCGCCCTGTGCACGAGACGGACCGCAGAGCGTGCTGTTGTCCTGCTGGGCACCACAGATCTGATAGGGGAAGTGGTTGGTGGTGCTCACATGATAGAACTGAGCTGTGGCAAAATCCTGATCAGACCAGGTCTTGCCGGCATCCAGGGATACGTTTGCACCGCCATCGTTGGCTTCGATCATCCTTGACGGATCAGCGGGATCAATCCACATGTCGTGCGAGTCGCCGTGGCCTATGCCCTGCACGTTGCTCCAGGTTTTTCCACCATCGCGCGATACCTGGAAGCTCACGTTGCTGGCGTAAACCAGATCGGGGTTCTTGGTATCGGCATAGATCTTGGTGTAATACCATGCGCGTTGGCGCAGCTTGCGCTCACTGTTTACGCGTTGCCATGTGGCGCCCGCATCGTTGGAGCGGAACACACCGCCCTCATCGTTTTCAATGATCGCGTATACCACACGTGAATCACCGCCGCTTACGCTTACGCCGATGTTGCCCCAGAGCCCCGTTGGCAAACCGGGGTTGTGGGTGATTTCGGTCCAGGTGTCACCACCGTCTATGGACTTGAACAGGCCCGAACCTGTGCCACCCGAAACGAGTGTCCATGGTTTGCGATACGCCTGCCAGAAACCCGCATAAAGAACGTTCGGGTTGTTGGGATCCATGGCGAGATCTGCGGCACCGGTGGAGTCGTTCCGGAACAGAATCTTTTCCCAGTTCCGGCCGCCGTCCTTGCTGCGGAAAATGCCGCGCTCAGCATTCGGTCCCCACACATGTCCCTGAACAGCCACGTAAACCAGGTCGGGGTTGCTGGGGTGGACTCTCACCTTGGCGATCTGGCGTGAGTCGTTGAGACCTATGTTGGTCCATGTCTTACCGCCATCAGTTGTCTTCCACATGCCGTCGCCATGGGAGACGTTGCCGCGGATGGGGAACTCACCGCCGCCCACGTAAACGATGTCGGGGTTGCTGGGTGCAACACCAATTGCTCCGATGGTTCCACCGAAGTAATTGTCGGTAACGGGTTGCCATGTCTTGCCATAGTCGCTGGTCTTGAAGACACCACCACCGGTAGTGCCCATCCAGAACTCAGAGGGTCTGGCGCTGGAGCCGGCGGCAGCCACGGAGCGACCACCGCGGTAGGGACCGATTTCACGCCACGAAAGTGCGGAGAGGGCTCCGGAGTCGAATGGAGCCGACATCATCCCCGGGCCCGCAGCCCGCGCAGCAGCGGCTCGTGCCGCCGGCGGGGTAGCTTGTGCACTCAGGGAGAGAATGGGCGCGAGGGCTGCAGTGAGCAGCGCCAGACGCAGGAATGGGGACTTCACGGGCGGGACCTCCTTGGGGGGTAGAAATGCGTACCCGGACTATTGCCTTCACTTTAAAGCACCGCAAGGCTCGGCCGTCCGAGAGCGTCGCGGCGCTCAGCAATAGCTTGCGGACTGACTGATTCGACGATAGCATAGTGATATCATTTTAATACCACTAACCATGAGGTCTGGAATGTTCCATGAAAACGAGGTGAGACCCGTTCCCGGGCTACTGATGCTGGGTGTGTTGTTCGTTGCCGCCTGTCTCGCAGTCGCGCTCTTTGTAAGGGGTGTATCGGCGGCGGCACCCGTGATGGCTGCCACCGGTGCAATACTGGGCGGGATCATTGCCTTTGCGCTCACCGGTTTCTTTGCTGTGGCGCCCAACGAGGCACGCGTGCTCACACTCTTCGGTAACTACCGCGGTACGGTTCGCCGCACCGGACTCTGGTTCGCAAACCCCTTCATGCGCAAGAACCCGGTTTCTGTGCGCATCAGAAACTTCGAGACCAGTAAGCTCAAGGTGAACGACGCGAACTCGAACCCGGTGGAGATTGGGGCCATTGTGGTATGGCGCGTGATAGATACGGCAGAGGCGCTCTTCGAGGTGAACGATTATGTGGAATACGTTGCCGTACAGAGTGAATCGGCACTGAGGGCGCTGGCCTCAACGCACCCCTATGATTCGCACGGTTCGGGCTCGGTTTCGCTCAGCACACATCAGACCGAGGTAAACAAGGGTCTTGTGGAGGCACTGCACGAGAGGCTGGGGAAGGCCGGGGTGGAAGTTATTGAAGCCAGAATCAGTCACCTTGCCTATGCTCCCGAAATCGCTGCAGCCATGCTCCAGCGCCAGCAGGCAGGTGCCATAGTTGCAGCCCGCACCACAATTGTGGAAGGTGCGGTGGGTATGGTGGAGCTTGCGCTGGAAGCGCTCAAGAGCCGTGAAATCGTGGAACTCGACGGCGAACGAAAGGCGGCCATGGTTAGCAACCTGCTGGTGGTACTCTGCTCCGATCGTGCTGCGCAGCCCGTGTTGAACACGGGATCGCTCTACACCTGACGGGCTGATGGCGGAACGAAAGTCCTTTCTCTTGCGAGTGGATCGGGAGGTGCTGGAAGCGGTTCAGCGCTGGGCTGATGACGATCTGCGCAGCCTCAACGGACAGATAGAGTTTCTGCTCCGTCGGGTGCTGCGTGAGTCGGGTCGTGCGCCCACATCGCAGAAGGATGCAACTCAACCGGGAAACCCAGGGAATCCGAAGAGATGAAGACGAAAAATGGCAGAAGAGGCAGGCTGGCTGTGCCCGGTGTTCTGGTGGTGATAGGGCTTGCCGCGCAGGGTGTAGTCTGTACGGCCCAGCCGGCCACGTCGGCCACGTCGGCCACGTCGGCCACGCTGGAGTTCGCATATCTGGTGGCGGGCGACACAGTTGGCGGTGAGTCGCTGCGCATGGAAACCAACTCGGTGAGTGGCGTGCTGCTCATGCGTGGTCAGCCATTCATAAGCTGGACGCAAAAGCTTGTTAACGGGCTGCCCACCTCACTCACCATGGACGTGGGTGCTCCGGGTGCAGCACCCGGGTCGGCGCCGCGGCAGCATCTGGTAATTACGCCAGTGGGAGACAGTGTGGTTCTGGAGGTCGTGGCGGGCGGGCAGTCTCAGCGGCAGGTAGTGCCAGGCAAGGCGGGAACAATGACCCTGATAGGTCAGTCCGTGCTGCATGCAGCCGTGATCTCACGCGCCATGCGCGCAGGCGGCAGGAGCAGCGTCCCGCTGTTTCTTACCAGTGGCGGTCAAACCATGGATGGCAGCCTCAGCGTAAGTGCCGATACCACCACGCTCACGGTTGCGGGTCTTCCTGTGCGTGTGGTGTGGCAGGGCGACCGGCCCTTGAGCGCTGGTGTGGCGGCTCAGCAGCTCAGAGTGGTTCGGGTGGCGAAACCGGTCGGGCAGCCGCGGCTCAACTATGATGCTCCCGCAGGGGCTCCCTACCGCGCGGAGCAGGTAAGCATTCCAACCGCACGCGGCTACTCTCTGGCGGCAACTCTAACCATTCCCGACGGTTCGCTGCCGGCAATGGCGGCGCTCAGGTCGCCCGACGGACGCTGGCCGGTGGCAGTGACCATAAGTGGCAGTGGTCCCCAGGAGAGAGATTCAGGTATTTCACTCGTGCCGGGTTACGCCCCTTTTCGTGAGATTGCCGACACCCTGGGCAGGCGCGGTGTGGCGGTGCTTCGCTATGACGATCGCGGTGTGGGTGAGAGTGGGGGTGCCGATTCGCGGGCAGCCGCCACAAGTGCTGACTTCGCCGATGACGTGCAGTCGGTGCTGAGCTGGCTCAAAACGCAGAGCAAGGTGGACAGCAGCCGCATGCTTCTCATTGGTCACAGCGAGGGTGGGCTGATTGCGCCCATAGTGGCGGTGAGGGAGCCGGAGGTGCACGCCGTGGTGCTGCTTGCGGGCACGGCCTATGATGGGCGGGCGATCCTGATGTATCAAAATCAACAGCTTATTGATTCATCAAAAACTTCACCGGCAGTCCTTGACTCAATCAACAAACAACTGCCCCTCACACTCGACTCTCTGGCCAATACAAATGCCTGGCTCAGGTACTTCATGGACACTGATCCCAGGCTCACGATCGCCAGAGTCAGGCAGCCCGTTCTCATTCTTCAGGGCGACAGCGACCACCAGGTAACGCCGGAACAGGCGGACACAATTGCCGCCACACTGAAGCGCAGTGGCAACACGGCCGTAACCCTCCGCCACTTTCCGGCGGTCAATCACCTGTTCCTGAATGACCCCGACGGTCGCCCTGCGGGGTACCCTTCATTAGCTGACGCCAGACTCTCCCGCGCAGCACTGGGCGCTCTGGCCGACTGGGTGGCCGACACAATGCGAACGGTTCCTTAATGAGATAGATTTTCGGGTTGGCAAACCTGAGCCCCTCGTTTGTTCAACCCTCTGAAGAGTCCCCGAATGAATTCGTTCCGTTCCACCGTCTCCCGGACCAGCCTGCTTGCCGCAGTTGGTCTGGCTCTCGGTGCCTGTGCACCCAAGTCGAGGCCTGGACCCGCGGCCACACCAGCCCCCGGCAACGGAGCCGCAGCGGGAGCTGCGGCAGCAGGTGCCGCCGGTGCCAATGCGGCCGGAGCCGCAGCGGCCAGGCCAACAGCCGCACCACAGCAGGGCGGCCCCGGTGGTGCAGCGGGCCAGGACCCGCAGCCTCGACCATATAATTCCGTCATCACACCGCGTGCGGTAACCAAGAGCGGCGTGTTCAAGGTCCACCAGGTGGGCTCGCGGCTCTATTTCGAAATCCCGCGCTCCGAGCTCGGCAAGGACTACGTGGTGGTGAGCACTCTGGCCGGCACGCCGGGCGAGATCGGAATTCAGGGTACCCTGGGTGGTGACAATCTCATTCGCTTTGAACAGCACGACAATCGTGTGCTGGTGCGCCAGGTTTCATATCGCGACATCATATCCGACACCGCATCCTCACAGCGCCTGGCCGAAGAGCTCATCAGCGTCACTCCCATACTTATTTCGCTGAACATTGAGGCCTACGGCCCCGATAGTGCCGCGGTGGTGGAAGTGACGCGCATGTTTACGGGCGCGGTGCCGCAGTACACAGCACTTGGCCGTCGAGCCACTGTGGACGCCACACGCTCATACATTGACCGGTTTGCCGCGTATTCGCGAAACGTCAATGTTACCGCGGTACAGTCATTCACACCCCAGGCGGCAGCGGGTGGAGCCGCTGGTGGAGGTGGGCAGCAGGGAGCTGCCGCTACACAGCCAACCACGGAGAAATACACCTTCTCCATAGCCAAGCTTCCCGATGATCCCATGATGCCGCGCCTGCTGGACGATCGCGTGGGGTTCTTTGGGGTCACGCAGCGCGACTTCTCCGGCACTACGCAGCGAGTGGAGACCCGAAGGTTCATCTCGCGCTGGCGCCTGGAGTGCAGCGACCAGAAGGTGGGCAATCTCTGTGTGCCGATAAAACCCATTACCTACTATCTGGATCCGGCAACACCTGCCTGGATCAAGCCCTGGATTGCCAAGGGTATCGAATCCTGGCAGCCCGCGTTCCAGGAAGCCGGCTTTTACAAGGCCATCGTGGCGGCTGAACCACCCACCAACGATCCCGATTTCTCAGGTGAAGATGCAACGGTAAGCATGGTTCGCTGGCTCCCCTCGCCAACTGAAAACGCAGTGGGGCCGAGCCTTACGGATCCGCGTACCGGCGAGATCCTGGACGCAGACGTGCAGACATATCTCAATGTGATGAATCTGGTTCGCGACTGGTACTTCACCCAGGTGGGGCCACTGGACTCACGCGCACAGAAGTTTCCGCTGCCCGATTCGCTCATGGGTCGCCTCATGGAGTATGTGACGGCGCACGAGGTGGGACACACGCTTGGCTTCCCGCACAATTTCAAAGCCAGCTCCATGTATCCGCTCGACTCGATACGGTCCAGGACCTGGGTGGCCAGGATGAGTCACACACCCTCGCTCATGGACTATGCCCGTTTCAACTATGTGGCACAGCCTGAAGATGGCATCGCTCTTGGTGATCTGATCCCCAGAGTGGGGCCCTATGACGTTTATGCCGTCAAGTGGGGCTACACCCCCATTCCCGGCGTAAAGAAGCCTGAAGATGAAAAGCCCACGCTCGACCAGTGGGCCCGCATGCAGGACAGCATCCCCTGGTATCGTTTTGCCAGCGACGGCGGCGCGCAGGGCGCCGACCCGGCAGAGCAGTCGGAGGCCGTGGGCGATCAGGACGCGGTGCGGGCCACAGAGCTTGGCGTCAGGAACCTCAAGCGTGTAATGGACCTCATCGAAGGAGCCGCTGCCTGGAAGGAGGGTGACAGTTACGCTGATCTCAGATCGGTTTACGGCCGCGTTGTGGGCCAGTGGGCAACGGAAATGGGACACGTGGCCCGCATTATCGGCTCCGAGTACAAGCAGGAGAAGATGGTCGGGCAGTCAGGTCCGGTGTGGAGTCCCGTTGAACCGGCCCGTCAGCGGGCAGCGATGCAGTTCCTGCAGGCAAACGCCTTTGTCACACCCGTCTGGCTCATGGACCGGGACATCCTCAAGAAAATCGAGGCCAGTGGATCGCTGGAACGCATCGGCTCGGCACAGACACGTACCCTGAGCTCGGTGCTCAACAACGGCCGTCTGCTGCGCATGGTGGAGCTGGAAGCCAACGCCCGGTCCAGGAATGAGGTGTATCCGGTATCTGATATGCTCACCGATCTCCGCCGCGGCCTGTGGAGAGAAACAGACAGTGGCGCTCCCATTGACGCCTACCGACGGCGGCTGCAGCGCAGCTACCTGGAGCAGATGAATCTCAAGATCAATCCACCCGCGCCCGCTGCCGGCGCCCAGCAGAACCAGTTCGGAGCGGCCCAGGCCAACAACCCGGCCGATATCCGGGCCATTGTGAGCAGCGAGATGCGGGCCCTGGATGCCCAGTTGGCCAGCGCCATCGGTCGCACCAGTGACCGCATGACGAAGGCTCACCTTGAGGACGCCAGGGCGCAGATCAAGAAGATGCTGGACCCGAAGAACTGAGCTGAACATGGCTACATATCGCAATCAACCCGTAGATGTGGTTCTGGATGTGCGGTCGCGTCTGGAGTATTGGTTCGGGCACCTGCCAGGTGCCCGGAACATACCCATGGACAGACTGCCTCAGACCATGATGGACCATCCCGAGATCACACGCGAATCGCACATCCTGGTGTACTGTGCCAGTGGCGCGCGTTCGGCGCTCGCGGCTCAGTGGTTCCGCACGGAGGGCTACAAAAACGTGGTTGATGGCGGTGCCATTTCGGCGGTGAAGCCTCAATATCAGAAGTGAATTGAAAATTCGCCTGAGCGTATTGGAGAGTTCAAGCGTAGAATGACGGTAACGGGTCCGTGTCCTGGGGGAGACGGACCCGCCATGACTGCTCCTCCCGCCTCACGAGCATGTGGATTGTAAAACTGGCGCTGCGCCGCCCCTACACTTTCATCGTGGGCGCGTTGCTGCTGGTCATTTTCGGCGTTTTTTCGGCATTCAGGATGCCCACCGACATCCTGCCGGAGCTGGACATACCGGTGGTTTCCGTAATCTGGTCTTACGGGGGCCTTGCCCCGGAAGAGATGGAACGCCGCATAAGCACCACCTACGAGCGAGCCATCACCACCATCGTCAACGACGTCGAGCACATCGAGTCGCAAACGGTCACGGGCGTGACCGTGATCAAGGTGTACTTCCATCCGGGCGCGAGGATCGAGGCGGCTGTCGCGCAGCTTACCGCCGTGGCGCAGACCATCATGCGCATCGTGCCTCCCGGCGTGGGCGCGCCATACATAGTTCAGTACAATGCGGCCAACGTGCCCGTACTCCAGCTTGCTTTGGGCGGCGATTCACTCTCCGAGCAGCAGCTTTACGACCTGGGCTCAAACGGCATAAGAACCCGTCTCGCCACCGTACGTGGTGCCAGCGTGCCGCAACCATACGGTGGCCGGGCACGACAGATAAATGTTGACATAGATCCACAGAAACTTCTGGCCTACGGTATCTCGCCCACTGATGTGAGCGACGCTATTTCCGCGCAGAACCTCGTACTGCCGGGCGGGACCGCCAAGATCGGCCAGCGTGAGTATCTGGTGCGCCTCAACGGAAGCACCGAAGCCGTGGATGCGCTCAATGATTTGCCGCTGCGCTCGTCAAATGGTGCACTGGTTCGCATACGCGATGTGGCGCAGGTGCGCGACGGTTATGCGGTGCAGTCGAACATAGTGCACAGAGATGGTGTACGCGGCGCGCTGGTGACAGTGCTCAAGTCGGGCGGTGCAAGCACCATCGACGTGGTCAACCGGGTAAGGAAAACCCTTCCCACCATCCTTGCCACACTGCCGTCCACACTCAAGGTGGACATCCTCGCTGATCAATCGCTGTTCGTGAAGGCGGCCTTGAGGGGTGTGGTCATGGAGGCGCTGATTGCTGCCTGTCTCACTGCAATCATGATCCTGCTTTTCCTGGGCAGTTGGCGTTCCACAATTATCGTCACCCTGTCCATACCGCTTTCAATTCTGGCCTCAGTGGCCGTGCTGGGTTCGCTGGGACAGACACTGAACATCATGACGCTTGGCGGTCTCGCACTGGCGGTGGGCGTACTGGTTGACGACGCCACAGTGGGAATCGAGAACATACACAGATATCAGGAGTTCGAACCTGATCTCGAAAAGGCGATACTCTACGGCACCGCACAGATAGCCGTTCCAACGCTGGTATCGACGCTGGCCATTTGTATTGTGTTCGTGCCGATCTTTTTCCTGAGTGGGGCGGCCGGTTCCCTGTTCCGTCCGCTCGCCATGGCCGTCGTGTTCGCGATGCTGGCGTCTTATGCCATTTCGCGAACGCTGGTGCCCACTCTGGTCAAGTACGCGGTGCAGCATGAGCACCACGTCGCGGCCAGACGAGGCGGAAAGAAGGCAGAACCCGGACCATTCGGGCGTCTTCATCACGGTTTTGAACGCCGATTCAGTGCAGCAAGAGATCGTTATCACGCCGCACTCAGCTCACTTCTGGATCGGCCGGCACGTCTGGTGGCAACCGGAGCGCTGGTGCTGCTCTCGGCGGGCTTTCTTGCCCCATGGCTGGGTCGTGATTTCTTTCCCGCCGTGGATGCCGGTCAGATTCGCCTGCATCTGAGAATCCCAACCGGAATACGTCTGGAAGAAACAGCGCGTCGTGTTGCGATTATAGAAAACCGCATTCGCGATATCATCCCGCCCGGTGATCTGGGCACCATAATTGACAACATAGGATTCAACACCGCCAGTCTTTCGAGTCTCGCCTTCAGTGACAATCCGGCAATCGGATCGGGAGACGCTGACGTGCTGATTGCACTCACTGAGCACAGGCGTGGCAAGACGGCCGATTACTCGCGCAGGATTCGACATCTCATTCACGACGAGTTTCCTGATGTGCTGGTGTTCTTCCAGTCGGCCGACATAGTGGGTCAGATACTGAATGCAGGCTTGCCGGCACCTATCAATGTTCAGGTGGTGGGCAACGACAGAGCCGGCAATATAGAAGTGGCCAGAAGCATTGAGCGCAGGCTGCGCGAGATACCCGGTGCCGTGGACGTGTATTTGCAGCAGCGTCTTGAGGCACCGCAGATGAATCTCAATGTGGACAGGGCGCGAGCCGCGGCCTTGCAGCTTTCACAACATGACATAGCCAGCGACCTGCTCGTATCGCTGGCATCAAGCGGCCAGGCCCAGCCCAACCAGTGGCTCAACCCGGCCAACGGCGTGCAGTACCGCGTGAGTGTTCAGACACCACAGCGGCTCATCACCTCAATGGAAGACCTGGCCGGCACACCAATCCTTGCATCGGGTGGCATGAACAGCGGCAACAAGCCGCAACTGTTTGAAAACCTTGCCACCGTGGAACACGGTTCGGGCGTTGCAGTGATCAATCACTACGACGTGGCGCCGGTGTATGATGTTTATGCCAATGTGCTTGACCGTGACATGGGCGGTGTGGCGGCAGATGTGGATGCCGTGCTCGATTCCATGCGCGCCACGCTGCCACGTGGCAGCGAGCTGGTGCTGCGTGGCCAGGTTGCGAGCATGCGCTCATCGTATCAGGGACTGCTCACGGGCCTGGCCTTTGCAATTGTTCTGGTGTACCTGATTATGGTGGTGAACTTCCAGTCATGGCTGGACCCGCTGATCATTGCATGTGCACTGCCGGTGGCACTTGCGGGTGTTGTGTGGATGCTCTTCGCCTGCGGTAATACCATCAGCGTGCCTGCATTCATGGGAGCCATCATGAGTATGGGCGTTGCCACGGCCAATGGCATTCTTGTTGTTGCATTTGCCAACGAGCGAATGGCCGAAGGCCGGTCGGCGCGGGATGCTGCGCTGGAAGCCGCCACCACCAGATTGAGGCCAGTGCTCATGACAGCAATGGCCATGATAGTTGGAATGATTCCCATGGCCATGGGAATCGGCGAAGGCAGTGAGCAGAACGCTCCACTTGGTCGCGCTGTGATTGGCGGACTGCTCTTTGCCACCTTTGCCACACTTACAATTCTGCCGTGGGTCTACAGCCGCTTGCATGACGGCCGGGTACCCGCTGTTACTCCGGAGCCCTACTGATGCGCTCACGATTCGCGCGCTCACACTTTTCGCAGTCTGGAGTTCGAGCTGAAGGCGGCGTGAAAGCCGCTGCTGCCTGCCCGGGACGCAGGGAAGGACGAGTGCTGCCCGTGCTGCTCGTTCTGCTGTTTGCCGGCATGCTGGTTGCCGGTGTTCTTCCGCGTTTTGCGCAGTCGCGGGTGCGTGACGGAGAACTGGCGCGATCCACTGCGGTTCCGTCTGTGTTCACCGAGGCCGTGGTACGTGACAGCAGTGTTGGAGCGCTGGAGCTGCCGGCGACAGTGTCAGGAGTTCACGAGGCCAGTATTTTTGCAAGAACAAACGGTTTCGTGCGGAGCCTGTTGGTGGACATAGGCAGTGTTGTGGCTGGGGGTGACACGCTGGCTCTGCTCGACATGCCTGAGCTGCGTGAGCAGGAGCGTCAGGCCCAGGCTCTCCTGGAGCAGTCGGAGGCCAGTGCGAGTCTGGCCAGGAGTTCACTGGATCGCTGGCAGAAACTGGCAGAGCAGGGCGTGGTTACACCGCAGGAGCTTGATGAGCGGGCGGCCACGTGGAATGTGGCAAACGCAAATGTGCGCGCTGCAACTGCCAGCCTGGCCAACATCCGGGAGTTGCAGCGTTTCGGTGCTCTGGTGGCTCCTTTTCGCGGCGTGGTGACTGCACGCTCCATTGATATCGGTTCGCTGGTTTCGGCCGGGGCGGCGAGCGGCGCACGTCCGCTGCTCACGCTGGTTCAAACGGATACGGTGCGTGTGCTCATACACGTTCCACAGAGCGCCGCCCCGCGGGTGAACGTGGGGATGCAGGCGGAGGTACTCATTGCCGAGCTGGGGAACAGCAAGTTCACCGGACGCATTGTGAGAACCGCGGGCGCCATAGATCCCGCAACCAGAACCCTGCTGACCGAGATTCGGATTCCCAACACAACCAGGAGCATTTTGCCGGGCATGTTTGCAAATGTGAAGCTGAGTGTTCCGGCGCAGCCTTCACTGCGCATTCCGGCAATAGCACTGATCGTGCGAGCCAGCGGCAGCATGGTGGCCCGGGTTGAGAACGACACAGTGCGCCTGGTGTCGATCACCATAGGCCGCGACTACGGCAGCACACTCGAAGTGCTGAGCGGTGTTGAGGCCGGTGATCAGGTGATAGTGAACCCGATTGAATCACTGACCGATGGGCAGGCCGTGAAGCCGATTATCGGTGGCGCTGGCTGACGGTTCCGATTGGGGCTTGCTTGTAGTTAAGTACTAAGATATTGTTGTACTATCTTTCATCATCAGGAGTATACAATGTCTATCCGTCCTGTGAAGCGCATAGTCACCGCCCGGCCCACCCTTGAGGGGGCGGGTGTGCATCTGCATCGTGCTTTTGGGTTTGGAGATACCGACCTTACGGATCCCTTCCTTCTTTTCGACGACTTTCGTAACGAGCGCCCGGCGCTATATGAGAAGGGGTTCCCCTGGCATCCCCATCGGGGGATAGAAACCATCACATATGTGCTGGCGGGCACCGTGGAGCATGGGGATTCACTGGGCAATCACGGCCTGTTGGGTGCTGGTGACGTGCAGTGGATGACGGCGGGCAGCGGCATACTGCACCATGAAATGCCCACTGGCGACAGGGTTGGTCGCATGCATGGCTTTCAGCTCTGGGCCAACCTGCCGTCTTCGCTCAAGATGACTGCACCGCGCTATCAGGATGTGAAGTCGGGCGACATTGTGGAGCTTACGGAGGATGACGGAACACACATTCGCGTGATCGCCGGCAATTTCCATGGCAGACGTGGCCCGGTAGACGGTGTTGAGGCTGACCCCTCGTATCTCGACATCACCGTTCCGGCCGGACTGAGGAAATCCATGCCGGTTGACACATATCGCAATACATTTGCGTACATTTTTGAGGGAAGTGGCGATTTCCGCTACGCCTCCGGGAATCTCGGCGTGCTTACAGAGCACACCGCGGGCGATGATGACAACCTCATTCGCGACTTTTCCGGTAACCGGTCTCTCATTGTCTTTGACACTGGCGATGAAGTTGTGGTGCAGGCTGGTGATCAAGGCGTCCGCTTCCTGCTGGTCAGCGGTGCTCCCTTGCGGGAACCGGTGGCGTGGCATGGTCCTATCGTGATGAATACACAGGCCGAGCTGCAGAGCGCCATGCGCGAGCTGCATGACGGCACATTCATCAAGTGATGCAACAGCGCTGAATCCGGGAGTGGGGCAGAACACGCGGAAGCTTCTGCCTCACTCTGCTTCCGGAATGGAGATGAAAACTTCTGCGATGCGATCTGCAACAGCTCTTCTGATCATGGCCCTTGCCTGTCCGTCCTGGCTCGCCGCTCAGGCAAGCGCTGGCAAGAGCGTCAAGAATGATTTCGACTTCACGGGTTCCATTGGCTTCACCCAAACGCGCGGCAATGCGTCTGCAGACAACATCAATGTGGGCAACACGCTGGTGTACAAGGTGAGAGGCTGGGTGTTCAAGGGAGACCTGGCTTTTCTGTATCGCGAAGCCAACAAGCAGGTAAACACCAGCTTCTGGAATGGCGGTCTGCGCGGTGACCGCAACATCGCCGACCGCATTGCTCTGTTCCTCGCCAGCCGTTACGACCGCAACCAGCCGCAGGGCGTGCTCAACCGTTACCAGCAGGGATTCGGCATGAGCATCCGCGCCGTGGATGATGATCACAACAAACTCAGTGTGGCGCTGGGCGGGTCTCTGTTTTCCCAGGAACTCTCGCCTGGTGTGGTGGCCAAGGTATCCCGGGCGTTTCCGGCGGCCCGTGCGGCGGTGGACTATCGCTACCAGTTCACTTCACGCGCCTGGATGCAACACAGCGCCGAATATCTGCCGACAGTGGGTGACACTGCATCGTCGTTTTTTTTCAACACTGAAAGCTCTTTGGTGGCGCCCATCACTGGAAATGTGGGTGTCAGGCTCGGTTATATTCTCCGCTACAATTCCGAGCCACCTCTAAAGGGTGAGCAGCAGCTGAGAACCACGGACATGTTTTTCTCGTCCGGTCTAACCGTAACCTTCTAGCAATGTTGAAACGTCACTTCGTATTTGTTGCAGGTGTTCTTGTAATGGGTGCTGCCGCATCCGTTCAGGCGCAGGAAAATGAGAAGAATCTCAGTATTAGCGCATCCATTGGTTTTACACAGACAAGTGGAAACGCCAATGCAACCAGCACCAATCTTGGCCACAAGCTCCGCTATTCACTGGGAGCCTGGGCGGTCAGTGAGGATCTGGCGTTCTATTATGGTGAGTCCGAGCACAGGGTCAACGCCAACTTCTGGAATGGCGGCCTGCGCGGTGAGCGTGCCATGGCCGAACGCATCTCATTGTTTGTGGCAACTCGCTTTGACAGAAACGTGCTTCAGGGTCTTTCCAGTCGCTTCGAGGAAGGCTTCGGTCTTGATTGGAAGGCGGTTGTTGCGCCACAGGACAGGCTTTCGCTTCAATTCGGTGGTTCGCTGTTCCAGCAGCAGCTCACGCCGGGCTCAACGTCCAACATCAAGCGCAACTTTCCGGCTGCACGCGTTGGGGTCGACTACAAGCATGCCTTTTCCAAACTGGCTTACTTCCAGCAGACCGGCGAGTATCTGCCAAATCTGTCCGAGCACGAGGCTTATCTCCTGAACAGTGAGAGCACGGTGGTGGCTCCCTTGTCACAGCGTATCGGGCTCAAGCTTTCCTACATGGTGCGCTACAATAATGCGCCACCGTTCCGTGATGATGTGAGGCTCAATACCACTGACACATTTTTCTCGAGCAGTCTGACGATTACGTTCTGATTCTCGTGCGGGAGTTGGCTTCAGCGGACTCCCTTGCACCTGCCGCGTGCGATATCGGATTCGGCACCGATGTATCCGAAGGCCGGCCACTCTTCACGTGAGAGAAGGTCTCTGAGCACGCGGCAGCCGCCAATGCTGTCGCCACGAGCGAGTGCGAGGTTGGCCATGAGATATCCCATTGTGAGCGCACCGCCGCCCTTCATGCTCGTGTACACTCCCAGCGAATCGCTCTTTCTGCCCAGCGTATTGTCTACGATATCGTAGAACCACTGCCCTTCTATTGAAGTGCGAGGTCTTGGAGGCAGAGACTGGAGTGAAGCGTTGACCGCGTTCTGCTGGCCGCTGCGCATCAATGCCGCAGCGCGCCAGGAGGCAAGGGCGTAGCGGTGTACCTCAGACAGTCGCGAGCATGGCCTGAGTTCGAGCGGAACCCGGGAAGTATCTCTTGCAACGGAACTGTCGCGCGACGCCATGTCTGCACAACGGCCAAGTGCTGCAGCGGCATCAGCGTATCTGCCCATGAAGTAGTAGGCGAGACCCAGGTGATAGAGGCTGTGGAAGCTCTCGGGCGCCAGTTCTCTGGCCTTTTCCAGATCGGCAACTGCGCTGTCGAGCTGTCGTGTGGAAATGTAACGCTGACCCCGGAGGCTAAGCGGACGCCAATCCTGCGGTGCCAGGGTATTGGCACGGGAGTAGGCATCAATTGATTCGCGAAAACGCCAGACTTTGTCCCATGCCTGACCCATGGCCAGCAGGGCCTCTACGTCATCAGGCTTGTGTGCAAGACGGTCTTTGGCACTGTCGACAGCGGCGTTGGCGGGCAGTGGCAGCAGTACCCGTCCCAGCAGCGATGTAAGAGGTGCCGGTTGTGCAGTCTGTGTCGCGCCAGAAGCGCCTGCGGCACCGGTGGCCGTCTGCGCGATAAGCACACCAGAGACCCCAGCGCCAGCGCAGAGAGCAAGCACCGCCACAACCGTTGTCCGGATAAACCTCATCGGATACATCTCCTCGACGAAACTGAACACAAGCCTCCACATTGCAACGTGACGGAGCGGGCTTTCGTTGTCGAGTGCGACCAGCATGGAGCTGCCTTATCCGTACGAACTGACACAATTCCCGGACCCCTGAGGGCCAAAGATCACTCGCAGATCACGTATATTAAAAGCAATGAACATCAATACCGGATTTCCCGGTACCACTCCGGTTGTCTCGACCCGCTCGGCTGAGAAAGAAGCTGGTGTACAAGCGGGCGCGCAAGCCACCGCTCAAGTCGCCGCTGCAAGGCAGGCTCTAACGCCCGACGCCAGTGAGCGCTACAGCAGGCAGATGATCCTGCCGGAGTTTGGCCTTGCAGGCCAGAAGCTCTTGATGGACTCTCGAGTGCTGGTTGTGGGTGCAGGCGGTCTGGGATCGCCAGCCGCCACCTACCTCGCTGCTGCGGGTGTGGGGCGCCTTGGGCTGGTGGATCACGATCACGTGGAGTTGTCCAACCTGCATCGCCAACCCCTTTTTGACACCAGTGATCTTGGAAAACCCAAACTGGAAGCCGCGGCCAAACGTTTGCGTGCACTGAATCCACTTGTTGAACTCCACACACACAATTGCTGGCTGGATGCAGACAATGCACCCGTCATCATCCGGGACTACGATCTCGTCATTGATGGCACAGACAATTTTCCAACCCGTTATCTCATAAACGACACCTGCGTAACACTCGGCACACCCTGGGTTTATGGATCCGTGGGGAGATACGATGGTCAGGTATCCGTATTCTCAGTTGACGACGGACCGTGTTACAGATGTCTTCACCCCGTTCCACCCGACACGTCGCTTATTCCGAACTGCGCCGACGGCGGTGTGCTCGGCGTGCTGCCCGGGTTGATAGGCAACCTACAGGCTCTTGAGGCGATAAAGCTGCTTACGGGCATTGGCACGTCTCTCCTGGGCAGGCTGCTCCTGGTTGACGGACTCGCAATGAGTTTTCACGAGATGATGTTTGAGAAAAGCGCCGCGTGCCTTGTATGTAATGAACGGAAATCATCACACTCAGCACACGCAGAGAACGCCAGGAGACGCATGCCAAGCGCGAATGCAAACGCAAATGCAAACGCAAATGCAAACGCAAATGCAAACGCAAATGCAAACGCAGGCAAAGACCTGAGTGCAATAGATATTGCCACCCTGCTGGAGTGGATGGCACGAGCAAACGCAGATGGAGCATCACTCGACATCATAGATGTCAGGGAACCGTCAGAGACAGTTGCCGGAACCATAACTGGCGCCAGACTGCTGCCACTGGGTCAACTTGCAGATACACTCCGCAATGAGAATCCTTCAGCAGAGCGGCGCATGGTGCTGGTCTGTCAGAGCGGCATTCGCAGCATGATAGGAGTGCAACAACTGAACGCGATTGGCATCAGCAATGTGCATTCACTTGATGGAGGAATGCTGGCATGGCAGAAATCACAGCACCTACAGTCAGAGGCTGGCAGCTAGACCATCCACTGGCAATCAGTCGCTTCGCTGTTCGCTGGTGACTTACCGCGGATGCAGAACACGCACGCTGGTGACTCCTGCAACACCGAGAAGCTCTGCAAACAGCAGCGATGCGGCACCCTCGCTGGGCAGGTCGATGTCAGCACGCACTTGTACCACGCCCTCTCTGGTTTTCTCCAGATCCACTGACGCAACGGTCTTCACTATGACATTGACGTGTGCCAGCACGTCCTGCTCGGTGGTTACTTCAGGGTTGAGTGTGACAATGAGTGTTCTCTTGAGCGCATAGGGCTGCTTGTCCTCAAAGCGCCGCAAGAGGACGAGAGCTATGAGTGATACGGCGGTGGCTGCGACTGCTTCAATGAACATGCCGCCACCTGAGGCAAGTCCAATTGCAGCCACCAGCCAGAGGCCCGCCGCAGTGGTGAGGCCGTGGACTCCCAGCCCTGTGCGGAGAATCGCACCGGCACCAAGGAAGCCAACACCTGCCACCACTGCTGCGGCAATTCGCGAAGTGTCAACCATCACCAGACCTCCCGGCTCGTAGTTCTGAAAGAACAGGAACTGGGTGGAAACCAGCATGAAGGTTGTTGAAGCCACTGCAACCAGCAGGTGTGTGCGCAGTCCGGCCGACCTGCCGCTGCGTTCACGCTCCAGGCCTATGAGTGCCCCGAGAAAGGTGCCGACGGCCAGCCGGATCAGTGACGCCAGAGTTGTGATTGCCATGCTGGATCAGAACGGAGTGATTCGTTGTTGACCGGCTGGCACTCAGCGGCAGTAGGTGAGCCAGCCGTGTCGGTCGTCGATACCGCCCTTGGCTATGCCAAGATATTCCTGTTGAAGTCTTCGCGTTGTGGGACCGGTCTTGCCACTGCCCACGATGATCCTGTCCACGCTGCGCACGGGAGTGAGTTCAGACGCCGTACCGGTCAGGAAGACTTCATCTGCACTGTAGAGCATCTCTCTCGGAATATGAAACTCTCTTGTTGGGATGCCGAGGTCTGCGGCGAGCTGCAGTACTGCGTTTCTGGTGATGCCACCGAGTATGCTGCCGTCCAGCGGACCGGTAATGAGTGTGCCGTCGGAAACAATGAATACGTTCTGGCCGGAGCCTTCTCCAACCATGCCTGATGGACTCAATGCTATGCCTTCGGCGTAGCCATTGGCCAGCGCCTCCATCTTGATCAGTTGGCCGCTCAGGTAGTTGCCAGCGATCTTGGCCATGGCGGGAATGGTATCCGGCTCAACCCTGTGCCAGCTTGAGACGCAGGCGTCCACGCCGTTTTCAAGCGCATCATCACCCAGATAGCTGCCCCACGGCCAGCAGGGTATGTAGACCTCTATCGGCGATCCCAGCGGCACCATGCCAGCCGTTCCGTAGCCTCGCACCACCATGGGGCGCACATAACAGGACTCAACCTCATTGCGTGCCACTACTTCGCGTGCCGCAGCCGCGAGTTCATCCAGCGAATACGCCAGCTCCATGCGGTACAGGCGGCAGGAGTGAAGAAGGCGCTGCAGGTGTTCGCGGAGTCGGAAAATGGCGGGGCCCCGTGGCGTGCTGTAGGCCCTGATTCCCTCAAAGGCAGCCGAGCCGAACTGCACCGAGTGGCTCAGCACGTGAATTGTGGCATCTTCCCAGCGGATGAACTCTCCATCCCGCCAGATCCATTGTGTGGCTGTAATTTGACTCATGAGTTCTTAATTCGAATTGTGGCGAACTGTGGCGAGCATCCGGAAAGTATAGCGGGGAGGTCCCCTCTGCACTGAGAGTTTGGGCTGTTTTCAGCCTTCCGTGATATCAAAGGAGGCTGTGCCACGCATGAGGTTCTGTACGGCGGCTTCCAGTCTTCTGGCATTGCTGCGGGGCAGGCGCACACCCAGTGCGACCTCTGCTCCAAAGCTCTGCTCAAGTACTTCCGCTTCAAGCCCGGGCAGGGCCTGTTGTACAGCGCCCAATTGGCCATAGCTCACGAGGAATCTGGCAATCACGGTATCCACTCGTTCGGTGCTGGGCAGCTCGCTCAGGGCTTCCTGCACGGCAGAGCTGTATGCTTTGACAAGGCCACCAGTACCCAGCTTGATGCCGCCAAAATACCGGGTCACCACGGCCGCGATATCACCATAGCCCGAGTGAGCCAGCACGGTGTACATGGGCCGCCCGGCAGTGCCGTGCGGCTCGCCATCGTCGCTCAGTCCAATTCTGTCGGTACTGCCAGGCGCACCCACCACGTAGGCCCAGCAATTGTGCGTGGCGTCGGCGAATTCATTGGAAACCTGCCTGATGAACTGCTGAGCTTCCTCCACGGTTGAGGTTCGCTCCACTGTGCAAATGAAACTGCTGCGATCAATCACCAGCGTTACCCTGTGCCGGCCTGCAGGCACAGGGTAACGAGTTGACGGGGACTCATCGCTCACTTGTAGGGAGACTCCCCGCGCGGCCTGGGACGGCTCCGGGAGGTCTTGCGTCGGCGCGTGGTTGCGGTCTTCCCCCCTGTACTGCTTGCACCGCCCGCAGCTTTGCTGGCCTGGGCTTCCTGAGCTGCAGCACGTCTGGCAGCCTTCTCGGCCGCACGGGCTCTGTCTTCAGCCTTCTTTTTCCTGATCTCCGTAATGCGCTGAGCCAGCGGCACTTCGAGTTTCTCAGATGTCCTTGCCGTGTAGTCGAATCCCGGCAGGGTCACTCTGGGCAGACTGCGCTTGATTGCCTTTTCAATGACCTTGAGCTCCCCTTCCTCTTCAGGACTCACGAAGGTGAAGGCCTCGCCCGTTGCCTCAGCACGCGCCGTGCGACCAACCCGATGTATGTAATCTTCGGCCGCCACGGGGACATCGAAGTTCACCACATGGCCGAGTTCTTCCACGTCTATTCCACGTGCAGCAATGTCGGTGGCCACGAGCACCTGATAGGTGCCGTGCTTAAAGCCGGCCAGTGCCTGTGTCCGCTGAGATTGTGACCGATTGCCGTGAATACGCTCGGCCTTGATGCCCGCAGTGACAAGCTTGCTGGCGAGCCTGTTGGCGCGGTGCTTGGTGCGTGTGAATACCAGCGCCTGCTGCATGTGATTCTTCTGCAGCAACTCAATGAGCAGTTGTGTTTTGAGATCGGCAGCCACGGGATACACCGCCTGGGTGATTCCCCTTGCTGGTGCTGCCTCGCGCTGGAGGTTGATCGTTACCGGCGAACGCAGCATGTCCTTGGCCAGGGCGCCGATCGGAGCGGGCATGGTGGCGCTGAAGAAAAGCGTCTGCCGTTTATTGGAGGGCAGGTGGTTCAGAATCTTGCGTATGTCCGGAAGGAACCCCATGTCCAGCATCCGATCCGCTTCGTCGAGTACCAAGAACTCCAAATTCGGCAGCCTGGCATAGGGCGATCGGAAGTGATCCAGCAGCCGCCCCGGTGTTGCCACGATTATGTCCACGCCCCTCCGAAACGCATTCTCCTGCGGGCCCATGGCGACACCGCCAAAAACAGCAGCACCGGTAATAGGCGTATGAGTGACCACCTGCTCCAGACTTTCCAGGATCTGTGCGGCAAGTTCTCGAGTGGGGGTGAGTACCAGCGCACTCGTACCGCTGCGCGGGTTCTCCAGCAGCTGGTGGAGTATGGGGAGCAAAAATGCATATGTCTTGCCGCTGCCGGTCATGGCGCAGGCCAGTACATCCTTGCCGCTCAGTGCGGGTGGGATTGCATCACTCTGAATGGGAGTGGGCCGGGTGAAGCCCAGCTCCTTGAGAGCCTGTAGCAGGCTCGGGTGCAGTTGCAGTGCACGAAATGTTGAAAGCATGCGCGAAACCTAACCCGCTGGGTACGCGGCGGGTCAGTCTATGGCCGCAATCTCTTCGCCGGGATTGATGAATTGATCGCTTTCCATGCGATACTGCCGATCGTAGAGATCCCTGTAACGACCACCAATGGCAAGCAGTTCAGAGTGAGAACCCCGCTCCACTATCTCTCCCTTTTCCAGCACCAGTATCTGATCGGCGCTGGTTATGGTGGAGAGCCTGTGTGCGATCACGAAGGTGGTTCTCCCCGCACGCAGTCGCTTCAGTCCTTCCTGTATGAGTTGCTCACTTTCAGAGTCAAGACTCGATGTTGCCTCATCCAGTATGAGCACGCGCGGATCAGCGAGGATGGCGCGCGCTATGCCCACACGCTGCCTTTGTCCGCCTGAAAGCTTGACCCCCCGCTCGCCAACAATGGTGTCATAGCCATCGGGGAAGGCCATGATGAAGTCATGCGCGTTGGCGATCCGGGCCACTCTTTCTATTTCGGCATTGCTTGCCTCGGGACGGGTGAACGCGATGTTCTCGCGCACAGTGCCATCAAAGAGGAAGTTGTCCTGCATCACTACACCCAGGTGATGCCTGTACTCTCCGAGCTTGAGTTCGCTCACCGGAGTGCCATCTATGCGAACATGTCCGCGCTGCGGACTTGCAAACGCCATGATGAGCGAGATGAGCGTGCTCTTGCCGCTGCCGCTTGATCCCACGAGTGCCGTGGTTGTGCCAGCGGGCGCATCGAAGGATATGTCACGCAGAACCGGTGTGTCTTTCTCATACTCGAAGCACACGTTTTCAAACTCCACGTGTCCGCGTATTGTTGGCACCGGAAGCTTCTCAGCGTCTGCCTGGTCTTCAGTGGCTATGTCGCGCAATTCGCGTATGCGATCCAGACCGGCAAATGCTTCAGAGATCTGTGTGCTTATGCTTGCCACCTGCACCAGTGGTGCGGTGACCATCGCAATGAAGAAAACGAAGGTGAGCAGACTGCCCAGAGTCATCTGGCCCATGATCACATCACGGCCGCCTATGTACATTGCTATCACACCTATCACTCCAACAACCGCGAAGCCCAGCGTGCCGGTAAGAGATGTGCCTGTGATGGTGCGTGCGATGTTCTGAAAGATGCGCTGCACGCCGCGACCGAACACTTCCTTCTCACGCTGCTCGGCAGTGTACACCTTGACCAGTCTTATTCCACCAAGTGTCTCGGTAAGTCTGCCAGTTACCTCGGCCGTTATCACGCTGCGTTCCCGGAAAATGGGTCGCAGGTGCTTGAATGCGATGGCCATTCCACCAGAAAAAAGACCGAGCAGCACAACCGTGACCAGGGTAAGCTTCCAGTTCAGATAGAGCAGTATGCCGAGCGCGCCAATGGCGCTCAGGATTCCGCCCACCAGTTGCACCAGTCCGGTACCGATGAGATTGCGTATGCCCTCCGGGTCGTTCATTACGCGGGAGACCAGTTCGCCACTTTTCACACTGTCGAAATAACTGATTGGCAGCCTGATGAGGTGTCCCTGTACCTCTTCGCGCAGCTTGGCGATTTCCAATTGGGCCGCAACGCTTACCACCTGGGAAAGGGCATAGTTGGCAAGAGATTGCACAAGGGTTGCCGTCAGCCCCGCCAGCGCTATCATGCCAAGGAGGTGTACATCTTTGTTGGGCAGTACGTCATCGAGAACAAACTTTGTGGAGTATGGCAGGACAAAGCCCGCCGCCCTGCTCACAATCATGAGAATCAGCCCGAAGCCCACCGTTTTTCGGTGTTGCCACATGAGGGCTCGCACCTCGCCCCATGCGCGTCGGGTATCATACCTGGGCTTTTTCTTTGTGTTTGAATTCATTCCCGAAATCTATGCATGGGAGCATCCCGGGTTCTGGAGTTTTGCGGGTATTGGCGACAGTTTGTCTTGATTGATTCACACTCGCCAGCCCGGGGATTGAATCCCACGATGATACAAACCGCGCCTGATGCCCTGCTCCTCGCCATTCGCGATGCCAACAGTGCTGCCGTGGAACGCATGCTCGCCATGGACCCGGCACTGGTGGCAAGCCGTGGCACTGAAGGTGAGTCTCTGGTTCTTCATGCCGTGTACCACGGGTCGCAGCAGCTCATTCCCGTGCTGCTTGGCGGGCGGGCGTTGGACGCCACCGAAGCCGCTGCTCTGGGTGAGGTTGTCTCGCTGCGCGCTGCCATCGAAAACGATGACGACCTCAGGGTCCGGCGCAGCAGCGACGGTTGGACTCCACTGCACCTTGCGGCCCATTTTGGCCATGTCGACGCCGTTGCGCTGCTCATAGATCATGGGGCGCCGCTGGACGCGCTCAGCACAAATGTCTTCCGCAATACTCCGCTCCACGCAGCTTTTTCCGGCGCCATCCGGCAATTAACGGCTTCCATGTCGGCCACAGCGTCCATAGTTCGCAGGCTCATTCTGGCCGGGGCCGATCTCAGCATCCGTGACGCCGGGCGCCATACGGTGCTGCATCTGGCAGCGGCATTGGGTGATCCCGCTCTCTGCGAGCTGCTCCTGGCGCGTGGGGCAGAGATCGATGCCCTGAGCGAGAAGGGCGAAACTCCGGCCATGTTGGCGGAGGCATCTGGTCACGCCGCACTGGCACGCAGGCTGAGCGAGTCTCCCGAAGCGGGTTGAATCAGGGAGTGATTGCGCTCAGATCCTGGTTCTTGCCGGCAGAGTCGAGTTGACGTATGGTGGCAGTGCTCGGCAGCCTCTCCTCGCGAAGCCTTCTGGCCACAGCTTCAGCCTCTTCCATCACTCTCAGCACGTTCTCGCTGGCCAGCCCGCGCAGCTCAGCGTCGGTCCAACCCCGTTTCACCAGCTCGGCAAAGAGTGCGGGATAGGTGGATACGTCACTTAGACCTTCCACGGTCTGAGTGATGCCATCAAAGTCGCCACCCAATCCCACGTGCTCGCTGCCGGCAACCTTCTTGATGTGATCAAGGTGATCCGCAACATCAGAGATTGTGGCAGCAGGTGCGGGGTTGTCGGCGAGCCACGCGGTAACCACGCGATTTTGCGCCACAGTGTCTTTAGGGTATGCAAGCGCCAGTGAATCACGGAGCGTGGCCAACCGGGCATTGTGGTCTACCAGCTTCTGCGATACAAAGCTTGGGACAAAAGTCACCATTACCACGCCGCCGTTCGTTTTTACTCTCGCAAGAATTGAATCCGGAACATTGCGTGCCACGTCCGTTATCGCTCTCGCGCTCGAGTGGGAGAAAATCACCGGAGCCTCGGTGACATCGAGTGCGTCGCTCATGGTGCCGGCCGAGACATGCGACAGGTCAACCAGCATGCCGAGTCGGTTCATTTCGCGAACCACCTCGCGCCCGAAGGGAGTGAGTCCTCCGTGCTTTGGCGCATCCAGTGCAGCATCTGCCCAGTCGAGTGTCACGTTGTGTGTGAGAGTCATGTAGCGCACGCCCAGATCGTAATAGGCACGCAGTGCGCCGAGTGAGTTCTCAATGGCGTGTCCTCCCTCAAGGCCCAGGAGGGACGCTATGTGATTGTCAGCGATTGCCTTTCTCGTATCGGCTGCGCTGTAGGCCGGAGTGAGGGCTTCCGGGTAGCGCTCAATCATGCGGCGGGCAATGTCGATCTGCTCTAGCTGTACGCGGGCGTAGCCCGAATCCGGGAACTCGCCGGGCGTGTATACCGACCAGAACTGTGCGCCTACCATGCCCTTCTGCAGGCGTACGAGGTCGGTCATTCCTCTGGTGGGTTCGCGCAGGTCGTAGGCATCCACGTCCATCGGGCTTACCGAATCCTCTCGAATGGCCCAGGGCAGATCGTTGTGACCGTCCATGACGGGGGTGCTGCCGAGCAGTTCTCTCACGTGTGCCATGCGGGCATCGAGTGGGGCGTTCTGGAGCGACTCACTCGTGGAGTTGCCGGAGGCCTCGGAGCAGGCCGTGGTTGCTGTGGCGATGGCGAATCCCAGCAGCAATGAGCGCTTGAGTGAGGCAGCGGCCGGCACTGGTGGTTGTCTTAGCATCCTATGCGCTCCAGATAGTGCGGCAGCATTTTACGCCACCACGGCCAGTCGTGATTGACGTCATAACCCCAAAGCTCGTAGAGGTGACTCACCTGCTTGCGGTCCAGCAGATTGTGGAAGTCTCGGGTCATTTCGGGTTTTTCCCAGGCGCCCTGTCCGCTCACCAACACAATGCGCGAATCACGTCGCAGCCGGTCCAGTGCGGAGCCACCCATGTTGGCAACGTACCACATGGGATTGTTGAAATAGCAGTTGTCGTCCGAGTAACCCATGAGGTAACTGGGAGCGAGATCGTAAAAGCCGCTCATGCCTATGACGCCGCCGAACAGGTCCGGTCTGCGGAAGAATGCATTGGCGGCGTGGAAACAGCCGAAGCTGGCGCCTGTAGTGATGGCGCGGGCGCCGGCATTCCCGTCTATGTGGCGGATATAGGGCACCACCTCGTCCTCTACATAGCGTGAGTAGAGGGCCTGTCGGCGTGCGGCTTCCGCCACACTCACACTGCTGTCCATCCACGCCAGGCGGTTAATGGAGTCGATGGAGAAGATCCTGACGCGTCCCTGCTGAAGCTGCCTCTCAACGGCTTTGATGAGCCAGAATCGCTCGTTCTCCAGAAAGTCGGCGGCTGCGGTTGGGAAGAGCAGCACCGGTTGTCCGCCCCAGCCGTAACTCACAATGGGCATTTCCAGCCCCAGAGCGGGGCTGCGCCAGGATTCTACGCGTCTGGGGAGCGCTGGGTCGATGTAGGGTGAAGGCACAGTGGTTTTGAGAAGCAGAATTTTCGGCCAATGGAGAGCTCGGAACGCGAAATCGATCTGTATCTGGCGATCTTTTCCGGGTAGAGCTCAATTGTGGACTCGTCGTAGCCCTGATGCAGAAACAACTGTTCGGCGAGTGAAATGGCAAAGATTTCGGGGTAGCCGCGTTTGCGGGCCAGATTTTCGGCCGCCCGGACCAGGCTGCGTCCAATGCCACGGCCCTGAGCGTCGGGTGCCACGGCCAGCGATACCAGCTCCACAAGCGAGGGCGAGTACTCGTCCAGTGCCACCTGGCCCAGGATGCGGCCATCGAGAGACCGCACCACCTGGTAGTCCTGTTGGTGTTGGGCTACGAAGTCATCACTGCGGCGCAGGGTCAGGCCGTCAGGAGCGAACAGATTATTGAGGGCGACTATGGCCGGGATGTCGGCTTCGCCGGCCGGCTCCACTGAGATGGCCGCTGATGGCACTGATGTGAGACTTGAAAGTGGAACGATGGCTCAGCGGGAAGCGTAAACGCTGGTTTTCCCGGCCTTGTCAAAGAGAAGCACCTGGTAGGCATCCTTTTGGGAGCCCATTTCCATGCCCGGTGATCCCACCGGCATTCCGGGAACGGCCAGACCCCGACCCGCTGGCTTGTCTCGCAGCAGGCGCTGGATGAGGTCTGCAGGTACATGCCCTTCAATCACATAGCTGCCCACCTGGGCCGTGTGGCAGGAACCCAGTGCGTTGGGTACGCCATAGGCCGCCTTGACCGTAGACATGTCGGTGGTGTTTTTCACGGTTACAGTGAAACCCGCCTTTTCAACGTGCTTGATCCAGTCGCTGCAGCAGCCGCAGTTGGGGTCTTTGTAGACCGTCATAGCGGTGCGGGGCGGCTGGGCCGCAGTTCTGCGACCAAGCAGGGCCAGGGCCGCCAGAACGCCTGCTCCCTTGATAAAAGCACGGCGTTTCAGGGCTTCTTCGGGCAACGCTGAGGCGTGGCGGCTCTTCCCGCCGGGCAGAGAAGAGGCGGGTGAATAAGAGGGAATCTGAGACATCCCTATAGTATAGCGAATTCGGGGCCGGACGTTTGCGGAAGTTCGCGGCCAGAGGCAGACCCGCCACCAGAGCGTTATTGCCTCCGGACAGGACAAAAGGCCTTCAGGTGTCTACACTTATGACACCGCATTCTTTCGTTCCGTAACTCATTGAGGGCCCTCGATGACCCCCATCTCCAGCGCTGTTGCTCAGCCGGCCGCGACTCTGGATCGCTTTTCATACGATGACGACATCGTTCGCAAGTTCCTTTTTGCCACGCTGATCTGGGGTGTGGTGGGAATGACGGTCGGCGTCGTGATTGCGTTGCAACTCGCGAATCCGTTTTTCAACTTCAACACTTCATTTCTCTCGTTCGGCAGACTGCGTCCGCTGCATACCAACGCGGTCATTTTTGCCTTTGCGGGAAATGCCTTTTTCACCGGCTGCTATTACAGCACTCAGCGATTGCTCAAGACACGGATGTATTCCGATGCTCTGAGCAAGTTTCACTTCTGGGGCTGGCAGGCGATCATCCTGTCGGCTGCCTTTACGCTTCCCTTTGGTTTCACGCAGGCCAAGGAATACGCCGAGCTGGAGTGGCCAATTGACATCGCGATAGCGGTGGTTTGGGTGGCGTTCACGGTCAACTACCTCGCAACGATGGTGCGCCGCCGCGAGCGGCACATCTATGTGGCCATCTGGTTCTACATAGCATCGATAGTGACCGTGGCACTGCTGCACATTTTCAACAACCTGGCAATTCCTGCAGGCTTCCTTAACAGCTACAGCCTGTACGCCGGCGTGCAGGACGCCTTCATGCAGTGGTGGTATGGCCACAACGCAGTGGCCTTCGTGCTCACCACACCGTTCCTGGGCCTCATGTACTACTTCATGCCCAAGGCGGCTGAAGCGCCGGTGTTCAGCTACAAGCTGTCCATTCTGCACTTCTGGTCGCTGGTGTTCATGTACATCTGGGCCGGCCCGCACCACCTGCACTACACGGCGCTTCCGGAATGGGCCGCCACGCTGGGTATGCTGTTCTCGGTGATGCTCTGGGCACCCTCATGGGGCGGCATGATCAACGGCCTGCTCACGCTGCGCGGGGCATGGCACAAGGTGGCACAGGATCCCATTCTCAAGTTCTTCGTGGTGGGCATCACTGCCTACGGCATGGCCACATTCGAGGGACCCATGCTGTCCATCAAGAGCGTGAACGCGCTCGCGCACTACACCGACTGGATCATTGCGCACGTACACACGGGCGCACTGGGTTGGAACGGCTTCATGACATTCGGCATGATCTACTGGCTTATGCCACGCCTGTTCCAAACGCAGATCTACAGCAAGCGCGCCATGGAAGTGCACTTCTGGATCGGCTCCATAGGCATAGTGCTTTACGTGGTGGCCATCTACAGTGCCGGTGTCACGCAGGGCCTCATGTGGCGTGCATTTGACGAAACAGGACGCTTGGCCTATCCCGATTTCGTGGAAACCGTTGTCAAGCTCATCCCCATGTACTGGATGCGCGTGGTTGGCGGCCTGTTTTACCTGGGCGGCACATGCCTGTTCGGCTGGAACGTGTTCAAGACATGGGCAAACCGGCCGGCCCGCTATGAAGTACCGATTGTAGAAGCAGCCCCTCTGGCGCCGCGTTACGTGCCCGAGCATCCGGTTATTCCCGCCAATGGACTCTGGGCACGCTTCAACCAGGCGGAATGGCATCGCCGATGGGAACGCGCACCGTTGCTCTTCACTGCGCTCACCGTGACGGCGGTGGTGGTTGCCTCACTGTTTGAGATACTTCCCACTTTCCTCATTAAGTCGAACGTACCCACCATAGCCTCGGTGAAGCCCTACACGCCGCTGGAACTGGCCGGTCGTGACATCTATATCGCCGAAGGCTGCGTGAACTGTCACTCGCAGATGATTCGGCCGTTCCGCTATGAGACCGAGCGCTTTGGCGAGTATTCCAAGCCCGGTGAGTCTGTTTACGAACATCCTTTCCTCTGGGGCTCCAGACGCATAGGGCCGGATCTCGCTCGTGAGGGCGGAAAGTATCCCGATCTCTGGCACGTACGGCACTTTGAAGATCCGCGCGCCGTGACCGCCAAGTCTATTATGCCGGCCTATCCACACTTCCTCACAACCAAGCTCAACTTCGAGGGTATACAGAAGCGCGTGGACGTAATGGCCATGCTCGGCGTACCCTATGGCGACGCGGTCAACAATGCACCCGACATGGCACGTGAACAGGCGCGCCAGATCGCGGCTGCAATAGTGGAGCAGGGTGGACCCGCCGGACTCGAGGACAAGGAGATGGTGGCTATCGTGGCCTACATGCAGCGGCTCGGCCGGGATATCAAGGTGAACAGCACCGCCAGCACAAATGGCGGCAACAGCAACACTGCCGGGGCGCAAGACTGATGAAGCTCTCCGACATCATGTCGCACGCCGGGCTCTCCTTCTACTCGGAAGTGGCGCTCGTCGTATTCATGCTCGTCTTCATCGCAGTGGCGATCTACACATGGTTGCCCTCACGCAGGCGTGAACTCGAAGACACGGCCAGACTGCCGCTCGACGATGACAACGCACTCCCCCATCATCCCCGCTCGCAGGGAAACTGACCCATGGCCAACGCAGCAAAGCGGGATTCAACACCTGATCCCAACAGCCGCAACCAGGACAAGATTCTCGATCACGAATACGACGGGATCCGGGAATACGACAACCCAATGCCACGCTGGTGGCTTACGTCGTTCTGGCTGATGATCGGCTTTTCCGTACTTTACGCGCTCAACATCGGCCCATTTGGATCCGGCAAGGGCTGGATTGCCAATTACGAAACAGACATGAAAGCCTGGGCCGCGGCTCATCCTGCACCCAGTGGAGATGACGTTTCAGAGGCCACACTCACTGCACTCGTCGGTGATCAGCAGGCTCTTGCACTTGGCAAGACAACCTACGATTCCTACTGCGCCTCCTGCCACCGGCAGGACGGTGGCGGTCTCATAGGACCCAATCTCACAGACGATTACTGGCTGCACGGAGCTGCCATCACCAACATCTACAAAACCATTGTGGATGGAGTGCTGGCCAAGGGCATGCCACCCTGGGGCAAGTCACTCAAGCCTGAACAACTCAACGCTGTAACGGCCTACGTGGTCTCGCTGCACGGCAGCAACCCGGCCAACCCCAAGGCGCCACAGGGCGACGCCACCGAACCGTGAGCCAGACAGCAGCACCGCAGAAGGCGGGTGGGCGGGTACTGCCCACCCTGAACCAGGACGGAACAAGACGCTGGATCCGCCCCAAGCCGGCTTATGGCAAGTGGTGGAGAAGACGGCAGATCGTGGCCTACACGCTCATGGCCATCTTCTTCCTCACACCACACCTGAGGATTTTCGGCAAGCCCGTTTTCCTCATGGACCTGCCGCGCAGGCAGTTCACCCTGATGGGCTACACTTTTCTTCCCACCGACACCCTGCTGTTCATGTTCACTCTGGCAGCGGGTGTGGTTGGGATCTTTCTCGTGACTGCCCTCTGGGGACGTGCCTGGTGCGGTTGGGCCTGCCCCCAAACCGTGTACCTGGAGTTCCTGTTCCGGCCCATAGAGCGCTGGTTTGATGGCGGCTACACAGGATCACGAAATCTCGACAAAAAGGGCGCGTGGTTCACCCCCCGCCGCATGGCCAAGTACGCCACCTATCTGGTGCTGTCGGTATTCGTAGCACACACCTTCCTGGCGTTCTTTGTGGGCACCGACCAGCTCTATTCATGGGTGCTCTCGTCGCCGGCTGCTCACCCCACCGCTTTCATTTTCGTGGTGGTGTTCACCGGCATAATCTGGTTCAACTTCACCTACTTCCGTGAACAAACCTGCCTGATCGTGTGCCCCTATGGCCGCTGGCAGGCAGCCATGATAGACAGGCAATCCACAATCGTTGCCTACGATTACATGCGCGGCGAACCACGCGCCTACGCCACGAAGGACCGCAGTGCCGATGCCGGCGATTGCATAGACTGTGGCGCCTGCGTGCAGACCTGTCCCACCGGCATTGACATCCGCAACGGACTGCAGATGGAGTGCGTGCACTGTACCCAGTGCATTGATGCCTGTGACGACATCATGATCAAGATCGGCAAGCCCACGGGTCTCATCCGCTACTCATCTCAGGACGAAATAGCCGGCGCACCACGCCAGCTTCTGCGTATGAGAACGGTTCTCTATCCCGTCATTCTTGCAGTTCTGGTGGGCGGTCTTTCCCTCACGCTTGCATTCAAGCAGCCGGCTGATCTCACTGTGCTGCGTGGTCTCGACGGCCCCTTCGCCACGGAAAGCGATGGGCGTATTTCAAATCAGATAAGAGTGAAACTCACCAACCGTCGAAGTGAGGCCATGGCCTATACCATGACTGTCAACGGGTTGGCTGATAGCGGACTGCCGCCCTCCGCAGTAACGGTCGTGGCACCGGAGAACCCACTTCGGGTGGATGGCGGTGCCACGCGCACCACCAGTCTCTTCATACTGCTCCCTGCTGAAGCATTCACCAACGGCGAGCGTTGGATAACACTCAGCGTGAGCGACCAGCTCGGCTACCATGAGCAGGTGCGTTACCGTCTGCTGGGGCCGGCAGGTGCGGCAGGTGCGGCAGGTGCGGCCGGTGCGGCAGGCGCCGCAGAAGCTTCAGGCGCGGCAGGCAGCAGTGGTACGCCACAATGAAGCCGGGCATGGGTTGGCCCATAGGGGTTGGCGTAATCCTTGGCGCTACTGTGATCAGCAACTTTGCCGTGATGCGCATTGCGAGCAACGATCCGTCGTTCGCCGTGGAGCCCGACTATTACGCCAGAGCCGTGGCCTTCGACTCCACCATGGCGGCGCGGCAGCGCAGTCTCGATCTGGGCTGGGGACTGGAGGCCAGCGTAGACAGCCTTGTGCCGGGCGAGACTCCACATCTCACCGTGCGGCTCAAAGCCTCCGATGCAAGCCCGCTTGCTGGTGCACATGTCTCGGTAGTGGCGCGCTTCAACGCCCGTGCCAACGACACACTCACCGCGGTACTGCGTGAGGATGCGCCAGGTATTTACGTGGCACCACTCGCCATTCACACACCTGGCCTGTGGGAGTTCAGGGTGGATGCGTCCCGTGCCGATCCACTGCGGGAGGGTCACATGGATCAGTACGAGGTGAGTACGCGTGTGCAGGTGAAATGATCGGGACCGCTGCCGGTGTGCTCACCGCCAGCTTGTTGGGCAGTGTGCACTGCGCCAGCATGTGCGGGGGGTTCGTGTGCTTTTACTCGGGCTCGGCTCAACCTGGTTCGGGATTGTCGGGCAGGCAGGTAGCGCCCGGTGCAGCGGGTGTGTCAGTTGCACCGGGTACAGTGAATGCAGCAAGTGTGCCAGTTGCGGCGGGCGCCGCCTCGGCGAGTGGCAGGCACCTGATGCAGGCGCACGCATTGTACAATCTGGGCCGCCTCGCAGCCTACCTGCTTCTGGGCGCCATTGCCGGTGCCATAGGTGGCAGCGTCTCCCGCCTGGGAAGTCTTGTTGGGGTACAACGCGGAGCCGCGATTGTGGCGGGACTTCTCATGATTGCCTGGGCGGTTACCACCCTCGCGGCACAGCGAGGTATAAGGCTCGGAACCATGCGCGCGCCTCTGTCCTGGCAGCGGGCTCTGGGTAGCGTGCTCCTGCGAGTGCGTAACCAGCCGGTAGAGGTTCGGGCATTGATGACCGGACTTTTTACCACGCTGCTTCCATGCGGCTGGCTCTATGTTTTTGTGGCGGCGGCGGGTGGCACCGGAAGTGTTTTGTCTGCAATTGGCATGATGGCTGTATTCTGGCTTGGTACTGTGCCTGCGCTGTTGGCAGTGGGAGTAGGTGCGCAGACGTTCCTGCTGCCAGTTCGCAGGCATCTTCCTGCATTCAGTGCCGTGCTCGTGCTGGCCATGGGACTCTGGTCTGTGGCCAGCCATTTGCGCAGTGGCGAGCAGGCGGCTGCTCATCACGCTGATCCTGTGCTCACAACCACGGGTCACATGCATTGATGGCAAGCTCGTCGGGTGTTCGGCCGGTTGCCTGCACTCATTGTGGCCTGGACGTGCCACCGGGCCTCATTGAGGTGGGTTCAGATCCTCAGTTCTGCTGCGGTGGATGTCGCACTGCCTATGCGGTGCTGCATGAGGCCGGGCTCGACAACTATTACGCCTTCAGAGAACGCCGAGTGGCGCCCGTGCACCTTTCGGGCCGCAGCTACGAAGAGTTTGACCATCCGGCCTTCAGCGAACTCTACATCAGGCAGGGCAGGGATGGGATGCTCCGCACTGAGCTCTATCTGGAGGGTGTGCACTGCGCTTCCTGTGTCTGGTTGGTGGAGCGTGTGCCGCTCATAGTGAACGGTGTGATGCGGGTGGAGCTTGACTTGCGCCGCTCGCTTGCCGTGCTGGAGTGGGATCCTTCGCGGGTAAAGCTTTCGCAGGTTGCGAGAACGCTGGATGCACTGGGCTATGCGCCGCACCCCTTCCGGGGTGTGGCACGTGCGGAAATGCGGCGCAGAGAAGATCGCGCCATGCTGGTGCGCATTGGCGTCGCCGGTGCGATTGCAATGAATATGATGCTGGCTGCCTTTGCGCTCTACGCCGGCGACATCAACGGCATGGATGCCCAGTACACGCGTTTCTTCCGCTGGGTGAGCCTTGTGCTGGTGGTTCCCGCCATGGTGTGGCCAGGTCGCGTGTTCTTTACCGGGGCCCTGGCAGCGCTCAGAACGCGTTCCCTGCACATGGATCTACCCATTGCTATAGCGCTGGCAGCGGGTTTTGTGCGTGGCACAATGAACACCGTTTCGGGCCGGGGTCCGATTTATTTCGACGGACTTGCCCTGCTCATATTTGCCCTTCTGGTGGGTCGTTTTCTGCAGCAGCGTGGACAGCGTCTGGCCGCGGATTCCGCCGAGCTCCTGCACGCCGTTGCACCGTCCACGGCACGAATTATTGAAGACGGAGAGCTGCGCGAGCTGCCAGCTGAAGCTTTGCTGCCGGGCATGCTGATGGACGTACGTGCGGGCGACATCTTTGTGGCTGACGGGACTGTAAGCCGTGGGCAGTCCACGGTGAATGCAGCTTTGCTGACCGGTGAGTCCCGTCCGGCTTCGGTGAGTGAGGGCGAGCTTGTTTATGCAGGAACGCAGAACGTGGAGGCGCCACTGCAGGTGGTGGTCAGCGAAGCCGGCGAAAGCCGGAGAATTGCAAAGCTGCTTCGGGAGGTAGAGGAAAGTGCGGCTCGCAAGGCGCCCGTTGTACAGGCTGCGAACCGCATGGCGGGAGTGTTCACCGCACTGGTGCTGTTGCTGGCCGGTCTCACCTTTGCCTTCAGGAGCTGGCAGGCTGACCCGCGTGCTCTGGATGATGCCATAGCTCTGCTCATCATTACCTGTCCCTGCGCACTGGCTCTGGCCACGCCGCTTGCTGTTACCGTGGCGGTGGCGCGGGCTGCCGGCAATGGCATACTCATCAAGGGAGCGGACGCCCTGGAGTTGCTTGCGGGCTCCGGCGGCACCATGGTCTTTGACAAGACGGGTACGCTTACCGAGGGTCGTACCGTTCTCGAAAGCTGGCAGGGCCCCGACTGGGTGAAGCCGCTGGTGCTGTCGCTGGAGGCGGGATCGGCGCATCCCATTGCAGAGGGTTTCCGCGAGGCTTGGAAAGGCCTGCCATTCCCCGAGGCCAGCGAAGTGAGGCACAGGTTTGGTGCCGGACTTGAGGGACTGGTTGACGGTTATAGTGTGCGCCTGGGCTCCCCGCGTTTTGTGGCTGGTGATCTGGATCCGGACGGCGGGCATGAATGGGGCGAACCTCACCGGGGTGGGGCAGAGGGCCAGATCACCACGGCAGCCAGCGGCAACGGAGATCTGGCCATGCATCCGGACACGCCTGCTCTCACACCTGTGCACATAAGTGTAAACGGCCAGCTTGTGGCCCAGGCGGGCCTTGGAGACAGGACGAGACCGGAGGCACATGGCGCCTTGGAGCGCCTGCGCCGCAAGGGCTGGAACACAGTGCTGCTAAGTGGCGACATCGGCATGGTTGCCCGGCATGTGGGCGCTCAACTGGGCTTTGCCGACGCTCACATTATTGGCAGCGCAACTCCCGAAGACAAACTGCGCTACGTAGAAAGCCGCGGGGCTCATGGGGAGCTGCGTCGACCGGTGGTGATGATTGGCGACGGGGTGAATGATGCCGCAGCGATAGCTGCCGCAGACGTTGGAATAGGTGTGCACGGCGGTGCAGAGGCATGTCTGGCCAGTGCCGATGTCTACCTCGCCGAGCCCGGTCTCTCTCCGCTGGTGGAGCTGGTGGAGGGCGCGCGGCGCACAATGCGCGTAATCCGTCGCAATATCGTTTTCTCGCTCATTTACAATGTTATGGGTGCGTCACTTGCCATATCCGGCTTCATATCACCGCTGGTGGCGGCGATTCTCATGCCATTGAGTTCAGTCACGGTTGTGCTGGGCTCATGGTACGGCTTCACCTTTCCGCGACGAGAGGTGAAGAACGCAGTGTCAGGCGTGTCACAAGGCGCCTCAACGGAAGTATCGCCGCAGCTCACCACGGCGGTTTCATGAGCGTCATATATGTGGTTCTGCCACTGGCCCTGGTGGTTGTGGCTGGTGGCATAGCGGTTTTTATCTGGAACGCGCGCAGCGGACAGTTTGACGACCTGGACACGCCTGCCCTCAGGGTTTTGCACGACGACGAGGCCGGCAGGCGGGAACGAGGGGATCAAAGCACGGAAAAAGATGATGCTGGTCTGGATTCACGTATTGAAACCGACCCTCCGCCGACCGACATTGGGTAATGATCTCGACCCCCTCCAACATCTCGTCCGGCTCGTCCGACTCTTCCGAAAGCCATGAGCGCCGCCGGAACGCTCATCTTCGCGAACTCATCGACGAAATGATGGCGTCGATCCGGGTTGCCGCAAACCGGGATTTCTGGACTCCGGAGGAGCGCCGTCAGTGCGAGATCGACATGGCCCGCATCATGGCCAGCGTTCGGGAGCGTGCAATGGGTGGTCAGCAGAAGAGCTGAAGCAACTCCACATTTGCTTTCGCAGCGCCCATGTTACAGCATGCTATGCGTGGCGCATGTTCTGCGGTTGATGTCATGCGGTTGATGTCATGCAGGTGATGCCATGCAAGCGATGCACCTCAAGCGATGCACTGCCCCACCCCTCCGGGGCACCCGCCAGTAGCAACACTACCCCCCCCACCAATTCATCCCCAGCCGTTGAAGAGGATCTTCGATGTCTATCGATCTGTCTGCGCTGACCCCTGACCTTGCCACACGCTTCATCAAGGGCGACGAAGATGCACTGACTGCGTTATTCCGCGGGAACTACGACAAGTTGCTGGGCGCCGCGCAGGAAGCCCTGGGTGGCGATCTCTCCCACTTCGGTGGCCGCGTGGTCCAGAAAGTTGTTCTGGATGCATGGGCCTCACGTTCCCAGTTCCAGGACCCCAAGTCCATCGCGGCTTTCTTTGCCGCAGCCATCCCCGCTGAAGTCGCGGTGCAGAAACGAAAGCACCTCTCACTTCACAGGAACGCCGCGCCGGCGAAGGTCACTGAAACCCTGAGTGCCGACGACGCCGTTCAGCAATTGCTCTCCGTTCTCCATGCCCCCAAGGTCGATCACGAGTCGGCGCTTAATGAGGCCAAACACGCCAGGGCCAGGTTCAAGAAGGCCAGCACCGAGTCGGGCAGTGGCAAGCGCTGGATAGGTGGGCTGGTGGTTCTCGCTGTGGTGGTGCTGGTTGTGATCTACTTCCAGCGTTACATGGACAAGGCCGGCCAGGACGCTCTGGTGGATCGTTCGCTGCGCAGTGAGGACACCCAAACCCTTGCTTCCGGCAACGGCCAGCGCGGTACCGTCACCCTGCATGATGGCACAGCCGCAGCAATGGGAAGCGCCACAAGACTCCGCGTACCGCCCGACTTCGGAATCGAGATACGCACCATTGTGCTCTCCACGGGCACGGCCAACTTTCAGGTGGCAGCACAGGATCCAGACAAACCCATGGACTTCGCGGTGCGCGCCGGCAACACCACGGTTACCTCGCACGGAACCGTGTTCACCATGCGTTACTATCCCGAGACTGATTCCACCGTCTATGTGGGTGTGAGCGAAGGCAGCGTCACTATTCGTGATCGTGTAGCCAAGACAGAGCAGGAGTTGAGTGCAGGCGATGCCTATGCAGTGTCCACAACCGGCGAGTATCGCTCGCTTACGCCCATGGAGCGCGATGTGGAAATGGCTTGGGTGCGTGACACCATAGTTTTTGACAACACCCCGCTGGGTCGCGTACTGCCCGAACTCATGATCTGGTTCTCGTTCAACAGCGCGCCGCTCGATCCCGCGCTGGCCGACCGCCCTGTGTCCATGCGCGTGCCGCTTTCATCCTCCGGAGAGGCAATCGATGCACTGGTAAAGGCAGCCAATCTCAAGATGACCTTCACAAAGGGTCAGCTCATGCAGTTCGAGGACGCCGGAGCAGCCAAGAAATAAAGGCAACCACACCTGCCTGCTTACAAGGCGGCTTCTCCTGGGGGAGAGGCCGCCTTGTCTGTATCGTGCTCCGTGGGTTTTCAGGCCATCAGACCCTGGAGTGCTCAGGCCGGGAAGACTCCCGAGCTCAGATAGCGATCGCCGCGATCGCATACCACAAACACCACCGTGGCGTTCTCAAGTTCGGCCGCAACTCTCAACGCGATGACGCAGGCACCGGCCGCCGAAATGCCGCAGAATATCCCTTCCTCCGCCGCAAGCCTTCTGGCCATCGCCTCAGCTTCGGCCTGAGAGACCTGTTCAATGCGATCAATGCGCGATTCATCGTAAATGCGCGGCTGATACTCGGCAGACCACTTGCGTATGCCCGAAATCTGTGAGCCCGGCGCCGGCTGAGCACCCACAATGGTGATGGCTGGATTCTTCTCCTTGAGAAAGCGCGTCACGCCCATGATGGTGCCCGTGGTGCCCATCGCACTCACAAAGTGCGTGATCTCACCACCGGTATCGCGCCAGATCTCAGGGCCCGTGGTTTCGTAATGCGCTCTCGGGTTGTCGGGGTTCGCAAACTGGTCCAGCACTCGGCCCTCGCCGCGCTCCTGCATCCTGAGTGCAAGATCGCGTGCATACTCCATTCCACCCTCTGCAGCAGGAGTGAGTATCAGTTCGGCACCATAGGCACGCATTGCAGCTCTGCGCTCAGCGGTTGAGTTGTCGGGCATGATGAGCGTCATGCGATAACCTGTCATGGCTGCGATCATGGCGAGTGCGATGCCCGTGTTGCCGCTGGTTGCCTCAATGAGCCTGTCGCCCTGGCGTATTTCTCCGCGTGCCTCTGCGCCCCTTATCATCCAGAGCGCCGGGCGGTCTTTGACAGATCCGCCGGGGTTATTTCCCTCCAACTTCCCCAGGATAGTATTGCCCCTTGCCGCGGCCTCCTTTCCTGCCAGACGCTGCAGTCGCACCAGGGGAGTGTTGCCGATTGTCTTGTCTATTGTCGAAAATGATCTGGACATATTTGCACCTCGATTCAGGAAAGTCCGAACTCACTGCGTGCCT
>CAZWSJ010000022.1:0-46748 GCA_964636415.1 uncultured Gemmatimonas sp. | reverse complement strand
CTTTCACCTCTTCGGTAGTCACGGATTCAACCTGCACTTAGCTTCGAAAAGGCAGTATATCTGGCAGAATCTTAATTTTCGGAGTACCAGATGCGCTTTCTCGTGCTGGGTGCGGGGCTTCAGGGCACCGCCTGTACGTATGATCTTCTCAATGCTTCCGGGGTTACGCAGGTCTTTCTGGCTGACCTGCGTGAGGCCGAGCTGCCGCCATTCCTGAAGGATCTGGCGGACAAGCGTCTCGTTCCCATTGTGCTTGATGTACGGGACGAGGCAGCAGTGCGCGACGCGTTTTCGCGCTGCGATGGCGTTCTGAGCGCCATACCCTATTATCTGAACGGCAATCTGGCTCGTCTGGCCGTTGAAGCCGGAGTGCACTGGGCCGATCTGGGTGGAAATACCGCCATTGTGCAGGAGCAAAAGAAACTCGACAGCCAGGCACAGTCCAAAAAGATTTCGGTTGTTCCTGATACGGGCCTGGCACCCGGCATGGTCAATGTCATTGCACAGCACGGTATTGATCAGTTCGATACCGTAAACTCAGTTCAGCTTCTTGTTGGCGGCCTGCCGCAGATGCCCGAGCCTCCGCTTGGCTATCAGATAGCCTACTCCATAGAAGGCATGGTGGACTATTACACCACGCCATCACTTGTAATGCGAGACGGCAAACCAATTACGGTGGATGCCCTGTCGGAGCTGGAGAGCGTGATGTTTCAGGAGCCCGTGGGTGAACTGGAGGCATTCCACACTGCGGGCGGACTTTCCACCATGGTGTATCGCTACGCCGGAAAGATTCAGCGCATGGAGTACAAGACGCTGCGCTATCCTGGCCACGCGGCCGTCATGCGCAGCATACGCGATCTGGGCCTGCTCGGCACTGAAGCGGTCAGCGTGAAGGGCCAGCAGGTGGTGCCGCGTGATGTGTTCGTAAAGGTTGCCGGTGATGTGCTGCGCAAGAACAAGCCAGATCTGGTGGCGCTGCGTGTGATTGTTGCAGGAACAAAAAACGGTGTGAGTTCAACCAGAAGCTGGGAGGTTGTGGATCGCTATGATCCGATCCACGGCATAACCGCAATGGAACGCACAACGGGCTACACGCTTGCCATCACCGGTCTATTGCAGCAATCGGGTGCCATCCCCTCAGGCGTGCACACGCCCGATGAGTGCTTCCCGCCCGAGCGCTACTTCAAGATGCTGCATGAGCGCGGCATTGAAGTAAGAGAGCTTCAGGTGTGAAACTCGCTGATAAGGCCGCGCACACGAAGGCTCGCGGCCTGCAGCATCTCTGCAGTGGCAGATACTTCCTCTGCCGCTGCTGATGTCTGTTCAGTGCTGGCAGCCACTTCCTCAGAGGCTGCAGCGTGGCCTTCCGCGGCGTCGCGTGCGTCGTACAACGATCGCTGAACCTGCCCCAGTGAGCGTCGATTGCCTTCAACCGCGGCAAGTACGCGCGACGCGGCACCATCAACGTCTGCCACCGCGCCTTCAATGCGAGCCAGGGCTGAACGCACACCCTCTGCCACGGTCTCCACGTCACGCAGTCTCGTTGCACCCGACTCCACGGCAGCAGACACACTGGTTATTCGTGTTCGTACGTTCTTGACGTTGTCCGTGACTTCACGAGCCGCCTGTGTGCTTTGTTCGGCGAGTGCGCGAACCTCTTGCGCAACCACTGCAAACCCACGACCGGCGGAGCCGGCACGCGCAGCTTCTATGGCAGCATTGAGAGCCAACAGGTTGGTCTGATTGGCAATCTCGGAGATGACTGACACGAAATCGTCAATCACACCTGTGGCATCGCGGAGACTCATCATCTCTTCACGGGATGCCTGTACGGCCTCTCTTGCGCCAAGCAATGTGTCTATGGCCACCTGAATCTGGTCGCGGGTACCGTTGGTTGTGTGTCTGATTTCACGACCCACTTTGTCAGTTTCAGCCGCCGCTTCACCTATGGTTGCTCCGCTCTCGGCGAGCTGCCTAACCGTATCACCGGCCCTGTTGAGTGCGGCAAGCTGCATTGTGGCACCGTGCGAGATGTCCATGATCGCCGCGGTAACGTGCTGCGTGGATGCGGCCGCAGAGGAGGCCGATGCAGTGAGTTCACTCGCGGCCAGTGTTACCTGATCGGCTTCTTCGCGCACGTTCGACAAAAGCAGACGCAGACGTTCTCTTGCCTGACGCATTGCGTCAATGAGCTCGCTATACTCCCGCGCCACTTCCCGGGCCGCTGAATAAGGAGGATCACGCAGATCTCCCGCGCCCATGGCCATGAGATCGTCGCGCAACTGGCCCATGGGCTCTGTAATGGCACGTGATGTGGAGAGCCCAAAAAATGCCGCCAGACCGAATGCAAGTGTCACTACCACGCCAAGACTTGCTTCGGCGTTGCGGAGCTGACTCTGCATGCGGTCCATGGTGCTCTCAGCGTTGCTGCGCGCTTCGCTGCGCAATGCCTGCAACTGAGTTTCTATAGACTGAATGTCTTTGGAAGTCTGATCAAGCACTCGATTGGCATCATCGCTGCGTCCAGCGATCTGCCATGCACGAGTGTCGGCCATGCGTACTTCCAGTGCTGCCTGAAGCTGACCCACTGCTTCCAGGCGACCTCGCTCTTCCGGGTTGAGCAGGCTGCCCGAAACCACCTCGCGCCTGAGTTGATCGGCTTCCACGAGAAGATGCTGATACTGCGCCTCGTCGTCCTCGGAGCCGGTGCTCAGAAAGCGCAGTCCTGCAACCTGCTCACGCAGTGCGATGTTGGCTGCGCGTTCTATGAACTCGTTGCGTTCAGTGAGTTGCCTGAGGGTGGTTTCCGCCTGGGTGTTGCTTCGCGAAAGCCAGTACCAACCGAGGCCACCCGCGAGCACCAGCATGGCAATGGAAACTCCGAATCCGGCAATGAGGCGACCGCGAATGGTACCAAGTCGAAGAAATCCGGGCAGGCTCAAACTCACGGCTCTTTCACCTGGCTCAGAAATACCTTGCGCCCCTTTATGTCGTGCAGGCTGTCGAATGCAATCCGGCCCACGACACCATCCACCGACGGTGAACCGTTGCCGATACGCTCCAACGCAAGCCTCAGTGAGGCGCGACTGTCCGCACCCGCCAGTATTGTGCGCCCGACAACAAGAGCGGCGTCGTAAGAAAGAGCTGCAAAACCGTCGGGCTCTTCGTGAAAGCGCGAACGGTAGGTGTCCAGAAAATGCTGAGCCTCCGCACCTGACACCTGGTCGGCGCGAAAGAACGCAGCCACATGAGCACCTTGAGCTGCAGAGTCGCCGGCTATGCCCTCTGTACCGTCACCACCCACGAAAGTGGTTTCCACGTTGTGCTTCTTCATTGCTCTCAGCAGCGAGAGAGCGTCTTCCGCGTCACCCGGAAACAGCACCACATCGGGCTTGTCGTGACCCAACGTCAGTGCCTGTGCATCCCACTCGGTAACACCGGTCAGATAAGGGTTGCGCAGGCCAACACTCCCTCCTGCCTGAGTGAACGTTTCACTGAAGGCATTTGCCCAGTCGCGTCCGTATGGATCGTTGCGATAGATGATCGCAGCTCTTCGTGCGAGCAGACTGTCTGCAACCCACCGCGCGGTAAAGCGTGCGGCTTCATTGTCGCTTGGTGCCACGCGGAAGAACCAGGGGCTTACGCCCCGAAGCTGAGGGGATGAAGCAGTTTGCGAGATGAGAACAACTCCGTTGGCTCCGTTGTTCGACGCATCTGCGTATATGGGAATTGTCTCCAGTGAGTTGCCGCTCTCCGGGTGACCCACCACTGCTATTACCGCCGGATTCGCCCGAATGTACTCGGCCAGCCGTACCGGGCTCGTGATGCTGTCGGGCGGAAGTCCCACGCTGAAGCTTACGCCACCCTGAGCATTGAGCCTGTCCACGGCGAGCTGTACGCCGCGCACAATGTTGGCATAGCCTGGAGCGCCGGGAATGGTGGCAATGGCGATCACTCGTGCCTGGTCAGAACTGCCCGTTGCAGAATGGCATGCCTGGGCCATCACGGACAGCAGGCAGAAGGCTGTAATGAGGGTCGCTCTGGCGGGCGAGAGGGCTGTTTTGGGCAGGGTATAGCTCACACCGCAAGGACGAACGAGGCGAGTTGAAGCAATGCTCTTGCGGAAAGCCCATTTTTATATGAGAATTGTAGATCGAACCAGAAAATTGAGTGCTTCAGCGCTGATTTTGATGCAACAAAGGGCCGATGGCCTCCATTCTGACAAGTATATCGGCCTGAATGTCAGGGAATCCCTGAAAAAATGTAGGGCTTTGCTTGCGAAGATCCCAAGCCTGCATATAGCATTCGCATTGCTGTTTTAACCCCTCCATCCGGTCAGCAGGACAGTTTCGGGGATCTCCCGGTGTTGTTGCTGACGGTTACCACTCCACTTCAGGATCCGGCATGGTTGGCAAGCTCCGACCGCGGCGTTTCGTTGTCGCTGCGCTGCTGGGCACTCTGGCCCTCGGGCTCTCGGCTTGTGGCGAGTACCCGAATTCAACATTCAATCACTACACCGATCTCAACACGGCAACCGATGCCCTGTGGGACCGCATGATGTTCCTTGGAACGATCATTTTCGTTCTTGTGGAAGCTGCAATGGTGTACGTGATAATCCGCTATCGTGGTCGCCCGGGCGACAACTCCAAGCCCAAGCAGGTACATGGGCACGCTGGTCTGGAGGTTACCTGGACCGCGATACCGGTGCTCATCATCATCTACCTCGCCATTCCCTCGGTCAAGACGGCGTTCGAGACTCAGGCCAAGGCATCGCCCGATGCTCTGCAGGTCGAGGTTGTGGCGCATCAATGGTGGTGGGAGTTCAAGTATCCGCAACTGGGGTTCACCACGGCCAACGAGTTGTACGTTCCGAACGGCCGCACGGTTAATCTGCAACTCAAGTCGGCCGACGTGGTGCATTCGTTCTGGGCACCGCAAATGGGCGGCAAGCGCGACGTGGTATCGAACCGTACCAACTACATATGGTTCACGCCCAACGCTGATCTGCCGTCGTCTGCATGGAATGGATTCTGTGCCGAGTTCTGCGGGCCGTCGCACGCCAACATGCGCTTCCGTGTGTTTACCGTGACGCCCGATGAGTTCACGCAGTGGGCCGCGCACCAGGCTGATCCGGCGATCTTTACGGCGCCGCCCCCGGAGCCGGCAGCGGGCGCCACTCCGATACAGTTGGCCTCCTTGCAGCAGGACGCCGCTGCCGAGCCCGAGAAAGCACCCGTGTGGGTGTTCCCGCGTGAGCGTCTCGAGAAGGACTTCGCCTATACCATCCCAACGGCCAGGATTCCCGCGAACCTCAAGTTCGACGAGAGTCTGCTCGATCAGGGTGACGCGGAGCGCGGTCGTCAGATCTTTTCGCGCTCTACCTGTATAGGCTGTCACACTGTGGCTGGTACGCCGTTCAATTCGCCGATTGGGCCGAACCTCACGCACGTGGGTTCGCGCTACACGATCGCTGGCGGTCTGTATCCGAATGATGCGCGTCACATGGCGTACTGGATCAAGAGTGCACCCGACATGAAGCCGGGAAGTTTCATGCCTACCATAGGCAAGGGGCTTACCGATCCGGTTCGAAAGAATGTCATCAACGCCGGCGGCCTCACGGACGCTGAGATCGCTGATGTCGTTGCCTATCTCCAGGCTCTCAAATAGTTCTCCCCGTCACCCAAGGATCTCCGACACGATGTCAACCATCGCTGCCGCGCCCCCATACACCAAGGCAAGGCCAGCATCCGATACCGGGATCTGGTCGTGGCTCACCACGGTGGACCACAAACGCATCGGGGCGCTCTATCTCGTAACCGGTCTCGTGTTCTTTCTGGTTGGTGGTCTGGAGGCGTTCATAATCCGCCTTCAGCTCCTTCAGCCAAACGGCACGATTGTATCGGCCGAGACATACAATCAGCTCTTCACGATGCACGGCACGACAATGATCTTCCTTGCGATCATGCCGTTGTCGGCCGCGTTCTTCAACTTCCTCATCCCGTTGCAGATCGGTGCGCGCGACGTTGCATTCCCGCGACTCAACGCATTCAGCTACTGGATCTATCTGCTGGGCGGCATTTTCGTCACGCTGCCAATCATCTTCGGTGTTGGTGCAAACGGTGGCTGGTTCGGCTATGCGCCACTCAGCACCAATCAGTACTCGCCTGAGATCAACATGGACATCTGGGTGATCGCCATCCAGATCCTGGGCCTCTCGTCGCTGGCAGCATCGGTCAACTTTATCACGACAATCATCAACATGCGTGCACCGGGCATGACGTACATGCGCATGCCCATCTTCACGTGGATGTCGTTGGTTGCTCAGGTGCTCATTCTACTGGCCTTCCCTGCGCTCACCATCGCGCTTGTGTTCCTGCAGTTTGACCGCTTCTTCGGTGCCACCTTCTATGAAGTGGCCAAGGGTGCGGATCCGTTGCTTTGGCAGCACCTGTTCTGGGTGTTCGGTCACCCGGAAGTGTACATCATGATCATGCCGGCCTTCGGACTTGCTTCTGAGGTGCTGCCTACCTTCTCGCGGAAGCCGCTCTTTGGTTATCCCGTGATGGTGTACTCCGGCATACTCATCGGCTTCCTTGGCTTCGGCGTGTGGGCTCACCATATGTTTGCCGTGGGCATGGGACCGGTGGCTGACAGCGTGTTTGGCGTGGGCTCCATGCTCATTGCCATTCCAACAGGCGTCAAGATCTTCAACTGGATAGCCACCATGTGGGGCGGTCGAATACGCTTCACCGTGGCGGCCAAGTTCGCCGCGTCCTTTGTGGCTATGTTCCTCATCGGCGGTATTTCGGGCGTGATGCACGCGGCGCCCACGGCCGACCTGCAGCAGACCGATACCTACTTCGTGGTGGCACACTTCCACTACGTGCTCTTCGGTGGATCGGCGCTCGCTCTCTTCGCGGGTATGTACTACTACTTCCCGAAGATCCGTGGCCGCTTCCTTGATGAGAAGCTCGGCGACTGGCACTTCTGGCTCACCTTCATCGGCATGAACCTCACGTTCTTCCCGATGCACTTCAGCGGAATGCTCGGCATGCCGCGTCGCTACTACCAGTACGACGCCGGTCAGGGCTTTGAAGTGTTCAACATCATGTCCACGGTGGGTACCTGGATCCTGACGGTGGGCGTGATCTGTATGGTCATCAACTTCTGGAAGAGCTGGAACGGCGGAAAGCGCGCTTCAAGCAATCCCTGGGGCGCTCCCGGTATTGAATGGGCCATTCCGTCGCCGCCACCCGACTACAACTACGCTGAAATCCCAACGGTGAAATCCCGCTACCCGCTGTGGAACCTGAATGAGGGCGAACCCCTTGTTCACGAAACCACATGGGAAGAGGAAAAGGACAACCACGTTCCCACCAAGGAAGAGCTGGGCATTGTCATGCCCAATCCATCCATCTGGCCGCTCATCACCTCGGCCGGCATTGTGGTCATGTTCGCGGGTCAGCTTTTCGTGAAGAAGAGCACGTCCCTGGGCGTCTCCATCATCATCATCGGTGCGATCTGGTGGATCGCGTCACTTTACAAATGGCTGCTCACCCCCGTCGAGGATCATCACTGAGATGACTTCCATCACCGCACCGGTCGCGCAGGGTGACGATCACCAGCACGGCGGCCACTACACCTCATACGGCCTGGACAACCGCAAGGTAGGCATCTGGACCTTCATCGGTTCCGAATGCATGCTCTTCGGGTCACTCATCTCCACCTACCTCGTGTACAAGGGTCGCAGCACCACAGGTCCCTTCCCGCACGAGGTGTGGACCGACCCGTCCACCGGCCAGCAGTTCCCGGCAATTCTCAACATACCGGTGACATCAGCATCCACATTCGTGCTGCTTATGTCCTCGCTGGCCATGGTTCTCGCACTTTCAGCAGTGCAGAATCGCTACAAGCCCAAGAACACAGCATGGGAGCGCATACTCGGCTCTTCCAAGCTATGGCTCTGGACCACCGCGCTGCTAGGCATCACCTTCCTCGGCTTCCAGGCCTACGAATTCACGAGCTTCGTGCACGAGGGCCTCACCTTCCGCACGAATCTCTTTGGTTCTTCCTTCTTCACGCTTACCGGATTTCACGGAGCACACGTGACAGCCGGCGTACTATGGCTGTTCACTTTGCTGGCCATTGACTACAAGCGCGGACTCGAACCCAGGGATGCTGGTCTGGTTGACGTGGCGGCGCTGTACTGGCACTTCGTTGACGTGATCTGGATCGTGATCTTCACACTCGTTTACCTCATCAGGTGAGACGCCCATGACTGACGGAACAATGGCCATGCACGACACTCACGCAGTGGCACACCCAACCTGGTCAACCTACTGGAAGGTTGCCCTGATACTCACCATCATCACCGCAGTAGAGGTTTCGGCATATTATATTCCAGCCTGGGAAACCAGTTGGGTGTATGTGCCGAGCATGCTGATCATGTCGTTTGCCAAGTTCACCATCGTGGCCGGCTACTACATGCATCTCAAGTACGACCACAAGCTTTTCCGTGCCCTGCTTACAGGGCCGGCCATTGTGGCGAGCCTCATCCTGATCGGCTTCCTGTTTCTGTTCTCACAGGTTGCCATCCGTCTGGGTGGCGCAGGCTGATCGGCCTTTCGGCGGCCCTCCGCTGAACTGATGGCCGCAGCGAAGTTTCGCGGTCCCACAGCGGAGGCAGCGTGGTGTTGGAGTGATCCGGACCCTGATTTTGGGCAGTCTTGCCCACTCAGGGCCCGGATTTTCGTTTGACGGTTAACTTGGCTTGATATGCTGGCTCTCTTGCATCCCGTTGCCCAGATCTCGCTCACCCGCTTCTCGGTGCACCCAAGCACAGTGATCGGCATAGTGGTCGTGGGCGCCATTTATCTGTGGCGCGCTCACCGAGGACCCAGTGATGCCGACCGCTATCCGGTGAATGTGAGTCCTGACACGGCCACGGAAGAGCAGCGCTTGAAGGCTGCTGAAGAACCGGGGCCTACCCCTCTGATGAGGGTCTCGTTCTTCACTTCGCTGGCGCTGCTGTTCCTTTCGCTCAACGGACCGCTGCATGACCTGAGCGACTATTTCCTGTTCAGTGCTCACATGCTGCAGCACCTGCTGCTCACGCTGGTGGTGCCACCGCTCATGATTTACGGGGTGGCGGGCTGGATGCTGAGGCCGCTTATACGCAACAGCATCATGTATCGCATTGCGCAGACCAACACATCCACAGTTGCCTGCTTCGTGTGGTTCAATGTGGTGCTCGCCTTCTGGCATCTTCCAATCATGTACAATGCCGCGCTGGCGCATCACTCGCTGCACATAGTGCAGCATCTCATGTTCATTTCCGCATCGGTTCTTATGTGGTGGCCATTGCTTTCACCAATGTCAGAGCTGCCACGGGCCCCGTATCCCGTTCAGATTCTCTACCTGTTTCTGTTGGTCATACCGATGTCGGTCATTTCGATCTACATCACCATGTCCGATTCGCTGCTCTATCCCGCATACGCGGCGGCCCCGCGCATACTGCGAATTGCACCCATGGAAGATCAGCAGTATGGGGGACTCATAATGTGGATTCCCGGTGGGATTTTCTTTTATCTCATCATGACCGTGGTGTTTTTCCGTTGGCAGGCGCGCGGCGGTGATGACACCGCATCGGCTCAGGTGGACTGGGTATCACGGCCGGGGCCGGGGCAGGGGCGGGGGGGGTGACATCTCTGGCGGAGCCGAGCGGGCCACAGAGCTCCGGCCGTGCGGGTCATGGGGCACACTCAGGTCGTGAACGTCTCGTGGCGCTGGATGTGTTTCGTGGCGCCACGGTGGCCGGTATGCTGCTGGTCAATGATCCAGGTACCTGGTCGGCCATTTTCCCACCGCTCCAACATTCAGCCTGGCATGGCTGGACGCCAACCGATCTGGTTTTCCCGTTCTTTCTCTTCATAGTGGGAATAACCACCGAGATCTCGCTGGGTGCGAGACGGGCGCGTGGTGCTGATGAGCGGGCAATACTGCTTCAGATAGTCAAACGCGGCTCGCTCATTTTTCTGTTTGGCTTGCTGCTGAACGCATTTCCGTTCTACACCTGGCCGCCAGCTCTTGAAGGTGCGAGTTTTGCCGAAAGAGTGGTGGACAGTTGGCAGCACTGGCGCATTATGGGCGTGCTGCAGCGTATTGGCATAGCCTATGTGTTTGGCGCTCTGTTCACTTTGCACACGGGCACGGTGTGGCGGCTTCGCATCCTGGCTCTGCTGCTCTTTGGTTATTGGGCCCTTATGACCCTGGTGCCGGTACCGGGACTTGGTCTGCCGGGCTACGAACTGCTGGACAAACCGGACCAGCTTCTGAGCGCCTGGTTGGACCGCAGTGTGCTGGGTGTTAATCATCTCTGGAGCGGTACCGGCACCTGGGATCCCGAAGGGCTGCTGAGCACCCTGCCGGCCATAGGCACAGTGGTAAGCGGGAGCATAGCCGGCCGCTGGCTCCTGAGGCGGGATCTTTCGCTCAATGAGCGCATGTCCGGCCTCTTTGCCGTGGGTTCCATTGCCATGGCGGCGGGCCTTGTTTGGAACTGGGTGTTTCCCATCAACAAGGGGATCTGGACCAGTTCCTACGTTGTTTTCACGTCCGGCATGGCCGCCGTGACGCTTGCCACCTGTTTATGGATGGTTGACGGCAAGGGTTGGCGACGTGGCACGCTTCCGTTCGTCGTATATGGGGTGAACCCTATGTTGGCATTCCTGGGTTCCGAACTGATGGCACGCATCATCTATTCAGTCTGGAGCTGGGAGACGGCCTCAGGAACACGGATCACTGCACAGGAGTATGTGTTCAACGGACTCTTCCTTTCCTGGCTGCCTCCGCGAGAGGCGTCGCTGGCCTTCGCGGTGTCGTTTGTCGCGCTCTGGTTCCTGGTGCTGCATGCTGCCTGGAAGCGTGGCTTCATCTTAAAGGTGTGACTTCACGGTGTGACAACATGAAGTTGAAACCCTCCTTAATCGGGCTCATTGCGCTCAGCGTACCGTTCACGGTGGCTGAGGCGTCAGCAACTATGTCGGTGGCTGTTTCTGCGAACGTGTCTCCGTTCGTACCATTGCTGCTGCAACAGACGAAGGCCGGCAGCAAGGCATCGACCAGAACCACCGTCAGTCCCGCAACGAGCAAAGGGACTGCCGCCGGCAAGGCACCTGCACGGAGTACGGCTGCCAGCACACGTCGGGCCGCCACGCCTGCACCGCTGCACTTTACAACACCGCGCGGTGCTGAAGAACTCACTGCTGATCTAAAGAGCTTATTGCCAAGCCGCACGCGCAATGGCCAATGGGGCGCGATGGTGGTGAGCATTTCACGGGGCGACACGCTTCTTTCCGTGAACGCAGGCAACGAAATGCTGCCTGCGAGCACCATGAAGCTTTTCACTTCGGCCATAGCGCTGGAGAAACTGGGTCCTGAACACAGCTTCAGCACCGATGTGCTGCGTGACGGCAGCATCGACGACAACGGCGTGTTGCATGGCGATCTCATTTTGCGTGGTGACGGAGATCCTGCACTCTCCCCCCGCTTTGTACCTGGTGGTCCATCGGCGCCTATGAACACACTGGCGCAGTTTACAAAAACCATGGGTATCACCCGTGTAACGGGCGACATAATTGCCGATGCCTCAGCGTTCGAGCCGGGCGGCATTCCGGAAGGCTGGCTAAGCAGGTATGCAGGGGCTGGTTACGCGGCGCCTTTCTCTGCGCTTTCGCTCAACGACAACATCATCATTGCCGGTGTGATTCCGGGTGCGATTGGTGCGCTTGCAAAACCTTTCCTTGAGCCTCAGACCAGTGCAATAAGTGTGAGCAGCACAGTCAGGACAGTGTCCGGCAGTGGGGTAAATATCTCTGCGCGCCTGGTGGCGGATGATCGTATTGTGGTGAGTGGCACTATTGGTGCCCGGGCCGCGGCCGCGCGCTACCAGGTTGTGGTAAACGATCCGGCGCGCTTCACCGCGGGTGCCTACCTCTCAGCGCTGGAGCAACACGGAATAAGAGTGGACGGAGCCCTGCGTGCCGGACCCACTCCCGAGAGCGCAGTGGTTCTCACCAGCATGCCGTCTCCGCCGCTGGCGCGCATAGTGTCAGTGATGAACCGTGAAAGCATCAACCTCTTTGCAGAGATGCTTTACCGCGGGGCTGCGCGCGCCGAAGACAAATCGGTGGTGGGCAGTGCTGTTACAGCGGCGAGCACCCTCAATGAGTTCCTGCAGATGCAGGTTGGAGTGCCTTCGGGGGCCGTGTCTGCTACAGACGGCAGTGGCCTTTCTGTTCTTGACAGGGTTACTCCGCGCTCGCTGATCAAGCTCCTCGATCACGCCCATCGCTCAAGCTGGGGCAGCGCATTCCATGCTTCACTGCCGGTGGCTGGCGAATCCGATCTGCTCAAGACGCGCATGCGTGCAACTCCTGCGCAGGGTAATCTTCACGCCAAGACCGGAACCACCAACGATGTCGTCGGTCTTTCAGGCTATGTGACCGCCGAAAACGGTGAGATCCTGGCGTTTGCATTTTTGTACAATGGCACGGATCGCTCCTATGCCCGTGAGACCATCGACGCCATGGGTCCCACACTGGCAGCCTTCAGCAGGGACTGACAAAACATCAAGCTGATGGCAGGCGCTTCACCTGCCATCAGTCGCACAAGCGGCGCCGTACCAGTCCGTAGTGCCAGCCCGCCGCACAAACCTGCCGCACAAACCTGCCGTACAGGCCCCGCACAGGCTCCGCACAGGCCCCGCACCGGCCGCCGCTCAGGCTTAACGTGACTTGCGGTTCTGTCTTGCCTGGCCAAAGGGCAGTGCGCCACGGGCAGTGTGAGCACCAGGCGCGGGGTTGAGGCCCGCGCCAGCGCTGCGAGCCGATGCCCTGAACGCTGTTGTGGCTTTCGCAGCGGCCGCCACACGGGCTCCCGTACCGCCGGCGCTGCCCAACACTATGGTACCGTTGTAGCCCACCGCAAAGCCGTTCACCGAAGCGCCCGGGGCTCCGCTCACTGCCCAGAGCAGCTCGGTGCTGCCAGTGTTCATGCTGTTCCAGGTGGAGCCGTTAAAGTGCAACATCGTACCTGCGTCGCCGCTTACGTACACATCATTGCTGCCGGGACCCCAGATACTGGTGAGCGCCTTGCCGCTGCCCACACTGAGCGCTCCCCAGTGGCCTGAAGCCCACTGATAGCTGGCGCCACCACCGCCTGTCGGGTTGGTGCCAACGGCCAGCGCCTGCCCGGGGATCGCAGCATAGATGCCCGTCAGAATGTTGCTGGTGGACACCTTAATGGCAGACCATGAGTGACCGTCGAAGTGGAGCACGGTGCCATTGGCACCCGCTACGTAGACGTCTGTGGGAGAGGAACCATACACGGCCCAGAGTGCGGCACTGGTGGTTTCCACAATCTTCCAGACGGAACCATCGTAGTGAAGGATCTCACCGCTTGCGGTAATGGCATGCACATCCGACGCGGAACTGCCCCAAAGACCATATACAGTGCCGCTTGATGGGAAGGCCATGGCGGTCCAGGCGCCACCGTCCCAGCGCAGCATCGTCCCGTAATCTCCACCGGCGAAGGCCACACCGGGACCGCTGGCCCACACGGTGTTGAGAGTGCTGGTGGTGGGCGTGAGCTGACGGCTCCACTCACTGCCGTCCCAATGGTAGATGAAACCGAATTCGCCAACTGCCCAGGTATCACTGCCTGAAGCAGTCCACACGTCTATGAGGTCGGGTGCTGCATTGAGTGTTTCCCAGCTTCCCGACTTGCGGAGCACAAGGCCCCGCTGGCCGCCAGTAAAGAGAGAGCCTGTGGAAGACGTGGCCACCGAGTAGAACCGCGGCGCGTAGGGTGTGGATACCTGTGAGAGCGTGTTGCCATCAAGAGCAAGGATGCCATCATCGCTGGCTATGTACATGACGCCGTCGCTGTAACGGCCGCTGGTTACGCCATAGAAATCGGAAACAATCGCACCCGCCGGAATGCGGGTCCAGTTGGCGCCATTGAAGCGCAGTATGGTGCCGAAGGCACCCACTGCCACGAGATCAACTATGGATGTCCCCGTGACGCTGTAGAGAGTCTCAGTGGTGCCGCTTACCAGGCTGGCCCATCTGCTGCCGTTGAAGCGGAGAATGGTGCCTCCGGTGCCCACAGCCATGGCCTGACCGGCAAAGGTCCAGACTCCAGACAGTGCCTCACTGGTGCCGGTGACCGTGGAAGTCCATGTACTCCCGTCGTAGCGGAGTGCGGTTCCGTTTTCTCCCACAGCAAAGCCGTTGGTTCTTGATTCCAGATGCACTCCATACAGCGTGGCGGCGGTGCCGCTGTTCATGCTGCTCCATGAACTGCCATTGAAGCGCACGATGGTGCCATTGGTTCCAACCGCAATGATCCTGTCGCTGCCAATACCACTCAGGGCAATGAACCGCGTGTTGAAGTCCTCGCCTGTTGCCGAGACGGTCCAGTTGCCGTTGAGATAGCGATATATGTTGCCACGCAGATTCACGGCGAATATCTCGTTGGCGTTCACCACATGCAGCGAAATCACGTCTTCATTGAGCGGACCATTGATGCTGGTGCTGGTCCACTGCGAGATCAGTTGCGGAAGACTGCCCGATACCACGGTAACCTGAGCCGTTGCCCTGACCGAGGGGTCGCTTTCCAGAGCTGCAGTAATGATTGCGCTGCCAACTCCCACGCCGGTTATGACACCGCTGCTGTTGACGCTGGCGATCGCCGGGTTGCTGCTGCTGAATACCAGCGTGTTGGAGCCATTGGTGCCGCTTACCGTTGCCACAAGTGTAGCTGTCTTGCCGGTTCCAAGCGAAATGTTTACCGGCGAGAGCGTAATGAGAGGTGCCGTGCGCACTGTCACGAGCGCAGTGGCGCGCTTGCTTGTGTCAGCCTGAACGACGGCGGTAATCACAGCCGTGCCTGCACTCAGTGCGGTGAGCAGACCGTTGGGGCCGGCGCTGACCACCGATGGGTTGCTGCTTTGCCAGATCAGCGTGCGGGACACGCCCTCGTCTGCGGACAGGTTCACCGTGAGCTGGCGCGTAGTGGAGGTATACATGGAGAGCACCGCCGGAGTGATCTCTATGTCACGTACCACAGGCACCACCGACACTTCGGCGCTGCCCTCGCGTGCAGGATCTGCAATGGACACGGCCGTAATAGTGGCCTTTCCCTGACCCACTGCAGTGACCAGTCCGCTGGCGTTTACTATGGCCACCGCTGCATCGCTGGAACGCCATGAAATGGCACTGCTCATGCCGGGATCCACCTGAACATTGGCAGAGAACTGGCGTGTTTCACCCGTACCCAGCGAGGCTGATGCGGGCGACACCACAACCGAACGGGCCGAGTGAATCTGTAGACTTATTGAATCCGAAAGCTGCGGGTCGGCGGCGAGCACAACGCGCAGCACGGTGCTGCCGGGCGCAAGCGCGCTTACTACTCCGTCTGAACTCACTGAGGCCACAGCAGAGTTGCTGCTGCTCCAGAGTACTGCGGGCGAGTTCGGTGTGCCTGCGGGGAAGTCAACTCCCAGTGAAGCACTGTCGCCAACCCGGAGAGCAGTGGGTGCTCCTGTTATGACTATTGCGCGGGCTGCCGTGACAGTTACCGCAGCGAAGCTCTCAATCCGCGTGTCACCCTGGGACCTGGCGCGAACTACCGTGCTTCCGATACTCACGCCCGTTACAGTGCCATTGGACGAGACCGTGGCCACCGTTGCGTCTTCACTGGACCATACGATACTTGTGCTGCTGCCCGGGTCCGCGTCGAATGATGGCCTGAGAACCGACTGTTCGCCTGCGCGAATGCTGAGTGAGGATGGCGAAAGTGAGAGGCTTCGGATCTCCAGTACACTTACTGAGATGCTCTGCACGAGTGAGCCCGATTGTGCCGTGATAATGGCGTTTCCGGGAGCGCGAGCGGTGACCGTGGCACTGCTTCCATTGCCTGATACATCAACCACAGTGATGTTGCTGCTGCTCCATGAAAGCGCCGCATTGGCAATTGCTGCGCCGGAGCCATCGCGCACGGTGGCCGTCACACGTTCAGTGGCGCCAAGCGATCCAAAGGTGATGGCCGCAGTGGAGAGGTCCATGCGGACCGGAGTGGAATTAGTGCCGCCATTATTGCCACCGTTGCCCTTGGGTGCGGGCGCGGTGGGGGAGTCTCCGCCGCCGCCGCAGGCACTCAGGAGTGCCAGCGCGAAAATTGAAAGCAGCTTGCGGATACGTGTAATCAGGACTGGTGAATGTTGCCCAATCATGTGCTGCGGCCACTCCATCGTCTCATCAGGTTGCATCAGAAAGTCACATACTACAGAGCAACCAGAAGACGATCTACATGGCTCGGTGACACAACACACCTGGTGGCGCAACGCACATATCACAGTGCTGGCATCACTATCACAATACGGGTGATGCCAGCACGCCCGCACTATCGTTTTGTTTCTTACGTCACATTTCGCGGCGCCGTCATTGCAGCCGGATTGAGAATCTCGTCCAACTGTTCACGCGTGAGCAGGCCGCGTTCCAGTACCAGGTCAAACACCCCGCGGCCGCTTTCCAGAGCCGTACGTGCCACCTGCGACGAGGCTTCGTAGCCGATTATGGGCACCAGGGCCGTGACAATACCTATTGAATGCTCCACGAAGTGCCGCATGCGGTCGGCGTTGGCAGTGATACCCACAACGCACTTGTCGCGCAGCACAGCCGTGGCGTGGCTCATCATGTCTATGCTGCGCAGCAGGCGATACACTATCACCGGCTCAAATGCATTGAGCTGAAGCTGGCCGGCCTCGGCTGCCATGGTCACCGTCACATCGCCGCCGATCACATCGAAGCACACCTGATTCACAACCTCAGGTATTACCGGATTGACCTTGCCGGGCATGATGGACGAACCCGGCTGCGTGGCTGGCAGATTGATCTCGCCAAAGCCGGTGCGCGGCCCCGAGCTCAGAAGCCTGAGATCGTTGCAGATCTTGGAGAGCTTCGCGGCGGTGCGCTTGAGAATACCGGAGAGTTGCACGAATGCGCCGGTGTCGCTGGTAGCCTCCACCAGATCTGGTGCAGTGAGCACGGGCACCTCCGAAATCTCAGCCAGGTGCTTTGCCGCGAGTTCGGCGTAACCCGGTGGCGCATTGATGCCAGTACCGATGGCCGTGGCACCCAGATTGATTTCGCGAATCAGCAGGCGGGCCTCCTCTATTCTGTCCACGTCCTCGCGCAGAGTGTGCGCGAAGGCCCCGAACTCCTGGCCCAGAGTCATGGGTACCGCGTCCTGCAACTGCGTGCGACCCATCTTGAGCATGGACGAGAACTCATTGCTCTTGGCCTCGAAGGCATCGGCCAGCCTGGAGAGCTCAGTGCGCAGGATCCTCAGGTCCAGGTAAAGCGCAATGCGAACCGCAGTAGGGTAAACATCGTTGGTGGATTGGCTCAGGTTTACGTGGTCGTTGGGACCCACCACCTGATAATTGCCGCGGGGTTCGTTGAGCAGTTCCAGAGCGCGGTTGGCGATAACCTCATTGGCATTCATGTTGGTGGACGTACCCGCGCCGCCCTGAATCATGTCCACCAGAAAGTGTTCGTGATGGCGGCCGGCGCGTATTTCGCCCGTGGCGCGAATGATTGCATTGGCCTGCAGCTCGGGGAGTATGCCCAGGTCGCGATTGGCCAGAGCTGCTGCCTCCTTTACCAGGGCCAGCGACTCAATGAAAACGGGAAACTCCCTGAGCGGGATGCCTGTGATGGGGAAGTTTTCGAGAGCGCGCAGTGTCTGAATGCCATAGAGCGCCTCGAACGGCACCTCACGCTCGCCCAGCAGATCATGTTCCCGCCGGGTTCTGCGGCTGCCGAATCCCAGCGTTCTGCCGCGGCCCACGAGAGTAGCGTCGGCGCTTCTCAGGCGAGCCGAAATGGTGCGTGCGGCGCGTGCCACGAGAGCCGCATAAAGCTGTGGCGACTCACTGGTGAGCATCTCCAGGTGAGCGCGGTTGAGGAAAATTGCCGTACCCGGCACTATGACCCTGGCAGTGGTTCCGTGTTGGCTGTCGTCGAGCAGCAGGCCCTCGCCAACCGCCTCACCGGGACCCAGCGTAACCAGCCGCGTGGAGCGTCCCTCGGCCGATTTCTCAATGGCTACTGCACCGCTCAGGAGAACGGCGAAATGCTCCCGTTCATCGCCTTCGGTGAAAATGACTTCATTGGCTGCCAGTTCACGCCTTGTGACATGGCGCGACAGCGTCCAGAGGTGCGCGTCGGTGAGACCTTCCAGGAATGCCGTCTGACGCAGCTCGTCAGCAATTTCTGCAGGAGTGGTCATGATTTATGAATTGATTGGAGACGATGTTTGAGGGGGTGGATTGGTGCTGATGCATGCAGGGGGGACACCGTAACCCCGGCCTGAAAGTTATATGGAGATCGCTTGGAGCGATGCAGATACGGGGACACACAGGTCCAAGTGCTTAAGTTGATCCGTAACATGTTGACCTGATACGACTTTCATGCGTGTTTTGCATCAGATACAGACAACTGTGCTCAGCTCTGCCATGGTAGCTGACTGCTCCGCCTGCCGCCAGAACCGATAATCTCGCCCATTACCACGCAGACCTCCCTCCTCCCTCCTCCCTCCTCCCTCCTCACCCTTACCCGGAGCCCACCGTGAGCGTCTCCCGCCGCGAGTTCCTGGAAAAATCCACCGCGCTCGCTGCAGCCGGCTTCATTCCCCGTTCAGCCGACGCATGGCTGGCTCAACAGATGCAAGCCGCCGCAAATCCGCCCAACCCTGCTTTTCGCGCCAGGCCCGTGGTGGTCTCTTCAGCCAACGGGATCCGCGGTGTCAAAGTGGCATGGGATCGCATCGTGGCGGGCTCTGACCCGCTTGATGCGGCCATTGCCGGCGTCAATATCCAGGAACTGGACCCCAACGATCAGTCGGTGGGACTGGGCGGACTGCCCAATGAGGAAGGGGTGGTACAGCTCGATGCCTCCTGCATGCACGGACCCAGCAAACGCGCGGGCTCGGTGGCAGCGATTGAAAAAATCGCCACACCATCGCTGGTGGCCAAGGCTGTGATGGACTATACCGATCATGTAATGCTGGCAGGCGACGGTGCACTGCGCTTTGCCCGCGCCATGGGCTTCGAGGAGCAGAATCTGCTCACGGACAAGTCGCGCCAGGATTGGATGCGCTGGAAGTCGCGTCTCAATGCAGATGATTTCTGGCTGGACCACGACAAGGATATTGATATCAAGTTCACCACTGGCACGATCAACATGAACGCGGTGACCGCAGCCGGTGATCTGGCTTCTGTAACGACCACCAGCGGCATGGCCTGGAAACTGCCGGGCCGCGTGGGTGATTCGCCCATCGTGGGAGCCGGCCAGTACTGTGACAACCTGGTGGGTGCGGCAGGCAGCACGGGTCGGGGCGAGGCGAATATCAAGACCTGCGCCTCGTTTCTGGCCGTGGAGTTCATGCGTCAGGGGCTCACGCCGCAGGATTCCCTGCTCAAGGTGCTGCAGCGCGTGGTCGACATGACGGAGCCACGCCTGCTGGGTCCCGACGGCCGCCCAAAATTTGACCTGGAGTTTTACGCTCTGGCCAGGGACGGCAGCTATGCCGGCGCCACGCTCTATTCGGGCGGCCGCTTTGCCGTTTGCGATGAGAAGGGCGCGAGGCTCGAGGATGCGGTTTATCTCTACAAACGCTGAGCCCCGTCTGCTTATCTTTCAAGGATGGCCCAGAACGACTCAGAATCAAGGGCGGCCCCCATTGGTGCCGCCTCGGCAGACGCCCATGCGAATGCCTCCGCAGACCCCAACGCAGACGCTCAGATCCCCGTTCAATACGACCCCCGCAGCGTAGAAGCCAAGTGGCAGAAACGCTGGTCTGAGCTAGGAACCAATACTGCCAGACTCGACAACCCTGAGCGCCCCTTCTATGCGCTCATGATGTTTCCCTATCCAAGCGCCGAAGGCCTGCACGTGGGGAATCTCTTCGCGTTTACGGGCAGTGACATCTCTGCCCGCTATCACCGCATGAAGGGGCACGATGTGTTCCAGCCGCTGGGCTTCGATGCCTTCGGCATTCACTCGGAGAATTACGCGCTCAAGGTCGGCGCGCATCCGATGGAACTCACGCCACGCAACATCGCCAATTTCACACGCCAGTTGTCCAAAGCCGGCTTCATGGTGGACTGGCAGCAGAAGGTGGATACGTCGAGCCCGGAATACTACAAGTGGACGCAGTGGGTGTTTCTGCAGCTCTACAAGAAGGGCCTTGCATACAAGAAGGCTGCCGCTGTGAACTGGTGCCCCACAGACAAGACGGTGCTGGCCAATGAGCAGGTGGAAGGCGGCCTCTGTGAACGCTGCAAGACTCCGGTTGAACAGCGCTTTCTGGAACAGTGGTTCTTCCGCATCTCAGACTATGCGCCACGCCTGCTGGCCAATCTTGACTGGCTCGACTGGTCGGCCATAACGAAGCACGCGCAGCGCAACTGGCTGGGCCGCTCCGAAGGCGCCGAACTGACTTTCGCGATAGCCGACACCGGTGCTGAAACGAGCGCCGAGACAGCCAGCAAAACGAGTGACCAAACGAGTGACCAAACGAGTGGTCAAACGAACAGCATCACGGTGTTCACCACGCGCGCCGATACAATTTTTGGTGCCACTTATCTGGTGCTCGCGCCGGAACACCCGCTGGTTGACAGGATCACCACCAAGGGGCAGTGCGATGCGATAAACAGCTATCGCGACCGCACGAAGCATCAGGACCTGGTGTCAAGACGCAGCAGCAAGGAAAAGACAGGCGTGTTCACCGGTGCTCACGCCATTAATCCGGCCACAGGCTCACACATACCCATCTGGATTGCGGACTATGTGCTCATGGAGTACGGCACGGGTGCAATTATGGCAGTGCCCGGCCATGATGAACGCGACTTTGAGTTCGCTCGCGTGTTCGGTCTGCCCATACTGCGCGTTGTTGCAGGGCCAGATCAGGATGCTGACACGCCCCTCAATGACTCTGCTTTCTCAGATGACGACAAGGCGCGTCTGGTGAACTCTTCGCAGTTCGATGGACTGAGTGTGGAAGACGGTAAGCGCGAGGTTACAACCTGGCTCGCCGCCAACGGTCACGCTCTGCCGGTTACAAACTACCGCCTGCACGACTGGTGCATCTCGCGCCAGCGCTATTGGGGGCCACCCATCCCCATCATCTACTGCGACAAGTGCGGCACGGTGCCGGTGCCGGAATCGGATCTGCCGGTTGAGCTGCCTTTCATTCAGGATTTCAAGCCCGATGATTCGGGAGTTTCCCCTCTGGCAAGACACGAGGAATGGTACCGTGTGCCATGCCCCTCATGCGGCGGCATGGCCAGACGCGAAACCGATGTGTCAGATACCTTCCTCGACAGCTCCTGGTATTTTCTGCGCTACCCCAGCGCCAACAATACCGATGTGCCGTTTGAGGCCGAACGCACGCGCAACTGGCTGCCGGTCAATTCCTACATTGGCGGCAATGAGCACGCGGTACTGCATCTGTTGTATTCGCGTTTCATAACCATGGTGCTCAAGGACGGCGGCCACATTGACTTCGAGGAGCCATTCACGCGCTTCCGTGCGCACGGAATGATCATCCGCGAAGGTGCCAAGATGTCCAAGTCCAAGGGGAATGTGATCAATCCCGACACCTACATGGATGAGTGGGGCGCTGACACTTTCCGCAGCTATCTCATGTTTCTGGGCCCCTATGAGGAAGGCGGTGACTTTCGTGATCAGGGCATAGGCGGCGTAAGACGTTTCCTCGACCGACTCTGGGCCTCAGCCCGTGATGCCACTATGTCGGGCAGTGCAGAAACTGATGTGCTCAAAAAGCTGCACCGCACAATTCACAAGGTCGCTGAGGATACGGCGAACCTGGGCTATAACACGGCCATTGCTGCGATGATGGAGTATATGAACGCGCTGCGCAGGGGCGAGCGCAGGCCCCACAGGGATGAGGTTGCTCCTCTTGTCCAGTTGGTGGCGCCGTACGCGCCGCATCTGGCTGAGGAGTGCTGGGAGGCCCTGGGCAATGAGGGCAGCGTGTTCGACAGTGGCTGGCCGGCCGTGAATCCGGATTATCTGGTGGACGACGAGGTGGAGATAGTGGTGCAGGTGAACGGCAAGCTGCGAGGGAGAATGCGCGCGAGAGCTGATATAAGCCAGGAGGATGCACTGGCAAAAGCCATGGCGGATGAGGCTGTGGCCAGGTTCGTTACTGCCACACCCGGGAAGGTGATCTTCGTGCCGGGCAGGTTGCTGAATATCGTGGTCTGACCCCTCTTGACCCGTGCCGTTTCGGTCCTGTTCTCAGCGGGCTCCATGCAGGCTTCAGGCAGGCCTTCGGCATATGTTCTGTGCCATGGCCACGTTCTGCAACGCTGGCCCTGTCTCTCCCGTTAACTAGATGGTTTCCTGCGCAACGCCTGAACCTGACGGTTCAGGCGTTGTGCCACTCTCAGTCACGCTGTTCGCCCCGCGAATGCCAGTCATTGTTTCACCGACGTTTGTGCGTCGGTTTTTCATAAAGTCCGCCCGAAATACGGGTGTGGTGTTGCCTGCTGTCCTGTTTTTTGCTGCCTGCGAGAAACCGGCGCCGCCGCAGCGACCAACCCCTACGGTAAGCACGGAAAATGCTTTGCGCGGACCACTGCCCTACATAGTTACTGCCAATGGTCAGGTGGAACCCAATCGCACGGTTGCGGTGCAGTCGCTGGTTTCAGGCCAGCTCACTCGCATTGCAATTGCCGAAGGCGATGAGGTGAGACAGGGTCAGGTTCTGTTTGAGATAGACCCCAGGCCCTTCCAGGCTGAAGTGGAGCGACAGAAGGCCACGCTGCTGCGCGATCAGGCCAATCTTGTGCGTGCACGTTCAGACTCCACGCGCTTTGCTGCACTCGACAAGGACGGCTATGTAACCAAGCAGCAGTACGATCAGACTGTGGCTGAAGTCTCAGCACTGGCCGCAACGGTGCGGGCCGATCAGGCCTCGCTGGAGCGCGCGCAGTTCGATCTGGAAAACACTGTTGTGCGTGCCCCCATTTCGGGTCGCACGGGTGAGCTGCTGTTCAAGGCGGGAGCACTGGTACGCGCTTCCACCGATCAACTGGTCACCATAAACGAAGTGCGGCCCGTGCTGGTGCGTTTCCCTGTGCCGGAGCGTGAGTTTGAGGAAATGCGTCGTCGCGACGGTGTGGATAAGGCGCTTCAGGTAACCATCACTCCAAACGACGCCGACAGTTCGCAAACCATCAGGGGCACTCTGGCCTTCGTCGACAATCAGGTTGACAGGGCCAGCGGCACGGTGCTTCTCAAGGCCCGGACCCCCAACAACGATGGCGCGCTCTGGCCGGGTCAGTTTGTGGGCGTTGCGCTGCAGCTTGACGTTGAGAACGATGCCGTCACCATCCCTTCCCAGGCTGTGGTATCCACGGGTACGGGCACCTTCGTGTACATAATCCAGGACGGGAAGGCCACTCGTACGGTGGTGAAGGTGGGAAGGCAGGCCGGTGCAGTGGTGCGTATAGACAGCGGCCTTGCCGGCGGTGAGCAGGTGGTGATTGAGGGACAGACCAGACTCAGTGATGGCGCAAGAGTGCAGGTAAGGAGTGAGGAACCAGTGGCCCGGAATGCAGATGTTGCGGGAGATGGGCAAAAGCAGCCGGAGACCAAGTGAGATGAATACCGAGAACCATTCCGAAGGCAGCAAGCCAAAAGCTACCTTCGAGGAAGTCGAAGCAGGCGAGTCACGCAGCACCAACCTGAGCGAGATATGGATCAGAAGACCCGTGATGACCACACTGGTCATGACGGCCATTCTCATTTTTGGTGTGCTCGCCTTCAGCAAGCTGCCCGTAAGCGACCTGCCCACCATCGACTACCCCACCATTACGGTGTCGGCCAGTCTCCCGGGTGCCAGCCCCGAGGTCATGGCAACCTCGGTGGCAACGCCGCTGGAACAGCGTTTTTCGACCATTGCGGGCATAGACAACATCACTTCGTCGAGTTCGCAGGGCAGTACCAACATCACCATCCAGTTCGCGCTGGATCGTGATATCGACAAGGCTGCTGCCGACATCCAGTCGGGCATTTCGCGCGCGCTGCGTCAGTTGCCACAGGGCATAAATCCGCCCTCCTACAACAAGGCCAACGCAGCTGACGCGCCAATTCTCATGTTTTCGCTCAACTCCGACGTGCTTTCGCGCACTGAGCTGAACGAGTATGCGGAAACATTTGTTGGACAGCGCCTCAGCACTGTGAACGGTGTGGCACAGGTACAGGTGTATGGTTCGGCCAAGTACGCAGTGCGGGTGCAGCTTGATCCGGGCGCACTCGCACAGCGCGGCATTGGTATTGACGAGGTGCAGTCCGCCATCAACACCGGCAACTCCAACTCACCGGCCGGTATTCTGATGGGTCCCAATCAGGCCTTCACGCTGCAGGCCTCCGGACAGCTCAAGAATGCCGCTGAATTCCGCGACCTGGTCGTGGCATACCGCAACGGCATGCCCGTCAAGCTGGGTGATCTTGGCAATGTCTACGACGGTCTCCAGAACACGCGTGGCCTGAGTGAAATCAACGGCCGCTCGAACATCTCACTTGCAATCATCCGCCAGCCCGGCGCCAATACTGTTGCCACGGCCAACGGCGTGCTCGAAGAGATGGAACTGCTCAAGCATCAGATGCCACCCAGCGTTCAGGTGGAAACGTTCTACAACCGCGCAGAAAGCATCCAGCACTCGGTGTGGGACGTGGAGTTCACGCTGGCACTCACTGTGATGCTGGTGGTGATGGTGATCTTCCTCTTCCTGCGCAACGTGCGGGCCACCATCATCCCGTCTCTCGCACTGCCGTTTTCCATTATTGGTACATGCATTGTCATGTACGCGCTGGACTTCAGTCTGGACAATCTCAGTTTAATGGCGTTAACGCTGGCGGTGGGCTTCGTGGTGGACGATGCCATTGTGATGCTGGAGAACATTGTGCGACACATGGAAATGGGCAAGGATGCCTTCCATGCTGCGCTTGAGGGGTCGCGCGAGATCAGCTTCACGATTCTCTCCATGACTCTGTCACTGGTGGCGGTGTTCATACCGTTGCTCTTCATGCCTGGTCTTGTCGGGCGTCTGTTCCGTGAGTTCGCAGTAACAATTGGTGTTGCAATTCTGGTGTCCGGCTTCGTGTCGCTTACGCTCACACCCATGCTGGCCGCACGCTTCCTCAAGGGCGGCGAGGGCCACGGTGCAGCAGAGGGCAAGTGGCGTTCCATAGAGCGCGTGTACCAGGCTACCGAGCAGGGCTACGTACGCTCGCTCAACTGGGTAATGCGCCACCGGCCGCTCACCATGCTCTTCAGCGCCCTTATGCTCGTTGCAACGGTGGCGATGTTCATCATCATCCCCAAGGGCTTTATTCCGTCTGAAGACACCGGTCGACTTATGGGCACGGTAGAGGGCCCCGAGGGCATAGGCTTTGACGCGCTTTCAGCCAAGATGCGTGAGGTGGGCGCGATTCTGCAGGAAAGCCCCTATGTGAAGTTCACCATGGTATCGGTGGGTGGTGGGCCTGGTGGCGCTGCGAACAGCGGGCGAGTGACGCTCACGCTGGTGGACCGCAAGGAGCGACCACACGTTGACCAGCTAATGCGCGAGTTTGGTCAGCTCACCGCGCACGTTCCCGGCGTGCAGGTGTTCTTCCGCAATCCGCCGCCAATCAACATCGGCGGCCGACGCGGGAACAGCGCCTACTCGGTATCGCTGCAAGGTGCCGACATAGCGGAACTCTATACGGCAGCCCGTGTGCTTGATCAGCGCATGCGGGAGATGCCGGAGCTGGAGAACATCTCCAGCGACCTCATGGTGGGCAATCCGCAGGTGGCTGTTACCATCGACCGCGACCGCGCATCGGCGCTGGGTGTAACTGCCAGCCAGATTGAGAATGCGCTGTACAACGCCTACGGTCAGCGTCAGGTGTCCACCATCTACACGCAAACCAACCAGTACGAGGTAATTCTGGAGCTGCTGCCAGAGTACCAGCGTGATCCGGCATCGCTGAGCCAGCTCTTCATTCGCTCAAACACCGGTAACCTGGTACCGCTTGGTGCGGTGGCCACCTTCACCAAGGGTGTGGGGCCGCAGTCAGTGCAGCACAACGGCCAGCAGCCTGCTGTAACCATTTCATTTAACACGCGCGCCGGAGTTGCACTTGGTACCGCTGTGGATGCGGTGCAGGAGGAGGCTGCACGTCTTCTGCCGGCCAGCGTCACCGCTGTGCTCTCGGGTGACACGCAGGCCTTTGCAGAAGCCCAGGCCGGACTGCTGGCCCTGCTCATTGTGGCCATCTTCGTGATTTACGTGGTGCTGGGTATTCTCTACGAAAGCTTCGTGCACCCGCTCACGATTCTCTCGGGCCTGCCATTTGCAGCAGTTGGCGCACTGGCCACGCTCATGATCTTCGGCAAGGACCTGAGCGTGTACGCCTACGTTGGTGTGATCATGCTCATCGGCCTGGTGAAGAAGAACGCAATCATGATGATCGACTTCGCGATTGAAGCCGAGCGCGAGGGTCACATGGATGCCACAGCGGCCATTCTTGAGGCGGCGCGTGTACGTTTCCGTCCCATCATGATGACCACCATGGCAGCACTCATGGGCACGCTGCCAATAGCCATAGGCTTCGGCACAGGCGGTGAGTCGCGTCAGCCTCTGGGCCTTGCGGTGGTTGGAGGACTGGCCTTCTCGCAGCTCATTACGCTCTACGTAACACCCGTGGTTTACACCTACCTCGATGTTCTCAACAAGGGCCATGGCGAGAAGGTGGCTGAGGCCGCATCTGACATTGTTTCGGCACCGGGCTTTGAGCCGCTGCCGGCACCGGGTGGTGCGGGCGGCAACTGAGCCCGCGGGCTGCTGTTATTGACCAAACGCCGGGAAGCCTTGAGCACCACTCAAGTCTTCCCGGCGTTTTCATTGCAACAGCAGCGCTCTCAGAACTCTATCTGAGTTCCCAGCTCCACCACGCGGTTGGGCGGAATATTAAAGAAGTCCGTGGCTGACCTGGCGTTCCTGGCCATGATGGAGAAGATGACCTTTCTCCATCTGGCCAGCGTTACGCGCTCAGCGGATTTGCCCGAAACAGGAATGAGCCGCTCCCGACCCAGGAAGTAACTGGTCTCCATGGGCTTGCAGCGAATGCCCATCTGGTCAACCACTTCCAGTATCTGCGGTACATTGGGTATTTGCATGAAGCCATAGGACGCCACCACGCGCCAGAAGCCATGCCCCAGCGACACCACCTTCACACGCTCGGCCGCACTGGTCTCCGGGATGTCCGCGGTCTTGACCGAAAGCAGCAGCACACGTTCATGCAGCACCTTGTTGTGCTTGAGATGATGCAGCAGAACGGGCGGTATGCCGTCTTCAGCACCGGTCATGAATACCGCCGTACCCGGCACGCGATGCACTCTTGAGCTGGCGATGCCGTCCAAAAACAGGGGTACCGGCATGGTGTTTTCAGTGAGCCGCTGCACCAGAAGAGCACGTCCGCGCTTCCAGGTGATCATCATGGTGAACAGGCCCACGCCGAGTACGATGGGCACCCAGCCGCCGTGGGCCAGCTTGAGGAGGTTGGCGCTGAAGAAGAGCAGGTCAACCGTCAGGAACACGCTGGTAAGGGCCAGGGCCTTCCACATGGGCCATTTGAAACGTGAGCGGGCCACCAGAAAGAAGAGCACGCTGGTCACCACCATGGTGCCGGTTACGGCAATGCCATAGGCGGCGCCCAACGCGGATGTGTTACGGAAGCCCAGCACTATGAGCAGACAGCCAACCGCTATGAACCAGTTCACCTCGGGTATGTAGATCTGGCCTTCTTCACGCTTTGAGGTGTGCCGGATTTCCAGGCGTGGGATGAAGCCCAGCGCTATGCCCTGACGAGTTACCGAGAAGGCGCCTGAAATCATGGCCTGTGATGCCACCACCGCAGCCATGGTGGCCAAAACCAGAAGGGGCAGCATCATGGCGCGTGGCGCAAGCAGGAAGAAGGGGTTCTCGGTGGCAGCCGGCATGCGCACCAATAGCGCGCCCTGGCCAAAGTAGTTGAGCAGCAGTGCCGGAAACACGAAGGCCACCCAGGCAAGCCGAATGGGCTTGCGTCCAAAATGTCCCATGTCGGCGTAGAGTGCTTCACCACCGGTTATAACCAGCACCACAGAGCCCAGCACTACGAAGGCCATGGTGCGGTGTTCAGCCACGAAGTGCGCGGCATATATGGGGTTCAGTGCCGCCAGCACCCAGGGAGAGCGGACTATTTCACTCAGACCAAGACCTGCAATAACCAGAAACCATACCAGCATTATCGGGCCAAAGGCCTTGCCAATGAGATCAGTGCCCATGCGCTGTATGAAGAACAGCATCGTGAGGATGATCATGGCCAGCGGCACTATAAAGTGGCTGAAGGTGGGGAACGCCACCTCCAGGCCCTCCATGGCGCCAAGAACTGTCATTGCTGGCGTTATGATACCATCACCATAGAGCAGAGCCGTACCGAATAATGCCAGAGCAACGAAGATGCCGCCCTTGGCGAAGCTCTGCGGGGTGCCGCGTGGAAAGATGAGTGCCAGCAGAGCAAAGGTGCCGCCCTCGCCCCGGTTGTCGGCCCTCAGTACAAAGCTCACATACTTGCCGGTGATGACCAGCGTGAGGGTCCACACGATAAGCGACAGTATGCCAAAAACATTGCTGCGCGTGGGCTCAATACCGTATAGCGGACTGAAACATTCTTTAATGGAGTAGAGCGGGCTGGTGCCAATGTCGCCGTACACCACCCCCAGTGCGGTGAGCATGAGTACTGCCAGACGGCTCCCCTTGGGGTCGGTTTCGTGTCTGGCTGGTGCGCCTGTCAGCGGTATGCCGGTGCTATTGTCCGGCTGGGATTTCCCGCTGCTTCGCGGTTTTGTTGGAGCCGCCCCCGATGGAGAGGTCGGCGGATCAGGATCGTCGGCCATCAATGGTTGTTTGGACCCGACAAATGTAAACCGCCGTCACAGAAATGGGTGACGGCGGCGGACAAAGGGGGCGGGGCTCAGAGTTCGCGGCCTATGAGTGCAGAAAGCTGGGCCCGGGCCACACGTCCATCCAGACGGGCTTGAATGAGCGCCTGCCTGGCCTGGTTGAGGGTGGTTTGTGAGGTGAGCAGGTCGAGCAGTGTGGAGGCTCCCAGAGCATAGCGCTGCTGCTGCACTCTCAGGTCTTCATCTGCGGCAGCCACCGCTGCCATCTGTATTGTGACACGGGCCTGAGCATTCTGCACCAGTCTCAGGTAGGAAGTGAGGTTCTGTCTGGCCGCGAGCTGAACATCGCGCAACTGCGCTTGGGCGTTGGCCAGTGTCACGTCTGCCTGCACAGACTGTGATTCTCGCACAAGACCGTTGAAGAGCGGATAGCTCAAGTTGAAGGTCATTGTCTGGCGGGTGGCGTGCTGACCGCCCAGAAGCCAGAGGTTCTTGCCTTCAAAATCCGGGCTGTTCTGGTTGAAGGCGTAGTTGAACGAGACGGACAGCGTGGGCCAGTAGCTGGAGCGCTGTGTGGCCTTGGCCGCGCGTGCCACTGCCACGTTCGACTGCGCCAGTCTCACCGCCGGCCCTTCACTGGCCAGGGCCATCAGCTCGGCTTCACCCGGCAGCTCCACGGGCGCGTCCAAGGTATCGTCGGGCGCAGCCGTGATGGTGGTGAGCGAGCCGGCAACACGGGTAAGCGAGGCGTTGGCCACGCGGAGGTCGTTATCGGCAGAAAGTACGGCCAGCTCTGCGTTTCCAACCAGAATTACCGAGCGCAGTGAGTCGGACTTGGTGGCCACACCGGCCGCCACGCGGGCGGTGGACGCCATAAGCTGCTGCTGGGCCTGCTCCAACTGGGCCTTGGCGGCCGCCGCTGATTCACGTGCAGCGAGCACGGCGTAGTACTGCTGCTTTACCTGTAGCGTCGCGTCAAAGCGGGCAGTTACGGCCGACACATCGGCCACGTCTGCCGTGGCGCGCACACGTCTGGACTCTGAGAAACGGCTGCCACCGTCAAAAAGCGCAAGGTCCAGTCTGAGCGCATTGCCGTAGGTCCAGGGGGCGCCTGTGAGAGCGGTAAGCTGTCCGTTGAAGCTGTTGATTGTACTGCCCTGGGTGTGTCCGCTGTTGGCACTCAGGTTCACGGTGGGCAGGTAGGCGGCCTTGGCCCGACGACGGGCGGCGTTGGCGTTCCTGCTGAAGCCCTCGGCCTGCACGGCAACGGGCGAGTTCCGGGTGGCCAGATCTATGGCTTCCTGGAGCGACACGGGCCGTGCGTTGTCATCTGGAGGCGTGGACTGTGCCGCAAGCGGGGCAGCCATCAAGACAGCCCCGGCAAATGCAGCTTTCAAAGCCGTACAAGACGTCAAGGATTTTCCTCTCTGGAGCGCGCGGTGCTGTCCGCTGCGCGCTGGTTGCGTTCGATCATCTCGTGAAAGGCTTTTGCCTGAGAGCTGTCGAGGGTATTGATGATCAGATTGCGGGCGCTGTCGCGTAATGCGTCCAGCTCGGGTCGGACTACGCGCGTGATTTCACGCGAACGCTCCTGGCGCCAGCTCATGATGGAGTCGATGATGCTCCGCTGTGTGCCGGATAGAGACAACTCGCGGCCGAGTACGTCTACGGTTGCCTTCTGCTGGTCAACCATGCGTGTGGCAGTGACTGAGCCTCCGGAATGGCCGGTGAGATAGCCCAGTACCCCACCAAGCAGGAAGGCAGCGAGGAGGTAGGTGATAGCGATATATCTCTGTCGGGACGACGGCACGTTCTGAACGGGGCGGAGCTTGATGTGGCAGTATCACGGATTTCCGGATCCTGGCTCGGTATTTCCGGCCAGTGGCTTAAACCAGACGCTGAACTCAGTAGTCCAGCGGGTCCAGATAGCGCTCTGGGGCATCAGCCGGCAGCCTGGTACGGACGCGAGTCAACATGATGTCATCCAGCGGCTGAGTGGATTCTACCACAGCTCTTGCCGCAATGGCTCTTGCGCGCGCGTTTTCGGTTTGGTTGCGAACGAATGTGGCGCCTGTGGCCAACAGGGCCAGAGTGGCCGCTATGAGGCCGGCTGTACGCAGGTCGCTGGCCTTGAGTTCGGCAAATCCGCTCCACCAACGGGGGCGCAGCTCACGAACTGCGCCGCGCAGAATGGCAGGAATGGCCTGCATGATGCGTTGCTCCTGGCGCAGCCAGTAAGACTGATCGCCGGGGGCTGCATAGTGCTTGCGCAGCAGTTCCGTCAGTTCCGGGTCCTGGCCGGCGCTCCGACCTTCGTTGTTCCACATGTCGTCGTTTCGCTGACCCGTCATCGCTCACTCCGAAGATTGCTCAGAAGGCGCCTGAGATGCGCTCTTGCATGGTGCAGATCCGACCGGGCCGTGCCCTCGGGAATGCCGAGTATGGAGCCGATCTCTGCGTGTTTGTAGCCTTCAACATCGTGCATAACTATCACTGCACGTTGTCTTTCTCCCAGCGAGGACAGCGCTTTCACCAAGCGCTCCCTTATCTCATCCGACTCGGCCGGATCCCTATGTGGCGATGACAGCGACTCCGGCAACTCGTCGGCGTCGCGCACCTTGCGGCGTCTGGCGATATCCAGGGCCGCGTTGGCCACAATGCGATGCAGCCACGCACCGAATGCCTGTTCGGGTCTGAACCGTTCCAGAGCCCTGAACGCATGCAGAAAGCCCTCCTGCACTGCGTCTTCCGCATCGTCATGTGAAAGGACGATCGCGCGAGCCACCGCGTAAGCCCGGCGCTGGTGGCGCCGAACCAAACCGGCAAAGGCCGTATTGTCCCCCGCCTGAGCTGCCAGCACCAGCTCACGCTCCTCAAGCACCTCGGGCGTGATCGGACGCTCAGGCTTCATGACAGAAACCACACGACGCCGAACTTCCCCCGGCTGGCCCCGTACGGGCGAAACATGCGATATGGGCAGGGAGATAGCGGTCACGATTCCGGGTGAGGACACCCGGCTTACGCATCGCCGGGTGGCGTCGTTGAAGTTGGGGCGACGGGAGGGCTGCCGGTGCCGGCTTTGGAGCCCGATCCGGACCCGGCTCCGCCGCCGGATTCGCCGCCCGGGCCGGCATCTGCACCCACACCCGCCAGACCCAGCAGGGCAGCGTTTTCCTGCATGGCCGAAAGCACGCGCTGAATGTGCTCGTCCAGGCCCACACCGAGCGATTCTGCACCCTGAACTATGTCATCACGGTTCACGCCGCGGGCAAAAGCCTTGTCTTTCATCTTCTTTCTTACACCTGAAACACTCACATCGCTCACCGCCTTGCCCGGCTTGACCAGGGCACAGGCGGTAATGAGCCCCGTAAGCTCATCCACTGCAAAAAGGGCACGGGCCAGACGGGTGACCCGGGGCACGTTGGTATAGTCGGCGTGCCCCAGCACGGCCTCGCAAATGGTTTCCGGCCAGCCCAGGCGCCGCAGATGCTCCACGCCCTCAGTTGGGTGCTCCGACTCAGAAAGCTGATCCGCGTTGGGGAAGCGCTCGTAATCGAAGTCGTGGATAAGACCCGTAATGCCCCAGAGGTCTTCGTCCTCATGGAAATAGAGCGCATAGGCCCGCATTGCGCACTCCACTGCCAGCATATGCTTGCGCAGCGATTCGGAGGCGGTCCAGTCATGAACCAGCCTTTCGGCGTCAGAACGTGTGGGAATCACTCTAAGAGAATGCCGTATGAACGTTGAAGAGACAACCGTGAGTCACGATCAGTGAGCATCCGACATGACGGCTGATGCCGCTGCATCGGTGCGGCCGGTGCGCCAGATGAGGAGCAGGGGCAGACCCAGCAGCAGCAGAAGGCCAGAAATGATGTAAATCCTGGAAAAGGCCATGACACTGGCCTGAGCACTGATCTGCAGATCAATGATACTGAGCGCCTGCCGGTGTGCCGTAAAGGCGTCTGTGCCACGGGACATGAGTCCGTGGGTAATGCCGTTAAGCCGCTCAACTGTGTTGGGATCGTAGATGCCCACGTGCTCAGTGAGCAGCGACTTGCTGGTGTTGGTGAAACGCGAAAGCAGGGTTGCCATGATGGCAATGCCAAGGGAGCCGCCAAGCTGTCGCATGAGATTGAACATGCCCGTGGCCGGTCCCAGTTTCTGCACGGGAACACCCAGTACACTGGCCGTGGTGAGCGGTACGAAAATGAAGCCCAGGCCCGCACCCCTGATTATGAGCGGCCAGAAGAAATCCTGCTTGCCCGCATCCAGAGGAAGCTGCCCGAGCTGCCACATGGAAATAACAAAGAGCGCCACTCCCAGTGAAACGAAGATGCGCGCATCAAGCCTCGTTCCTATGCGACCCATGAGAGCCGTGGATACAGCCGACGCCAGTGCACCGGGGAGAATAACCCAGCCCGTTTGCTCAGCGGTGAAGCCGTGCAGCATCTGCAGGAACACCGGAAGCACGAAGATGGAACCGAAGAGAGCGAGACCCAGAAAGGTGCCGAAAATCACCCCCGGTGCAAGTTGCCTTGAAGCCAGCACGCGGAAGTCTATCACTGGTTCGTCAACCGTGAGTTCTCTCCAGACAAGAAGCACGGTTGCAAGCACGCTGGTTATTGCCAGTGATGTCACCAGCCTGGACTCAAACCAGTCGTAGCGCTCGCCGCGTTCAAGCATCCACTGCAGCGAACCCACCGCCAGCGTGAGCAGCACTATACCCAGCACATCAACCGACTTGGCGCGCACTTCATGGGATACGTCTTTCACGTAGGTCCATGTCATGAAGGCTGCAACGAGACCAAGCGGGATATTGATGTAGAAAATCCAGGGCCAACTGTAGGCGTCCACTATGAAGCCGCCCAGCGTGGGGCCCACAGTGGGGCCAACCATCAAGCCCACACCGAATATGGCCTGACCTATGCCGCGTTCCTCGGGAGGAAAACTTTCAAACAGTGTGGCTTGGGCGGTGGCCAGCAGTGCACCGCCGCCAAACCCCTGAATCACGCGCCAGAACACCAGCTCCCACAGTGAGGCTGAGGCACCACAGAAAAAGGACGCACCAACGAAAACCAGTATGGATCCCGTGAGATAGCGCTGGCGTCCGAAGAAAGACGAAAGCCAGGTGGTAAGCGGGATGACAATGACGTTGGCAATGATGTAGGACGTACTTACCCAAGCTATTTCATCCAGTGTTGCACCCAGTGTGCCCATCATGTGCGGTATGGCCACGTTCACGATGGATGTGTCTATGAGCTGCAACACCGCAGCAAGCGTCACTGCTGCCGAGATGATGTACTTGTTTGCGTAGGGATCGACGACCCTGGCCACGTCGTGGCTGGCGCTGCCAAAAGCCACGTCGCTTCCAAGGACCATGTTGTTGCCTGACACAGCTATTATCGCACCATCACGCTGGCCAGCACCGACATGCCGGGCCTGAGAGGTCTGTCGGCACCAAGGTCCTTTGTTACGCGAATGCGCACGGGCACGCGCTGAACAACCTTTGTGAAGTTGCCCGTTGCGTTGTCGGGCGGCAGCAGTGCGAACTTGGCACCCGTTGCCTGGGCAATGCTTTCCACCTCTCCCTCTGCACTCGCACCGTAGGCATCAATTTCCAGGGTTACTTTCTGGCCAACGCGTATGCGCGCGAGCTGCGTTTCCTTCATGTTTGCTGTGACAAAGATGCCTGTGTCAGAGACAATGGAAAGCAGTGTCTGACCGGGCTGCACCAACTGTCCGGGTTCCACCTGCTTGCGCGACACTACGCCTGCAACCGGTGCCTTGATGGTAGTGTAGGAGAGCTGCAGGGCTGCCTGGTCACGGGCCGCGAGTGCAGCTTCAAGACGCGCCCTGGCCAGCCGCACACCGGCCTCGGCGTTGGCAATGCTGCCCGTTGCAGCGTTCACCTGTCGCTCTGTGGCTTCGAGTGTGGCCGCAGCGGCATCGCGTGCTGCCTGGGCCGCATCAAGTTGCGCTGCGCTTATGATCTGCTTGCCCGCGAGCTCGCGCGCGCGGGTGAGGTCCGCCTCGGTGCGCGTGAGTTGCGCACGGGCCGCGACAACCTGTGCAGACCCCACATCTCTCTGGCTTGATGCAGTGCGCACCAGCGCTTCCGCCTGGCCTTCAACTCCACCTCCACCCACAGCAGTTTGTGCTGCAGCAAGATCGGCCTCGGCCTGAGCCAGCTTCACCTCGAGTTCACGCTTGTCGAGATGTATGAGGACCTGATTTGCGTCAACGTGGATGTTATCGGCGATCTCTATGCCGGTGACGTAGCCGCCCACCCTGGCAACCACAGGTACTATGTGACCATCAACCTGCGCGTTGTCTGTTGACTCGTGGGCGCGGCTGAACGACCAGCGCTGGTAGCCCCACACGGCGCCGGCAATGATGGCTGCGGCCGGTATCAACAGTTTTATATTCGGTCGTGACATGAAATGTTTTCTGTATGTATTTGGACGTGTTCGCGAAACTGGAAATCATGCCACTCAGGGCAGTTGTCTTGCCTCTCCCATGGCTCGTGCAAGAGACACGCGCGCCATCTGGTAGGCGGCGAGTGCATCATTGCGCAGCGTGCGTGCCTGGTTCAGCGAGAGCAGCGCGGTGATAACGTCGGCATTGCCGCTTACGCCAGCCTCAAAACGATCTTCGGCCTGACTCACTTCCTGATGGGCCAGCGTGAGACGCTCCGCTGCTGCGTCCACCTGCTCGCGCGCGGCATCCAGATCAAGCAGTGCGCTTCGCACTTCCAGCGAGCTCTGTGCACGCAGGTCACGCAGTCTGGCCTCCGTCTCTCTCACGGCCGCCAACTGTTCCTCAAGACGTGCTTTTCTTCTGAAGCCGTCGAAGATATCCATGGAGAGCGCGAGTCCCCACGAGTATGTGGGCAGAAGACGTTTGGTGTTGGCTCCGATCACGCCGTGATCCAGAGTGAGTGAAAGCTGCGGCATGCGCTCCATGCGAATGGCCTTGCCCGACTGCTCCTGTACCGCCTCGAGCGCATCGAGGGCCCTGAGATCGGGGCGCTTGTCGAGGGCCGTGGAAAGCGCGGAGCTGGCGCGTTGTTCACGGTTTGCAGCGGCGGCTGCCGCGTTTCCGGTCGCGTTCCCTCCAGCGGGCAGATCTTCAACAGGCATGTCTGCCAGTGAATCAGCGAGTTCCAGTGGAGCATCAAGTGGAATACCCGTCACGCGTCTCAGCTCAAGCAGTGTGCGGTCGCGTTCGTTGCGGGCCATGATGATCTGCGCGCGAACGTTGGCGAGTTGGGACTGGGCACGTGTTACGTCGAGCGCCACACCCACGCCGGCGTTGAGCTGGTCACGGGCTATGCGGAGCAGATCGGCGGCCAGTGCAGAATCGGCCGCCCGGGCCTCAAGCTGGGCCTGAGCCCTTGCGGCGGCCACGTAGCTTAGGGCCGCGGCCGCTGCCACGCCCTCGGCCTGGGCATCCAGGTTTGCGCTGGCGGCAGCGGTACCGGCCTGCGCAGCTCGCCAGTTGCCCCAGAGAGAGGGGTTATAGAGCTGGGTCTGAACCCGATAGCGGAAGTCTATGGTTGGAACGGGACCCATGATCTCGCCATCGGGCCGCATGAGCGGCCTGCCTGTGCCGGGATCGATGAAGCTGAAGCCGAAAGTGGCCGTATTGAGCGTGTGCTTTTGCTGCACCGCGCCGGCGGAAAGATCGGGGAAGAGTGCGCTGCGGCTCAGGTCGGCACGGGCGCTGGCCTGCTCAACCTGTGCACGGGCGGCATCAATGACCCCGTTCTGTTGAGCGGCCAGCCTGGCGGCGTCGCCCATGGAAAGCCGAGCCGGCGCCTGTTGTGCGCTTGCAGACGCAACAGAGCCGGCAGTGCCGACTGCCATAGTGATGCAGGTTGCTGCGATCAGGGCCAGCCTTGAGGCTGGCGGGGCTGTTCGCAAATTGGGGTGTCGAAGTGTTTCTATAATTAAAGACTTAAATAAAGACATAAAGAGTCTTGTCAGGGTCTTAGTGCGTACAGATAGAAATCGAGCATTTCGCTCAAGACCTCGGCGTCGCTGCCGAGCTGTGGGTGGAAAGTGCGTGTTGAGCACCAGATACTGTGCTGCAGCCAGATGGCTGAGTACATGCGGGAAGCGATGGCTGGATTGAGGGGTCGGAACTCCCCGCTGGCGATGCCGTCGACGATGATTCCTCTGACCATTTTGCGTCCCTTTGCTATGACCTCTTCGGCGTAGTAGGCCATGAGGTCGGGGAAGTTGGCGAGTTCAGCGTGGACGAGTTTGTGAATGACGTGGGCCTGGTCAGTGCGGAGGAAGTGCCACCATCTGCTGGCCAGGGTCCGAAGCCGTGACTCTGCGCTGTCGCTTTTCTGTGCGCGTTCTGTCGCTTCTGCTTCATTCAGGGCATCGACAATTGTGACTTTGACCATTTCCCTGAACAGGGCTTCCTTATTGGGGAAGTAGAGGTAGATGGTTCCTTTTGCGATGCCGGCTCGTTTGGCGATATCGTCGAGTCTTGCGCCGGTGAGTCCTCGTTTGGCGAACTCATGGAAGGCGGCCTCGAGGATTTGCTGGGGTCTTTCTTCTGGCGCGCGTCTTCGCGCGTGGGCGTTTTCGTCTGTTTGGTTCACTGTATCCATTCCGTTTACTGACTGACTGGTCAGTCCGTAAAACAATAAAAACTGAGCCGGCTGCGGAGGCAAGCCCCGTGCCGGCTCAGTTGTTTGATGCCTTTGACCGCGAATCGCAGCCCGGCAGGCGAGAGTTTATGAGCTCCCGCGCAAGCTTACACCTGAGCGCAAACTTCAGACCAGAAAGGGCTGCTCCACAACCAGTGAGCTGGTGGCAGCAGCGCCAGCCGCAGACTCATGAGCCTTGTAGCGCGAGTTCGTCCACATCACGATGCTGTAGATGATCGCGAAAATGATAATCGCGCCGCCAATGAGACCCATGAAACCGGCTCCGATATCCGTGCCGCTTGCGCTGTGCTGCCCGTTTGATGCCATTGCCCGCTCCCTGTTATGTGTCTGTAAGTATGAAAAGTGACGCCAGCCGGAAACCGGCCTCAGGCCTGTTCCGAATCAACCACCCGTACAGAAACCATGTGGTCATTCTGCACTATGGTGGGCAGGATCTCCAGACCCTCTATCACCTGACCGAATACCGTGTGTACGCCGTTCAGATGACGGGTGTTGGCCTCGCTCAGCACCAGAAAAAACTGGCTGCCGCCGGTATCGCGACCGGCGTGAGCCATGGAAAGAGCGCCCACCTTGTGGGTGTGCGGGTTGCCACGCGTCTCACACTTGATTTGATACCCAGGCCCGCCCGAGCCTATGCGGCGGTCGCCCTCGGGCAGGTCGCGCGAAAGCGGATCGCCGCCCTGCACCACAAAGTCAGGGATGACGCGGTGGAACTTCACACCGTCGTAAAAGCCCTTGTTGGCAAGCTTCTCGAAGTTGTCCACTGTACCGGGTGCTTCCTTCTCAAAAAGCTCCACCACCAGGGTGCCCTTGTTGGTTTCAATCGTAGCTGTCTTGGCCACGCAGATCTCGTTGTTGGAGTTGCAAAATGGGATATCCCCTAAAGATATCAGGAAATATCCGCTGAGTCGACGAGTCGCCGGCAGTTAACCCAGCGTGAAGGCACTCGGGCAGATGTCGGCCAAGACGCAGCGCCCGCAGGCGGGCTTGCGCGCATAACAGGTGTCGCGGCCCAACATGATGAAAAGATGGCTGAGCAGGGTCCATGACTCGCGTGGAAAGAGCGGCATGAGGTCCCGCTCTATGCCCACCGGATCGGGCTCACGCGTAAGACCCAGCCGGCGTGAAACACGCTGAACGTGGGTGTCCACTACTATGCCTTCGTTGATGTTGAAGGCATTGCCAAGCACCACGTTGGCCGTCTTCCTGCCCACGCCGGCCAGTTTGATCAGCTCTTCCATGCTTCGGGGCACCACGCCCTCGTGATCACGCATCAGCGTGCCGGCCATGGACACAAGATTTCGGGCCTTGGCACGGAAAAATCCGGTGCTGTGAATGATCTCACCCACCTCTTCCGGATCGGCCGCGGCCAGCGCCCGGGCGTCCGGGTACCGGGCGAAAAGCACCGGCGTCACCATGTTCACACGCGCGTCGGTGCACTGCGCCGAGAGAATGGTTGCACAGACCAGTTCAAAGGGATTGTGGTGGTCCAGTGCGCAGGTGGCATCGGGGTACTCGCTGCTCAGCCGCGCCAGAACTGTCTCGGCCTGTGCCTTTTTGGCCGCCCTGGTCCGTGGACTCTTCGCCAGGGGTGCAGCCCTTTGTGAGGGTTTCTCGCCCAGTGTCTTCCTGCTGGATCGCGCCATGATGGAACAGTTGGGGTGGAGCTGAAATCTAATCCGACCCCGTGGGCGTTCAGCCCTCTATCCCGGCCACGTGCTTCATGCGCTCCACTATGGCCATCATTTCCTGTTCTGTCATCTCCAGCTCATGTTGGCCGCCCGCTGCGTCCAGCAGCCCGCTGCGCATGCTCACCGCCACGCGGTTCAGATACCGCACCTTGCCCAGAAACTCCGCAGTGACGCGGCGCAGCGAGTGGTAGCGCCGCTTCTCAATATTCGCGCGACGATGACGCTGAAGCAGTTCTTCCCGGTTGAGCCGCCTCGCGCGCTCCAGCACTTCTTCCGGGCTGCGATCAGCAATGACGCTCCTGTCGGGAATGCCGTTGTTGCCCCATTCGGCGTCGGCAAAAAAGAGTCTGCCTATGTATTCCAGGCCGTCACTGGCGGTGTGCAGGGTTACCCGTACCTCTCGTCCGTCCACGTCGAGAAGGGCCAGCGGCGTTTGTGTCACCTGTTCAAGCACGGTCATGACCGTGCCAGAAATTCATGAGTTACATGCGTTTCGTGCTGCATGCTGCTCCCCCAGAAATCGTCGCAGAGCTTTGAACAGGGCTTCGGGCTGCTCCACATAGGGCACATGGCCACAGTCCTGCAACTCAACCATCTCTGCTCCAAGCGCTTCCGCTGCAGCCAGCGCCGACTCGTGCGGAATAGGATCGGATTCACCGTAAACGACGAGCGCAGGGCAGCTCACGGCACAAAGCGGGGAGCGCAAATCGAAGTTACCAAGGCTGCTCCAGATGGACTGCTGTACTCTGCCCACAACGCGGAAGGGCGTGAGATTGGTGGCAAGCCTGGCGTCGTGGAAGTAGCCGGCCACGCTCAGCTCGAAGCTCCGCTGGCGGTATAACTCCGGGTCGCTCTCCCGGAGTGTCGAAGCCATGAGCGCAGCTCTGCTCTCCACTATGAAAGGGCTTCGTGAGCGTTCGGCAAAGCGGGCTTCAAACTGTTCCCGCCACTGGCGTGTGATGGGTGCGGGTGAGATGAGTGCCATTCGCTCCACGCCGGGCAGCGCCGGGTCCCCTGTGCTGCTTATGGCGTAGAGCATGGCCAGGAGCGCACCCCATGAGTAGCCCACAAGGGTTGCAGGCCCGATGCCGAACTCTGTGATGAGTGCTGCCAGGTCGGCAACCTGGGTTTCCCATGTAACTGGCGTGGAATCGTTTGTCTTTGACTGTCCGCCACCTCGCTGGTCGTAGGTGTAGACGCGGTAGTCGCGCGCCAGTTCCAGCATCTGGGGGTAGAGGTAGTCGTGGCTGGCGCCGGGTCCGCCGTGCAAAAGCAGAAGGGGTTTCCCGTTCTCAGGGCCGTCAACCCTGTAGTAAAGCGAGGTCGAAATGGAAGCAGGCATGGCCAAACGATGACAGTATGATGACGGCAACAAGGCAGTCTGTGTGTGACGACAACGAGGTTCCCGGAATAGTTTAGTCTCATGTCACCACTCACACCGCGGCGATCCACTCCCGGCATCCCCCCCATACCAATCCCCGGACGCGAGGGCTATGAGCGGCTGCCCAGCATCCGCGCCATGCGCCAGACGCTGGTCTCTTTGGCCGTGCTCGTGAATCAGATCATGGCCAACGATGTGGATGAGACCACCGACGTGGTGGATGCGCTCGATCGTGGACGCGTTCGTGATGCGCTCAGGATATGCACGGCTCGCGTACGCGATCAGGCCATCGATTGCCGGGTGTGGGGCGATGGTCTGGTGCTGGCGGGTGAGATCCAGAGAAGAGCCGGCATGAGCGCCGAACCATTACTGGAGTGGCTGCTCGACCGCCTGGTTGCTTGCAATATCGGGAGCCTCATGGTAAGGAGCGGTGCTTCACCCGGTGAGATTTTCACACTTGCCACACTGCTGGCCCGGTACGATCGCGCTCCGGACCTGCAGGGCGGCGGAGCGTCGCAGCAGGAACTCATGCGCACCTGGAACGTGCTTCTTGCCTCACAAGACCCGAGCGACGAGGAGCAGCAACTCAAGCGCCGCCTCACACCGGCAAGCGTGGTGGCAGAGCTGGGCGCAGCCATAGCTGAAGGCGCAGGGGCCTCCTCCATCGCCTCGGGGCTCTCGCTGCTGGCCTCAGCATATAGCGATCAGTCTGCAAACGAGGCGGTGGATATCATTCTTCCGGGAATCGCAGAAGCGGAAAACCGCGGCGATGCTCAAATCCTCGAAGGCGTGGCCAGAAGCTGCATGGCGCGCATTCACATAGTTGGCGCCGCTGCTTCCAGGCTTGCCCTGGAGCGCCTGCTAAGGCGCCTGCTCAGGCGTCGCTCGCTGGAACTCATCGCAAGCCGCCTGCCTCATACCTCCGATCGTCTGCTGCTGCTTGAGGTAATGGCTCGCGGCGGAGAGGCTTCGGTGGCTGTACTCAAGGATCTGTTGCTGCACGCGCAGGACTCAGCGCAAAGGCGCGTGTATTTTGATTCCATCGTGTCGCTCGACATGGGTGCCGCAATTATCGTGGACCTGCTGCGCGATCACCGCTGGTATGTTGTACGGAACGCTCTCGCACTACTGGGCGAAATGGGAGTGTCACACGCCGATGTGGCCATGTTCCCCCTGCTGGAGCACGAAGACGCAAGAATACGCATTGCCGCCGCACGTGCGCTAACCCGCCTGGGAACACCCAGGGCTCTGGCGCAGCTCCACACGCTGATCGAAGATCCCAGCGTTGAGGTGCGAAGACTCGCGGCCGCATCTTACGGGAGCACAATGCTGGTGAGTGGCAGCGTACGCCCGCCCGCCGCCCGCCTGGCCATGGCTCTGGAAATGGAAAGCGACCAGGATGTGGCACTCGAAATGCTCAGCTCACTTGGTCGCCTCGGTACCGCCGATGCGGTTCAACGCCTTCTGCGCGTTGCCCTGCCACCACAACAGCCGCAAGACGGATCAGAACGTCCGGCACCACGGGCGTCCTACCTGCGCGTGGCTGCTATAGAGGCGCTGTTCAGAGCGCGCGGTCAGGCCGTGCTCTCAACACTGGAAATACTGCGCAACGATCCCGATGAGGAAGTGGTGGCGGCGCTGCTGCGCCTCTCATACTGATCTTTCTGCGCCACAAAAGCAGCGGTGTTGATGATGTCGTTGGTGGTTGAGTAAGGCGGCGCGTATCCCAGATCCAGCTCTGCAAGGTCGTGCACTGTAAGCCGGCCACGCAGTGCAGTTGCCAGCACGTCTATGCGCTTGTCCACGCCCGCTGCCCCAAAAGCCTGAGCACCAAGCAGTCTTTCGCTTTGCCTGTCGTATACAATCTTGAGCTTCAGCTTACGCGCCCCCGGGTAGTAGCTGGCATGATCGCTGGCCTCCACCAGAGCCACTCCCACGTCAAAACCGGCCTCGCTGGCAGCACGCTCGCCAAGACCAGTCAGGGCAGCAGTGGCATCAAGCACTTTCACCACACTCGTGCCCAGCGCCCCGGCATAGCTCAATACTTCAGCACTCTCTCCACGAAGCAGAGATGCAACGTTCTCTGCAGCTATACGACCCTGCCTGTTGGCCGGACCCGCAAGCGGTACTCTGGTGGGCTTGCCCGATACAAAATTGCGCAGCTCTATCATATCCCCCGCTGCAAAAATGTTCGGGTCTGAAGTGCGAAGCCATTTGTCCACCACCAATCCGCCGGAAACACCAATCTCAAGTCCACAGCTCCTGGCCAGCGTAAGCTCCGGCTTCACACCAACAGAGAACAGCACCAGATCGGCAGAAAGGCTCCGGCCATCACTCAGCAACACTTCGTGCGGATTGCTGCGCACTTCACTCACCGCCACACCGGTTATCACACCCACGCCCTTGCTCACGAGTTCCGACGCAACCATTTCGCCAAACTCGGGGTCCATTACACTCATAACGGTTGGCTGCAGCTCTACCACTGTTGTGGCAATCCCTCTCGCATGAAAGGCCTCGGCCATCTCAAGGCCAATAAAGCCGCCGCCAACTATCACCGCCGTACGCGGCGTTTCACTCACAATGAAGTGATCCAGCGCATCCATGTCCGGCACGGTCCAGAGCGTGAACACGTGGTCGGCATCACTGCCGGGCAGCGTCGGACGTACTGGCCTGCCACCCTGGGCAAGTATCAGTGCGTCATAGGACAGCCATGAGAGTTCGTTGCCATGCATCACCTGCACGCGCCTGTTCGTGCGATCGATGGTCACCGCTTCGGTGTTCAGGTGTACATCAATGTTGTAGCGCCTCTTGAAACCTTCCGGCGTGGCCACAAGCAGCTTGCCCCTGTCGCTTATGTCACGCGAGATGTAGTAGGGAAGTCCGCAGTTGGCGTAGCTCATGTAGGGCCCGCGCTCAACAATGGTGATGCGCGCTGAGCTGTGGAGGCGACGCGCACGACCCGCAGCGGCAGCGCCGGCTGCCACGCCACCGATTACCAGCAGTTGCGGCTCAGATGAACTCATGGTCTGTCGGTGAAATCGGTTTCTGCCGTAACCGCGCGACATGCTTCGGCTATGAGCGTGGCCGCGCTGTCAAGATCGCTGAGTGAAACAAGCTCGTTGGGCGAATGCATGTAACGGTTGGGTATGGAAACGAGACCCGTGGCAACTCCGCTCCGCGCGAGCTGCATTGCATCGGCATCGGTGCTGGTGAACCTGCCGGCGGCGTGAATGGAAAACGGCATTTCCAGACGGGTCGCTGCATTGGCCAGCAGTTGATAAACCACTGGCGAAATAACCGACCCGCGCGTGAGCACAGGGCCACCCCCAACGCTGCAGTCACCTACTTCTTCCTTCTTGATTCCGGGATGATCCGTTGCGAAAGTCACGTCCACTGCAATGGCCATGGAAGCCTCCATGCTGTGTGCCGCAACCCTTGCTCCGCCACCCGTGTAGCCGATTTCCTCCTGCGATGTGGCCACTGCAACAACATGTGCATGACCCGGTGCGGCCGCATAACGGCGCAGCGCCTCAAGCACCACAAATGCACCCACGCGATCGTCTATGCTGCGCGAAAGAATGCGGTTGTTGGGAAGGTCTATGGTTTGTGAATCAATCACGCCCGCATCACCAACCTGCAGCAGCTCCAGCGCCGCAGCCTTGCTGCTCACGCCAACGTCAACCCACATGTCGGTGATTTTGGAAGCCTTCTCGCGCTCGTCCGGCTTCATGAGGTGGATGGGCTTTTTACCTACCGCGCCATACACGCTGCCGTTGCGGCCGACGAAGCGCAGACGCTGACCCACCAGCACCTGCGGATCCCAGCCGCCTATGGGCTCGAAATACAAGTAACCATTGTCGTCTATGTGCGTGATTATCACGCCTATTTCATCGATGTGGCCCGCCAGCAGAATGGTGGGCGCCGTGCTTCCGCCCGTGCCCGTGACCGTTGCGTACGAATTGCCAACCACATCCGCGCGGATTTCCCCCGTAAAGCCGGCCGCTTCGGCACGCCACACGCGTGCGGGCGCACCCTCGTAGCCCGACGGTCCCGGCGTGTCGAGAAGACGCTTTAAAAATGCAATGGAGTTTTCAGTGAGCATGATCCGAGTGTACAGAGTAGGTGTTGCTTGCCGGAGCAGCCATGCTTATGCCCAACTGCTCCATCTGATCCATGAGCGCAAACACAATGCGCTGATGAGTGTCCTTGTAAAACTTGAAGTCTGCGGTTTCCAGGTAGTAAACGAATTCCACATCCATGCCAAAGTCGCTGAAACCGGTGGCGTGTCCGCGGTCGAGACGCACCCTGTCCATGCCCGCAATGATCTTTCGGGCCTCGAGTACGAACTCATTGAGAGCCGTGCGCGGCGTGTCCATGGCCAGCTTCATGTTGAACAGAATGCAACGCTCATTCATGCGGCTGTAATTGCGCACAACTTCCTTGAGCAGGTTGGCATTGCCCACGGAGATTTCCTCTCCGGTCTGGGACCTTATGCGTGTGCTCTTTATGCCTACGCGCATTACGGTGCCAGAGTTCGAGCCAAAGCCAATGTATTCGCCGGGCTCAAAGGGCTTGTCGAGACCAATGCTTATGGATGCAAAGAGGTCGCCCAGCACGTTCTGCGCCGCAAGCGCAATGGCCACACCGCCAACTCCAAGGCTTGCAATGAATGCATTTACGTTGACGCCCGCATTGCTGAGCAGTGCAAGCAGCAGCAGCACCCACACCAGCACCTGCAATGTCCAGCTCAGTACGCCCGACATCACCTCATTGTGCGGTGTGGCGGACCTGGCCGGTGCAGTGTTGAGTGCGGTTACAATGAAGCGTGTGACCCAGAGCGTGATCTGCAGGGCCACGAGTGCATAGGTAATCTTGCCCAGATGAGTGGTGAGCGCATCGGGCAACAGGAGATAGCGTGCTGCTATGGTGATGGAGAGCAGCATGAGTATCCAGGCCCTCGTGCCGCGGAGCGTGGCGCGCAGTATCTCGTACACACCGCGTGGCCGGCGTTCGGCGTGTACTCTGAGCCTTGCACGGATGAGCAGTATTGCGCCGTGCACCAGCAGATAACCCAAAACTGCTCCCAGTGCTGCAAGGAGCCAGTCGCTGGCTGTATTGCCCAGCAGATCCGTTTTTGAAAGCCAGTCCTTCATTTGCCTTTCACTTGTCTTTCACCCTGCCTGTTACTTGTCGGGGGAGCGTTCAAACACCGCGCGGCCGCCCAGATAAGTGGCGAGCACCCTGGTGTTGAGCACCATTTCCTCTGGCACGCGCATGATGTCCTGATCCAGTATCACAAAGTCGGCGTATTTGCCCGGTGTAATGGAACCCAGTTCCTTTTCCTGGAAGCCTGCATACGCGGGCCAGAGAGTGACAGACCGGAGAGCCTGTTCGCGCGTCATGCGCTGTGCCGGATACCAGCCGCCGGCGGGCCAGTTGTCGGCGTCCTGACGTGCGATGGCTGAGTGGAAAGTGATGATCGGGCTCACCTGTTCAACCGGGAAGTCGGTACCGTTGGGCACAACAACGCCGGTTTGCAGCAGCGATTGCCATGCGTAGGCGCCAAAGAGCCGTGTCGAGCCGAGTCGCTTGCCTATCCAGTACATGTCACTGGTTTGATGACTGGATTGCATGGAAGGAATCACACCCAGTTCTGCAAAGCGCGGTATGTCATCGTTGTGCAGGATCTGTGCGTGTTCCACACGGAAGCGGTGATCGGCTACGGGTACCTTGCTGAAAGCCTTTTCGTAGGCATCGAGCACTACGCGGTTTGCGCGATCACCAATGGCGTGCGTGCCCACCTGGAATCCAGCCTTGAGTGCAGCTTCTGCCACTTCCTCTATGTGATCGGGCGTGCTCACCAGTAGTCCGTTGTTTTCCGCGTCGTCTGCATAGGGTTCCAGCA
>CAZWSJ010000021.1:0-47659 GCA_964636415.1 uncultured Gemmatimonas sp. | reverse complement strand
GGTTCCTGAACCGGAGAGTCAGTGTCAAACAGCGCGCGAGCCGCGTCATCGCCCACAAGTGCACGCGCCCGAAGCAGTGAGAGCTCCACGGGATTGTGGGCCAGTGTGTAGCCCATTCGGTTAAACAGATGCAGCGAATGTATTGGCAGCCACTGCCTGGGCGACTTGCCAAGCAACTTGTATTCAACCGGGTACTGCGCCGGGGAGAGTGACTCCCGATAGGCATTCACTCCATCAGCATAAGCCTGGAGCAATTGCCACATCACACCTCCGTGGTCCAGCCCGTCAATGAATCTTTCGGCCGACCGAGGCATGCCGAGGGCACGTGTGTCACGATCTGCATCGAGAGCCACATCACCCACCAGCTCGGTGAGTGTGCCCTCACCGGCGCGCGACTGGATTTCGAGTTGGAAAAGCCTGTCGCGCGCCACCACATAGCCAAGCGCCCGGTAGGCGTCGGTTTCGCTGCTGGCAAAGATATGCGGTACGCTTCGCTGATCGAAGCGCACGTCCACCTGGGCGCTGAGGCCGGGGATACGGGCACTGGCATCTTCCGGCAGATCACCGACGCCATTGATCCATAGCCCCACCGAGGGCGAAAGCAGCGCGCCAAGAGCCGGCACCGAACCCAGACCCAGCACGCCCACCCACGTTGCTGCGGCACCCACCAGAAGCATCGCGAGCGCAGCGAACAGGCGTGAAGAACCGGAACGTCCGTGGTAACCCGTCACTGTGTCAGTGTCGGCAACGAAGAGCGTAACTCAACGCTGTCGTACGGCACTGAAGGGAAACGCACCCATGCCTTCAAGCTCGAGAAGGCCGTCCATCTTTTCGTTGCCCTCCACCTTGGCGGCACCGGCGAGGTAGATCATCTGGCCGCCCATGTCAATGGAAAAGCCGAAGTAGAGTGAATCACCGCGAACCACTCCACGCGTGGGCACCACCCCCAGATCAGACTCCATGGTACCGCTCAGCGAGTCACCCGTCTGAGTGAGATCAAGGACCGCCATGCGCGCCTGGTCGGGCGAGGCAATGCTCATCGTCCACTTGCCGCTGAAATCCGCGAAAACCCTGGTGGCGGCTGCGGACACGGTTACTGTGAGGGCCAGCGCCAGCGCTGCTATAGCCGTGCCGGAGAGAAAACGTTTGAACATGGCAATCAGGGGTAGAAGGTTGGGTATGTAGAGAAAATACCACTTCTGCCGAAATCGGCCATGGCAGGCAGTGCCAGAACGTGCCACCCCGGTGACAAACGGTGGCGCCCGACAGACGCCTGTCGCGAACTCCGGTCGATTATCATCAGGTAATCCGTGTCCCCACCCACTCCGGAACCATGACCTCTGCCGCCATTGCCGCCATAAACGCCACGGGCATCTCCAAGCGGTTTGCCGACCATATCGCAGTTCACTCACTCGACCTTTCTGTCCCGAAAGGCCTGGTTTACGGCTTGCTGGGCCCTAATGGAGCTGGAAAGACCACAACGATACGAATGCTGCTCAACATCATCGCGCCCGACTCTGGTGCAATCAGCATATTGGGACTGCCCGGCACGGATCCCTCCCTCAGTGATCGCATAGGCTACCTGCCCGAAGAGCGGGGCCTGTACCGAAAAATGCAGGTGAGACGTGTACTGCGCTTTCTGGGCGAGCTGAAGGGGCTTTCCGGCCGCGATCTGGATGCCAGAATAGATCGCTGGCTTGAACGTCTGTCACTGCGCGGAGCCGGAGCCGATTGGGGCAATCACCGCGTCGATGAGCTCTCACGCGGCATGCAGCAGAAAGTGCAGTTCATCGGGGCGCTGATACATGACCCCGACCTGGTAATTCTCGACGAACCCTTCAGTGGGCTTGACCCGATCAATGCCCAGGCGCTGCAGGACACCATCCTTGAACTGCGCCAGCAGGGACGGACGATCATCTTCAGCACTCATCTCATGGATAACGCTGAGCGTCTCTGCGATGCGGTGTGCATAATTGCCGGTGGCAGAAAAATTGTGGACGGGCCACTCAGTGAAGTACGCGAGAATCACGGCGGAAACCATGTGGCGATAGACCTGAGTTCTCCACCTTCTTCGGCCGTGGAAGGCGTTCTTTCAGACACCAGGTGGAGCATGAGAGCCAATCAGTCGAACCGAAAGTTTGAGTTGGATCTGCCCGACTCTGTTGATCCCGCAATTCTCTTGCGGGCGCTGCTTGACGCCAGCGCAGGCATTGAACGTTTTGAGCGCGTTCAGCCCTCGCTGCACCAGATTTTCGTGGAAAAGGTTTCGGCAGCGACCGCCGCAGATGGACCTGCTACCGCAAACGCGGCCAATGCAGCAAACGGAAACCACGGAGTCACTGCCAATGTCTGACCGCAAGCTCATGGCCGTGATACGGCGTGAATACCTTGAGCGGGTGCGCACCAAGTGGTTCGTTATCGCCACGCTTTTTGGTCCGTTGCTCTTTGGCGGGCTGATGATTGTACCCTTGCTGGTGTCTTCGGGAAATCAGGTTTCGGCCAATGCCAGCAACATTGAGATCATCGACGCCACGGGCAGTGACCTTGGCCGCCGTCTTGCCACCGATCTGGCAGGTGGGCTTGCCGGCGGCAGCACGGAGCCAAGGGTGCACAGCACACTCCCCGACAGTCTGGCAAAGGCAGAGTCTCTTGCCACGCAGGCAGTAATGAGTGAGAGCGCCAGGGGCTACCTGGTTCTGGATCAGGGCACTCTGCTCTCGGGTCGCGCCAGATATTCGGGCAGCAATACCACCGCCATCTTCGACATGCAGCGACTTGAACGTGCGTTGCAGCGCCAGATACTGCTTCTGAGAGTGGAGCAGGCTGGTGTGGATCCCGACCTGGGGCGTAGCCTTGCGGCAAGTACCGCGGCCATCACAACCGAGCGTCTCACCAAAGAGGGCCGCGGCGGTTCAGGTCAGGTCAATTTCATACTTGGCCTTGCCGTGTCCATGGTGCTCTACATGACGATCTTTATTTACGGCGTGAATGTCATGCGCGGCGTTTTGGAGGAGAAGCAGACAAGGGTGGCCGAAGTGGTTCTGGCCAGTATCTCCGCCTCACGTCTTCTGGCCGGCAAGGTCATTGGCGTGGGCGGAGTGGGGCTCACTCAAGTGGCCTTGTGGGTGGTAATGAGTGCGGCACTCTACTTCGCACGGGAGCCGGTGCTTTCGTTCATGGGCATTTCCAGCAGCCCATTCACAATTCCCGCAATCACCTTATCGGCGGGTCTGGTTCTTCTCGGTTTTTTTGTACTGGGCTTTCTTTTTTACGCGGGGCTGTTCGCTGCAGTGGGAGCAACCATCAACACCGAACAGGAGGCCCAGCAGGCCCAGATGCCTGTGGTGCTGCTGCTGGTTGCAAGCGTGATATTCGTGCAGAACATACTCATGCAGCCGGACGGCAGTCTGTCTCTGGTGATGTCGTTGCTTCCCTTCAGCGCACCCATAGTGATGCCCTTACGCATGACGGTGGCACCGGTGCCCGGGTTGCAGGTTGCTGCAGCTCTGCTCTCTGTGGCCGTTGGCGCAGCGCTCACTACCTGGCTGGCAGGTCGCATTTATCGCGTGGGACTGCTCATGTATGGCAAGCGACCCGGACTTCGCGAGGTGTTGAACTGGATCAGTTACAGGTAGTCATCCTGACTTGAGTCTCAGTCTGGCCAGCTCCTCCTGGGCCACTCGCGCCATTCGTTCTACGAGGGCTCGCATCTCGCGCTCGCGCTTGCGCGAGGTATGAACAAAGATGGCGCGTGCACCCAGGTTGATGGCCAGGAGCAGCGAACCCGCAATAAGAATTGCCTGAGGCGCTGCAACGCCGCTGCCCATGCCAGCTCCAAATGAGGCCGTGGCGATACCGCTTCCAGCCCCGAAGCCGATTCCGCCAACTATACCCCCCCACTCATTTCGCAGGCTCTGATAGGCTCGAATTATGGTCTTGCCGTTTCGCAGAGCCACTTGGATCTGAGCTGTGGTGGAAGTGCTGTTCGCACTCTTCCAGCCGCCTTCCACGTTAATGGTGAGCGTGCGCCCCACAACTGTTGAGGACACCAGTTTGTTCAGATCACGCCTCACCATGTCGGCCATTTCATCGAAAAATGAGGCCGGTATCTCGCCATCAATAACGGCTTCAAACTGCAGTGCGCGGTAGGCTCCAATGAGCGGATTTGGTGGTTTCTTCTGCTCTGCACCAACCGTGATCTCTACGGGTCGATCCGTTGCGGCTGCAATGGCCTGTGCTTCGTTTCGCTCCGCCAACGCACGGTCTACATAGCGTTCGTCTATTCCAGCCTCTATCGCTGCCTCACGCACGATCTCCAGATCATAACCGCGAGTGAGTGGCTCACCGATATCCTTCGTACCTTCGCGAGAAGAACTCCTGGATGAGGATTTCGTTGCAGCGAAGCGGTCTGGTGCCGGTGGCGCAGTAAACAAACCTGTATTGGCCTGAAGTTCGGAGGCACGCTTCCACAACTGTTCTGCTTCATCAGAACTGAGCCTTCCCCCGACGATCGAGCCCGCCCGCACCGGGTACTCCACTGGATTTACCTCGCCAGCGGCCTCCGGTTTTGTAACCGTAGATGCTGAGAGCAGAGCATCAATGCGATCCACAAGATCTGATGCAGATTGCACCCGGTCTTCCACACGCTTGGCAAGCATGGATTTTATCAGCGCATTCAGTTCCGGACTCACATCCGACATGTAGTCCGAAAGATCAGGAACCGGACTCATAACATGCGCCACCAGCACAGCCGATGCCTGCGGTCGCTCAAACGGGAATCGCACCGTCAGCAGGTGAAAAAGCAGTACGCCCAGAGCGTATATGTCACTGCGTCCATCCAGCTTCTCTGCTGTGACCTGCTCCGGGCTCATGTACTGCACCGAACCCAGCACTGTGCCCGTGGCAGTGAGCGGCTGGGCTTCACCAACTCGCGCTATTCCAAAATCTGTGATGAACGCCCGCCCACTTGCATCGATCAGCACATTTTCGGCCTTGATGTCACGGTGAACCACGCCGGCTTTGTGTGCATACGCCAACGCCATGGCAAGTTGTCGCACCACGCCCATTGCTTCGTATGCGTGGAGAGGCCCTGAGCGCGCCAGCCTGTCGGCCAGTGATTCGCCGTCTACGTAGCCCATGACGAAGTAGACGACACCGTCGTGATCTGCGGCCGCGTGAATGGGAACTATGCCCGGGTGAGCAAGAGAAGCGGCAGTGCGCGACTCGCGCACGAATCGCTCGCGTACCGCTGGATCACCTGCGAGGTGTGGCAGCAAGGTTTTGATTGCCACATTGCGCTGAAGCCGCATGTCCTCGGCCAGATAAACCACGCCCATCCCGCCGCGGCCGATCTCCCTGCACAGCCTGAACTCACCAGTCAACGCCCGTGCAAGCGACGGTCCCGGATCAGGCCACTCGAGTGCATCCGTGTTCATGCAAGCGCAGCCTCACGCAATGTGTGATGCAAAAGCTCCCGTGCCCGCAATTGAACATGGCAGGGAGCCACTTGATATGTGAACGCTCAGTTTACGGCGGGCGTACAGAAGCGGTCAAAGGCTTCGGCCAGATCATTGGCGATTTGCACCGCGCTGCGACCTTCGATCTGGTGACGTTCCATCATGAACACGAGCTCCTGACCGCGCAGAAGTGCAATGCTGGGAGACGAGGGCCTGAAGCCCGAAAAGAACTCGCGCGCACGCGCGGTGGCTTCCATGTCCTGACCCGCAAAAACAGTGGCACAGGCATCAGGCTTGACACTGTTCTCCATGGCAAGGGCCACCGCGGGTCTCGCGTTTCTTGCGGCACAGCCGCACACGGAGTTCACCACAACGAGCATGGTGCCTGCGTTTCCACCAATGCGGGTATCAACGTCGGCTGCGGTGCGCAGCTCTTCAAAACCGAGACGCGTCAATTCCTGGCGCATCGGCATCAACAGGTGTTCGGGATACATGTCTGATTCTCAGCTTCCGTGGGTTGCCCGGTCAGTAATCCGGCAGATCGTCGCGCGGTTCACGTACCAGAGCCAGTATGGCGGCCTGAGGGACCACGAGGTATTGCTCGTTCTCGAAGCTGATCTCCACGGCCGCCTTGCGGAAGAAAAGCGCATAATCGCCCGGTTGGGCCTGCATAGGAACGAAACGTGCCTCGCGGTGGTTGCTGCCGGCACGCCATGGCTCGTCTCCCTGATCGCCGAGATCAGGCAAGGCCAGTCCCGGACCAGTGGATACGATCTCACCGCCCTGCACCGCCTGACTGTCGATGGCAGTGGGTGGAAGGTAAAGACCAACCTTGGTGCGCTGCTCTCCGTCTCCGGTTTTCACCAGAACACGATCACCAACAACGATAAGGCGTTTGCTGTTCCCCATCCCTACAATCTAGCAGGTATGTGGGTTTGCCAGGAGGCCTGTTCACTCACCGGCTTTGATGCCCGGGCCGCTTCCGTTTCCGGCACCAGGGTCGGCTGCGGGCTCGCCAGCAATCGGCTCAGCGACAGCGCGCCGGTCCAGTGAGCGCCTCACCATCTGCACTGCGAAAGCCAGGACCAGGACAAAGGGCAGCACAACCAGCGCACGCTGTACCACGGTCTGTGCTGCGAGTGACCACCAGTCACTCCACACGGCCGTCCCCGATCCCAGTCTCTCAAGTCCAAACACTATGAGGACGGAGCTGGTACCCAGTTCAGCAAACACTTCCACAAGCAAAAAGAGCAGTGTGCGCATGGGCCAGCGACGCACGGGATAGTTGCCCAGATGCCAGGTTACAACGCCACAAAGCAGCAATACGGCCACTGTGAGGCCCGCGACGAACAGGGGCCACTGATCGGTGTTCAACAGCGCCACACGCCACAAACGAAGTACAATCCCGGCCAGTCCGGCCGGTTCAAGTGTCCTCAGGCCAAAGGCCCTCAGCGGATGCAAGCGCTCCTCGCCCCAGGAGACAGCCTCTCGCGGAAAGAAGCGGGTCATGCCTTGAAGCTATCCCCGCAGCGCACCTTCGCCAGATCAGCGAATCACGTGCCCCAGACGGCCCCACCTGATATCGGTTATGAAAGGCAGCGCGCGGTCGCTGTCGTCGGCGTTGTACGAGTAATACACAAAGATCGGTCGGCCGCGGAGATTCTCTCTGGGAACCATTCCCCAGTAACGACCGTCCTTGGAGTCGTAGCGGTTGTCACCCAGCATAAAGAGATGCCCGGGCGGAACGAGCAGCGGCCCCCAATCATCCAGAGTTGGTGATGCGGGTGGATCACCGGCTCTTGTACCGGCAAGCTCAAACTGGTGCTGCCATACGAACAGTGGATGTGAGAAACCGCCATCACCGTGTGCATCCTTCGGGTTTCTGAAAGCCTGCGGCTGCGGTTCACCGTTCAGGTAGAAAAGTCCGTCCCGCATCCAGATAGTGTCACCGGCCACTGCCACAAGACGTTTTACCAGCGTGGGCGTGGGGTCCTCCGGCTGATCCACCTGATAGGGTGAAACGAACACCACCACGTCACCGCGCTTCGGGTCGGCATAGCCCGGAAGATTCACACTCGTGAACGGAACATGCGGACCGTAGGCAAGCTTGTTCACGAACAGCCAGTCACCAACCAGCAGTGTGGGAATCATGCTCCCCGACGGAATACGGTACGCCTCAACGAGGAAGGTGCGAATGAAAAGAAAAATCACGACGGTAACGATTATCGCCTTGATGTTTTCCCATGCGCTCACACCACTGCGTCCGTTGCGCCCACCCTGCGACTTGCCATCGCGGAGTGCAGCCACACTGGATTGCCTTTGGGGTTCGGAAGCGGACTTCTTGGCAGCCACAGATAATTGGTAATGGTTGACTGGAAATCGAAGGGGCGCATCCCCAGTGAGACACGCCCCTTCAAACATACGGCACGGACCGCCGCAAGTTGCCGGTAACCCGGAGTTCCGGTTGCCCGGAAATCCGGAAAGCTTACTTGAGGTGTGCCGAGACCAGCTTGGTCATGTCGAACATGCTAACCGACTTCTTGCCGCCGAAGATGACCTTGAGCTTGTCGTCAGCATTGATGTTGCGACGATTGCTGGCATCCTGCAGGCCGTTTTTCTTGATATAGGCCCACATCTTCTTCACGACTTCGGTACGGGGCAACGGCTTGTCGCCCACAACGGCGGCAAGTGCGGCACTGGGCGTGAGAGCCTTCATGAATGCCGGATTTGGCTTGCGCTTTGCGGCCTTCTTGGGTGCAGCTTTCTTGGCTGCCTTCTTGGGGGCCGCCTTCTTCGGGGCAGCCTTCTTGGCGGCCTTCTTCGGGGCGGCCTTCTTAGCAGCCTTCTTCGGGGCAGCCTTCTTCACGACCTTCTTTGCAGCTTTCTTGGCGGACTTTTTAGCAGCAGCCATGGCGTCTCCTGGGGTTGTGACCGTATGGGTCGTGTCGAACCGTGGTGGTTCGACGTTTCTCACGAAGTCGGAACATGCTTCGTGGACGGCCACAAACTACTGTCGCGTGGTCACAACGCAATAGGGGATGCGCAATTTCCCTCTGAGAAACACTGTTTTTCGTGATTCTTTCACTCGGAAAGCAACTTTGGCGTCATTCAGGGCGCCTCTCAGAGCCGCGCTCTCTCCGCCAGCTCACGCAACAGCGCAATCGACTCAAGGTCCTGCGGGTCGGGACTGTCGTCATCCTCGGCCACGTCTTCGCGCGCATGGGGCGTCTCAAGAATGAGCGGAATGTCCTGCGCACGCGGGTCCGCAAGCAACCAGCCGAAGGCCTCCTCACCAATCTGCCCCTGGCCGATGCAACGATGCCTGTCCTTGTTTGAACCAAGTGCACCCTCGCTGTCGTTCAGGTGAAAGAATGCCGGCGCTTCACCGGTGGCCACCTCAAAAGCATCTATCAGGCCAGCTTGTATCTCTCTCGACTCGGCTATCGGGAAACCGGAGGCAAACATATGGCATGTATCGAGACCGTATCCAGCGCGTCTGCGCTCAGCGGGAGAAAGAGAGCGCAGTATGGCAGCCACCTCCCTGGTGTTGCGGCCAATCGTTGTCCCGCCACCAGCAGTGTTCTCGATGAGAAGACGTGTTGTCCCCTCGGGAACCGCCGCAAAGGCGCGGCGCATGGCCTCGGCAACACGTTCAAGGGCTGAGTCGCGGTCGCCGTCCGTGGCAGATCCCGGGTGAAAGCACACACCCCCCACGCCAAGTATGCTCGCCCGCTCGTACTCCCGGGCCAGACCGCGCGCGGCCTTCTCCCACTTGGCCTGATCGGGCCCGGCCACATTCAGCACATAGGCTGCGTGTACCAGCACCTTCGAAGCATCAATACCCGTCTCCTCAAGAGCCTCTTTCCAGCGAACCAGACGTTCGGGCTTCACTCCGACTTTCTCGTTGTAAAAACGCGGAACAGCCGTGAATATCTGGAGAGTGGGCATGCCCCCTCGCGCCGCACGACGCAGCGCCATGTGTATGCCACCACTGTCATGGCAATGTGAGCCAATCAGCAACATGCCTACAGCCTCAATGGTTCAGTAATGGGTCAGCGAAGATCAGCCAATCCCGGTGAACGTCAGTGTACAACCGCGCGACGAAACACGAAAACCGGCTCCGCATCGATATCCGCCGCAACGAGCTCGCTCCAGCCAATGAGCATGGAGCGACCACGCACCACAACATAGGGATCCACAGCCGAAGCGTTACCGGTGCTGGCCATGAGACGTGCCTCGAAGACGTGCCCCTGACTGTGTGAAACAGCAACTCCGATCCGGCCCCGTTTCATGCTGTTGGGATCGTCAAATGCCACCGCAACCACGTCACCATCGGAGGCTACCCGTGCCGCACCCAGGCGCGAGCCATAGAGCACTGCCACAGGTGGTTCGAATGGCGTGTAGGGTGCCATCTGATGCGCGTAGAACACCCCGGAGCCCTCGGGCCCGGTTAGCGAATAGGCGATGTGCACATAGCCGTTGATGCTATCCACCGCGAGACCCGGCGCCGGCCGCGCACAGCCGTAAGCACCACGATCAGCCGCCTCAGCATCAAGAGGGCCCTGATCCAGGGTGTCAACCAGAATCGGGCCCCTCCAACTGGGAGATAACGGCTCACCCGGAACCGAGTCACGCCATGCAGCCACGAGGAAAACCCGTCCACCGGACACGCGCGTCCACCATGTTGCCACGTAACCAAAACCACCGCGCGGATCTACGGTTGTTGCCGTAACGATTCTGAGCGAGCGGGCACAACGCGCCGGATCCATGGGCTCGGGTCCGCTGCCAAGCTGGTCCAGCGGAAAACGCCCATTGTCCTGCGCCGGTATCACTCCTGCCGTGGCCATCAGGTCATCGGCCTCCACCAGTCCCGCCAGACGTTCTGTCAGAAGCGAAACAGCGCCTGCATCCCTCAGCCTGTCCTGGGTTTCCAAGAACCCGGCTTCAAGACTGGCCGCGTTCATCGTGGTGTCCCACGCGGCGAGAGGTGGGTGTGCCAGAGGCGACGGACTGTCTGTCCGGACTCCATACTCGTCCAGCCAGGTAACGACCGGAGCCTCACACGCTGCCAACGCAACCAGCGGAATCATAAGAGCAACACGGATGCATACGGTTTTCCGTGTGGCCACAAGAGCCGTCACTGAGTACAGGCCGCGAAAAAGAGACGAGATGCGCATCCCGGAAGGGTACTCGGAGAACGCCGCGACGCCAGTTTTTTCGCTAGTTTTCAGTGGTGAGCTGTTTTGTCTACTGAACTATTTGGAGATTTTCTGATGTCTCATGCTCCTTTCGACGGTGTCCGCCGGGTCCCCGTTGCCGTAAATGAACCCGTTCGCAGCTACGCACCGGGTTCCACCGAACGGAAATCCATTGAAGCCCGTCTGGCACAGATGTCTTCGGAGACGGTGGAAATTCCCATCGTCATTGGGGGTCGCCGCATCAAGACAGGCGACCTGGGCACAGTAACCAATCCCTGTGCACATGATCAGGTCCTGGCACGCTACCACAAGGCCACGCCGGAACTGGTGCGTGAGGCAATAGCAGCAGCAGAGGCAGCCTCACATGACTGGGCCAACCAGCGCTGGGAGGACAGAGCCGCTGTATTCCTGCGTGCCGCAGAGCTGCTCACAACCACATGGCGTGACACCATAAACGCCTCAACCATGCTTGGCCAGGGAAAAACCATACACCAGGCTGAAATCGACGCAGCCTGCGAACTCATCGACTTCTACCGCTTCAACGTGGAATTCGCGCAGGAGCTCTACCACGAGCAGCCTCTGTCAGACCACAGTCAGTGGAACCAGCTCGACTATCGCCCGCTTGAGGGCTTCGTGTATGCGGTGACGCCGTTCAACTTCACGTCTATCGGCGGCAACCTGCCAACTGCACCGGCGCTTATGGGCAACGTGGTGCTCTGGAAGCCGTCCGCCACGGCACTTCTCTCGTCGTGGTACGTGATGAACCTGCTGGAAGAAGCGGGCCTGCCCGCAGGCGTGATCAACTTCATTCCCGGTGATGCCGTGTCCATTTCTGAAGTGGCACTCACACACCGTGATCTGGCCGGAGTGCACTTCACCGGTTCCACGGCCGTGTTCAACAGCATGTGGCACACCATTGGCAAGAACATGGACAATTACCGCTCTTACCCGCGCATTGTGGGTGAAACGGGTGGCAAGGACTTCATTGTTGCGCACCCCAGCGCCGACGCCCAGAGTCTCGCAGTGGCCATGGTCCGCGGTGCATTCGAATATCAGGGGCAGAAGTGTTCCGCCGCCAGCCGTGCCTACATCCCGGCCTCACTCTGGCCGGCCGTGAAAGAGAAGTGCACGAGCATGATGGCCCAAATGAAGCAGGGCGACGTTCGTGACTTCAGCAATTTTGTTGGCCCTGTAATAGACCAGCGGGCCTTCAACCGCCTCAAGGCGGCTCTCGACGACGCCAGGGCAAATGCCAGCATAGTTGCGGGCGGCGGAGCGGATGATTCCGTGGGCTGGTTCATCGAGCCCACCATCATCGAAACACGTGACCAGTCGTATCGCCTGCTCTGCGATGAACTGTTCGGCCCCATCCTCACAGTCTACGTGTACGAAGACACACGCTGGAATGAAATACTGGGTGTTGTAGATGGCACATCGCCCTATGCTCTTACGGGAGCGGTGTTCTCACGTGATCGCAACGCAATCAACGAAGCGAAACTCGCACTGCGTCAGTCTGCCGGAAACTTCTACATCAATGACAAACCCACTGGTGCAGTAGTTGGGCAGCAGCCCTTTGGCGGTGCGCGCGGTTCCGGCACCAACGACAAGGCAGGCTCCAAGAGCAACCTCATGCGCTGGACCAGCACACGCACGATCAAAGAAACTTTCGTACCTCCAACCGACTGGAAGTATCCCTTCCTGGGCGCGTGAAGACGCCTCAGACTTTCTGAACCGACCATAATCCGGCAGCACAACTTCGCAACCGAGCCTGCATGCGCACTCTCAGATACGTTACGGTGGATGTATTCACACCGGTTCCGTTTTCCGGCAATCAACTTGCGGTGGTTTTCGACGCCGAGGGTTTGAGCGCGGAAACGCTGCAGGCTCTCACGCGCGAGTTCAACTACGCTGAAAGCAGCTTCGTGCTGCCTCCCACAGATAGTACAATGACGCGCAGGGTGCGTATCTTCACACCGGAAATGGAAGTTCCATTTGCCGGCCATCCCACCATAGGAACCGCGCACGTCCTTGTTGCAACGGGCGCGGTTCCAACATCAACGCCTGCGCGCAATGCGCATGATTCTCCGGCCGGCAGTGTTACAGTGGTGCTGGGCGAAAATGTCGGAAACGTTCCTGTTCGGGTTGAACTGGATCATGGGACGCCAGTCCACGCCGAATTCACCACCGCTCGGCTTCCCGAAGAACGAAGTGCAGCAGCAGACAGTGAAGCCCTCGCCGCGGTATTGGGGCTGGATAAAGGCGATCTGCTTGACAGCGATATACACCGAAGTGCCGCCGTGAGCTGCGGCTTGCCATTCCACATTATCCCCCTCCGAAATGTGGAAGCGGTCTCACGCGCGAGGCTCAATCGCGAGCACTGGGAGCGCATACTGGCAGGACACTGGGCGCCCTGGCCCATGGTGTTTGCCATGACGGCAGGGAGCGCAGACAAAAGTGAACTCCCGGCTCACGTGCAGGGATGCGATATCCGAGCGCGGGTGTTCGTGCCCGGCAGCACCGTACCGGAAGACCCCGCCACCGGCTCCGCCAATGCCGCTCTGGCGGGCTATCTCGCTGCACGCACACCGCGCAATGGTTCGCTGCGGTGGCAGGTTGCACAGGGCCTGGAACTGGGCAGACCAAGCCGTCTTTCGATCGCCGCCGAAAAGCAGGACGGCAACATCACGGCAGTGCGTGTTGGTGGAAACTCGGTGGTGATTTGCGAGGGTACAATCAGCCTGCAATCAGCGTGACCTGAGTCGCTCGGACCAGGCAATAACCCTGTCGCGACCCGCACGCTTCGCAGCGTAGAGCGCTTCATCTGCGCGCGCTCTCAGTGCTTCAGCAACGCTGTCATCAGCTACCTCGTCGGCTACCACGCCCACAGAAACCGTGAGATGTATCTGAACCCCCGCTGCTGCAGAACTGCGCGCCAGCGAGCCTGTCACACCGCCAACAAATACGTGTGAGCGAAAGGCGCGCACTATACGCTCGGCAAGCTGCACTGCGCCCTCGATCGGGGTGTCCGGGGCAAGAATCGTGAACTCTTCCCCACCAGTGCGTGCCACTACGTCCTGGGCCCGGGCATTGGCCCTCAGCAAAGCACCGGTTTCTGCAATTACTGCATCACCGGTCAGATGGCCGTAGCTGTCGTTGACATTCTTGAAGTGATCCAGGTCCAGCGCCAGAAGTGCGATGGGAGTTTGTGTGCGCGCAGCGCGGGCCAGTTCACGGCGATATTCCTGCTCAAAGCCACGTCGGTTGAAACAACCCGACAGCGGATCGGTGAGAACAATGCTGGCTAGCTGTCCGCGCATGCGGTTGTAGGCACGACCCACCGCAGTAATGGCATCGGGTCTGCGGTCAGCAGCCACGTCGTAAGTGTCGGTGAAGTCACCGCCCTCGGCGCGCTCGAACATGGCCACAAGCGAATCGAGTCGCTCATGCAGATTACTTTCGGCCCATGTCACCAGCGCAGCTCCCACACCGAACAGCAAGAGCGTAACCAGCGCATTGCTCCAAAGAACATCCGCCTGGTGCCGCAGTGCTATGTCAATCAGCAGCAAATAGCAGGCTGCTGTTGCGCCCAGAAGCAATAGTGCGGGCGTACGTCCGAAATACAGAAGCGTCAATTGCAGCGAAAACAGCGCCACGATGAGTGCGCGGTGGTAATCCTGCGCGTTGGCCAGTAAGAAAGTAAGGCTGAAAATGAACAGGATGTCGATGCCCACCATGAGCGTGGGCAGACCCTCACCGCTGCGACGTCTGGTCCGGGCACGGGCGCGTATGCCCAGCATGAGCAGCATATATGCCACGGTGCAGCAGGCAATGAGCCAGACATTGCGCGACTCGCCGGCCACGCTGGCCGCCACGCCGGGCACCTGCAGCCAGTTGGCCGCTCTCAGAGAGACTGCAACAGCGCCAACAAGGAGCGCAGCGACAATGCGAAAGCCCGACTGCCAATGCAGAAGATCGGCCATAGCCAGCTCTCTGGGTGGCCTGCTGGCTGGCCGGACTCGCCCGGACTTCATCATGGTTGAGCTTACTGCCTCGTTTCGGCAGCTGCAATCACGGCACCCGGCAGTTACAGAGCAGCCGACCCGTGCCCGGTTCAGATTGGGGCTTCGAGGTAGAAATCGCTGCGCCAGGTTTTGAACGGACCAAGTCCCCGCGACACATCAAAGCGCAGCAGCCCATCCAGCAAGCTCAAACCCACGCCAGCGCCGCGAAGCGACCCACCCTGACTGAACGCATTGCGACTGCCAGCCCAGCCCAAGTCATAGAAAACCACCGGCCTGAACACGCCCTGTCGCGTGCCCAGTTCGGCACGGGTGAACCAGAAGGCATCGCCTACCTGCGCCGCAGGCGGCTCCCCGCGCACGGTACGCAGCCCGCCCAGCATGTATGAACGCTGAACGGGCACGCGCCCAAATGAGCTGCCGGCCGAGCCCGTGAGAGAAGCCCTCACCCGGCCAAGATTTCCGGAAATCGAACTCTCCACTGAGGCCGTAGCATACTGAAAAGTGCCAGTGGCTGCTTCAGCACGAAGAATGCCGGTGACCTGTAAACCACCCGGGTGCTGCACAAGCATGCGCGAGAGGCTTCCGTTCACTCCGGCGTACGATCCGGGTTCCGCCGATATGTTTCGGGCGAAACGCCTGCCGCTGAGGGCGCGTGCAAGAGAGAAAGTGTTGCTCACCCCGCTGTCTCCTGCAGTCCATTGACGCTCAAGAAAGACGCCGTACTCCAGCGTCCCTCGCCGCTGTTCGCGCTGCTCGCGCAGGGAGATCCCGTAACTGCGGTAGTAAAAGCCCTCGTCCCTTCCATAAATAAAGGCGGGCAGAGACGGACCAAGACTCAGTGCAGCCGCCCAATCAGGATTCACTGCATTGAGCCTGTGATAGAGACTGGCAGTAATGGTGCGCGTACCGCTGCTGCGCGAAAGAGCGAGTTTCCCGTTGGCATGCAGATCGGCGAGGCCGAAGCGCCCGATGGCTCGCGCAGTAAAACCCGCACCCAAAATCTGAGTGATTTCGGCTCCGGCAGACAAGCCTTCCACGCGGTTGTAACGGAACAGATCCGCACCTGAGCGCAGCCTGGGCAGTTGTGGTGCCCACGGTGTTTGAAGACCCAGACTGAGTGCATTTGCGAGTTCCTTCCAACTCTCCATATCGAATACATCCGCATCGCTTTGGTTCAAGGAAGGCAGCAGCGGTGAGCTGCTGAGCCCAGCCATGTCACAGGGCATCTTGTAGCCCACAGTCACCGAACCGTCATACCTTTTTTCGATGCGCGTCCATGTGGAATCAGTTGACACGGCACACTGTCTTGCCATTGCCAATCCATAACGTGCGCTGTCTGACCTGACGCTGTCGCTCCTGCTGCGAGTGCCTATAGTGACTGCAATGGAGTTTGCAGAAGCCTGCGCACCCAGGGAATCAAGCGGAGAACCGGACACGCTGCCGGGACGCTCTGGCACCGGGGTGCTCTCAGGCACTTCCGGCAAAGAGAAATCTCCATCCACCGACTCGTAGGTGAACTTCTCGTCCATTCTGAACGGAACCTTCATGAAGGCCAGTTCCATGGTGGCGGTGGCGCTGTAGGCGCGCGGCAACCAGAACCGGCCCTCGAACAGAGCGTACTCCACTGTTATGGCATCAATGCTGGCCCTTGCCGGTCGAAAGGACGCCGACACCCATGCCGGTACGTCGTCATCATTGTTCTGCTCACGCCTGGCCTGACGCACGCTGTCCAGTGCATAGGCTTCGGGCGACAATCTCTCTCTCAGAATCGAATCGCGCACGGGAGCACGCTCTCTGGCGTCGGCCCGGTCGCGGGCCTCTTCCTCACGCGCCATGTCCCATATCTCCATCTGCGCCGACATGCGGTAGGCTGCGCGTACAAGCTGTCCGCCGTCTGTGTCAAACCAGAACGAACCCACAAATGTGCGCCACTCCGGTTTGCGCGCTCTTATCCTGAGTTCTCTCAGGTGAATCACACGATCGCCGGGCAGCATTATGTCCACGGAATCACCGGCTTCGTACAAATACCAACGCTCGGCCCCTCTTGCGAGTGGATGAATGATGTTGCTCTCGTCCACTTCCGTCTTCACCACTCCAAAGTCGGAAGAGGGAAACCAGAGCTGTTCGCGACCCGGAAAGTACGGAATGCTCACCGAAGACGTCATGTACCCATCGGTGGTAGAGGCCATGGGCACCACCATACGTGAGCCCAGTGGCCGCACCCACACACCGGCACCCCGCTTCCAGGATATTTCGGCTACGTTGTCGCCGCGAAAAAGAAGTTTCTCAAGACCAAGCTTGCGTGCCCCCAGGCCCACCGACATTCGCTGCGTGCCAACCGCCTTGTAAGAACGTAGAGTGCTGTCCTGCAGCTCTCTGGCTTGACGGGCCTTGTAGAGAATGCTGCGGGCCTCGACAGACGCGAAGGCCGTGGCACTGGCAGCTTCTGTGAGCGCCGAGTCACGGGTGCTCATAGCCTCACTGCGTCGCAGCTCCTTTCGTGCATCCCGATTGGCCTGTTCAATGATGCGACGATCTCCCGGCGTGAGCACGCCGGATCTGCGCGCCTGTCCGGCCGTGCTGCGCGAAGAATCGGGCTGTGCCCCGATGGCGTTCATGGGCAGCAGTGGCAGGCTCAGAGAGACCAGCAACAGAGTGTGAAAAACGGGATGAACGAAGCGCATTCTCTCTCAACTAAACGATAACCGGACTGGATCAAAGACCCGTCCACCGTAAAATCCGACCTGAAACCACTTCATACGAGGCGGTTCAGGCCAGCCTGCATCATACCCTACGAACGCTGTAGCTGAGCAGTTTCAGCCGTCAGCACGTAATTTGTAAGACAGGCCCATGCTCGCTGATTCATGTTTCAGGAGATTCGGCTTGTTTTCGCTCCTCCCTCCTCCCTCTACCCTCCCTTCCTCGCTGCAGCGGATCAGTATCATGCCTCACAGTTCAGCGCTCCGCGCCGCCCGTCGGTTCGTAAGACGCCTTTCAGTACCTGCACTCGCCCTCGCAGTGCTTGTACTCACACTCACACCAGCCTCGGCTCAGAGCCAGGCCTCGCCTGACCCCCGTCTTGAGAAGCTGAAGGGTGAGGCTCTCACGATGGTTGATGCTCGCTCCAAGCAGGTTCAGGAAATCGTGGACATGCTCTTTTCCTTCCAGGAACTGGGCATGCAGGAGTTCGAGACACAGAAATACCTGACCGGCATTCTTGAAAAGGCAGGCTTCACGGTGGAACGCGGCGTGGCTGATATGCCGAGCGCCTGGACGGCCCGGTGGAGCTACGGCACGGGCAAGCCCGAGATTTCACTGGGCTCCGACGTGGATGGCATACCGCAGGCCAGCAGCAAGCCCGGCGTTGGCTGGCACGATCCCATGCTTGAGGGCGGTCCGGGGCATGGCGAGGGCCACAACTCGGGTCAGGCGGTGAATATCGTGGCAGCTCTAGTGGTCAAGGAGCTCATGCAGCGCGACAAGATCAATGGCACCATACTGCTCTGGCCCGGCATCGCTGAGGAGCAGATGGCCGGAAAGGCATTCCTCGTGCGCGCAGGGATTTTCAAGAACACCGATGTCACGTTGTTCACCCATGTGGGCAGCGATCTGGGTGTGTCATGGGGTGAGAGTGGTGCCAGCGCGCTCATGTCGGTTGAGTTCAAGTTTCGCGGTGAGAGCGCACACGCGGCGGGAGCGCCCTGGCGTGGTCGGAGCGCGCTGGATGCTGCGATGCTCATGGGTCAGGCCTGGGAGTTTCGTCGCGAGCACCTGAGGCTGCAGCAGCGCTCGCACTATGTGATCAGGGACGGTGGCGATCAGCCCAACGTGGTGCCCAGCACGGCGAGCATCTGGTTCTACTTCCGCGAGCAGGATTATCCGCGCACGCAGGAGCTGTTTGAAACGGGTCAGCGCATTGCAGAAGGTGCCGCCATGATGACCGATACCAAGCTGGACACGGTACTCATCCTGGGCAGCGGCTGGGCGGCGCATTTCAGCAAGCCCGTGGCTGAGGCCATGCACCAGAATATCCAGCGTGTGGGCATGCCCGTCTGGGATGACAAGGATCAGACGCTGGCTCGTGGCATTCAGGGCGAGCTGGGTCAGCCACAGACTGGCCTGAGCACACAGGTACGCAAGGAGTTGGCCGGCTCTCCGGTGCTTGAGAACTGGACCGGCAGCGGTTCAGACGACATAGGCGATGTGTCCTGGAACGTGCCCACGATCACGCTTCGTTTTCCGTCGAACATTCCGGGATTGCCGGGTCACAACTGGGCCAACGCCATAGCCATGGCCACTCCCATAGCGCACAAGGGAGCCGTGGCCGGTGCCAAGGTGCAGGCACTCACCATGCTGGACATCTACCTCACACCCAAGGTAGTGACCGACGCCTGGGCCTACTTCAACAACGTCCAGACCAAAGACATCAAGTACACGCCCTTCATAAGGCCCTTCGACATGCCGCCCACGTATCTCAATGCCGACATCATGGCCAGATACCGTGAGCAGCAGAAGAAGCTCTACTACGACCCCAGCAAGTTCAGCTCATATCTGGAACAGCTTGGCATCGAGTACCCCACGGTAAGGCCCGCTGAGGCCAGGCCGCGGGGCGGAAGCAACAATAAGAACTGAGGCCACCCCCGCCCCCGCTCAGCGATAAGCAGCGATAAGCAGCGATAAGCAGCGATACGCCGCGATACGCGGGCTGTGGCCCGGACCGGGCCCGGGAGCTGATGCGGGTCTGTGCGTCGCATACGGGAGAACGGATATCCTCCGCATCCCGTACGCGGCGCGGAGCGATCAGCGCTGGGTGTGGCGCGCGCAGCCTCAGCGCTGGGTGCTTCGTAGGCGGTGAAGCAGAAGCCCCAGGTATAGGGTTCCATGTTGGGGAACTCCATCCAGTCTATGCGCAGCCAGATAGTTGCGGCTTCCGTGCCGTGAGCCGTGTCGCCAGCGGCGGTTTTCGCAATAATGAACTGGCTGTCGGTGTTCCACTCCACGATCTGATAAAAAGAGCGGGGCAGCATCTGGAAGGAGTCGGCAGTGACTGTGTATTGGCTGCCATAATCGTCAATGAAACTGCCGAGTAGCCGGGAAGGAGGCGCTGCAGTTTGCGCCACTGCCCGGGATGTCGGGCCGAGAGGTATGGCAGCAAGAAGGCAGAGGCAGGCCAGGCGAAAGGCGGACGGTTGCACGATGAGACAGGCGAAATGAGGGGCTTTGAGGGGTAAGACAGGTATCGAGTTGAAAGAGACAGTTCCCATGAGCGCCCGTGAGGGGCTATCGTTGATGCTGTCCGCCAACCGAAGGAGCCTGTCATGAAGCTAGCCAGTGCAATTGCCGTTTTCCTTGCCATTCCCGCTGCCACGCTCGGCGCCCAGATCAATGGCAGTGACAAGCCCGTTGATCCCAACCCGCCTTTCAGTCTGGAGAAGGTGGCTGTTCTGGATGTGCCATGGCGCATTGCCTTCCTGCCTGATGGGCGCATGCTCATTACGCTCAAGACCGGCGGCCTGGAGATTGTGAGCACCACTGGTGAGCAGATCAAGGTGAGTAACGTTCCGGCGGTCAAGTTCGACTTTCAGGGCGGCATGCTGGGTGTGTATCTCTCGCCCAGCTACGCCAGCGACCATGGCATTTATCTCACCTACTCCGAGCCGAACGAGCAGAACGAGTCGAGTCTGGCTCTGGCGCATGCCAGGCTGGACATCCAGGGCGGATCGGCTTCTCTACAGGATCTCAAGGTGATCTGGCGCGACGGAGCGCGCGGCGCGGGCGGACAGTTTGGCGGTGCAGTGGCTTTCTCTCCCGACAAGCGGTTCCTCTATCTGAGTGTGGGTGAGCGCCAGCGTATGACTCCTGCGCAGGATCCCAACTCACCGCTGGGCAAGATTTTGCGGCTTACGCTGGACGGGAAGCCAGCGCCGGGCAATCCGCAGGCGGGCAAGACCGGAGCGCAGAGCATTCCGATCATCCGTCCGCCCAGAAATACCGAAACGGCCAAGACGGCTGAGCCGGTGGCCACGTATACGTTCCCAGGTCCCAATCTCACTCCTTCGGAGACCTGGAGCAGCGGGCATCGTACTCCCTATGGGCTCACCTTTGGGCCTGACGGCAGGCTCTGGGAGCTGGAACACGGCCCGCGCGGAGGCGATGAGCTCAACCTGATTGAACCCGGCAAGAACTACGGCTGGCCGCTTGTGAGCTATGCCAGCAACTATGACGGCGTGCCCATCCCCTCACCCGACACCCGCAGTGACCTGGCGAAGCCCGCAATCTACTGGACACCGGTGATTGCTCCCGGAAACATGGCCTTCTATAGCGGCAAGGTGTTTCCACAATGGAGCGGTGATCTGCTTATAAGCGGGATGGGGTCTCAGTCACTGTCGCTCATCACCTTCGACGGCAGCGGTAAGCCGGTGCCATCGGCGCGCTGGTCGGTTGGGCACAGAATTCGTGACGTGGCCGTTGCGCCTGATGGCAACGTCTGGCTGATCGAAGACTCCAAGGACGGCGGGCTTTTCAAGCTGGTGCCAAAGAAATAGGTGGTTGCGGCAGCGTGATCCAAAGCCCGAAGAAAGTGACCACGCTGCCGCACAAGTTGTTGTAAGTACCACTGTACGAGGCCGGGGCTGTATCGCTAGTGTGGGTCCATGCAGAAAACACCGTTGTTGTTGATTGCTGTGGTCCTGGCCGTTGCAGCTCCGCCCTCAGCGCCTGAAGCTCAGCAAACTCTGGACACTGTACGCGTGAGTTCCCGCGTCACAAGCAGAAGTGGTTTTACCCTTGAAGTGTTGGACAGTGCAATGCTCAGGCAGCTTCCGGCAAGCACACTGCCGCAGGTGCTGGCACGCGCGCTTGGAGTGGACGTACAGACACGTTCCGCGGCTTCAGCGGACGTTGCCATAAGGGGTGGTTCATACCAGCAGGCACTTGTGCTCGTGGATGGCGTGCGCATGACGGATGCTCAGACAGCACATTTCACGCTCGACCTGCCCGTTCCCGTTAATGAAATAGAGCGGATTGAGATACTGCGCGGAGGAGCCTCCGCTCTTTACGGACCCGACGCAGCGGGTGGCGTGATCAACATTGTTCGGCGTGGCGGAACGTCGAGGTCGGTGGCAGTGGAAGCGGGGAGCTTTGATACACAGCGCATGAGTGCTTCCGCGGGGCTGGGCGGTCAGCAACGTGGTACTGCGCGGCTGTCGGGAGAATACGCGAAATCGGATGGCTCCAGACCAGGTACCGATTACGACACGCGGATGATTCAACTTGGTCTTGAGCGGAGGGGCGCTGCCACGACCTACGGCATGGACGCCGCCTGGGCACGCCGGGCTTTCGGTGCCAATGCTTTCTACGGCCCCTACGACTCTTTTGAGACCACCAATACCGGAACTCTGGCGGCAAGAGTTGAGCACCGGATGTCGCCCAGCCGTCTGGTGAAAGCCACTGCAAGCTGGCGCCGCCATGATGATGACTTCGTATTGCAACGCAGTGCCCCAGAGGCATATCGCAACCTGCACACCAATACCATGGTGATGGGTGAACTGTCGCTCAGGCAGATGCTTGGCGAGAGCCGTGCGATAACAGTTGGCATGGAAGCCAGTCGGATTGGCCTTGCATCACTGCGCCTTGGAGACCGTACGGAAGAACGAGTTGCAGGTTTCACAGAGGCCGCTCAGCAGGTGGGAAGTGCAACGCTGACCGCTGCCGCGCGTGTGGACCACTCGTCGGTAACCGGATCTGCGTTTTCACCATCGCTTACCGCTCAGGTTCCGCTTGGAGATGCGTACAGCCTGCGCCTGGCGGGTGCACGCGGCATTCGCGCTCCCTCGTGGACAGAGCGCTACTACCGTGATCCGTCCAACAGCGGTACGCCGGATCTTGGGCTGGAGACGTTCTGGACGGGTGACGCGGCGCTCAGGCGCGAGTATGCGAGGGGTGGTGCGGAAGTAACATTGTTTTCACGCCGCTCGCATGACCTGATAGACTGGATACGAGCGGCGAACGGCAGTGGGGCGAGCAACATCTGGACCGCGGGCAACGTGGCAGACGCCACGCTGAATGGTGTTGAACTGTCGACGGATGTCTCTGACATGGTGGGCATTGACTGGCGGCTTCGTGTTCAGGGTACGCGATTCAGTACATCGCTGCCGGCCGGCATGGAGGGCAAGTACGCCCTGCGTCCGCTTACGCGCTCGGCAGGACTCACTGCCTCACGTTCGCTCGGCGCCGGTTTGCGAATATGTATTGACATGCTGCATTCGCGCAGGGCCAGAGAAGAAGGTTATACGACTGCTGATGCGAGGCTTGAGTGGAGTGCCGGCCGGTGGCGTGTGGTACTTGATGGCAGCAATCTGGCCAATGCGAGGTGGCTGGATGTGAGCGGGATGCCGGTGGCCGGGCGTTCAGTGATGGCGGGAATTAGTGTTGCGCTCAAGTGAAGCTGCGTTGAGTCCGGCAAATCGGGCAGAGACGAGGCGGGGTGGTGTGAGGTTATTAAGGACTTATTGAGGCAGTTTGAAAATGTGTTGAAACCGGCTGCGGGTTGCTACGTAGGATCACGGGTAGGGTGTGCGCACAGTGTTTGCGGTTGTGCGCTGCCGACAGTCAATTACCTGCAGCCATATTCATCATGCGCCATACGATGCTGATGTGTCTGCTGCTGTGCACATCGGTTCCGTGTGCAGCGCAGATCACGAGTCAATCAACAGATTTGTCTGCTGGCAGCAATTCCGGATCAGGGACTCCGGGTGTTGCTCCGGTTCCTTTGAGAATTACCGGTAACGCAGCGCCGCGAATTGACGGTCGCGATGATGACGAAATATGGCGCAATGCAGTTCCCGTGATTGCATTCAGGCAGATGGATCCGAGGGAAGATGGAGACCCGTCGATGAGAACCGAGGCGCGCTTCGCGTATGACGCGCACAATCTCTACGCGGTGGTGCGCAACTTCGATCCCCATCCTGACAGCATCATATCTGTGCTTGAGCGCCGCGATGGGAGCTCAAATTCAGACGAGGTGATTCTGGGCGTGGACTCCTACCATGACAGGCGGACAGCTTACATGTTCAGGCTTACACCTGCCGGAACCATGTCTGACGGTTACATGTATGGGGATGGTCATTCCGAAGACTGGGATTGGAATGCCGTTTGGGAGGGTGCTGCAGGCATTGACTCATTGGGATGGGTTGCGGAGTTCCGTATCCCGTTGAGTCAGCTACGCTACGTGGCGGCGGATGACAACACATTTGGTTTGCTGGTATTGCGAACGATTGCGCGCAGAGGAGAGCGCCTCACCTGGCCTCTTCTCCGAAAGAGTGGCTCGGGATCGGTGAGTCAGATGGCTGCGACATCCGGATTTGCCGGTCTGGCATCTCCGCGTCGCAGTGAGCTGCTTCCGTACAGCATGGCACGTTATGGAGCAAGTCCGAGAGCGGATGGCTCCTTTCGCAACGCAGGTGATGCACAGATTGGTGCGGATGTCAAGCTCGGTCTCACGCCCAACATCACACTCGATGCAGCCGTGAATCCGGATTTCGGACAGGTGGAGGCAGACCCCGGGGTTCTGAATCTTTCGGCTTTTGAACAGTACTATGCCGAGCAGCGGCCGTTTTTTCTGGAAGGGATCGGGATCTATCGCTATGACACAGACTGTGATGACGGAACCTGTTCAGGTCTTTTCTATTCGCGCCGAATAGGACGAACACCTCAATTGCGCGCGTCGTACGGCGATGCCGCCTCACCTCTACAGACACAGATCATGGGTGCTGCCAAATTAACGGGCAGGCTTGGATCCGGTTTGTCAGTTGGATTTCTTGATGCCGTCACTGCCCGTGAAACGGGTTCACAGTCGCGCACCATAGAGCCCGCAACCAATTACAGCGTGTTGCGCGTGCAGCAGGACCTGCGTGATGGTGGCAGTACACTGGGTTTTATGCTTACGGGAACCGCCAGGGCAACCGACGAATGGACCGGGCCTTTGCTGCGAAGGGATGCCTGGTCCGGGGGAGTTGATGCACGTCATCGCTTTGCACAAAACCGCTGGGAGGTGCAGGGAAAACTGGCCGGTTCCTGGGTAAGTGGCAGCGCGGAGTCGATAACGTTGACGCAGATGTCTGCGGTTCACATGTATCAGCGCAGCGATGCAACGCATGTGCGTGTTGATTCCAGCCTGACCCACATGGGTGGTTTTCTGGCACAGGCTGCGCTTGCGAAGCTTGGAGGTGGCGCGATACGTTTTCAAGCCAATCTTTCGTATGTGGATCCCGGTTTTGAAATCAATGACCTCGGGTTCAAGGCACGGGCTGACGATATCGCTTGGAGCATCTGGACCGGAGTACAGCCAGTGCGACCGGTGGGGATTTTCAGGTCGTCGAATCTGAACTTCAATGCCTGGGGAAATTCCAACACAATCGGCATGATGACCGGCAATGGCGGCAATGTGAACGGCTGGGGTCAGTTCAGAAACTTCTGGTCTGCAAATGCAGGGATCGGTGTCAACAACATTGGCAGAACTTATTCAGACAGAAATGCTCGTGGCGGTCCTGTGCTGTACAATCCGCCAAGAGCCACGGTGTGGATAGGCGGAAACGGTGATGCCCGCCGCGCCTTCACGCCCAATGCAGGCCTCACGCTCAACCGGTATTTTGATGGTTCCGGCAGCGGCTGGAATGTATCCGGAGGAGCGCGTTTGCGGGTTGGTACGCAGTTCAACGCCAGCCTCAACCTTGGGTATTCACGTGCCATCAACGATCAGCAGTGGAACGGCAACTTTTCCACCGAAAGCGGTACTGCTTACACTTTCGCCAGACTGTACCAGTCCACGGGCTCAGTCACCGGCAGGGTGAATTACACCGTCACTCCCACGCTGAGTCTTGAGAGTTACATACAGCCCTTCGTGTCCACCGGGCATTTCACCGACTGGCGTGAGATAGCGGACGGACGGGCGAGTGAAAGAGAGAAGCGGTTCCGGCCTTTCAGCTCACAGGGTGAGCCGGGTGGTTTCCGCTTCGGGCAGGTTCGTGCCAACACAGTGCTGCGCTGGGAGTATCGTCCGGGGTCCACGTTGTTCCTGGTCTGGACCCAGTCGCGTGATGATGGAGATGACGGCGGTACCGCTCAGGGTGTGTGGCAGGGTTACAGCAGTGTGTTTTCACGCCATCCAGACAACATTTTCCTTGTGAAGCTGAGCTACTGGCTCGGCCGCTGAGTTAAGACGCGCCGGACTGAACTGAGCGGATCAAGTCTGGCCTGGTCTTGCTTCCTCTCGCGTGATTTCGTGTGATTTTGTCCGGGTTTGGCTGTGGTTCAGGCGCTGGCCAGGCGTTTGATGGCGGCGAGTCCGTTTTCGCCGATGTCGAGCGAGTAGTCGTTGACGTAGAGCGCGATATGCCGGGCGCACACTTCTTCGGACATTTCCTGGGAGTGTGCGCGCACGTAATCGCGGCTGGCTCCGGGGTTCCTGAAGGCATATTCCACCGAGGCCCTTATGGCATGTTCGGCGGCAACCACGAGTCCGTCGTCGAGGTCTGCGCGGGCGCAGATTCCGGCCAGGGGAACGGGGAGTGAGGTTTGGGCCTCCCACCAGTCGCCCAGATCAAGGAGTTTGTGGAGGCCATGATCCTGGTATGTGAAGCGACTTTCGTGGATAATGAGCCCCGAGCGTGCCCGTCCGCTGGCCACGGCGTTGAGTATGCCGTCATAGCGGATTTCAACGGCGTCAACGGGCTTGCCAGCCGCGAGTCGAAGGAGGCGCCACGCGGTGGTGTCACGGCCGGGAATGGCCACCGGGCCGCCACTTATGGCCTGGTCAAGGGACATGGGCTCACGCGCCACCACCAGAGGACCCACTCCGCGACCCAGGGCGGCTCCGCTTCGCAGCAGCCGGTAGCGGGCACCAATGGAGCTGAATGCACCCACGCTCAGCTTGGTGATGTCCAGTTCACCGCTGTGTGCTCTTCGGTTGAGTTCTTCGATATCGAGGAGCACGGGTCTGATTTTGAATGGGGCGTTTATGAGCCCGAAGGTGAGCGCGTGGAAGGCGAAGGTATCGTTGGGGCAGGGTGAGTATCCGAAGCTGAGTTCGCGGGCGGGTCTGGTCATCTTTGCAGTGTAGTGTCGTTTGTGTACGGAGGAGTCATTGTTTTGTCATCAATGGTTGTAATTCTGATAATTTCATATCACTGGAGCAGCACTATTGCATCACTAACGAATCACCGCTGTGATACTGTGTGATAAACCACTGCGGCTACTGAGGGTACGGCATCGGCAATCGCTTTGAAAGCAGAGTCAAACTGCCAGAGCGCGCGGTCCGTCTCGCCGATCATGTTGCTGATGGCGCGCAGCTCAATTGCGGGGATGCCGGCCTGCTCGGCGGCTCGCAGCACGGCGAAGCCCTCCATGGCTTCCAGCAGACATTCCGTGGCGCTGATGCTGCTGCCTACCCGTGCAGTGGTGGCAATACTCGCTATGGGCCAGGCAGGAAAGGCCCGTCTGAGGGCGGCGAGCAGCGGAAACGAGGCATGCACCCTTGTGGGTGCCAGCTCTGATCCCGCAGCAAAGTCTATGTAGTGTGATTCGCCGCCAATCACCAACGCGGGTGGCTCAAGGCCGGAATCTCTCCGTGCACCGGCAATGCCCACCTGAAGGATCGCCGAGGGTCGTATGGCAGCAATGGCGGCTGCGGTGGCCACGGCGGCTTCCACCGGCCCCACGCCTGAGACAAGGGTCTTCCATCTGGGTGATGTATCGTGGCCGCGGTTGCTGAAAGCAGCCGCCTCGTCTCTCAGGCCCGCCGGAAGCTCCTTCTCAGTGGCTGCCACAACGAGTACCGGTCCAGTGCGTTCCATGCCAGAAATCTAGTGTCCCAACGGTGACGTTCCGGGATTTGGTTGCTTCAGCCCCGCGCACTCCGCGCACTCCGCGCACTCCGCGCACTCCGCACACCAGCACCCCTCGCGCCTCCCGCACCCACCCCTCGCGCCTCCCGCACGCCCCGCAATTGCCCGGCAGGCTGTTCCCGGGTACCTGGGCACCATGCGCCCAAAGTGCCTTGCCGGCGGTTGAGTTTTGGGCCTTACATATGTATGATAATATACGTATGTACTCATTAATTCATCATCAAAGGAGAACAAAATGCCCACTGTCAGCTATGGCTTCGACCGCTATCTCGAAGGAGTGAGCTTTGAGGATGCCAGATCGCGGGTTGTGGATGCGCTCAAAACAGAGGGCTTCGGAGTGCTCACGGAAATTGACGTAGAGGCCACTCTCAGGAAAAAACTCGATGTGGACTTCAGGCCTTACGCCATCCTGGGTGCCTGCAATCCGGCACTGGCTCATCAGGCTCTGAAGGGCGAGTCGCAAATCGGGCTGCTCCTGCCATGCAATGTGGTGGTTCAGGCTGAGGGCGACGGGGTGCGTGTTTCCATAGCTGACCCGAAGGCGATGTTCACCATGGTGGACAACCCGGATGTGGCCGGTGTTGCTGTGGAAGCCGAGTCGAGGCTCAGGCGGGTGATGGAGCGCGTTTAAAAGCGCGGTTCAGCAGGCACTGCTGCGTAACAGACTTAACAGGCTTAACAGACTTAACAGGCTTAACAGACTTGACAGGCTTAACAGACTTGACAGGCTGTGCCAGCTGATTGCGGACTGAAATGGTCTGGCACGGCAGTAACACTGCGCTACCCGCCGCAGCGCCAAAAATCACGCCGTAAGAAGCCGCCGGTCGAGCGTGATACTTACCGGGCAGTGGTCACTGCCCATTACATCAGCGTGGATTTCAGCGCTCTTAACGGCGTCGGCCAGCGCTGAGGACACCAAGAAGTAGTCGATTCTCCAGCCCATGTTCCGCGCGCGCGCATTGGCTCTGTGGCTCCACCAACTGTAGTGCCCGCCGTCTTTGTTGAATATCCGGAAAGTGTCAACAAAACCGGCATCAATAAAATCCTGGAAGCGCTCGCGCTCTTCGTCGGTGAAGCCCTTCTTGCCGCGATTGGCCTTTGGGTTGGCAAGGTCAATCTCGGTGTGTGCCACGTTCAGATCGCCGCAGAAGATCACTGGCTTCTTTTTCTCAAGCGCCTTGCAGTGAGCCAGGAAAGCCCTGTCCCAGTGGTCGTAACGCAGCGGCAGGCGGCTCAGATCGTCTTTGGCATTGGGAGTGTAAACTGTGACTACAAAAAAGTGTTCGTACTCTGCCGTGATAACACGACCTTCACTGGCGCTGTCGCGGCCGGCGTCGTCAAGAAAGTTGTGTTTGCGGTTGAGCGCTTCGGGAAAGTCAACGCTTACCTTGAGCGGCTCTCTTTTGCTGAAAATAGCGGTGCCGGAGTAGCCCTTGGTGACGGCAGAGTTCCAGTACTCGTGGTAATCGGGCAGGTCGATATCAACCTGCTCCCTCTGTGACTTGGTTTCCTGCAGGCAGAGAATATCGGGCTGGTGCGACTCCACAAATGGCAGGAACACTTCTTTGCGAAGCACAGCACGGAGACCATTCACGTTCCAGGAATAAATCCTGATGTCCTGCGCCGCTGCTGCCCTGGCAGCTGAGATAGAAGCTGTGCGTGTCACCAGGGATCCTGTCCGGCCAGCAGTTTACCGGCGGCTCTGCTTGCAGCGGCCAGTGCAATGCGGTGAATACCGCTGCCATAGGAAACGCGCGCCACACCCAGTTGTTTGAGGCGCTCAAGCCCCGGTGCGCTTTTGACAGCCATGATGTTGACCGGCCCGGGTACCTCTTTCACGAAAGTGGCTATGTCACTTTCGTCGGTCATGAGAATGGGGAAAATGCAATCTGCACCGGAGTCGATATAACGCCTGGCCCGCTCAATTGACATTTCAAGACGCTTCTGTGTTGAGACCTGTGTGCCTTCTTCCCTCACGTAAAGGTCGACTCGCGCGTTGATGACCAGTCCCGTGCCCTGAGACTGAGCAGCGGCTCTAAGCGCTGCTATACGTTGGGCCTGTGTCTCGGGAGAAATCATTTTGCGCGTGTGCGGGTGGCTGTCTTCAAGATTGCAACCTGCGGCACCGGCGTTTGCCAATTGCTCGGCCAGATCGGGACCGGACAGTCCGTACCCGTTTTCGATGTCGGCGGTGATCACGGCGCCCGACGGTTTACCGTCGCGCAGAGCCGCTGCCATCGCAATGCGTGCGATGGCAGCGAACATCTCGCTTGCCGGCGTGTTCTCTCCGTCTGCGTAGCCGAGTGCCTGAGACATGGCACCGCTTGAAGTTGCGATGACTTGCATGCCTGCGGCCACGAAAGCTGCAGCACTGGCGGCATCCCAGGCGTTTGCGACCACCAGAGGTGAGCCGGCACGATGCAGTGCGCGCAGGCGCTCAGCATCACGGGGAGTTGGCCGGCCTGGGGTCACGACTTCTTGGGCTGGAAGCTGCCGGGCTGGTAGCTGCCGGCCTCTGAGCGGAAGCTGATTGCAAGGCGGTTCCAGGAATTGATTCCTATGATTGCCATGGTGAGATCCACCAGCTCTTTCTCGGAGAACTGCCTGCGTACGCGCTCGTAGAGATCATCGGGCACGTCGTTTGTGGAAATGAGAGTTACTGCTTCGGTCCACTCGAGTGCAGCGCGCTCGCGATCGCTGTAGAAAGGTGCTTCACGCCAGGCAGGGAGCACGTAGAGACGCTGCTCGGTTTCGCCGGCTGCGCGTGCGTCCTTGCTGTGCATGTCAAGGCAATAGGCGCAGCCATTGATTTGAGAGGAGCGCATTTTCACCAGCTCGAGCAGTGAATGATCCAAGCCGCTGTGACGCACATATGCTTCCAGCTTGACGAGATTGGAGACTCCTTCGCTTGCAAGCTGGCTGTAATTGACACGGGCCTTCATGGTGTATCTCCCGGTACTGTGTGATAAGCTTTATGCATGATGAGGTGCGCTTCGCTGCCGACCTGTATGGCCTGAAGCTGTTGCACGTGGCGGAGCATTGATCGCGCCGTCAGGCGCGGCTGGTCCCGACTTGATTGTGCCAGCGCATCTACAGTGAAACTTACATCAGAGAACGGCCCTGTTCAGGAGGAGAGCAACACATGAGTGCAGCGTGTCCGGAATATGCTTTCCAGGTGGAATTGTTACCGGTCTCTGATGACGTTACGCCGGCATGGGGCGTTGCGTTGCGCAACATGTTGGAATCGCGCGGTCTGTCGGTGGGTCACGAATATCATCTGCACAGGCGATTAATTGTGGTACGTGACGGAGGACAGGCCGTGGAAGCCGATCGCGTGGCCTTGATGGAATGGGCTGCTGAGCACACCGGGTATGGCTCGGTTCGTGTGGGTCCGATAATCGACCTGCTGGAGCTAACCTGATCCGGTGCGCTTAATCTGGTGTGCTGAGTCTGCGGCGCTGGATCAGCGCCGCAGTCCGGAACGCTTACCTGAGCGTTTGCTCCAAGTCCGCAGCGATATATGCCATCACGGCCATGGCTGCAACGCATAACTGCAGCTCGGCCGGATCAAGCTTGTCGACCGTGTCCTTTGCCGAATGGTGGTACCAGAAGTAGCGGGTGCCATCCACCTCGAGACCCATGCCCGGCACGCCCGTTCTCAACAGCGGGCCTATATCACCGCCGCCAGCGCTGGGGCCAATACGATTGGCGCCGATTGGTGCCAGCAGGCTGCCCATGGCCCCGGCAACCTCACGGGCCTGAGCTGAGCCCGTAAAGCCAAAGCCCGTGGGCGCGAAGGTGCCTATGTCGCTTTCGATGGCGAGTTGATGGCGCTCATTGCTATGAGCTTCCAAATAGGCTTCTGCGCCGCGCAGGCCGTTTTCCTCGTTGGTCCAACCCACCACCCGTATTGTGCGGCGTGGCTTGAGTCCAAGTCTTTCGATGAGCTTGAGCGCCTCCCAGGCCACAATCACTCCGGCTGCGTCATCCATGGCACCCTGGCCCACGTCCCAGGAATCGATGTGGCCGCCCATGACCACTATTTCGTCGGGTTTTTCACTGCCCCGCAGCTCGCCCATCACGTTGTGGCTTATTGCATCAGGCAGCGTTTGGGCGCTCATCCTGAGATTCACCACCACTGGTTCACCGCGTTCCGTCATGCGGCGAATCATCTGGGCGTCCTCGGCGGTGACGCTGGCGTGTGGAATCTTTGTCACGCTGCTGTCGTAGCTCATGTTGCCGGTGTGTGGCGAGCGCATGCTGTTTGGCGTGGCAGAGCGGGCCAGACTTGCCACAGCGCCAACGCGCGCGGCTTCTATGGCGCCGAGTCGTCTGAAGGAGCCGTTGTAACCATAGTCGCGCCATTCCGCGTCGTAGAGCACGATCCTGCCACGTGCCTCACTGGCGCGCTGTTTGAGCTCCTCAAACGAGCTGACCACCATTACCTGCGCGCTGATTCCCCCGGGCGGGGTGGCGATGCTGCCGCCAAGGCCAAGCATGGGCAGCGGCTGCCGCCTGGGCGATACGATTTCGAGCGATTCCTCTCCACGCACCCAGTGCGGCACAAGGACCTCTTCCTTGCTCACATTCACGAGTCCGTCGGCGCGCATGGTGGTCATGGTCCAGTCAATCGCGTCTTCCAGAGCCTGAGATCCGGAGAGACGGCCGCCAAAGCGGTCCGTGAACTCGGCCACTCTGTTCCATGCGCGGGAGCTGTCGGCGCGTGCCGCGGCAATTATGCGATTGGCAGCCTCGCGGTACTTGGCCGGGATCTGTGCGGCAGGCTGGGCCAGAAGTGCAGCGGGCAGGACAGAGAGCGCTGTGATGCGGGCAATCAGACGCATGGTGGCAATCTTCAGGTGGAAGGAGTGCAGCACCGCGCCAACCCATGGATGACCTGCTGGCGTTGTGCTCAGGTCTGACCGGGTGTGAGGGTCAGACCTGAGCAATCATTACTCCACGATCCGGATTTTGACAGGCTCACCCGGAAACCGCTTTTTTCCGTCGGCTGAGGACACCAGTGAGAGAATTGTATAATTGCCGGGCCCAATCACGGTGTCACCTTCGCTTGCCTTGCCGGTCCAAACGTCATGTATGACGACAGAATCGTATGGCTGCAGGACAACCCTGCCCAGGCCAGGGCCATAAACCGGCAAAGGCAAGGTGCAGACATGGCGTTCCGGTCCGACCCGGTTGTTGTCATCATCCAGCACTTCGAACGGCCCACCAAAACAACGTGTAGCTCCCACGAGCTTGGCTTTCAACTCATTATTGAAGATCACGACGGTTACGAACACCGAGTCACCCGCGCGCACAAGTGTGGGTGAAACTCTTGTGGTTACAACCACAGTGTTGTCAGGCTCCATACTGTTTGTGCAAGCCGCCGTCGACAGCGCGAACAGCGCAGCCACCGCTGAAACGATGAGCCTGAAGCTGAGGCCTGGTACAGAGACGTTCATACACAAATAATAGCTCAGTCTGTGGAAATCAGGCAGGCCTTCTGTCGCGACGGGCAAACAGTGTGCAGCTTCATTCCATGACCCATTTCCACAGCCTGTTTCCCGCCCGGCGAACATTTGCCGAACTCGCCGGCTTCCTGGCCACCGGCCTCGCAGTCACGCTGTTTGGTACTGCAACTCCTGCGCCTCTGCCCGCTCAGCCGATAAACGCCGAATGGGTAGCCGCCAACTATCGCAAGATCGAAGCACGCATTCCCATGCGCGATGGCGCGAAGCTGTTCACGTCTATTTACGTGCCACGTGACACGGCAGGCCAAAAGTTTCCATTCCTCATGACACGCACGCCATACAGCGCTCAACCTTATGGCGAAGGCGTGCGGGGTACACTGGGTCCCAGCAGCAATCCGCGATACGCACGTGAGGGGTTCATTTTTGTAACTCAGGACGTGCGCGGGCGCTGGATGTCAGAGGGCAATTTCACCAGCATGACTCCGCACCGCCCCAACAAGAAAGCGGGCGAGGTGGATGAAAGCACCGACAGCTTCGACACCATTCGGTGGCTGCTGGAGAATGTGAAGCCCAACAATGGGCGCGTGGCCATATACGGAACCTCATGGCCGGGCTTCTATGCCACTGCAAGTTGCATAGATGCGCACCCGGCTCTGGTGGCCTGCTCACCTCAGGCACCAATGACGGATCTCTTCCTCGGTGACGATAACTTTCACAATGGTGCGTTTCTCCTGGCGCACAATTTTTCGTTCTTCTATCGCTTTGGCCGAACCGACGGCAGCCCGCCGGCAATGGAACGTGGAGCGTCTCTCAGTACCGGCCCCGATGCTTATCAGTATTTCCTCAAACTCGGCGCCATCGGACCCGCTGCACGGGCCATCATGCCCCGCGACTCAGCGCCGGTATGGTACGAGTTCATCGAGCACCCCAACTACGATCAGTACAACCAGGAGCGCGATATCAGCCGCTTCCTGAGAAACATGAAGCCGGCCATGCTCGTGGTTGGCGGCCTGTTTGATACGGAAGACATTCAGGGCCCATGGCTCACATGGCGTGGTACAAGGAAGCTTTCGCCCAACGCTGATGCCCGCATCATTGTGGGGCCATGGTCACACGGCGGCTGGTCGAGAGGAGATGCCAATACGCTGGGCGCACAGCACTTCGGAATGGCTTCTCTGGGATCTTATTTCCGCGATTCGGTGGAGTATCCCTTCTTTGAGCATTACCTGAAAGACGGTCCCAATCCGGGGCTCGCCGTTGCGACGGTATTCGAGACAGGCCGCAATGTGTGGCGGCGCTATGAGCAGTTCCCGCCGGCAAACGCTGCAAGAAAGGCACTCTATCTGCAGCCCGGCGGTCGGCTTTCATTTGACGCCCCGCCCGAGGCCCGAGGCGAGGCAGCTTATGACAGCTATCTGAGTGACCCGATGAAGCCCGTCCCCACAATGGACAGGATAGAGGGGCAGGGCATGCCGCGCGATTACATAGTGGCAGATCAGCGCTACGCGTCCCAGCGACCGGATGTGCTCACTTATGTGAGTGACGTGCTTACTGAAGACGTAACAATAGCGGGGCCGGTGGAGCCGCATCTGATTGTTGCCACCAGCGGAACCGATGCGGATTTCATGGTGAAGCTCATTGATGTGCAACCCGATGACGCCAGGAATCTGCCGGAAGATGAGCGCGGCTTTGTTCGCGCCGGCGCACAGTTTCTGATTCGAGGTGAGCCGTTCAGGGCAAGGTTCCGGCGAAGCTGGGAGAACCCTGTGCCGTTCCAGTCGAATGTTCCTGACTCACTGGCCTTCGCAATGCCCGACATCAACCATACTTTTCTTAAAGGGCACAGAATCATGGTGCAGGTGCAAAGCACCTGGTTCCCGTTCATAGAGCGCAATCCGCAGACATTCGTTCCCGACATTTTTGAGGCGAAACCGTCGGATTATCAGCGCGCCACCATGCGCATATACCGGAGTGCAGGCATGGCATCACGACTGGAAGTGCGAACGCTCCCACCGCGGCCCTGATTTCCGGATTTCAACTGATAAAAGGAGTACATCATGGCGGCACCACAGCCTGAATGGTGGCAGCGCGGTCCGGTTGAAGGCGTACCGGCAATGTTGCAGCCCGTAGCACACATGATTCTGCAGTTGCGCGACGAAGTTCCAACCAAGGTGGAAGGGCTTTCGCTTGAGGGGTGGAACGCGCGGCCAGCAGGTGTGGCCAGTGTGACCTACCACATGCGCCACATCCCCGGCGTGCTGGACCGGCTTTTCACATATGCGCGCGGAGAGGGGCTTACGGAGGCTCAGTTCGCTGCAGCGAAGCACGAAACGGAACCCATGGTTGGAGACGAACGCCAGGCGCTGCTGGACAATCTGAAGGCGCAGACCGAGCGCTGTCTGGCTGAACTCAAGACGGTGGACGCATCAAAGCTGGCCGAAGTGCGCTATGTGGGTCGCAAGAAGGTGCCCAGCACCATGATTGGATGTCTTACACATGGTGCGGAGCATGGCATGCGACACATGGGACAGTTGCTGGTTACTGCACGCGTTGCGGCGGGAGAGAAGGCCTGAGCATTCTCTCCCGGATCTGTTTCAGGGCACGACCTTTGCCGGCGCAACGGTTTTGATGCCGTCGGCAAAGGTTGCGGTAAGCAGGTAGAGCAGTTTGGTGGACGGCAGCGCAGACGACGCGAGTGCGTACTCGGACAATTGATGCGCACCCACGGCGTTGGAGCCGGCAATGGCTATGCTTGGGATTTTGGCGGAAACGCCGGGGTTGGCGTCGGTGGCACCGGTTGCAACGGCGTCATTCGCCGAGGGCTGTGCAGGGCTTATGCCGAGGAATCGGTTGATGTCCACAGCCGTTTGAACCAGGGGATGAGCGCGTGCACCGCTGAGCTGCTGCTCGGTGCCGCCGGCTTCAACGCGCTGTGGTATTTCTATCTCCAGACCCAGCTTGTGCTTTTGGGCAACTGACCTGGCGATTCCTGTAATGACCTTGTCCAGTGACTCAATGAGTGCAGCGTCGGGTGTGCGCAGGTCCACGGTGAAATAGAGTTCCTGCGGGATGGAGTTGTATATGAGGCCGCCGTGTATCTGGCCCACGTTTACCACTGCACCGTCGGGCAGGGGTGGAATGTCCAGTGCGTAGATGCGGTCAATGGCTTCGGCAACTGCGCGTACGGGTGTGGGCTGGCCGCGGGAGTTGAGTGTGTGAGAGCCTTCGCCGGTGAATGTGTATTTGGTCCAGTAGATGCCCAGTGCGCCGTAGGCAACGCTGCCGTAGAACCAGTCGGGCACAATGAGGAGATCGGGCGCGGGGTTGTGATCCAGCCAGTACTTGGCACCCTTGAGCCCGATTTCCTCCTGTACAGTGGCAATGAAGATGATATCGCCCTTGTGTTTGAAACCGGACGACTTCATGGTGCGTATCATGGCCAGCATGTCGGCCACTGATGCGGTGTTGTCACCTATGCCCGGTGCAAATAGTGTGTCCCCGCTGCGCCGCACTTTTCTCGGTACATCGTTGTCGAAAACCACGTCCATGTGTGCCATGATGGCAATGGTCGGACCACCGCCGCTGCCCTTGCGCAGACCGCTCACGTTGCCGATTGAATCGGTGGATATATCGGTAAGACCCGCCTGCTCGAATGCGGTACGAACGTAAGCTGCCCTTGCCTGCTCCTCACCCGATTTTGCGGGGATCTCGGTGAGTCGTATCCACTCTTCCACCTGTTGCGGGAAGTTCTTTTCCAGACTTTCCATTGCCGACTTTATATCGGCGCGTTTCATGAGAGCCGGATCCCAGCTCGTGGGAAAACCGGCAGGCGACTGAGCTTGTAGGGGTGCATGCAGCGGTGCATGCAGCGGTGCCAGCATCGCTGCGCAGAGCAGAGCTGCGGGGAGCAGCAAGGGCAGAGGTTTCATGAGTATAGTGTACTCAGAAAATGAAGGTCGTACCAACAAAGCCCCAGCGTTCCCGGTTTGCACCGCCGGCAGTTTCCTGCATGAATGCGCCCGGCAGCACTACTGCGCCACCAAACAGCAGCTTGAGCTGCCTGGTGAGGACAAGGGTTCCGGTGAGGTCGATTTCATCGGCAGCGTGTCTGGCCCGTGAGCTACCCGCTGCACGGAGCAGGCCGCTGGCTTTGTTGTAAACTCCGTCGTCAAGGCTGAGTCTGTCAAAGCGGTATGCGGCGGCACGCAGATTCAGGACGCGCGTGGGATCCCAGGTGGCGATGACGTGCAGCTCACGCAGGTTGGCTCTGCCGAACACGTCGGCATAGCCGCCGTGTGTGTGCCCGGCGGGGTAGAGCATGTTGAACTGCTCGATGTCTCTGCCGCCCTCGTTGCGGGCGCTGCTGGCTTCCTCCACGCCAAGGGCTACTGAGGGCTTGCCGGCAATGCGCTTCCACTGCCACTGGGCCTCTGCCACCCAGAACCAGCCGTCGCTCTTGCGTGAGGCGGTGTGGCCACTCTGCACTGCTCCTTCCAACTCAAGGCTGGCGGCATTGGCGCCTCTCGGGCCCGGGGTCCACTGCCATTGCAGGCGGCCGCCGCTGGTGAGGCGCTTTGTGGATCCAGCAGTTCCAATGGCACTGAGTCGCTGCTCGTAGCGATAGACCTGCCAGAGAGTTGGCAGCCCACGTGCAAGGGGTTTGGCACCGGGCGCACTGCCAATTGAGAAGGTGTTTAATCTCGCGGTGCTGTCGGCCCGGTTCGCACGGTTCTGAAAAACCAGCATGGGCCGCACAGATGACGCTTCCAGGGCCAGCGGGCCCTTCACTATCTGGCCGCGCACGCCTTCCACGCCACTCCTGGTATTGGCCCAGTCGGGTACACCTATGAGGCGGTCACGATTGAGTGAGAGTTCCTGACGGCCCACGCGCAGCATGGATTTTCCGTAGCCGGCTTCTGCATAGAGGTTCTGAATGTCATGACGATCCTCGTCTGCGGGACGTGCTCTCCCGGGCAGGTTGCGGCCGTAGCTCTGGGCATCGCGGCCCTCCAGGAACACACGCCCGTACCATTTGCTGGTGTGACCCAGCAGCAGGTTTGCGTTCAGCGCCAGGCGGGACTGGCTGTTGTCGTCGTTGATCTCACTCAGGTTGAATGATCTGAAGAACTCCTGGCGCCAGCGAGCCTGTCCGCCGATGGACAGGCTGAGCGGAATGTCTCCGGCCAGAGAGATATTCTTGAGCGGATCTTCCCATGCGTTTGTGGAGGTCTGGGTTGGTGGTAAGCTGGCAGACTGCGCGAGGGCCCGTGTTGCCACCACCGATGTGAGCGGCAGGAGCAGGGGTGTCACGAAAGTGATGATGCGCATGTTCGGCATTGGTTTTCGGATGAATGTTCATGGGGCATTGCCGTCGCTGCAGCCGGACATCGTCATCAGGCGCAGACGGGCAGAGCCCACAACAAGGCTGCGTGGCGGCAGCGCCGCAGTCATTCCGCACAATGCGCAAATCGTGTAAAGGGATTCCCTACATGCGAAAGAGGCCCCGTGAAGGGCCCCTTTGTCGGTGTGTCAACAGCTTCAACAATGTTGACAGGTTTGGCGGTATCAGCAGCCTTAGCGCAGCCTGGCCACTGTCACCACCGGTCGGTGATCAGAAGTAAGTGTGTCGGTGACAATGCGTGCCAGAGCTGGCTCCCATGCGCTGGATGGCGCGAACATGATGTGATCCAGCTCCTGATCGGGCCTTGTGGATGAGAATGTGAAGTGATCGGAGTCCGGCTTGACGGCCGGCGTGAAGCTTTGGGTGAAAAGCGCCAGCGTGCGGGACCCCGGTTGATCGTTGAAATCGCCCAGCAACACCATCGGCAGACTCACGGTGTCGAGAATTGCCTTCAGGGCTTCGGCCTGCGCGTACCTGAAACTGTCGTTTTGTACCCAGTCGAAGTGCACACTTATTACCCGGATGTGCCTGCCCGATGGGAGTTCGATTTCTGCACTCAGTGCTATCCGCGGTTCGTTGCCTTCGGGCAGGTGCAGTTCGTCGATGCGCGCGATAGGGAAGCGTGAAAGAATGGCGATTCCGTACTCTCCGCCCTGGTAGGGAAAGAAGGCACCAAAGGCCGGGTTCATGCCCAGTTGTTTGCCGAGGAGTTCCGGCTCGTCTGTGGATCCGGATCTCTCCACTCCACGGTCCACTTCCTGCAGGGCCACTATGTCTGCGCCAAGTGCTTCAATGGCCCGTCCGGTGCGGGCGATGTCCACCACATCGTCGTTGCCCGCACCGTGACGGATGTTGTAGCTGGCGATAACGAACTCGTCTCCCTTTGTCGCATCATCGCTGCCGCTGCAGGCAGCGACTGAGGTAAGCAGCGCGACAAGCAGCACCGTGAAAGTTGTGCTGAGTGTTGTTGCTGCGCGCGACGCTGATTTGGGAGAGCGAGTCGTCATCGTCTCTTACATGGTTGAATGGAGTGTGTGTCTTGCCGGGCTTACTTGTTGGCGTCAAGGATTGCCTTGCGTTCTACGGCGGTCTGGCCGCTGGTAATCCACTTCGCCGCAGGTTCACCCTTCAGGTAATGCGCGAACCATTCGAGTATGCGGTTCTGGTAGTCGCGCTGGTTTTCGCGCTTGCTGAGGCTGTGTGCCTCACCCGGGTAGGTGAGCATGACCACGTCCTTTCCGGCGCGGCGTGCATAGTTGTAGAACAGGGATCCCTGACGCGGGTCCACGGTGCCGTCAACACTTCCCACCTCAAGCAGCATGGCCTTGGCTTTCATCTCGTTGACCTTGGCCAGTGGTGAGTTGTCGATCATGGCCTTCATGTCTTCCCAGGGAGCCACCTGCATGCGGAACTGGCCGGTTTCCCAGTGGTCGAACTCGGCGCTGCCGCCGCTCCAGTGGAGCTGGCCCGCAAAGCTTATCATGTCAGTGATGCCGGAGCCCACCACGGTGGTAACGAACATGTCGCTGTGAGTACCCAGATATGCAGCTTCATAGCCACCCTGGGAGTGACCTATGTGGCCCACGCGTTTGGCGTCCACGAGCCCGCGGTTGATGAGTGAGCGCACGGCCGGTTCCACGGCATACTTTGTGCCGATGCCCGGTTCACGCGGACGGAATACGATGTCGGGCATGAGAACGAAGTAGCCGTTCTGCGACCAGACTGTGGCGTTGTAGTAACTGCGATCGTTGGGTGCTATGTAGTTGTGCAGGCCCTGCGAAAGCAGTTCGTAGGTGTAGACAATGAGCGGGTACTTCTTGCTGGGGTCGTAGTTGGCCGGATAGTACACCAGCCCCTGCAGCGGCACGCCGATGGTGCTGCGGAAGTTGATAAGCTCCACCTTGCCCCATGCAAAGCGTGACTGCTGGGGATTGGTGTTAGTTATGGCCTTTGCCGACGACGGGTCAGTGCCCTTATAGATGTTTGGTGGCGTGTCGTAGCGCTGACGGATGAAGGCAACCATGGCTGCGCTGTCGGCCTGAGTGAAAGAACCATGGCCGGCATCAGTGAGAACGAGGCGTTCAACCGTACCATCGCTGTTGCGCCTTGCATAGCCACTCTGCTTGGTCTTGCGGCCTGTGAGAGTGAAATAGAGCGGCTTGCTGAGGTCCACTGCACGGTCACTTGCAGAGGCACCACCACCGCCGCCAAAGCCACCAAATCCACCGCCGAAGCCGCCCGCCGGGTTGATTATGCGGTGCGTTACCTGCTCGCGTGCGCCGTCGGTGAGCCGCTTGCCGCCACTGCCATCGAGTGCCAGCAGCCATACATCGTGTGTGTCATTTACCAGCAGGCCCTCGCCGCCCTCGGTCCATCCCACCACCGAGAAAATGTGCGGTATGTCTGTAGGATGGTCGTCGGCGTGATCAACAAAATCCGCTTTGCCGCTGCGTGTGAGCGATGCTGTAAGGTTGGTGCGCTTGCCGCTGGCGAGATCAATGATCCAGTAGTCCTTGCCATCTGCCCACGCCAGTCTGGTGCCTGTTGGGTCGCCACCATAGTAGTAACGCAGCCGTTCCAGCACCTTGCTGCGTGCGCCAGTGGCAAGGTTTATGGCGTATATGTCCTGCAGGTTGCGACCGAACTTCGTTTCCCATGGATAGGGCTTGCGATCGGTTTCGGTGGCCCATGCTCCACCATCCAGGGCGGTGGCGTTCTCTTCGAGATCGGAGCCTATGGGCACCACGGCGCCGTCAGCCTGTCGCCATGCAGTGAGCAGTGTAGCACGCAGACTCTGGTTCACCTGAGCCTTCTGCTGCTCGAACATGCGCACGTCATTGGTGTGCCAGATCTCAACGTCGGAAACCTTGTCTTCGCTCTTCTTGATCCTGTCGGCTACGGCCTCACGTGGGCGTACTCCGAAAAAGACCATCTCGCCGTTGGTGGACCATGATGGCTTACGAAATTCGGCGATTCTGGTGCCGGTGGGGAAACCGGAAGCCTGAGTGGGATTGAGGGTCTTGGGAGCACCGTCTCTTGATGCATCGCTCCAAAGCAGGAGCACGTTGGCTGTGTCAACGAAGGCCTTGTCGGGTACGGCGCGCAGTACTGCGAGTTCTGTTGTCTTGGGGCGCCATGCCAGCGCACGATAAGCATTGGCGCCACTTTCAAGCACACGTATGGTGTTGGCCGATGCGTCGTAGATCTGGACGTTGTGTCCATTTGAGCCGCCCGCGGCTATGGTCATGGCCAGCAGAGCGCGGCTACTGCCCGGTGCACTGGCCCAGGCGTGTTCACTCACATCGCCAAAAGTGATGCGTGTGCCACGATTCAAATCGTAAACCACAACATCGGACACCGATTTGCCGGTTTCTGCATAGCGTGTGAGTGCAGCGAAGTGACCATCCGTACTGAAGCTGAAGGCGCTGACATCAGGCTCGGCGATCACCTGTCCGGTTTCCAGATTGCGCAACTGCACACTGTTGTGAACGGGTTTGCGCTCGCGTGTGAGCTTCTCGCGTTCAGTGGCAGACACGCCCACAAGCGATCCCACCCAGGTGCCAAGAGGCGAAAACGTGGCGGGCATTCCGAACGGGATCTTGATGGTGGTATCACGTGATCCACCTATGAGTTGCAGCTCGTTGGTGTCGTTCTGGCGACTCATGACCGTGGCAGTCCAGTCACCCCGCGGCGAAAGGCGTGGTGCACCGGGAGACTCCCAGAGCGGGTAATCGGCCGGGGTGACTGTGGGTAGGGTCTGGCCAAACGCTGTACTGCCTGCGAGTGCCAGAGCGGAGAAGAGGAGTAGGGAAAGTTTGCGATGCATCCGTGTGTTTGCCCGGAGGATTGGCGGTTGGAGGAGAACTGAGCTGTGGAGTAATTGTGGCATTGGATTGAATTGATGAGTGAACATCAGCGACGCCTGCTGCGCTGCTCGCGCATGAAGGCCTCCACTTCGTCCAGCTCACGCGGCACTGTGGTGGTGATTCTTTCGAGTCCGGTGTTGGTAATGATGTAATCGTCCTCGATGCGTACTCCGATGTTTTCGTACTGCTCAACCACTGATTTGACCCTGGCAATGAAGGCGCGGTTTTTGGGCGTGTCAGGCAGTACACTGAGTGCGCGTGTGCTTATGTAAATACCCGGCTCAATGGTGAAGACATCCCCCGGTTTGTAAACAGCGTCGCGGCCGCTGCCCTGCATGGGGTCATGTACTTCCAGTCCGATTCCGTGCGTGATGCCGTGTATCATCCAGAGATTGGCCTGTTTGCAGGTGGCCGGACTGAGGTTGCAGTTCACTTTCCATGGCGGATCGAAGGTGGCATCTTCGCTCTCGATAAGGCCCAGCTTTGCGAGCCCTCTGGTACGCACCGCCACTGAAGAGTCTGTTGCGCCGCGGAGAGTGAGTCCGGGTCCGGACACGTCTTCAGCGGCCTGTTGCGCATCGCGCACCAATTGGTAAATGCGCTTTTGTTCGGGAGTGAAGCTGCCACTCACGGGAATGGTGCGCGTTATGTCTGCCGCATAACCACGGAATTCCGCACCTGCGTCCATCACCACCAGATCGTTGGGGCCAAGCGGGGCCATGTCTGCCATGTAGTGGAGCGTGGTGCCGTTGATGCCGCCGCCAACGATGGAACCGTATGACGGTCGTTCGGCGCCCAGTCTGGTGAAGGTGTACTCCAGCGCGGCACGCAGGTCGTACTCATGCCCGGGGTTGGGCACTGCCATTGCCGCCTTGTGGCCCTCGGCGCTGATTTCGGCTGCACGACGTATGAGCGCCAGCTCAGTCTCAGACTTCTTGGCCCTCATCTCAAGGAGAATCGGCATGCCGTTGCGCAGCTCCAGCGATGGATGTCTTGCTGAGAGCGCCTTCATGGCTTCCTGACCGCGCGTGAGTGAGTCGTCGCGCGCGAAGTCCATGGCCTCAATGTCGGCCACATGGTAGAACGGCAGTCCGGTGCCTGCCAGTGAATCGAGCACATCGGTGAGCGCCGAAAACGAGCGGCCGGGAATGCCGAAACGCTTGAGGGCAGAGGCCGAATCTGCGCGTATTCCGTAATAGAAGGCGGTGCGCGGATCGAGCGCTGTCAGGAAAAGAGTGCTTTGTGCCTGACGGTTTCGTATGACCATGACCAGGGCATGATCGGGCTCGTTGAGTTCGGTGAGATAGCGGAAGGAAGGCAACTGCCGGAAGCCGCCCAGGTCGGTAACCGGATTGCGCCCACCAAACGCCACGAGGACACCGTCGCCGATACGCTCAGCGAGTGCGGCACGTCGTGCGCTGAGTTCCGCGGCAGTGACTATGGTGTCTGCCGGGTTGGTGCTTCGTGTGCTGATCTGTGCGTTGAGGCCTGGAGTCAGGGTCGCAGGCAGCAGTGCGAGTACGGCCATGCGCAGGCCGAAGCGGGGCAGGAATCGGGGCATTCCCCAATGTACCGCCGTCACCGGTCCGGGGCGATTCGAGCCAGTAGAGATTCGAGCGAGCGGAGAGGAGGAGAGCGGAGAGCGGGGAGGAGAGGGCCGTGACGAGCGGCTGTCCTGGAGGCGGTACCGGGGGTCAGAGCCGGTCTATCATGGACTGGGTGATGAGAACCCGCCCCTTGCGCGTGCGCCGGAATCGTTTGGCGTCGAGTACAGGGTCCTCGCCCACCACCAGCCCTTCGGGAATGTGCACGCCACGATCGACTATGACATTCTTGAGCCGTGCGCCGCGTGCCACGTCGGAATAAGGCAGCGCTATTGTACCTTCGAGCTGTGCGAAGGAGTGTACCCTGACGCCGGTGAATAGCAGCGTATGAAGCAGCGTGGCGCCGGAAATGATGCAGCCGCCGGATACCAATGAGTTGAGCGCATGGCCGCGCCGGCTGATCTCGTTGTGAACGAACTTGGCCGGGGGCGTGAGTTCCGAATAGGTCCAGATGGGCCAGTCACGGTCGTAAAGATCAAGTTGCGGCGTAACGGTTGTGAGATCGTGATTGGCTTCCCAGTAGGCATCGAGTGTTCCCACGTCACGCCAGTAGGCTTCCTGTTCGTCGTCCGACTTCACACAGGACGTGCTGAAGCGGTGAGCCACGGCTTTTCCGTCACGCACGATGGCCGGAATGATATCCTTGCCAAAGTCGTGGCTGGAGTTTGTGTCAATGGTGTCTGCTCTGAGACGCTCAAAAAGGTATTCGGTGCGAAAGACATAAATACCCATGCTGGCGAGTGCCATGTCGGGGGCTCCGGGAATGCCTGGCGGATCTGAAGGCTTTTCCAGGAAAGTGACAATACGGTCTTCCGTGTCCACCTGCATCACGCCAAAGCCGCTGGCCTCAACGCGCGGCACCTCAAGCACGCCCACGGTTACGTCTGCCTGCTGGTTAACGTGCTGCTGCAGCATCAGCTCGTAGTCCATTTTGTAGACGTGGTCACCGGCCAGGATGATCATGAAGTCCGGCTCGTAGTCGGCAATGATGTCCATGTTCTGAAACACTGCGTCGGCCGTTCCGTTGTACCACTGGGTTTCGCTCACGCGTTGGCTGGCGGGGAGGATGTCGAAACTTTCATTGCGTTCAGGGCGCAAGAAGTTCCAGCCGCGCTGCAGGTGGCGGATAAGGCTGTGGGCCTTATACTGGGTGGCTACACCTATGCGTCGGATGCCGGAATTGATGGCATTGGACAGGGCGAAGTCGATTATTCGCGTTTTCCCGCCGAAGTAGACGGCGGGCTTGGCGCGGGGGTCGGTGAGTTCGTGCAGTCGCGAACCGCGGCCGCCGGCCAGTACATAGGCCATGGCACTGCGCGCGAGGGCACCGCGGGAGGAGGGGGTCATGGAATAGGGGTGGCTGCTGAAGACATTTTGCGCTCCGGACGTTCAACAGGTAAGGTACCACACATGAACGTGCTCTTTGTGGCGGCCGAGGCCACTCCATATGTGAAGGTAGGGGGTCTGGCTGATGTGGCCGGAGCCCTGCCCGCTGCCCTTGTGGCTTCCGGTCACGATGTTCGGGTGCTCCTACCCTGTTACAGACGGATAAAGGCCGGGAAGGTTCCATTGGAGGGGCCCGTGGCCGCCACTTTTCTCCCTCTGGGTGATCGCAGCGAAGAACTGCGGGTGTGGCGTGCGGCGGAAGATCCCGTACCCACATGGCTGCTGGACATCCCGGCTGCCTTTGACCGGGATGCGCTTTACGGCGAAAGCGACGATCCCGATCGCTTCGTGCTCTTTTCGCGTGCCGTGCTGTCGCTGATGCAGCATTTTCGCGAGGTGGATGGCTGGCAGCCGCAGATAGTTCACTGTCACGACTGGCACGCGGCTCTGGTGGTGAACTATCTGCGCACCCGCTATGCCTACACCTTCGGGCACATACGGACCGTGTTCACGATCCACAATCTAGCCTACCAGGGACAGTCGTCACCGCGCGTGCTGGCGCGTACAGGGTTGGCTGACTACGGGCTCATAGAGAACGAGCTGGGACCCGGAATTGCGAACACTTTCAATTTCATGGCTCGTGGCATTGGCTTTGCCGACGTGGTTACCACAGTGAGCCCGAGCTATGCGCAGGAAATCATGACACCGGCGCAGGGTGAGCGTCTGGATGGACTGCTGAGGAAAAGGCGGGATCGCGTGACCGGGATCTTGAATGGCATTGACACTGATCGCCTTGATCCGGCCACTGACATGAACCTGACAGCCAACTACAGTGCTGATGATACGACCGGTAAGAGCGCCTGCAAGGCCGCTCTGCAGGAGCGTGCCGGGCTGCCCACGGATGCTGACAAACCGCTGCTGGGGGTGGTATCGCGTTTGGTTGATCAGAAGGGTTTTGATCTCCTGCACGCCGCTCTGCCGTGGCTGCTCAGGGGAACCGATGCACAACTGGTGCTGCTGGGCTCCGGTGATGAGCATCTGGAGTCGGCCTTCAGGTACCTGTCCACAGCCAACCCCACGCGTTTCGCTGCCAAAATCGGCTTTGACGCGGCGCTGGCGCAGCAGATTTATGCCGGTAGTGACATGTTCCTCATGCCTTCAAGGTTTGAACCCTGCGGTCTGGGCCAGCTAATGGCTCTGCGCTATGGCAGCGTGCCGGTGGTGCGTGCCACTGGAGGTCTGGCCGACACGGTGCGTGAGGGATGGGATGGCAACGGCTTCAGGTTTCATCCCTTTGACGCAGGGCATTTTATCGATGCCATGAACCGCGCTCTTACTGCCTATCGTGATCGCGATGGTTGGAAAATGCTGCGTGAGCGGGGAATGCGCGAAGATCACAGTTGGACCACGGCTGCATCTCACTACAGCGGTGTGTATCACTGGGCGCTGGGGCGCTGATCTGCAAGCAATGATTGCGTGGCTGCGTGCTGCGGATTGTTGAGCACCTTATCGGGTGTTCCCTGTTCCACCACGCGCCCTTCTGCCAGTATCACCACTGAGTCGGCCACGCTGCGCGCAAAACTGAGGTCGTGAGTGGTGATGAGCAGGCTTCGACCGTTGCCGGCAAGCCCGCGGAGTGAAGAGGTGAGTGTTGAGCGTCGGGCAGGGTCGAGCGCAGCAGTGGGTTCATCCATTAGCAGCAGCGCTGGATTGAGCGCAAGCGCACGTGCTATTGCAACGCGTTGCGCTTCACCGCCCGAGAGTTGTGCGGGAAAGGCGTCTTGACGATGAACGACGCCCAGCGAGGAAAGCAGTTGGAGTGCCGCTGCCTGTGCTTCACAGCGTGTTAAGAGACCTGTGTGTATCGGCGCCAGCATGACGTTCTCCAGTGCACTCATGTGCGGGAAAAGTGCGTGTTGCTGAAACACCATTCCAACCCGTGCACGCAGCGCGCGAAGGGCTGATTCAGGTGGAGTTCTGCCTGGCTGCAGTATGAAGTCGCCCACGGAAATACTGCCGCTGTTGAACGCTTCCAGAGCGGTTATGGCCCGCAGCACTGTGCTCTTGCCGGCACCGGATACCCCCATGAGGACGCTGATGCTGCCCGTAGCAACGCTGAAGCTGACTCCCCCCAGAACAGTCACGCTGCCGCGATTGAGGGTCAGCTCATTAACCACGAGGGCCGGTATAATGCTCACTCCGTACCCCAGCGTACTTCGAGGCTGCGTGCCAGCCTGGACAGAGGCAGTGAGAGCACGAGATAGAGGGCCCCACAAATGAGGCCTGGCACCACCCAACTGCCCACGTTGGTTGCATAGATGGCCGTCTGCTTGGTGAGCTCCACCACGGTTATCAC
>CAZWSJ010000020.1:40937-49948 GCA_964636415.1 uncultured Gemmatimonas sp. | reverse complement strand
ATGGCCGAGTTGGGTCAGGACGCGGGAGACATCCGTTTGCCGGCGCAGCAATTGAGGCGTCGTTTAACGGAGGGCAGTGGAGTGAGGCGTCGCAAGCCGAAGGCCTCATCGGACCGGCATTTTGTGGGTCGTGAAGAGGAGATGGCGCTTCTTGCCCCGATGCTTCGGCGTGCGCGTTGGCATGATGGCAGTGCCACGCTTATCCACGGTCCCTCTGGCATAGGGAAGACGCGTCTGCTTCAGGAGCTGGGCAAGGTGGCTCAGTTGGAGGGTTACGTGCAGGTGCATTTTGACTGTCGTGAGACCGATCTTAATCGTCCATTGGGGGTCCTGCTGGAGTTGCTTCCGGGGTTACTGAACAGCCCGGGCGCTTTGGGTTGTTCGCCTGAGAGTATGGAGGTATTGAGGCGGTTGGTGGGGGGTGGGGAGGTGGGTGACAAGGGTCAAGCGTTACCCCAACCCATTGCACTGCTACCCATAGAGGGTGATCCGGAGTCGTACACGATCAACGCAGCATCGGGATCGAACAACTCCATCAGGAATGCCATTACCGACCTTGTGAGCGCACTCGCTGAGGAGCGTCCTCTTTATGTCACTATCGACGATGCACACTGGCTCGACAGTGAATCATTCGAGGTGATCAGCGATATCATCCAACGAGTCAACTCGCTCAGAATATGTCTACTTGTCGCCTCGCACAACAGGAATGTACGCGCCGAATCACACAAGAGGCTACTAGGCAATCTTAAGAGGCGTGAACTTGCTCCACTCACTGGTGATGCGATCCGTTCGCTTGCCAAAGCCATAGGCGAAGATTATTCCGCGTGGATGGACCCTGAGACAGAGGATCTTATTGTCCGAAAGTGCGAGGGCGTCCCCTATGCGATTCATGCATTGACCAATCACTGGATCGAGACCGGCAGGAACGATGCGGTTCCGTCAACACTGGTAAACGTACTGGAGCATCGCCTTACCTGCCTCTCACAAGATGCGGTCAGAATACTCCAATGCATACATGTTCTTGGCAGATTTGCGTCACTGGAGCGTGTTATAAAGGTCACCGAGTTGCCAAGCTATACGGTAATGCAAGCCCTGGAAGAGCTTGAGGATGCAAGGTGCTTTTGTCCATCTACAGCGTCAGCAATAACAGTTCATGATATGATCGGCCAGTTTGCAGCTCAACGCTTGTCACCGCTGACACGCGCGGCTCTGCACACAAGTGTAGGTCATATCTTGGAGCTCGAATATCTCAATTCAAGAACTTCCAAGCTACTCGTTGAGTCGCTCCATCATTACGCCTGGGCGGGAGACTCTGGAAGGATAGCTGCGTTGGTCCTATCTAACGATGAAGTCTTATCGCGCACAAATCAGCCTAGACTGGTACTCTCAGCGATAGAGTCTATCGACAGCGCGCTGCTGGACGATAGATCAGCCAGCTGCATGCAGGAGATCCAGGCTCGCATAAACATCACTATTGGCGAATACGGAAATGCGTTAGCGGCTGCGCCGGGCGGTTATACCGTACCAGATAATATTGCTGGATTAGACCAACATCAGATCCACTCACTGCTCTGGACCATAGATGCGGCCCACAGAGCCGATGCACTCGCGGACCGCAGCGAGATGGCCAGAATCTGCTGCGCAATTGTTGATCTCATAAATGTTGATCAGAGTGACAGATCGCTAGCGGCTGAAATTGGCCTTACGATAGCTGCCAATATCTGTGATCCAGAAATCGCTAAACATTGTTTCAGGATATTGGAGCATGGAGGCAAAGATATCGAAGGAGACAGGAATAGGTATCTGAGACTCCAGCTACTGTATCATACGGTTTTCGGGGATCTGGATATTAGCCAAGCAGTTGCACTTGAGGTTGTCGAAAGAGCGAAAGATAAAGAACTGTCAGCGGAGCTGATACAAGACATGGGACGCGCGGGGTATGCCCTGAGAGTCTGTGGCCTTCTAGACGCGGCAAAGGGCATCTTAGAGCAATCTTACAACCTTGCAATCTCCTTGAACGCCTCGGAACTAGCTTGTTTCCCAGCGTGGCAATTAGCTCAAATTTATCTAGATGTTAATGATCACGTGAGTCAAGCGTTTTGGACGAATAAGTTGCATAAACTTACCAAGAGAGAAGAGAATAGCATCACCCATAATTACCTCATCGGTCACTATTGCCACGTGGCCATAGCCGCAGGTGAAACAGACCTTGCTGACAGATTGTTCGAAGATCTCCAACAGTATCTACCAAGAATACCAACCGAGAAATCTAATGCCTATCTTCTCGGCCTCGAACTTGGGATATGTCTATTAGATCAAGATACGCCACCAGACGCAGATCTAATTGCGGCGGCCATTGAAAAACACAAAGCAACGGCAAGGTTTGGGACCAGCGATTTCCTCACATATGGCATTGCTGAATCGTTGAGTCGGCAAGGCAAATCCAGAGAGGCTCTGTCATTTATCAACCAGTATGTATTCGAACAGCGGCGTGAGCGTACAGCGATCAGCGCGATGCTGGAGGTGGTCAGGGAGCGTGTGCAGCAGGCGCTCGAACCTGCGCAGCAACTGGAGTACGGCGACGAGGACGCACGCGATCAAATATCTGGGTGACAGTTCTACCACCGTACTCTTCTTTATCGAACAGACGATAAAAAACAGGAGAATTCAGCAAGGCATCGCAGATAGAAGGATCGAACTGGACTCCCCTCATACGACGCAGCTCCGCCATAACTTCAGTCGGCCCAAGAGCCTTACGATATGGCCTGTCCGTTAACATAGCGTCCATAGTATCAGCCACCATGATTATCCGTGAACCAATAGGGATCTGCTCTCCTACCAGTTTATCGGGATAGCCGGTGCCGTTCCAGTTTTCATGGTGGTGCCGAACATCAGGCACAATATCCTGAAGTTCAGAAATCTTTGCAACGGACTCCGCACTCTTTACGGAGTGCGTCTCCATGATTGCCCGCTCCTCGTCAGTCAGACGCCCCGGTTTCCTCAATATGGAGGAATAAATCTCATGAATCTTGCCAACATCGTGAAGCATCGCGGCAATCGCTATGCGATCTACTTGGCGCGGTTTGAGTTCAAGGATATCGGCGATGATCCTGGCGTTCCGGCTCACTCGCCGTGAGTGGCCGGACGTGTATTGGTCCCTGCACTCCACCGTGTACACAAAAAGCTCAAGAAGCTCCTTGTTTGTTGTCCTTAGTTGATGTGTGGATTGGTACGTCAGTTTGACACCAATTAACAAGGTGCACAATGCAAGAACACCCCAGACACCCCAGTCAACATAAGCTCTTGCAAAAGCGAACACAGCCGGGATTGCTATAACGTCGTACCCTAATCCGGCAGCATTCCCTCCGATCCATGTTCGTATAATGTTCTTGTTTTCTACCATGCCAATTACAGTCGCGACTGCGAGGCCATTCACCATAAGGAATACAGTTACAGCGGCGACATGAGGGATCAGGCGGAACTTCGAGTCGATCTCAAGCGGTACACCACCAAGCATTAGATAACAGGCCGAAGCAACACAGCAAGAAAAAATTACCTGACTGACATTAAAAACGCGCTTGATGTTGGTCTTCGGCTTGATCATTTCCGCGATCACCGACGTGCAGGCGATCATTATCACTGTCGGCCAATACGGGTAAAGTACCAGCGCGGTCAGGGACGGGATAAACGAAACCGAACCAAAGACACTACCTTGAATCCTGTAGCTCAGAGCAGTACCAAGAAATGCAACAGCTGCATACCAAGCTGGACCTACCAGAAGACCGGGATCGACATGCGGTTGGTAGACGTACAGCCAACCCAGCGAAGCTGCGGCTAGTACGGTAACCAAACAGACGAAAGCTGTAACGCTTGTCTTCATGGATCCTTGGAAAAGAAGCCCCGCCAACCTAAAAACCATCAACCCCAGAGTTTTAGGTCTGCCACGATGACCGACACCAGTGCATCTACGAGCTCAGCCAGAAACGCCATTTTGCGTCACCTCCCTTGATGGTCAGTCACGCGAGTTCCTCTCGAAACCACGCGTGCTATCTAAAAGGTTGGCTCCGCTCTCTACCGCTTGGCCTGCCCGCTCAGCTCCGCTTTAGTGTCCGGTTGACGGGGACATAGGTTGTTCGCCCTGTTAAAGACGCCCTGATCTGCTACGACCCGAGACCCACCATGGATCTCAACGATCTGTCTGCATCCAACGGTTGGTCGCGTCCAACACAGCCAACACTGCACTCGTGTCCGCATCCCCCCGCACTTCACAACTGCCAGTCAGCATCAAAGGCTCACGACTCGTACGCACTGATACACTCACAAAAATGTACGTACGACCCATCAGCTCCACCCGGGTGACGCCGTCCAACACCAATGAGCTGTCACTCGATGGTGAAAGACCACGAACACTCCGTATCGCCGATACCGCCGCCAGCGCCGATAACTCAAGCGGCGACCCATCACGATCATGACTGTTGGCCTCACCCACGTGATCCTCTCCATCACGCGATAAGGTCACAACACAAGTCACACCACGCGTCCGCGATTGCCGAACTTCAACATCTCTGAATACAACGGTCCGACGACCCGCCATGCCGCCAATCGGGACTACCACCTGTTCTGACGACTGGGCGCGCTGAACGCCACCAACGGATGCGCCGGATCCGACTGACCTGGACAACCCACCCGGTATCGCCCCAAGATGCGCGTGCAATACGGATGAGTCCGCCTCGCGAATGTCCCGATCACTACGGCTCTCAACACCCGCGCGATCTTCCAAACGGGCATGCGGCCTGGAACTGAAAAGCTCTTTCACAGGCTCCGGTCTGGACTCACCCACAGACTCGGACTCAGAACCCGCCCCATACCCGGAAACACGGGTGGATGGGCCCACACGCGGCTGCGATACAGAATCGTCGTCCCTCTCTTCCAGTACCAAATCACGCGTCGTTGCCACGGAAATCTTCTTGTGGTTGACACGTATGCCCAAATGCGCCATCAAGGCACTCTCAATATTCCGAACCGTATGCTTGGGATGCACACGGTCTGTGGTCAAAACGTGAACCTCGTCAATAGCACCAGCCAGACCCGGTACGATTCGTACCGAGACCACACCAGCAAGCCGAAGAATCAGCTCCTCTGCCCGCCTCAGCAGATCTCCCGATACGCCAAGGTCTCTGGAATCTGATCCCACTTTTGCCTCGATGATGTCTGGAATAGCCAGGGTGTTCTCCTTGACGTCTGCGAAGGCGCAAATCATCTGGTCAGCAGTGCTCCATCACACTGTAGTACCAACTCGGCCAATATGCGCGCCAAATCACTATGAGGCAAGGGTCACTTTCTGACAAACGCTTGCCACTCATGGAGGTAGCCGCCATCACCTCAAGTTGTACTGGAGTCACTGCCGAGCTCATCAGTTAAACCCGTCTCCGCCAAACCACCTTCGTATTCTCTGAGCTTCCGGTACAATGTCCGCTCTCCTATACCGAGCTGATCCGCAGCTTTGCGCCGGTTACCACCGTTCACACGCAGTGCCGCAAGTATCGCCTGACGCTCTATCTCTGCCATGGTGGTACCTGGACGCAATGCCACCACGGGTACTGGCTCGGGCTGGTCGGGTGGCTCTATCCCACCGCCCAGGCCAACGCGCAACAGTGCTCCGGAGCCACCAGCAATAGCCGAACCCCCACGCAGCGCACCATCGGGGCCTTCGGCAAACTCCAAACCGCGAAGCTCACGCGTGAGCGGATCCGCCGCCCAGGCGGTCCCGGACCCGGAGCGGGTTCCCACCCTGTCACCGGCGCCCGGATCGGACGCAGAACCCACAACCAACCCACGGCGAGAAAGCGACAGGTCACCCGCAAGCCGATTCTCCATATCCATACGACGCCGAAGCTCTTCAACCTGCAACTTGAGCTCCACAAGGGAATGAACTATGAACTCAAACTCCCTGCCCTGGCCCCGCTCCACGTCTTTAAGCACGGGCCCCACGTGCACGGGCAGCAAGCGCCTGCCACCACCCTCACGAATAGCCCTGGGGATGTCGTCAGCCATTATCTCGCGACCGTGCGCCAGTACCACCATGCTCTCGACCAGGTTGCGAAGCTCACGTACATTGCCCGGCCAGCTGTAGTCAACCAGGAGCGAGAGTGCATCCGCCGAGATGCCGTGGAACTGGCGGTCATGCTCTGCGCCAAATTCGGTCACGAAACGGCGCACAAGTAACGGGATGTCATCGCGGCGCTCGCGAAGCGGCGGCAGGTAAACGTTCAACACGCTCAGCCTGTAGAAGAGATCCGCACGAAAGCTGCCCGCTTCCACCTGTTCACGCAGTGGACGATTGGTGGCGGCCACGACACGCACGTCCAGCGGAATGGATTCAGTGCCGCCCACACGCGTCACTTCACGCTCTTCCAGCACACGCAGAAACTTGACCTGGGTGGACTGGGGTATTTCTCCTATTTCGTCAAGAAACAGGGTGCCCTTGTCCGACAGCTCAAAGCGGCCCAGACGTCGCTCTGCAGCACCGGTAAAGGAGCCTTTTTCATGGCCGAACAGCTCACTTTCAAGAAGTGTCTCGGGCAGTGCTCCGGCGTTCACTGCAATAAACGGCCTGGACCTGCGGGGACTCAATCTGTGTATGGCACGAGCCACCAGCTCTTTGCCCGTGCCACTCTCACCTTCAATGAGAACCGTGCTGGATACGGGTGCGATCTGCTCAACTTTGACAAGCACTTCGCGAATGCCCGATGATTCTCCAACCAAGCCGGTGAGTTCGGCCAGATTGCGCCGCTCAAGCCGACGCTTGATGCTCCCGGCCACTTCTGCGATGTTCACGGGCTTGGACCAGGTCTCGCTGTATCCTATGTCCCGAAGACGATCAGCCAATTGAGGGTCTTCCACGTCGGTGAAGCCCAGCACGGCCACGTTGTCCCAAAGCAGTTGACGAACCAGCGCCACGTTGCTGTTGTCGAGCAAGGCACCCGTCAATACCACCAGAGCAGGTGCGGCCCGCCGGATGTCACCACGGACGTCGTCCATAGGTGAGATGGTGACCGTCTCGAAGCCCTGGGCCTCAAGTACGGCATTCAGGCGAACGGCCGGCTCTACATCGGTCAACAATATCGCCACGACGCCACGCCCGGCGTTGTTCAGAACACCACCCGAACGACGCCCGGCCTGCGTTCGTGTTGCCGATGTCATGCCTTGGGCGCCCGCTTGTAGAAGGGCATTTTGACAACCCGTGCGGCCACCCTCTTGCCGCGAATGTCCACCTCAAAACGGGTACCCTCCACAGCCGCTGCGGTGGGCAGGAAGCATGTGCCTATGGGCACTCCCAATGTAGGGCTCATGGTGCCGCTCCGAACTTCACCTATGGCCACACCGCCGTATATAACAGGGTAGCCGTTGCGCGGGATGGCGCGCTCATCAAAGGTGAAGCCCACCAGCTTGCGATCGGTGCCATCTTGGTACTGGCGGACCAGGGTGTCCTTGCCAAGGAATGGCTCAGTCTTGTCCAGTTTGACCAGCCAGCCAAGGCCGGCCTCAAGAGGCGTGGTGTGGTCGTCCAGTTCATGGCCGTAGAGGCAGAGACCGGCCTCAAGGCGCAGGGTGTCACGCGAACCAAGGCCGCATGGGGTGACGTCGCCAGCCGCCATTACTGCCTTCCACATTGCCTCGGCGTGCGCGGCATCGAAGTAAAGCTCGAAGCCCAGCTCGCCGGTGTAGCCGGTACGCGAGATGATACAGGGTACACCCGCCACGTCGCCTTCTGTAAACCAGTAGAACTTGATGTCACCTATGGGAACGTCAGTCATGCTGGCCACTATGGCCGGCGCATTTGGACCCTGAATGGCGAGAAGCGCGGTCTCCTCGGATATGTCTTCCATTACGCAATCGAAACCGGCGATGTGCTCACGCAAATGCACCAGGTCCTTGGCGCGGTTCCCGGCGTTTATCACCAGCATAAGGTGGTCGGCAAAGCGGTAGACGAGCAGGTCGTCCACCACAGTTCCGTCGGCGCGAAGAAGGGTGCTGTAGTGCACCTGGCCCAGCCCCAGCGCAGCGACGTCGTTGCTGGTAACGCTGGACACGAAGCGAATGGCATCGGGCCCGCGCACTATCACTTCACCCATATGCGAGACGTCAAACAGCCCGCAGCGCTCACGCACCGCCTTGTGCTCAGCCGTGATGCCGCCCGGGTACTGCACAGGCATTTCATAGCCCCCGAATGGCACCATCCTGGCGCCAAGCGCAACATGAGTATCGTACAATGGGGTGCGCTTGATGCTGGCACCCGACATGCTGGAATCGCTGGTTGTCATGGCAGGAAGGAAAAAGGGCGCAGCCACTGTTGACTGCGCCCAGATAAAATGACCCGATTCACGAGGCGGTGCCAGCCATAATGGCCGACTGGGCGCTATCAGGTTGCCTCAGGATGCCCTTGTGGCGGATTCCGCAATAACTCCGGCCACCTGCTCTGCGTGGCCAGCCGGCTTGACGTTCCTGAACACATGCGCAATCCGGCCTTCGGGGTCGATAAGGAAAGTGGTGCGCACCACTCCCATGTACTTTCGCCCGTAGTTGGTCTTCTCCTGCCATACGTCGTAGGCCGTAAGTGCCACTTTGTCGGGGTCAGACACAAGGGTAAAAGGCAGGGAATAATCGGCTTTGAATTTCTGGTGGGACTCCACTGAGTCGGGGCTGATGCCCAGGACCACGGTATTCGTGCCCTTGAAGCGCGGAAAGCCGTCGCGAAATTCACAGGCTTCGGTGGTGCAGCCGGGAGTGTGATCCTTTGGATAGGCATAAAGGATCACCCAGTTGCCGCGCAATGAAGAGAGGGTGAGCGGCTCGCCGCTGTCTGCAAGCAGGGTGAAATCGGGTGCCTGCTGACCCGCTGAAATTGGCATGACTGAAACTCCTGTAAGAATGTGTTGGGGCGGAACTCAGAGCGGATGCCGACCCATGAGAACCGCCATCAGTGCTTTCTGTATGTGCATGCGGTTCTC
>CAZWSJ010000020.1:2865-40837 GCA_964636415.1 uncultured Gemmatimonas sp. | reverse complement strand
CAGGCCACGCGCAGTGTGAAACCCAGATGAGCTGCAGCTTCTATCCAGGAATTGCACATGTTGTTGCCATCGCCCACCCACGCCACCACGCGGCCACGAAGTTCGCCAAGATGCTGCCTGATGGTAAGGACATCGGCCAGCACCTGGCAGGGGTGCGAGAGGTCGGTAAGCCCGTTGATGACAGGTATGCTGGCATGACGCGCAAGTTCCACCACGTCATCATGCGCATAGGTGCGGATCATGATCCCGTGCACGTAGCGGGAGAGCACGCGCGCTGTGTCAGGGATGGGTTCACCGCGTCCCAGTTGCACGTCACGCGGCGACAGGAAGTGCGCGGTGCCGCCAAGTTGTGTGGCGCCAACTTCAAAAGAAACCCTGGTGCGCGTGGACGATTTCATGAAGATCATGGCCAACGCCCGGCCTGCAAGTGGCTTTTCACGATACTCACCGCTTCTCATGCGTTCTGCAAGCGCCAGCAGTGTCAGTGTTTCAGGGGGCGTGAAGTCGGAGATGTTCAGGAAATCTCTGTGCGTGTCCGGTGGATTCGCGTCTGAACCGGTCTCTGAATGCATGGTCTGATTCATGAGGTTCCTCAAAGAATGTACTTGCGCAGGTCTTCATCTTCGCTGATCGCAGCGAGGCGCTCACGAACCATGGCGGCGTCCACCACCACTGCTGCGTGGTCCTCCTGCGGCAATTCGAACAGCACGTCTTCCAACAGTGTTGTCATGACAGTGTGAAGGCGTCTCGCACCTATGTTCTCCATGCGTTCATTGACCCTGGCGGCAACGCGTGCGAGTTCGGCAATACCGTCGGGTTCAAACCGCAGAGAGCTGCCTTCCGCCTGGACCAGAGCAGAATACTGGCGCGTGAGCGCGTGCTCGGGTTCAGTCATTATGCGTACAAAATCGGCTTCCGACAGCGCGTCGAGTTCAACTCGTATCGGGAAGCGTCCCTGAAGCTCTGGTATGAGATCGCTTGGCTTCGCCACGTGAAAGGCCCCTGCCGCCATAAAGAGCATGTGGTCAGTTTTCACCGGGCCATACTTGGTATGCACGGTGGAGCCTTCCACTATGGGCAGCAAATCACGCTGCACGCCTTCGCGAGACACATCGGGTCCGCTGCCCTGAGCGTGCTTTCCGGCGATCTTGTCGATCTCGTCGAGGAACACGATGCCCATGGCCTCGGCGCGCTCTATTGCATCACTGGTGACATCTTCCAGATCGATGAGTTTCTCCAGCTCTTCGGCTTGCAGCAGCCTTCTTGCCTCACTCACCTTTACCACCCGTTTTTTGTGACGGCGCGGCAGCATGTCACGAAACCAGTCGGCCATTCCCGACATGCCCTCGGGTGCGCCGGGAATTACAACGCCGGACACTCTGGGTGCGGGCTGGGCCACGTCGATTTCCACGTCGCGCTCTTCCAGCTCTCCGCTCATGAGCAGCTTGCGAAGTTTTTCGCGGGTACGCTGGTGGCGGTCGTCGGCGGTAGCACGTTCACTGGTGACTTCAGCCGAACTGCCGGCTGGTGGCGGCGGTGACGGGAGAAGCAGATCCAGCAGCCTGTCCGAGACGCGCTCCGCCGCTGTTTCCGCCATTTCCTGCTCCCTCTCGGCCTTGACCATGGTAATGGCCTGCTCGATCAGGTCGCGGATCATGCTTTCCACATCGCGGCCCACGTAGCCCACCTCGGTGAACTTGGAGGCCTCCACTTTGACGAAGGGGGCAGCCGCGAGCCTGGCCAGGCGCCTGGCGATCTCTGTCTTGCCCACGCCTGTGGGCCCGATGAGAATGATGTTGTTGGGCATTATCTCGTCACGCAGCGCCGGCGGTGCCTGCTGGCGGCGCCAGCGATTGCGGAGAGCGATTGCCACTGCCTTCTTGGCCCGTGCCTGGCCCACTATATAGCGGTCCAGTTCTGCTACGATCTGCCGTGGCGTGAGAGCCGCCAATGCGGCAATTGCCTGCTGAGTACGTGGGGAAGCCATACAAGAAGGCTAATGATTCATCTAGCTTTCAGGGATGCCTTCGATTCGCTTCCTTACGGGACTTGCTTTGCCCGGACTGCTCGCGGCGCTCTCGCCCGCAGCGGCGCAGCAGACAATACCTCCCGCCTCAGTATCGTCTCCGCCCTCGGTTGCCAGCCGCACATCAGCGGGCCCGGTTGTGTACCACGCCCGTCAGGGCATGACGGATGTCGGACTGGAGGCACGCACTCCGGACACACTGGAAACGGCGGTGAAGATAGACGGCGTCATGGATGAGGCGGTGTGGGCCACTGCACCGGTGCTGACGGGCTTCTCACAGTACTCACCCACAGACGGCCGTCCGGCGCCTGATTCCACTGAGGTGAGAGTCTGGTATTCGGCCCACGCCATTTATTTCGGCATTCGAGCCTTTGAGCCCCACGGGAGTGTTCGCGCAACGCTGGCCGAGCGTGATCACATACAGTCGGACGACTATGTGGAGATTCACCTGGACACCTTTCGTGAGCAGCGGCGGGCCTTCGTTTTTATTGTGAACCCGCTGGGCGTTCAGGCCGACGGGACCAAGAATGAGGGTGGTGGCTGGATCCCCGGGTCGAACATCATGCCGGGAATGAACGATCTGAGCGCCGACTTCCACTGGCAGTCGCACGGACGCGTCACGGATGAGGGCTACGAGGTGGAGGTGCGCATACCGTACACCAGCCTGCGTTTCCCCTCAAGCTCACAGCAGACATGGGGCGTTCAGTTCAATCGCCGCGTTCAGCACAGTGGCTATGAGACCACATGGACTCCAGTGGCGCGCGGGAATGCCTCCTTTATTGCACAGCAGGGATATCTGAGTGGAATGACGGGTCTGGTGCGTGGCGTTGATGTGGAACTCAATCCGGAGCTTACCAACACCACCACTGGTTTGCCAAGAATTGCAAACGGTTTGCCGGCGTCGGGTTGGAGCTACGAAAACAGCCCCGGAATTGGTGGTAATGTCCGTGCGGGCCTTGGCTCTAACTTTGTTTTGAATGGAGCGGTTAAGCCGGATTTCTCGCAGGTGGAAGCCGACGCAACACAGGTGGCAGCCGACCAGCGTTTTGCACTTTTTTACCCTGAGAGGCGTCCGTTTTTTGTTGAAGGTGCAGATGCCTTCAATGTGCCCAATACCCTGATCTACACCAGAACCATTGTACAGCCCACGGTTGCTGCCAAGCTCACGGGACGAGTGGGTCGGTCCAATGTTGCCCTGCTTTCGGCCTATGATGCGCCGGCAGGCCTGAGCGCCGATCTCAAGTCGCTGGTGAACGTGGTGAGGGTGACACGCGACTTCGGTGAGCAGTCGCGAAGCGGTCTCTTATACAGCGGACGCTCGAGCGACAGTCACGACAATCAGTTGCTTGGTGCAGACCTGACACATGTGTTCGGGGGCATGTATTATGCCTCTGCCCAGTACGCCACCAGTATCACAAACGACCATGCCTCGGGCAGCAAGTCATCCGGATCGCTGTGGGAGTTGGCAGTGGACCGCACCGGAAGGAGAACGGGGTTCCACTATAACCTCGTCGGGGTTCAGCCCGGGTTTGAATCGGCCAATGGTTTCGTGGCGCGTACCGGCTACGTGCAACCCAATGGTTCCAACAGACTGACGTTCTTTGGCAGTCCGGGTGCGGTATTCGAGCAGTACCAGATGTTTTTCTCTTACAATGGTCTGTGGCGCTACGATGACTTCTTCAAGGGAAGGAGTCTGCTGGAATCGAGTCTCAGCATGCGCAACGGGCTTACATTCCGTGGCGGATGGACCGTGTCATACGCACCGGAACTGGCCACATTCGCATTTGACCCGGCCGGTCATGCGGGACTTTTTGTCTCCACAGGTGGTGGTCCGATTGCATTTGCTCCGTCACCGCGGATAACAAGGGCATCGCATGAGTTTTCTGTGAGCACTCCTCAGTTCCAGCGGTTCGCCGCTTCAGCCGGAATCACCCATGCCAACGATGTGGACTTCTTTGAGACAGCGCGGGTAAGGCGGACGGCAGTGAACGGCTCGCTCGACTGGCGTCCCGATTCACGCCTTCGCATGAATGCCACCTACGCCAGTAATGAGTTTACACGCAGAATCGATGGCAGCACGAGCTTCAGCACGCAGATTCCGCGTCTCAAGCTGGAATACCAGGTGACCCGCTCTGTGTTTGTTCGCCTTGTGACGCAATATGAGGCCACGCGCAGGGAGGCACTGCGTGACTGGCGCACGGGAGAGTTGCTGCTGGTACGGGACGCAAACGGCGCTTATGTACCCAGTGTTGCGGAGATTTCAAACCTGCTTCGCGCTGACTGGCTTTTCGCCTACAGACCCAGCCCGGGCACCGTATTCTTTGCGGGTTATGGCAGCAGCCTGCGCGAGCCTGAGGCACTGGCCTTTGACAGACTCAGAAGAGTTCAGGACGGGATCTTTGTGAAAGCCAGTTGGGTGATGCGGTTTGGTGCGCGCTGACAGCAGGAGCTGACAGCAGGAGTTGATCGTTGGGGCTGCCTGAAAAGACTCAGACTGCACAAGGCCTGATGTTCAGTGCGAGGGCACCAGCACGGTGATGTTGGTGTTGGTGTAGATGCAGATCTCACCGGCAATAGTGAGCGCCTTCTCCACGATGTCGCGCGGCGGCAGAGAGGTTTCGCGCATCAGTGCACGTGCTGCTGCCTGGGCGTAGGGGCCACCAGATCCTATGGCGAGAATGCCATCGTCGGGTTCGATAAGTTCACCGTTGCCACTCAGCATGAAGCCGTGATCTGCGTCGGCCACTATGAGCATTGCCTCGAGCCGGCGCAGCACTCTGTCGCTGCGCCACTCCTTGGCCAGTTCCACTGCAGCTCGGGGAAGATTGCCGGGATGACGTTCGAGCTTCTCCTCAAACTTCTCAAACAGAGTGAGGGCGTCTGCCACGGAACCGGCAAAACCGGCCAGCACGCGGCCTCCCTTGAGTTCCCGAACCTTCACGGCATGCTGTTTTGCAATGGTGTTGCCAATGGACACCTGACCGTCGCCTCCAATTGCTACCTTGCCGTCTCGACGTACGGCAAGAATGGTGGTGGCTCTGATGGTGGGAAGGGTCATGTTATGCTGTGACTGGTGATGAGCGGGAACGGGCTCCTGGCCGACACGGTATGCGTCAGGCTCTCGGGTGTGCCTGTCGGTAGACTTTCTTGAGACGATCCACGCTGGTGTGTGTGTATATCTGCGTGGTGCTGATGCTGGAGTGGCCCAGAAGTTCCTGTACCGCACGCAGGTCTGCGCCAGCGTCAACGAGGTGAGTTGCGAAGGTGTGCCTGAGCGAGTGGGTGGTGAGATCGGCACCTTCACCCACGGTGCGCATGAGACCAACCATGGCGTGCTGGACGGCCCTGGTGCTGATTCGCGCACCCCGTTCACTGAGAAACACGGCAGCCCGCGCGGGCCTGACTCTTGTTCTCGCCGCTGAAGCTGCGCCGCCCTGGGATTTTTCCTCGCGTTGTCTCGCGCGCGCACCACGTTTGGCAAGCAGTTCATCACGCTTGAGCAGGTAGTTTCTCAGAGCCTGCCGTGCATGATCGCCCAAGGGCACGATGCGCTCTTTCCTGCCCTTGCCACGCACCTTTACCTGCTGCGATACGAGATCCATATCAGGCAGGTCTATACCACAGAGCTCAGACAATCTGAGGCCGCTTGAGTAGAACAATTCGAGCATCGCAAGGTTGCGCACGTCTGTGAACTCAAGGCTCTGAGCGCGGGTTGCGGCATGCTGCAAGAGCAGCTCCACCTGCTGTCGGTCAAGCCATGCGGGCAGCGTTCGGGCAAGCCTGGGTGTGCCCACGGCGCGTGCGGGGTTCACATCAACAAGTTCGTCACGATGCATCCAGCGATAGAAACTCCGCACGGCTGACAACTGCCGGGCGATGGAACGCCGTGCAAGTCCGCGCGAAGTGAGATAGCCCAGATAAGAGCGAATCCTGCTTCGCGTTATGCTGCCCCAGTCCCAGGTCTCGATTCCAGATGAGATGCCAAGCCAGTGAGTGAATTCGCTGAGATCACGCGTGTAGCCAAGTATGGTATTGGAAGAGAGATCCCGCTCCTTCTCCAGATGAAGCAGGAACTCACGGATCTCCACCGGGAGAACAACAGGTACCTGCCTCCTGTTCTCCCCCTCCGCAGCAGACAATCCCGCGTTGTCAGACTGCTGCGCCGGCGATTTCATGCTCCACACGCCATAGTTCCATCGCAGCAAGAGCGCGTTCTGCGAACGCTGCACGCTTGCGCGCCTTGTCCTTCAGTACAGCGGGTGGTACGCCTTCAAGTTCATCCAGCAAGCCGAAGTTGGCATTCATGGGCTGGAAGTGCCTGGGATCGGCCTCACGCAGATGACGATACAGAGCACCAATCATGGAATCCGGTGGAGGTACTACCGGATCAAGACCATTCATCATGCGTGAGAGATTGATACCGGCCAGCAGACCGGTGGCACTGCTTTCTGTGTAACCCTCCACGCCGGTGATCTGGCCAGCAAACAATGTTGTTGCAGAGTCCCTGAGCGAGAGATGCGAACTCAGCGCCGCCGGCGAGTTCACATAGGAGTTACGATGAATGCTGCCAAAACGCAGAAACTCAGCGTCGGCGAGGCCAGGAATAAGACGAAACACGCGAGCCTGCTCCGGAATGCGAAGCCTGGTCTGGAAGCCCACCATGTTCCACATGCGACCACCACGATCTTCGCGCCTTAACTGTACCACGGCCCAGGGTCTTTCAGAGGAACGGGGATTCCTGAGACCAATGGGCTTCATGGGGCCAAAGCGCAGAGTGTCGGTGCCACGGCTCGCCATTTCTTCTATGGGCATGCAGCCCTCGAACCAGGGAACCTTGTCGAAGTCGTGAGCGCTGAACTGATCGGCCTTAACAAGTTCTGCGATGAACTCCTCATACTGTTCTCTGGTGAAGGGGCAGTTGAGAAACGCACCCTCACCGTCACTGCCGTCCATCGTTTCCTTACCCCAGCGCGAGGCTCTGAAGGCAATGGACTGGTCAATGGATTCCACCGCAATTACCGGTGCTATTGCATCGTAAAAAGCCAGTGATTCAACGCCCAGACGCTCACGGATGCACTCTGCAAGCGCATCACTGGTGAGCGGACCCGTGGCAACCACGCCCAGTGGGGGTAGGCTGGTGACCTCCTCTCGGGTCACGCTGATGAGTGGATGCGAGTGGAGACGATCATGCACGGCAGCAGAGAAAATGTCACGATCCACGGTGAGCGCGGTTCCACCGGGAACGCGCGCCTCATCTGCACATGTAAGTATCAGCGATCCCAACATGCGCATCTCGGCCTTGAGCAGGCCGTGAGCATTTGATGTCTCAGTGCTCTTGAAGGTGTTGGAGCAGACCAGCTCGCCCAGACGCTCGGTGCGATGTGCCGCAGTGCCGCGCACGGGACGCATTTCGTGGATCACCACCGGATGACCACGCTCAGCGAGCTGCCAGGCTGCCTCACTGCCGGCAAGGCCTCCACCCACTACATGGACAGCAGACTGGTCGCCGCTCAACTCCGTTGCCGTCATGCTCAACCCCGCTCGCGAGTTGAACTCATGCGACCTCCGCCATGTTCTCACCAGCCACAGGTGTCACATCCCACTCATTGCCACACTTGAGGCACTTGCGATATGCGGGACGCGACTTGCTGCTCTTTACCTCGGCGCCCACGTACCCACACTCCGGACAGGTTTCGGGGACCGGCTTCCCCCACACCACAAAATCGCACTCCGGGTAGTTCTCACAGCCATAGAATGGCTTCCCGCGCTTCTTCGAGCGACGTTCAGCTATCTCTCCGCCGTCCTTGGGGCACTTGACGCCTGTGGGCATTGAACGCGTACCACGACACTTGGGGAAGCGACTGCAGCCGAGGAAATCGCCCGAACGACCATGACGAATGACCATGGGAGCGCCACATTCCTGACAGAGATAACTGGTCAGTTCCGCAGGCTTCTTCTCGCCCTTGATTGGCCGCGTGTACTTGCAGGCTTTGGGATGGTTTTCACAGGCGATGAATGGGCCAAAGAAGCCGCTCTTGGCCACTAGCTTTCCGCCACACTCGGGACAACGCTCGCTGGCCAGCGCGGAAAGGTCATAGGCCTCACCGATCAACTGATCGAGATCATTGTCGTTAAGCGTGCGCTGGAATGGCGTCCAGAACTCATTGAGAGCACGGACCCAGTCCACCTCACCCTCGGCGATGCGATCAAGCTCTTCTTCCATGCGCGCTGTAAAGCCCACATTGAAGACATCAGGGAACTTCTTGATCATCACCTTGGCCACAGTCTCGCCCAGCTCAGTTGGGAAGAAGCGCCGCTGCTCAAGCGAGACGTAACGCCTGTCCACAAGAACCGAGATGATGGATGCATAGGTGGACGGCCTGCCGATACCCAGCCGTTCCAGCTCCTTTACCAGTGAAGCTTCGGAGAAGCGCGGTGGTGGTTCAGTGAAATGCTGGGTGGGCGTGATCGATTTCACGGGCACCTGCTCTCCGGCCTCAAGCACTGGCAGGGCCTGCTCATCTTCGAGTGCCTTGGAATCACCTTCTTCACGAGCCTCGCGATAGAGCGCGAGGAAGCCCTTGAATTTGACCACGGAGCCCGTGGCACGAAAGAGATAGCTGTGCGTGTCACCTTCAACACCGGTTACGACGTTGAAGTCCACGGTTGTGGTGTCAAACACAGCCGCCGCCATCTGCGAGGCAATGAAGCGCTGCCACACGAGCTGATACAGCTTGAACTGATCTGCCGTGAGATATTTTTTCACCCGCTCCGGTGTGTGCAACGGATCGGTGGGACGAACACCTTCGTGAGCGTCCTGAGCGCTGGCGCGTCCGCTGGGATAGAGCTGTGGACCTGCCGCCAGGTATTCTTCGCCGAACTGGTCGCGTAGCATGCTGCGTGCAGCGAGAGCAGCGTCTTCAGATACACGCGTGGAGTCGGTACGCATGTAGGTAATGAGACCTGTGGCACCATCCGCACCGATGTCTATGCCCTCATACAGATCCTGTGCGAGGCGCATGGTGCGCTTGGAGCCAAAGCCCAGTTTCTTGGCCGCTTCCTGCTGCAGTGTGGAGGTTGTGAAGGGTGCCGCCGGGTTCTTGCGACGCTCGCGCTTCTTTACCTCGGTTACAGTGAAGCTGTCGTGACCGCCCAGCGCTGAGAGGATACGCTGCGCTTCCGCTTTGTTGTGTATCTCCGGCTTTACGCCATCCACCTGGTGGAGACGCGCCGAGAAGGCCTGTGCGTGCTTTTCCAGATCCGCGGCTATGGTCCAGTATTCCACTGGCTTGAAGGCCCGGATCTCGCGCTCCCGCTCTACAATGAGGCGCAGAGCAACGGTTTGTACACGCCCCGCAGAGAGGCCCTTCTTTACCGTCTTCCACAACACGGGGCTGGCCTTGTAACCAACCAGACGATCAAGCACCCTGCGGGCCTGCTGTGCCTCCACCTTGTGGTTGTCGATTTCCACAGGGTTTGCCATGGACTTCTGCACCGCGTCACGGGTGATTTCGTGGAACATCACGCGGTGTATGGGTGCGGTTACGGCATGGCGTCTGGGCGTGGTGAAGTACTGCTCCACATGCCAGCCTATGGCCTCGCCCTCACGATCGGGGTCGGTGGCTATGAAGACTTCTTTCGCAGATCTGGCTGTTTTCTTGAGATCGGCAAGAAGGTCTTCCTTGCCCTCGATGGTTACGTACTCGGGTGCGAACTGATGTTCTATATCTATGCCCAGCTTCTTGGCGGGCAGATCACGGACGTGGCCAACTGTTGCCTTGACCGTGAAGTCACGGCCCAGGTATTTGCCGATGGTTCTGGCCTTGGCCGGTGACTCGACTATGACAAGGGACCTGCCTGAGCCGGCTTCACCGCCTTCAAGACCCGGATCCATCAGATCTTCATCTGCCTCAGTGCGGCCCGCCGACTTGCGGGCGGTCTTACGAGTAACCTTGCCGACGGTTTTTCGAGCTGCTGTTTTACGAGATGCGGTCTTCTTTGCTGCAGTCTTGTCAACAGCCTTGCCGGCAGACCTGCTGGCGGTTTTGCCAACAGTCTTCCGGGTGGCCTTCTTGGCAACCTTAGCAACCGTCTTCTTTGCAGCCTTCTTTATTGGCATATCTTTTCAGTGAATCAGTGGACGATCGGGCACTGGAAGCCAGCAAGCATACCGGACTCAGCCGATTGCAGCCGATTGCAGCAGATATAGCATCGGTGATACCGAGTCTGCGCAATAACCAGACACTCGATCAGGCCTCACTTTCTCGAAGTCTTGGGAAACAGGGAACCCGCACTGATGCGGAGAAAACAAATACACCCGGCACCAGCCGATTGGCCATTTTCTAACCTATCCCAGTCGTCAACTCGTGGGCAAGCGCCACGATGGAATCTGTAACTCGTTTGGAATCAACGAGTTCCACATCAATCACCAAATCGGCCGAATTATAAAGGTCGCGTCTGCTCTCCCAAAGTGCCTGGATGCGCGCGGCCGGATCGGGCTCAGCCAACAGAGGTCTGACCACCCGTGAGCGCGAGATTCTCCTGAGAGCACCGGCAGGCGAGATCTTGAGATGGACGATCTTTGCCGGTGGACGAAGTATCTCCACCACGCCGGGGTTGGTTATCCATCCGCCGCCGGGCGAGAGCGTCATTGGAGGCGCTGCGGCCAGCTCGCGGGTGAGCTCCTGTTCCATGCGCCTGAAGGCCTGCTCTCCCAGCCGTACGAAAATATCCCGCACCGAGAGGCCCGAGCGCCTCTCTATTTCCAGATCAAAGTCCAGGAATGGTCTCCCGAGCTTCCGGGCGACACTACGCCCTATGGTGGTCTTGCCCGCGCCCGGCAGACCCACGAAAATCAGGTGTCCGTCAATCTGGGGCTTTGACGATGGCGCGAACACAAAGGCAGCCTCAGCCGGTGGATTCGCTCAGACGAGCGTCCAGATGAGCGAGATAGGAGTTGAGATTCCGCTGTAGCTCAGACATGGAGTCCCCGCCAAACTTGTCCAGCAGGGCGTCTGCCAGCACGTAAGCCGCCATCGCCTCGGCGATGACACCCATTGCCGGCACGGCGGTGACATCACTGCGCTCAGCCACAGCCTTTGCAGCCTGACCCGTGGCCACATCTACCGTCCCCAACGGCCGCATCAGCGTGGAAATGGGCTTCATGGCCACACGAATCACCAGAGGCTCCCCCGTGGTAATACCACCCTCGGTGCCACCAGCGTGGTTGGAGCGACGGCGAACGTGCCCCGAACGGGTTCGGCCAGGTGCCGGCTCCATTTCGTCATGAACCTCGGCACCGCTGCGTCTGGCCATTTCAAAACCCAGACCAATTTCCACCCCCTTGACCGCCGGGATGGACATCATGGCCTGCGCCAGACGTCCATCAATGCGCTGCTCCCAGGAGATATGAGAGCCCAGACCCACCGGCAGGCCCACTACCACCACCTCGCAAATACCGCCAAGAGTGTTCCCTTCCTTCTTTGCAGCGTCAATGCGGGCAATCATCCTGGACTCGGCCTGTGCATCCAGAGTACGTACCGGGGAGGCATCGGAGGCTGAGTTGAGGTCTGCAGGCAAGGTGTCGGGTACAACGGCATCGATGCCGCCAAGATGCACCAGGTGGGAGCCGATCTCCACGCCAACCTGACGAAGCAGTACGCGGCAAATCGCCGAAGCAGCCACCCTTGCCGTGGTTTCCCGCGCGGAGGCCCTCTCAAGTATGTCGCGCGCATCCGTGCGATCGTACTTGAGAATACCGGTAAGATCGGCGTGCCCTGGCCTCACCCGGGTCACAACGCGCTTGCGCGGCCCCTCAGCATCGCGCGGCAGGGGCGCGGGATCCATGATTTCCTGCCAGTTCCTCGAATCACGGTTCCGGATGAGCATGGCAATGGGCGAGCCAATGGTCTCACCAGCCCTTACGCCCGAGAGAAGCTCAGCAGAATCGGTCTCGATCTGCATGCGACGGCCGCGGCCGTAGCCCTGCTGGCGGCGAACCAGCTCTTTGTTGATGTCCTCTGCAAGCAATGGCAGTCCGGCCGGCACGCCCTCAAGTACTGAAACGAGAGCAGCGCCGTGTGACTCGCCAGCAGTTACGAAACGGAGATTCGACATACCGCAACGTAGACGGGAGGGGAGCAGTTGTGCAGGTTGCGCGCCGGAATGGTACCGAATGGTACCGGACGTGACCTGACGAACTGCGCCCCTCCCGTATTCCGGGGGTGTTGCCTGTGCTGCTGGCCCTACCTGTGCTGCTGGCCCTGCCTGTGCAGCCTGTTGCTTCTGCTCTCGTGTGTGGCCTGGCGGCCTACATGCAGGATGTGGTGAAGTTGTCCGGCAGTGCCACCATGGTCACACCGCGTATCGTCGCGCCAACCAGCACCAATTGGCCATCGTTTCTGACCGTGGCACGCACAGGGCCAATGATTGGGTCACGAATGGGCACGGACGTGATCTTGCGATAGCAGTAGGTATCGAAGACATCGATGACCGGATCACTGGAGGCCACAAAGGCCAGTCTGGTCCTCAGGAGCGAAGAGCGTGGTCCCGTGTTCTGTGGATGGAAGTCGAGTCCGCCAACACTGGGTCGTGACTGAAGGATGCCCTGCAGTCGCAGCAGTCCGTCAAAGAGGTAGGTGGAGTCGCCTTTAACCGCGTTGAGTTCGCCGTCGAAGTTGATGCCCACGCCCTGGATGCGCGAGAAGGAGTTGGCGATAAAGTCGGACACATCAAGCGGGCGCGAGATGCCGCGATCGACCACCGGCAGCGGCGGCGTCGGATCGAAGCCGGCCGTGGCGTCATAGGTCATCACTCGGCTTCCCAGTACGGGGCCTCCCTCTCCGAACACGGCGCGCCTGAAGTTGCCCGAGCCACGTACATAAGTGGTGTCGCGGAAGGCCAGAGCATCGATACGCACCACTATCGAGTAATCAAAGGTGGCGGCGCCACTCCTGATTTCCTGCTTGAAGGGGACGAGCATTGAATCAGACCCCACTCCACCGGCGGCGTAGCGTGCGATTTCAAGTGTGTCTGCACGACCCTTTGACTGGCCCATGGCCTGTTCAAAGAAGAAGTGCGACGTGTGTTTGGTAACGTTTTCCCAGCGCAGTGACCCCTGCTTCGCGAATGGGTCGGACTGGCCAGCAGTGGGAGTGGTGGAGTAGACCGCGATTACGTCCTCGCAGGGAGAGCTGGGCAGCAGCCCACCGGTGCATGTGCTGGCCAGGTACTGCGGACGATCACTGAAATCATGCACAGTACGCTGCGTTATGATCTGATCAGTGTCCTCCGCGCGTGTGGATGTAACCGTATAGACCACCAGGTTCGGAAGCGGATAGCGGTAGACTTCCTGTCCACTGCCGCCGGCATTGAGATCCACGTAGCTGATGTTGGTACCACCCGAGTTGGCTACCAGGAGTGTGTCCGCCATCTCGCCAGCGCGGTTACGTGGCCATGCAGCGAGACCCCATGGTCTTGAACCCACAGCGATGGGCGCAGTGAAGGTGGAATCGCTGAGATTGTAGACTTCGAGCCAGTTGCGCTCAATGTTGGAGAGATACAGGCGATCGTTGCGCTCGAAGTAAAGCGCGTCCGCGACTGAGCCGCCCTGCGGCAGGGGTCTGGTATAGCCCGCAACCACCAGCACGGTATCCTGTCGTATTCCGCCACTGGTCAAACGGGCCACGTCCCTGCGTCCGTTGGAGTTTGTTGCGAACCCGTACACGAGAACCTGTGTGGGGAAGTCGCTCACAAGCACACGGGTATTAAAGGTCCTCACCAAAGTCGAGAAGTCACCAGTGGACACTATGGAGTCTGAGGCCAGAATCTGTCCGCCACGGGTTCTGACTTCATAGCCCAGAACCTTTATACCGACCGGATCGGTGGCTTCCACGAAGATGGTGTCGTTGACTTCAATCCGACGGGCTACGCCGGTACGTACATCCGGTACTGTGTTGGCATTGGCCGGGCTCTGCACCGAGTAGGCCACCCTGACACCGCTGACCCGCTGGTTGAGCGAGTCCACCACAAAAGGTGTCACCTGGATCAGGGCGCCGCGTACCGAGTCGGGAATGACCAGGGTATCCAGCACCGCCACGGAATCCGACAGTGGAGAGGTATAGACTGTGGAATCGCTGACTGTGTAGGCGCCAGTGATTTCGTAGCCCACAGTGCGCACCTTGTAGCGTGCCTTGGCAGAAAGCGCCAGGACCAGCGATTTGCCGCTCACCACGGGTGAGCCCGAGGCCGGACTGGTTATGACCGCGTTGGGTGGCTCGAGATTTCCGATAGTGAGTACGGTACGCGAGGTATCGGAAACATTCCCGGCACCGTCGGTGGCCACAGCGTGTGCCGTTACAGTAGCGCCCATGGGAGCCGAAGCGGGCACACGCACGTTCACGAGCATGGTAAGCGTGTTGACAGCACTCGTCATGACCGTATCGAAGCCTGCGGCGATACCGCCCTCGAACTCTATACGAATGCGCTTGAGACCGATGTTGTCCTTGGCATTGACCGTGACCGAAAGCAGTGAGTCGGCTCCGGAGTTGCCTCTTACGATTGATACAGTGGGCTTGATGGTGTCGCCGAACGGCGGGTCTATGACCTCATCGCCATCGCAGGCTGCGAGGGAGATGAGACCTGCCGTTGCGACGAGTACCGCCGCTGCCCGAGCTCTGTTGAAGCGTGATCTGTCACGCTTGTGAATCTGTGTTGGCATCATGATCAGCGTCCTCCGTCGCTTCAGCGGTTCGGCGGCGTGACGCCTTCGTCCAGGATATGTGGTGTGACCAGAATGAGCAGGTCACGCTTGGCTTCGTTCTTGGTGTTCTGCGAGAAGAGCCGTCCCACGAAGGGAAGGTTCATCAGAATAGGAATACCGCTGCGATAGTTGGTGGTTTCGGTGACCGTGAGTCCACCGATTACTGCGGCTTCACCGTCTGCCACGAGCACCTGGGATTCTGCACGCTGGCGATTGAAAATCACGCCCACATCAGTCGAGGCCAGTTCTGCACTGGAGTTTTCTGCCTTGATGTTGAGCATCACCATTTTGTTGTTGGTGATCTGCGGTGTGACGGAGAGCTTGATACCGGCTTCTTCCTTGGACACGGTTGCGCGCGGGAAGAATGCTGCGGCATTGGGCTGGCCTGCGCCACCTGCTCCGCCACCTCCACCTGCTCCGCCACCACCCTGACCACCAGCAGAGGCATCGATCACACGGATGGGGATCTCCTGTCCGACAAAAATTTCCGCGCTGCGGTTGTTGAGGATGGTGACGCTGGGTTCAGACTGTACTTCTGCAAGCGAGGAGGTTTGCAGCGCATTGAGGAAGGCTGTGAGTTGGTAGCGACCAACGGCTGTGCTGTAGATCAGGTTGAGCGCATTGGGCTTGATGGCGTTGTTGGCGTTGGCGATGCCTGCGATGGCGTTTCCACCCAGGTTGATTCTGGCTGGTCCTTCGAAGGGGCTTCCGCCGCCCATGGCGTCGGGTACGCCATCACCGTCGGTGTCAACTGGCTGCAGAGTGTTTGGGTCGGTGCGCGGCACGAGCTGTTGGAAGAACTGCTTGTTGCCCTGACCGAGGTCATATGCTAGGCCTATGTCCTGAATACCCGTGCGGTTTACGAAGACGATCTTGGCCTTGATGGCAACCTGCGGCGTGCGAACATCGAGTTGCTGCAGGCGCGCGATAATTTCCGGGAGGCGTGAGGGGACCTCAGTGATGATAAGCTTGTTGGTTGCACTATCTGCTGAGACAGAGCCACGAACTACACAGCCCTGTCCTCCCATGGAGTTCTGCTGATCCGTGCCGCCACTCTGGCTCGTGCCTGAGCCCATGTTCATACCCATGCCCATGTCGCGGCCGGTGAGTGCAGTTGTCATGCCGGTGCAATCGCGGGCGAGAAGTGACTGGACCGTGGAACGCAGCACCACGGCCTTGGCGTAGTTCACATCAACGATCTGGGTGATGAGCGGTTCCAGTGCCTGGTTCTGAGCCAGGTTCCGGTAGCTGTCCACCGCAATGATTCCGCTGGCGTCTTCGGTGGCTGCGAGTCCCTGCGCCTGAAGAATTGCCTGGAGGGCCACGTCCCAGGGCTTATCAGCGATATCTGCGGTGACTGCACCTTCTACGTTCTTGCCAACCACGATAGTTCTGCCGGAAAAAGCGGCGAATGCAGCGATCACATCGCGAATGTCCGTGCCATCGTAGCTTACTGTGATTCTGGGCCTGGGCTGCTGGTCCTGGCGGAGGGCAGGCGTTCTTGAGCTGAGGCTCGTGGGTATTGCAGGCTTGAGCGGGGCTTCGGGGACAGAGCCGGGCGGAACCGCATCAGTCTTGGCCGTGCTCAATTCACTCAGTAACGTAGCCTGAATGGGGTTGGTGACGGTGTCTCTGAAACTTGAGAAGAGCGGGTCAGTATCGAAAACGAGCTGGCCATCGGCCGTGGCTTTTTCGGACCGAGAGATCTGTCCCACATTCCATGGGGCGAATGCCACGACATCGGCTACTTCCAGAGACACGCGTATCAGGTCACCGTCTCTCTCCACTGTGTAGTAGTGGTCCTGGTCGAGATCAATGACCACCCGTACCGTGTCGCTGCGGTATTGCGAGAGGCGGATATTTCGCACCGGTCCTCTGGTGTGTCCATCGTATGACGATGGGATTGCGAGACGTGCGCCGGCTATGTCCACCACGATGCGAGACGGATTGTCGAGCGTGAAGTGAGCGAGATCCAGGCTTGCGTCTGCACCGAGTACCACATCAACACCGTTGATGCTGGGAGCCACTTCCACTGCGTTTACCATACCCGCATCGGGATTTGGCAGTGCGGGTTTCCACTGCATATCCAGCGTTTGTGAGCTGGCCTTCCTGGCCTGCGAGGTGGCGATTTCCACCGCTGCGTTGCTTACCGATCCCAGCATCAGCCACGCAGCGGCTATCGCTACGGTCATCGATCCCATCATGGGTTCCTCACTTTCGTCGTGTCGCTGCCAAGTTGCAGCGTTTCCTGTCTGCTGAATCCGAATTCTTCAATCGTGAACTGCACTTCCTTTTGGCGAATTGCCGAAACGCGCAGCCGTCCGATCTGTTGACCGACGCGGATGCGATACTGCACCTTCGAAAAACTGTCGCGGAGAATTGCGACCGAGTTTCTGCCTACAGGATCGAAGGCAACTGCGGTGAGGCGCAGGTCGCTGAGCAGCGGACGTACATCACTGCTTGACATGAGTGACTTGTACGGATCCCTGCGTCCCGAGCTGCGATAGGAGAAGACTTCCCTTTCCAGCGTTATCTCGGTCGCCACGGCACCGGAGTTCTCGGTGGCGCTCACCGTCCCTGAGGCTTCGGCTGAGACCGTGCGTGCCTTGGCGGAAACGGGTGCTGACTGCGCGAGCATGGAGATCGGGAACACGAAGGCCATGACGGCAGCGATGCTTCCGCCGTATCTGGTGAACGAAAGTGTTGATCGTCTCATGATGCACGCTCCCTGGAGCCAGTGACTGCTGCGGTTTTTTCCACGTAGGTTTGCAGTGTGATGGTGGACGCGAGAGCATCCTTTTCCGAAGTTCGCATTTGACCGGCGCGGTAGCCGGATGGAGAGCCCGGAGAGATGGAGAAGTTCACGGGCGCCACTATTCTTGGCAGTGAGCCCACATTGGCGAGGAACTCACCAAACTGGTGATATCCGCCAATGATTGTGACTGTGTAGCGGTATGTGTCGAAGCGATCGCCGGGGATGACGGCCTCCGGCACCACGCCGCCAACGTCCAGTCCGGCTCTGCGTGCGGCGGTGCTTATTTCTTCGAGAAGTGCCGGAACCTCGTTGCCTGTGGGCACGAGTCGCCGCATGACTGTGAGAACCGAGCGATTCTCCGCAGCCTGATTGCGCACGGTTTCGATACTGTCACTGGCGGCCTGTCGTGCCGCTCTCTGGTTAGCCGTTTCCAGGCTGGTGACGCGTGATTCGATTTCCACCAGCTCCTGTTCTTTTGCGGTATACGGATACATCCAGTAGACCACGGCAAGAGCAACCGCGACAAAGCCGATGACGAGCTTTGCCTGATCGCGCTGGTTGGTAGGGAGACTAGCCATGAAAGATTCCGGTCAGCGGAGAGGGACAACCAGTGGTGACGTTTCGACGACGTCAGTGGTTGGTACTTCGTAAGCGGCGGACAATTCGAACTGGGTAACGTCTTTGCCGTCGACGATCACGATTTCCGACTTGGTGAGTGCCACCTGCTCAACGAAGGGTGAGTTCTCGAGCTGTCGCATGAACATCGTGAGGGCCTGGATATCGACAGTTTGTCCAACCACGCGGAATGTGAGTGGGGGGTGTACGGGGACTGAGTCCACTACTGTCCGGGCACTGTCTTTGGCTACCTTACCTGGCGCTGTGTTGGTGGTGGCTGCGCTTATGGCTCCCGGCGGCAGTGGTGGCTGGCTGGTCTGCTCAATGGAAGTGAGCCAGGTATATGCGGGCAGTGCCCTGCTTATCTCATCAAGGATGTGCGCCCAATTGTAGCGATTGTCATCAATTGTGCGAATGATCTGCAACTGGCGGTGTACGGAGTCACGTTCGGCTGTGAGCTTGTGCAGCGCATCCAGGAATTTGGCCTGGCCGGTGGAGTCGCGGACGGCGACTTCCAGGCGCTGATTGAGTTCGCTTGCTCTTGCGCTCTGTGTGGTGAAGAGCAGCCCCACGGCGGCCACCGAGACCACGACGGCGCTTGCAGCGCCGAGGAGCCACGGGTCGCGTACGTTTACCGCGAGCGATCTGATTTTCCCATTGAGTGCAAGGGCGCCGGAAGAACGAGAGCCCTTTCGCGCACCGGGTGCGAGGTTGATCTGGATTATCATGTGCGAAGTCCTCAGGCCGCAGCGCGGAGTGCGAGACCGACTGGCAGCATCAGGAGAGGTGCGATCTCGTCAGCGGGGAGGAACTCCATGGCGCCATCGCGAACGTTTACCCTGGCCAGGGCATTCGCCGGCTGAACCCGGATGCGAAGGCGTTCGGAGAGCCAGGGCAGGAGGCCGGGTATCCGGGCTCCTCCACCGCAGGCATAGATCGCGCTGATGGAGGAGAAATTGCGTGAGGATGTCGCCAGAAAGGTGGTGGCTCTTTCCAGGCCCACTGCCAGTTCCTCTCCGCGTTGGCTTACCGCCTGATCGAGCGCGGGGGTACGATCAAAGCCACGAAGCAGCTCTTCGGCTTCATCTGCGCTCATTCCCTGTTCGCGCTGGAGGTCCTCGCGCAGGCGTCTTGTTCCCACGGGAAGATCCCGCGTGAGGATGGGCACACCGTAGTCGAGGATGTTGAGATTGGTACTTTCGTTTCCAATGTTGAGCAGCGCAACGGCGCCGTTCGTGGCATCTGGATAATTGGTTTCAAAAGCGTTGTGCAGTGCGAATGCATCCACATCAATGACGGCTGCAGCAGACCCTGCTTCTTCGAGCAGGTGTTGGCGTGACTCCACGAGATCGCGTTTGGCTGCGACGAGCAGGACATTCATGTCGACGCCTTCTCCTTCGGGGTCAAGCACCTGAAAGTCGAGTTCAACGGAATCCATGTCGAAAGGCACGTGCTGTTCGGCTTCCCAGCGCATGAGTTCGCGGGCCTGTGCTTCCCTGACCCGTTCCATGGAGATTTTTTTGACGATTACATCGCGACCGCCGATGGCGGCCACGAGGTGTTTGGTTTGCACTCCTGCTGCAGCGATGGTTTCGCGGATCGCGTCTGCCACGATCTCGTGGTCCATAACTTCGCCGTCAACGATTGCAGTGTCGTTGAGGGGGGTGATGACTACCTTCGTCAGCTCTGGGGTGCCGGAGCTGTGATCCATCACCACAGCCTTGATCAGACCTGACCCCACATCGAGTCCCAGGGTGAGTTTCTTTTTGCCGAAGAGCGCCATCAGCTTGAGGGTTGCAGCGTGATAACCGTGGATCCGTGAGGGCATTGAACGCTGGTGTGAGCAGTGCCGGGACGGATCATGTCTTCCTTGAAACGAGCCGTCCCCCGACAGGTAACGGTGCCAGAGGGAATCACGCCGGGTACGATCATCACTTTGTGACGGTATCGGCCCAATCCATCTCCGGGACTATCTCCAGGATCAGGGATGGGTTCGTGCTCAGGGTGGTCCGGATTGCCAGAGCATATATGGCGCCTGTTTTGGTTCTGCCGTGGTGGCGAGTGCCATCTGCGCTCTGCAGCGGTCGTATCTGACAGTGGTATTTCCGCCCAGTTGGGCGACTGGCTGTCCTGTGTTTGTCCCGCTGCCGAGTACTATGAGGGCGCCGAGCAGGTTGAGAGAGCCTGAGGTCACATTGAGGTTGCCTGTGACAAGGAGTATGCCTTGCATTTTGACCGTTCCACTTATGTGCAGGTTGCCATCTACAACCAGCAGGCCTGAATAATCGGAGTTGCCGCTGAGCACTATGTTGCTGCCTTTGAGTGACAGTAAGTGCCAGCCGGGAGACTGTGCGGTGGCGGGCAGTGCATCGGGGTTGGCAGATCTGGAAACCACAGGGCCAAAGTGTGCTGCCTGGTTCAGAAGCTCAGTGGTTCCCGATGCAGTGTCGGAGGGTGGCATCAGCAGGGTGGTCGGCTTCAGGGCCCATGTTGCCAGTCCGTCGTTTTCAGCTTCGATGGCGGCCAGCGAGTGGATACTGAGCGTGTCGCGTTCCGGTCCGCATGGTGATGTGCTTCCTGGCAGATCAATTCCTGAGAGCAGGGTATTGTCGTGAGCCACGAGTTTGCCGTATACGATGGCAGCCGCGCTGATTTCCAATGATGGTGGTGAGAGCCACATAACCCGTGTCATTTGTCGTTGCACGGGTGGTTTACTGCGTGATTGAGTGGACCATGTGTATGCCGTGATCCATGCCGTCAGGGGGTGTGGTCTCAGTATCCGGATCTGTGTTTTGTGGCTATTGGGTGTGGTGGTTTCATAAACGAGTGTGTCATTGAGTGGGCGTGCCCAGATTGAGTCCTGGCGCCAGTTGGCGACAGCCTGGGTGAGTGCTGCGTCTGTGCTCATGCTCAGTTGTTGTGAGATCGCGAGGTCAGTTGTTGCGCGATCCTGGCGCCATGTGATGGTGCTGAGTGAGAACGCGAGGATTCCGATGACGGCGAGTGTGACCAGCACCAGAGGCAGAACGAATCCGGTTCTTGCTACCGGGTTTGGTGGGTGTGGGGCTATTGTGCGTTCTGACTGCAGTGTGGGGGCGGGTGCGAATGCGGCGTGTGCTAACGGAACTACCGGCGCTGTTCGTGCAGGCGGATTGTGATTTTGGCGGGTATTGCGAGGCGCTGTGTTCACGGGATGCGCCCTGTGTTGGAGCCAGCGGCAGGCTGTGTGCTCAGGGCGAGGATTTGGGGGCCTGTTGGGTGGAATGTGCTGAGCGAGTGGTAGTGGGTTGTTGTACCTCTCAGGGCGATTTCGAAGCGGAGAGAATCGACCTGATGGGTGTTGTTGAGTGTGGCTGTTCTGGGCGCGCGCAATTCGAGCCGCAGGGCTGAAGTTGTGCTTTCTGCTGTTGTGTGAGTGGAATCGCCGAGTGTGGTGAGAGCTTGCACGAGCATACCGCCGGCGGCGTGCGAGAGCAGTGGTCCGGCGACTGGCTGGACCACGTCCCATCCGGAGGTTGAGCGGGATTTCCTGCCCAGCCACCATGATGAGCCGCTTCGGTAATGCGTGTATGCAGAGCGGCGTTGAAAGCGCAGGGGTGCCTGGTTGAGCAGGATCTGCGGTGGCATGGCGTTTATGCTCAATTTCCATCTTCCTGTGGCGATTGCAGCGCCACAGGGTCCGGGGCCGAGTGCGTTGGGGTTGGATGTTATGGTGGCAGTAGTGCGCTCGGGTGCCTTGCTGAGGTTGGCGGGCCAGGTCCATGTGGTGATGTCATCGCCAGCGCGTACGGTTCCGATCCACGCATCATCATTGCCAGCAGCGACTTGGGCGGGGGCGGGGGCGACGATGATCGTTTGACTGTTTACCAGTTCACAGAGCAGGGCCAGACCGAGTTGCGCGTCGAATTCAATGAGTGTATCGGTGGCGGTAATGATGTCGGATGAAGAGAGTGGTGCGATTTCATTTTCGAGCATGACCCGTGCGTAGCGCAGCTCGCGTGCAGTGTGGCTGCGTGCTTCTGCGGCTGTTGCCAGTCTGGTTTGTACGAGCAGCAGGTTAATGGCACATGCGGCCAGCAGCGCGGCCATGGGGAGCGCCACGAGCAATTCGATGAGAGTGAAGCCTGGCCTGCGGATGTGGCTGGTATTGCTGTGGCTTTCGCTCTGGCGGATTTCGCTCTGGCGGCTTTCGCTCTGGCGGCTTTCGCTGTGGTCGACTCTGCCCGTGCTGGCGGGGGTTGTGCTGGTGCGTCCTGGCATTGTGGAGATCATATGCCGCACCAGATTGCCGATTCAGCGTCGAGCTGCCACAACCGTGGTGTTGCGGTTTCGTGGAGCCATCCCTGGTAGCCTTCTGTCCATGCGATATTGGTGCTCAATCGGCTTTCATTGCCGGATTTGGTGCTGATGCTGTTGTGGCTGACACGGGCGCCTGCGAGGGCTGGGAGCTGGGAAAGCGTATGAATGCTGCCCTGGGTGTTCGTGTGGCAGGCCTCTCTCAGCCATGCGTTGCGGATGGCATTTGTGCTGGCGACAGCGGCTTCGCGCTGCATGCTTCTGTCGAGTGCGGAGGTGGTGGACACGGCCACCATTTGGAGCAGCACAAGTGCCTGAGTGAGCAGCAGCAGCGCCACCAGGCACTCCACGAGCACATAACCAGCGCGATTGACGGGTTTGCGGTTGATTGTCGCCATGGATCGATGCTAGCATCGATTGGCGTGGGGCAGATAACCCGAAGAGCGCTTGCTGTACCCGTACTACGCAGTCCGTCTCTGGCGTTCTGGGGTTATTACCGGGATGCGGTGTTTCAACTGACCGTTGGCGTGACCATGGCTGCTTTCACGCCGTGCAGTGGCAGAAGGATTACAAAGGCTGCGCCGCCCTCTCTGGCGCGCTGCACCCACACCGTACCGCCGAGGTTTTCGATGGTACTGGCGACAATGGCGAGTCCCAGTCCGGTTCCGCGGCCGGGCTGTTTTGTGGAGAAGAAAGGCTCAAAGATGCGTTCCTCGTCTTCGGGGGCCACACCCAGGCCTGAGTCGGCGAGAATGATCTGAAGAAAGCGTGGCGGTGTGTCTGCGCGGGCCAGCCATGCCAGTGCCCGTTTGCTTGGCCGGTGCATCCAGCGTTGCGGTTCCGGGTCTGTGCTGCGATTGGCGATTGTTTCTGCGAACTGTACGGCTTCATTGATACGGCTTCTTACAACGATTTCGCCTTCCCGGTCCATGGCATCCACTGCATTGAGCAGCAGGTTCACGAACACCTGTTCCAGGTCATGGCGTTCAGCGTAGACCTTGCCTTCGGGGGCGCCCAATTCATCGCGAACCACGAAGCGTCTGGTGAGGCCCTGATCGGAGAGAAGTGAGAGTACATCTGTAATTACCGTGTCGACCACGACAGGTTTGGGAGTGAGCCTGCGTGGGCGGGCGTAGTCCAGGAGGCTTCTCATGATGCGATCAATGCGCGCGATTTCGCGTTCCAGAGCGTCCAGTGGCTCTGCGGTGCCGCTGACGTTGGCGGTGCGCATTCTGAGGAGGTGCGCATAGTTGGCGATGGCGGCCACGGGGTTTCCGATTTCGTGTGAGATCCCGGCGGCGATGCGTCCCATGGTGGCGAGTTTTTCGACCCGCATGCGGGCCTGGGCGGCGGCTGCCATCTGTTCCGTCATGCGATTGATGCTTATGGCGAGCTGATTGAACTCCTGGGTCTCAGCGGGCGGCACCAACTGGTTGTTTTCGCCCTTGGTTATGGCTTCTGCCACGGCCACCGATTCTGCGAGGGGTTTTTCCACTAGGTCTGCCACCTGTCTTCTGAGAACGCTGGCGAAGACGAGGAGGACCAGGATCAGGAGCAGCAGTACCAACGGCCATCTTGTGGCTGGTGGCAGTCCTTCAGTGAGAAGGACGGTTGCTATGGTGGCCAGGAAGGTGGGGGCGCAGGCAACAATGAGTACGCGCTGGAGCCGGCCGTGTATGCGGGGTAGAGTGGGCTCGTTCACGAGTTGGACGATGCACGAAGGGGAGCCGCTGTGCAACTCCGGGGCGCATCGGGGCCTAAAACGACAAGGGGCCGGGCAATCGCCCGACCCCCTCCCCCACCGAATCGACCTTGTAAGCGGGTTCTTCCAAGCAGGTGTCGTTCTCTGGATGCTTCTTTGCTGCAGGTGTTGCTTACTTGCAGGTGGTGCCGCCCGGCTCGCCCTCTGCGAGGCCGGTAGGAGTACCAGTACCCACACCAATCTCACATGTCGAACCCGATGCGTTGGCATGGGTAGCGGTGGCGCTCCAGCCAGTGGCGGTTGCTGCGCCCATTGTGATAGTCACACCAGCAGAACCGACCGGGGCGGTGACGTTGGCGTAACTGTTGTCTTCCGAGAACTTGGCTTCAGCGGCCGAAACCATGTTCTTGAGGTCTGACTTCATGGCGGTGATATAGGCCTTCTTCTTGGTGTCGTTGAACTTCGGGATTGCGATAGCAGCAAGAATGCCGATGATGACGACAACGATGAGCAGTTCGATGAGGGTGAAACCCTTGCGTGTACGCTTCATGAGTGTTCTCCGGTTGGGGACTTCGGCAAGGCTGCCCTTGGTGGCGAACCTCGCGACACCCTCGCAGTAAGCAACTGCCTTGCCAAAGCTGTCCACAAATCTTAAAGCGTTACAATTCAGACACTTACATCATTCGAACGCAGGCCATACCATTTCTTTCGCTGTCGTGTTTCGCAAAGAACCGTGCAGCGTGCAATAGTCACGGGCAGCTACTGGCACACAATATCAGATGAAATTCCGGGGCCCGATTCCAAGGTGCACACGATGCCCGGCACACCAATGTGTGTCGCGGTTGCAATCCAACTGACACCGGTGCCGGTGAATGTCAGCACCACCCCGGCTGACCCCTGGGGAACCGGCAAGCCAGCATAAGTGTCCTCGGCGGTGAATCTGGACTCAGCCATGACGGCCACAGTGTGCAAGTCCGATCTCATAGCTGACAGGTAAGCACGCTTCTTGGTATCCGTGTACCTGGCAACAGCTATGCCGGCGAGTATGCCGATTATGGTCACCACCGCAATCAACTCAAGAATGGTGAACCCACGCGGTATCTCAGTGACATATCGTGCGCGCCGCGTGACGCTGTTTCCGGCTGCGAAACCCGCGCGACGTCGCGACGGATATTCGGGAAAGAAAAACATCATGCCTCCTCGTAACGGGCCAGTTTGCGATACAGCGTAGACGGATCAATTCCCAGAGTGTCCGCCGCTCGGCTCTTGTTGCCGCCTTCATTCTGCAATACCCACTTTATGTAGGCCTGCTCAATTGCCTCAAGTGTGGGACTGGCCTGCACGCGCTCGCTCACCAGCGGTTCGGCCTTGCGTGCAGTTACCCGCTCCGGAAGCGCGTCGGCACCGATGGTGTCGGCGGTGGAGAGAATCACCGCCCGTTCCAGAGCATTTTCCAGCTCCCTCACATTACCCGGCCAGGAGTAAGCCATGAGTGCGTCCATGGCGTCTTCTCCAAGGCTCCGCGGCCCCTCATCGCGCTCAACTGCAGATTGCGCAAGAAAACTCTCAGCCAGAACCGGGATATCCTCCACCCTCTGCCGAAGAGGCGGCAGATGTATGGCAATGACATTGAGGCGATAATAGAGATCAGCACGGAAACTGCCGCGCCTGATCTCTTCTTCAAGATCCCGATTGGTGGCAGCCAGTACCCGTGTGTCCACCGTGACTGCTTCTGTTGCACCCACCGGAATTACTTCGCGCTGCTGCAGCACTCTCAGGAGCTTCACCTGAGTTGACGCAGTGGTCTCGCCAATTTCATCAAGAAAGAACGTTCCGCGATCTGCAGCAGCAAAAAGACCCATCTTGTCCTTCACTGCACCGGTAAACGATCCCTTCACATGGCCAAAAAGTTCGCTCTCAAGCAGCGACTCCGGCAGTGCACCACAGTTGATGGACATGAAGCCGTTGTCCTGACGGGTGCTGAGCTCATGGATGTATCGGGCCATCACCTCTTTGCCCGTTCCCGACTCACCCGTGATAAGAACCGTTGAGTCCGTGGGCGCAACAGTTTCAGCAAGCTTCAATACATCCAACCAGCTTCTGCTTCGGCCAAGCGGACGCTGAGAAGCACTCCGCTCACGCTGACGAATCTCCTGTTTGAGTGCCTGATTCTCCACCTTGAGACGACGATGCTCAACTGCCCGTCGCATAATTGTGAGCAGTTCATCATTACGAAACGGCTTCTGGATATAGTAGAACGCGCCTTCGTTCACAGCCTGCACGGCAGACTGCAGGGTGGCCTGGGCTGTCATCAAAATAACCGGCACATCGGGATCGAACTGTCGTGCCGTGCTCAATACCTGCACACCGCTCACATCCGGCATGCGCACGTCCGTAAGTATTATGTCTGGCCTGAGCTCGGTCAGGCGTTCCACACCCTGCCGTCCGCCCAGCGCGGTGAACGGCGAAAACCCCTCTGTCTTGAGAAGTATGCGCAGTGAATCAAGAATGCTCGTTTCGTCATCCACCACGAGAACACGAGGTACGTCTTTTGAAAGTGCGTAGTTCAAGCAGCCACTCCGATTGGTTCGGATAAGTGATGTGCAGAAAGCACGGGGAGCATTATGGAAATACGTGTTCCGCGAGGCAGGCTGTCGACAACCACCGTGCCACCATGAGCCTCAACTGCCCGGTGCACCACGGGCAATCCAAGACCTGACCCGCCCTTCTTGCTCGTTACGAATGGTTCAAAAAGCCGATCCCTGAGTTCTTCGGGAATGCCCGGCCCGTCGTCTGTCACGGATATCACTGCCAGATCTCCGTTGATATCTGTTGACAGCCTGGTATTCTCATCGCTCTTGCGCTGTCTGACTTCAACAAAAACGTGGCCGCTCTCGCCAACCGCCTGAATGGAGTTGAGAACAAGATTGAACACGGCGCGGTGAAGCAGATCATCATCTGCCTTGATAGCCGGCAGGTCATCTGCAACGTCAACGCTCACCTGCACACCGGGTTTGCGATCCGGGTGCGAAGCGGCCAGCATGGCAGATGTGTGAACCAGAACTCCCAGATCCAGAGTTTCCATTCGCGACACACGCGCTCGCGCAAAGTCGAGAAAGTCGGTAAGCAGTCGGCTGAGCCTGTCGGCCTCACGTACTATGAGGCCATGCAGCACCACCTCGTCGTCGTCGGCGCTGGCTTCGGGATTGGCAGCCAGCCAGGCAGTTCTTCGGCGCGCGAGCTGCTCGGTGGCCGACCTGATGGAAGCAAGCGGGTTTCTGATTTCGTGTGCGAGCGAGGCGCTCAACTCTGCGACAGCCTGGAGCCGCTCCGTACGCACATTGAGGGCCTGGAGCTGTTTGGTATAGGAGATATCCTGGAAGATTGCCGTGCCGTTGGCACTGGCCTCCGGACCCACCGCATCACTGACAGTGGTGGTCACACCTATCACAATATCTTCGCCATCCCTGTGAATCACGGCCTCAGCACGCGTAATACGCTCACGATCACGGGCAGCCTTCTCCAGCAGCGATGCCAGATTCGGCGAAACACCTGAAAGTACCGGCAGAACCGAATGGCCCTCGAATGAGCGCAGGTCCATGCCCAGCAGTTCTGACGCGGCGGGGTTGGCGTAGAGGAGAAATCCCCGGGCGTCCACCGTGAGTATCCCTGAGCGTATGGTGCGCAGTATGTCTGCGGCTTCCAACTGCGAGGTCATCAACTGGGCTTCCAGCGCCTCCCTGCCCAGGCCTGCCTGACGCAGGCGCAATACAACGAAACCAGAGCCGGCGGCAACCACGACAAAAACTGCGATCTGGACCGCAAGCTCCACATAAGAGGGTCCGCCCGAGCGGAGCCACATTATGTCAGCGGCGTAGCACGCGCATGCCGCAGCGGCTATGGCCAGACCGGTTCTGAAGGAGAGCAGCAACGCTCCACTGGCAATCACCAGTATGTAGAGCGCGGCAAACTGAGAACTCCAGCCACCGGTGATATGTACCACCACCGTGACCAGAACGAGATCCACCAGACACTGAGCTGCGTAAAACCACTCTCTCGCCGGCCGGGCCTGGAGACTGCGATACATGAGCGAGACGCCCGTTGCGGATACGGCACCCGCAAACGCAAGTGTGGCCAGAAGCGTGGTGACGGGCTCCGCCTCGCTCCAGGCAAACACCGCAGCCAGAAGAATGGCCGACGCCAGCGCTACGCGACCCACCCAGACCCAACGAAGCATGCGCTCGGGGTCCAGGATCTCCTGAGTGGCTATTTTTGACAGCGCCGGGGTGTGTCGCACTGAAGTAACGGATCTGCTCAAAGAGTGAGAGGAAGTGCAAATTGCAATATCCGCAGCCAGTCCATGTGGCCCGGGACTCTTGCAGATTGCATGAGTCTGACGAACCAGAGAACTGACCGTTTCCTAACCCGGCATGCCAGTCGAACCCGCATTACCCATTGAACAGGGACTTACTCTGGGCGCAATCTTCCTGCGCCTGCTGTTGGTGCTGCTCCTGGTCCTCATGAATGCTTTCTTTGTGGCCGCCGAGTTTGGCTTGGTTGCCGTTCGGAGAAGCCGCATCGACCAGATGGCCGCTGAAGGAGACAGCGGAGCCCGCGTTGTCCAGGGTGCAATCAGTCATCTTGACCGATACATCTCAGGGACTCAGTTGGGGATTACACTGGCGTCCCTGGCGCTGGGTTGGGTGGGAGAGCCGGCGGTGGCCGTATTGGTGGATCGTCTGCTGCACCTCGTTGGGATACAGGCCAGCCCAGGTGTGGCGCACACCGGAGCTGGCATTATCGTCGCTTTCATCTTCATCACTTTCCTGCACATCGTGCTCGGCGAGCTCACGCCCAAGTCGCTCGCTCTTTCAAATCCCGAAGGCGTGAGCAAGCTGGTGGTGCGGCCACTTATGTGGTTCTCCAGGCTGATGTCGCCTTTCATCAATTCACTGAATGGAACCGCCAATGCATTGCTCCGGATGGTGGGCGTAGACCCTGTAACCGAGGGCGGGCACATTCACAGCCCCGAAGAGCTGAGGCTACTCGTGATGCAGGCTCACGCGCACGGCATACTGGATGAATCCGACTCTGCCATGCTTGCAGGCGTCTTCGACTTCCACAACAAGCGCGCGGCGGATGTAATGAGGCCGCGAACCGACATGGTGGCCATCGCGGAGGATGTTACCCGCGAGGAGCTGGAGGAGATACTTCGCAGTCAGCGCTACTCGCGCTATCCGGTGTATCGTGACACGGCAGATGACATCGTTGGCGTGTTCCTGGCCAAGGACTACTGGCTCAGCGAATCACAGGAGACATTTGAGCTGAGCGAAGTATTGCGCGAGCCCCTGTTTGTGCCTGCAACGCGCGCCGCTGAACGCGTACTCGATGATCTGCGCAAGACACGTGCACATCTGGCCGTAGTGCTGGATGAGTTTGGCGGCACGGCCGGCATTGTAACCATGGAAGATCTGATTGAGGAAGTAATAGGCGACATAGAGGACGAATACGACCCGCTGCTTCGGAACGCAGTTATGCAGGATGGGGTTCTGGAGCTTGCCGGTTCCATTTCGCTGGTGGACGTGCGCTCGGACCATAAGCTGCCCATTCCCGAGGGCGACTGGACCACACTCGGCGGATACACATTTGCAATGCTGGGACGACTGCCGCATATTGGAGACAGGGTAGCGTTCCCGGGTGGCGAGCTTGAGATAGTGGCCATGGATGGCCGGCGAGTGGCGGCGTTGCGCGTTCACAAGAGAGTTGACAGCACCGGGGCCATGCAATGACGGATCCCGGCAAGGGCCTGAGTATCGTACCGGGCCTCAGTATTCCGTTGTCCGAGCTGGACATGCGCGCCATAAGCGGCGGCGGTCCCGGTGGCCAGCACGTAAACAAGAGCGCAACCAGGGTAACGCTGCAGTGGAACGCCAGATTATCGGCCGCACTGAATGAGGTACAGCGCGAACGCCTGCTCGAGCGTCTCGCATCACGCCTGGACAGCGAAGGCAGTCTTCGCATTGTGGCCGGCGAGTACAGAAGTCAGGCTCAGAATCGCCGGGCGGCGCAAGAGCGCCTGCAAGTGCTCTTAAGGCGTGCGCTGATGGTTCGCCCGGTACGAAAGCCCACCCGGGTGCCACGCCGCGCGGTTGAGCGAAGGCTGGAGGACAAGCGCCACCGCGGCGCTCTCAAGGCACAACGCCGCGGCGATCCAGCGGACTGACAGGGAGTGAAGCAGGAGTGAAGCAGGAGTGAAGCAGGATGCCGAATCATGCAGCGGCAGACCACATTATGTAGCTTCGTGTACCATCACCCGCCCTCAACGCATGCCGATATTGACGCCCAGATACCATTGCACAAGATCGGCCCTGCCCTGAAGCGGAACCAGGGGCCGGTGATTGTCAAAAGCCTCCCTCACACGCTGGTCGTTCAGGTAATGCACGTCGTCATGGCGAAGAAATCGCGCGCCAAAGTCCAGGCGCACAGGCGTGGCTCCGCCGGATACACGCAAGTAGGCACCCACGGCACCGCCGTAAGACCACACGAAGTCACTGGAATTGGTGCTGCTCGCAAATGGCTGATCCGAATAATTGGAGCCTTCGACGGTGCTTTCGGTGACAAAAACCGAGAAGCCCCCCAGCAATGTCGCGTATGGTGAAAAAGTACCGGTCGGGCCCAGAAGCTGTGGCCCCCCCACCACTGTGAAAATGTTCGACGAAGTCCTGAGATCCAGGCTTATCAGACCGCCGGTGCCGGAAAGAGGTATACGCCGTCTGGTGTTGGCATAATTCACAAAGGAAAAATCACCGCGCAGGTTGATGATGTTGTTTTCATCAAGCCCGCCGAGTGCGTATATACCCAAGCCCCAGCCGGTGCCCGTATTGTCGGCAAAATCGCCTTTGGGCTGCGAAATCTGGCCGTGGATGCCCAGCGAACTGCCCCGTCCCGCCAGAGCCTGCTGAGCATGGGCCGGATTCGGCAGTACCGCGAGGAACAATGCGGCACAAACAGACGATAGCTGCAGGCGCGAGGTTGACATCGGTAGCTCTTTTCGGGGAAAAGGGTCAATGGGATTGCGGATGTGCAGAATGTCCAGAATACATCAGATCAGCATAAGGGCTGGCTGGCTGGCTGGCTGGCTCTCCACCGCGACTCTAACTTGCAAAGATGCCCGAGACGCCTGAGCAGGAAACCGCAAGAAGCACTGCGAAATCGACCACGACCACCCTTCGCGACCCCTTCCCCAACATACTCAGCCGCCCCATTCAGGAGAGTGCACGCATGGTGGCACTTTACTGGCTGAGAGAAATGGAAAGGCACAACGCGAAAGCCCAACTGCCCTCCGCCATGGCCGTGGAACGATTGCAGGTGGCCATGCGCGAGCACAAACAATTCCTGAGTAACTCAGTTGGCAACAAAGAAAGGAAGCTGCTCCGGAAGATCCTTGCAACACTTCAGGATATACACCAGGCAGACACATGGGCTGCCTGGCTGGAAGCCGAAAGTGGCAGACTTCCCGAAGAAACGGAAGCAATACTGAGGCGCCTCAGGTCCAGAGGAAGAAGCGATGGCAGCAATATCAATGGCATCAGGGTTGCGCTCAACAACCAGTTCTTGAGGGTAAATACCGGTCTTGCAGAATCGCTGTCCACGTTCTGTGTGTGCGGGCCCGTCGGCCAGGACAGCAAGAGCTTCGAACCCTATGGGTCTTTTCTCGTTGCGCGCCTCCGCCGGCGTGAAAGACGCCTCAACGAAGTACTGCCAACACCGGATTCAGTTCCGGGCACCATGGCAGTGGCGAGGATACAACGGGAACTCGTCCGTACCCAAACACTGCTTCTGCCATTGGCCGACCTGGATCCGGCCATCGCAGAATGGTGTGATCACGCAGCCCATGGAGAGTCGGTGATAACGGCGCTTGGCGACGCCGAAACCGTGCTGCAGCGCGCCAGGGCCACCGGAGTACGGGCTATCTTACCATCTGCACGAGCCAACCTGTTGTCGCACCAGAGGGCACTCACCAGCGCGTGGATAAACAGAACGCCCAACTCACTGCGGAAAGCTGTTGATGCGATCTCCAATCTGGTGCAACATGACGCTCAGAGCAGACCACACAACGCGAGCGGTCTGCCGCTTGAGATAGAGCGCAAGTTCCTGCTTCGTGAATGTCCACCCAGCGCACGCAGTATCGCGCCATCGCGCATAGAACAGGGCTGGCTGCCAGGCAAGGTCATAAAAGAACGGCTGCGCCGACTCACCCGGCCCGATGGCAGAGTCATCTGCATCCGAACCATAAAGTACGGAAGGCTGCAATCACGGGTGGAGCTTGAAGAGGAAACGCCCGGGGATCTCTTTGATCTCCTGTGGCCACTCACCAGACAGGCCAGAGTCCGAAAGCACCGTCATACTGTAAGCGAGGGCCATCGCAACTGGGAAATTGACGTTTTTGACGACAGGAATCTGGTGCTGGCAGAGCTGGAACTAAAATCTGAAGACGAAGAGTTCCCCATTCCTGCGTGGCTCGCACCCTATATCATACGCGAAGTCACGGGCGAGAAAGCCTATCTCAACACCGAGCTGGCAAGACCCGATGTGTAAGCATGCGGGAGGGAGCTGTCCCGAATGATGATATCAATGACTGCGCTGCGCGATCGGCGCTCTCGCGTAATCGGATACAGCGTGTCGGGTTGCCCGGACGACCATCGTCAGGACTGCGGTCCGGATGAAGAAGTGCGCCTTGTCATGGAACAGGTACCGGTTCTGGCGAGGCTCGCCAACCGTGGTGTGATAATTCCAATTACTCCCGCTCTGGTGCGAGAGGGCGCGATAACGCGATTTGCTTCGGTGGATGCAGTGTGGCTTATCGCATCGGAAGCTCTTGAAGATCCGCTCACCCGCCGCGCAGTTGATCGTTTGATTGGCACGGGATTCCAGTTCGCCTTGCTGGGTTTCCCCGAGGGTGAGCCTCTGTTTCCATCACTCGCCGGCAGCATAGTGGTATTGGATGCCGCCCGCTCATCGCCGGCCATGCTTGGGCGACACATCCGCACGCTCAACGAGGAAGGCCTGAAGCCTCTGGTACGCGGAGTTGATGATCGCGTAACGTTACAACGGGTGCTGGCAGCCGGCACTACGCTGTACTCCGGCAGACAACTCACGCGAGGTGCCGCCGTTGCCGCCGACCGTACCACCGAAGACAGCATCATCCGCTCCATTCGCATACTGAGTGCATTCGCCGACGGCCGTCCGCCAGACGCAAGCTTCGACAGATTCGTTCAGGATGATCCGCATGTAGCCGCTTCACTGCTCAGAACCATGGCATCGGCGGCCATGGGTGTAAGAGGTCCGCGATCTGTTTCGCATGCACTCACCATGCTTGGCCGCGATGCGATAATGGAACGCATGGTGGCCGTAACCGCACGCCTCATGGGAGACGCGGCACAGGATCCCGAACTCGGGTTTCTCACCCTCAGGCGAGCCCGTCTCTGTGAGCGCGTGGGAACCGCCCTGGACACGGCACCACACCCCCGGCTTCGTGTGGTGGCCGGCCTGCTGTCCATGCTTGAGTTCGCACTGGGCGTTCCGGGTGAGGTTATCGCCGAAAGACTTGATCTTCCGCCGGTACTGGGCGATGTGCTCATTGAACGCAACCGACCGCTGGGCCAGCTCATGGACGTGGTCGATGCCATGGATTATGGCTGGTGGGACGACATGCTCTCGCGCTCGGAACGGCTTGGGATCAGGCCTCGCGTTATTGGTGAGGCCTGGCTTGACGCATGGCGTGTGGCGCGCGACGAACTCGGTGCCGCCCGCAGTGAAGAATTCTGAATCCACCTCTCATCCTGCCTGCCATGCGCGAACAAATCGAGCAATACCTGATCAAGCGTTTCAGCGACGATGCACGAATACTGCGTGGCCGCGCCTCCAGCCTGCGCAGTGGAGCCAACATGCCGGGCCCCGACGCGGCCACTTCCCAACGCATGGCTGGAGCCTGCGAAGACGTGGCCGACGTACTTCGCAGCATAGACGATATACCGGCCCATAATCCCCGGGATGGCATGGTCGCTGTACTCAGTGCGCTGGAACAGCGCATGCATGCGCACAGATCAGACGCTCAGGTGCGATCCGTTTATGCTGGTGCCATTTCCCGGCTCAGAGAAATTGCTGAAGCGACAGGAGAGAGAGGCGAGTGACCCGAGGCAGGACCAGCACCGGTGCTCAGGCCCAGGACAACGACGACGTTCTGCCGCCGGGCCGCGTGCGTCTCGACAAATGGCTCTGGGCCGCCCGCTTCTACAAGACCCGGGCCCTCGCGGCGGAAGCCATTGATGGCGGCAAGGTGGACGTCAACGGTGAGCGCGCAAAGCGTGCGAGGCCCGTCCAGGCAGGCAATGAAATACAACTACGACAGGGAGCCGTTGAGTGGTGCCTCAAGGTGCTGGACGTAAGCGAGAGGCGCGGGTCGGCAGAAATTGCAAGAAAGCTCTACGAGGAAACTGAGGATGGACGCCGGCGACGCGAGGACGTGATTGCGCAGCTCAGAACCATGCCCACAGCGTTTTCACATGGCCAGGGAAAACCGGGGAAGCGCGATCGTCGTGCGCTGAGAAAACTCAGGGGCGAGGACTGATCACTCCGGGGCTCGCAACAAGGCCTCTGCAACCTGCCGTACAAGACGCTCATCTGGCCCGTCGTTGATTGCTGTAACTTTCATGGGGTTGCCTTCCAGGGTGGTCACCAGATTCACCCGCCTGAGGTTGGGATGCTGCAGGAAGGCCCCTTCCAGGGCTACCGCCAACTCCCGTGGCATTAGCCCGTCCTGGGCAAGTACAACCCGCACCTGAGAATCAGCGAGTGCCTTTGCCAGTTCAGCAGGCCGAGAGGCTACGCGCACCCGCAGGCCGGCAGATCGCAGGAGACCCGCCGCGCGCATACGATCGCTGGAGTCGGAAAGACAGACCAGCACCACATCGGCAGCCACTATCCGGCCCTGGCCTGGCGGTGCGTGACTGAAGAGCATCTCGCCAGAGAAAGCCCGGGTGGGAAACCTCTGAGAAAAAGCCCAGAGGCCGCAAAAGATTTGCCAGCAACCAGATTGGCTAATAGGCTCTTGCAATAGCTGAAACTCGCAAAAACGCGGCCAGCAACCCACGCTTCAAGCAGGTCTCTTCGACAGGAGAACATACCGTGGCAACCTACCTGGAAGACCTTGAGACACCAGTGCCAGTGGTGGACTTGGAGCGCATGGCCCAGAATCTCGACAGAATGGCAGCCTATACAGTGCTGCACGGGCTCTCACTTCGCCCACACGTAAAAACCCACAAGTCACCACGGATTGCCGCTGAGCAGCTCAGACTGGGGGCCGTGGGGCTCACCTGTGCAACCATGCGTGAAGCCGAACTGATGTCTGAGGTGAGCAGCGATCTCTTGCTGGCCTATCCTCCGGTGGGCGCAGCCAGGCTGGAGCGGATTGCACGCATGCCGGACGATGTTCTGATATCTGTTGCTGCCGACGATCCGGATTCTCTGGAGGCTCTTGCCTTTGCAGCCCGGGTTGGGCAGCGGCGCATAAATGTCCGGGTGGAAATAGACCTTGGCATGCGCAGAGTGGGTGTGTCCTCAACCGACAGCGTGGTGGCGATGGCGAGGCAGATCGATCGTACACCGGGGCTGGAGTTTGAGGGCCTGCAGTTCTATCCGGGCCACATCAGATCAACCGTTGTCCATCAGGGGCCGTCCATCAAGGCTGCCAGTGAGCGGCTCGAAGAGTTTCTTTCCGCCCTCAACGAGGCAGGCTTTGACAGTACAGTGGTGAGCGGTGGGTCCACTCCGGCGGCCTGGCGCATGCATGAGATTGCCGCGGTAACCGAAGTGCGCCCCGGCACCTATGTATACAACGACCGAAGCACTGCGGCCCTTGGCGCTTGTGATTATGAGGACTGTGCACTCACAGTGCTTGCCACAGTGGTGAGTGTTGCCGTCAGGAATCAGGTGGTGGTGGACGCAGGCACCAAGTCACTCGGACGCGAGCCTCTGGCTGGCGGTGGCGATGGTTATGCGTCGGTACTTGATCACCCCGAGGTTCTGGTCACACGCATGTCTGAAGAGCACGGCATTCTGGACCTGTCAACAAGCGCGTGGAGACCAAGGCTGGGCGAGCAAGTGCGGCTGGTACCCAATCACGTTTGCATAGTTGTACATCTCTTTGACGAGATCATGGGAGTGCGCGGAGATACTGTGGAAACGCACTGGCCGGTGGCTGCCCGCGGCAGGGCCTCCGAACTGGACGCGGACATTCTGCCTCCGCCTGTGCGACCTCATGTCATCTGAGCAATTACCACACTATTACGGCGCGCGCAGTCAGCTCTTGCTTATCCTCGCGTACTCACCGCCTGTAATACTCAGCAGGTCATCGGGCGAAAGCACCAGCTCCAAACCACGCCTGCCGGCACTCACATGAATCCGACGCTGGCCACGGGCGCTCTCATCAAGCCTCGTGGGCAGCATCCTTTTCTGTGCAATGGGGCTTATGCCGCCAGGCACATAGCCCGTGCTGCGTTCGGCCGTCTGCGGCTGAGCCATCTGAGCTCGCCTGCCACCCACGGCGTCAGCCATGGCCTTGAGATCAAGCGTGTGTGTTACGGGAACAACAGCACAGGCAAGGCCCACGCCCTCCACTTCCACAATGAGGGTCTTGAACACCGACGCTGGATCAAGCCCCAGGGCCTCAACCGCTTCAAGTCCATAAGATCGGATTGACGGATCGTGGGTGTAGCTCAGCAGCTCGTGAGCTATTCCACGTTTTCTAACCAGTACCACCGCGGGTGTCATGACCCTCCCGTGAAGCTCGCTGTTTGTGCACCGGATGACCGTGCCAATGCCGTTTCACACCTCAGAAAACACGCAACACCGGTCACTGAGCTGAGCACTAGATTGAACATCTGATATGTCAGCACCAACGCCAACTCCCCAACGCATATCAACCCGCAGCCCGCGCCGCATACTGCTGGTTGACGCAGACGCTTTTTTCGTGGCAGTGGCCCGAAAAGTGGATCCGGAAGGAGCGGGCCGAGCCAGGCTGCTCATTGTTGGCGGCAACCCGGGATCACGTGGCGTGGTGTGCAGTGCCTCTTACGAATGTCGCGCTTATGGCGTGCGAAGCGCCATGCCGGTTTCCAGAGCCATCAAGCTCTGCCCGGACGCGCTCTGCGTTCCGGTGCCAAGGCGCGCCTGCACGGAAGCCAGCAGGGAAATCCAGGCCATACTCAGCCGCTTCTCTCCCGTTGTCCAGGCTTCCAGCATTGACGAATGGTTCTGTGATCTTGGCGGCACGGAGGCACTTTATGCAGGCGAGACGCTGGCCCAAACGGCAGCACGCATACGCAAGGCCGTCCACGAGGCAACCGGGATCACCGTTTCTGTGGGCGGTGGCAGTTCGCGCCTGGTTGCCAAGATGGCGGTGGAACTGGCCAAGCCCAGACCGGAGAACCAGGCAACCGGAGTGCACTGCGTTACGCCTGGTGAGGAAGCCACATTCATGCGGCGTTTCCGACTGGCCGAACTGCCAATGGTGGGGCCACGTTTCGCCACCAGGCTGGAGGGCATGGGCCTCTTGCGCGTAGAGGAGGCGCAGAAGTGGCCGGAATCACTTCTGGTGCAGCGTTTGGGCGAGCGCGCAGGCCGTTGGCTGGCCCAGCGCGTGCACGGGCATGACGACACACCCGTGCTGCCTCGTGATCGACAGATTCAGATAAGCCGCGAGATAACCTTCGCACACGATCTTGAGAACGACAGCGTGATTGAACGCGAACTGCAGCG
>CAZWSJ010000020.1:0-2765 GCA_964636415.1 uncultured Gemmatimonas sp. | reverse complement strand
CATGAGCGCTTCGTACAATCCGAACAGGCAGGGCTGGGGTGCTGCTCTTGCCACCTGCGTCTTTACAGGCGCTCTCCTGTTCACGGCCTACACGATCCACAAGAACACCTATCGCCATCCGCGCGATCCCATGGCGCAGCAGGTGTACCACGACGTGGATGTTGCCAAGCACAATGGCAGCACTTCGCCCGCTGTGGAGCACGAGAACTATGCCGAACCCGGCGCGGAAACCGGCATAAACAAGTAAGCCGGCAGCAGCTTCACAAAGCCCCCGATGCAGCGGCTCAGCCACTGCATCGGCCAGGACTTGAGGCTGCCTCAGGCCAGTGGCAGTGTGAACCAGAACTCGCTGCCCTGCCCCACTTCGCTCTCTACACCTATTTCGCCACCATGGGCCTCCACTATGCCCTTGGCAATGAAAAGACCCAGGCCTGAGCCGGCTCGCTGCAGCCTGGGCGCCTGCCAATAGCGCTTGAACAGGCGTGGCAGATCTTCCGGCTGCACACCCGGGCCCGTGTCGCTCACTGAAACTCTCAGCATGTCATCAATCCGCTGAGCAGACAGTTTCACCGTGCCACCGGCAGGCGTAAAGCGCGCAGCGTTGCCGAGCAGGTTGGACAGCACCTGATTCAGACGATGCCTGTCAGCAAGCACTGTCACATCCACATCGTTGAAGTCACGGACGAAGTGCAGACCTGAATCACCCAGCACGGGTTCCAGCACATCGGCCGCCTCCTTGAGCAAGGCCAGCGCCGACACCTCACGGTGCTCAACACGCAGGCGACCGGTTGAGATGCGCGAAACATCCTGCAGATCCTGAATCAGCCCATCAACCTGCCGGGCTGCGCCACCTATGGACTCCACCTCTTCGCGCGTCATCAGGGCCGCGTGAGGCTCATCTGCAGGTGTGGAAGCGTCGCGTGATAACACGGCACCGGTGAGCATCACTATCGCATTGATGGGATTGCGCAGATCATGCGAGACGATGGCCAGCATCTCGTCGCGATCACGAACGGCCCTGCGTGACTCCTGGTACAGCCTGGCATTCTCAAGAGCCAGCGCGGCAAGACCCGCGAACTGATCTGCCACGTGCAACTCTTCGCGCACATGAGTGGCACCCGGCTTGGTGCGCACAAGATGCAGCGCCCCGATTGCACGACCACCAGCGCGCAACGGCACCAGCAGCACTGAGCTTGCTCCCAGAGATTGCGCGCACTCGCGTGACGCCGTGTCCCGGAAGTTCGCATCCAGCCACGCGCCGATGTCAGTGATCCGGCGCGCCTCAGCATCGTGCGCCACCCTCATGGCACTGGTAAGCGGCAATTCATCTGCCGACTGATCAAGTGCACGTGCCACAAGCAAGGCCGTATCATCGTGCCGCCGGGGGTCTACATGACTGGCGGCTGCGCGACGTATCTGGCCGTCACGTGTCAGCAGCTCCAACAGACTCCACTCTCCCAGCAATGGCAGTGGCAGCTCTGCGATGGTGGTCATGGTGGAGTCCACGTCCAGAGAGGTTGCCAGCACCCAGCCTGCAGTTGCCAGCAGGTTCTGGCGCTCCTCGCTTCGCCTGCGCTCACTCACATCACGCAGCATCACCATGAAAGTGCGCTGGCCGTCCATTTCCACACGCGCGATCGAGGCCTCCGCCGGGAACTGCTCTCCGTTTCGTCTGAGCCCCACCACCTCACTGCGGTGTGCCATCGTGCGGGCCTCCTCAGGGCCCTCGGCGAAGGTGCGTATATGCCCGCGATGAACAGCACGCGAGGCCATGGGAAGAAGCCGGTCCAGAGGCTGACCCAGCATCTCAGCCTCGGACCAGCCAAAGGTATTCTCCGCTCCCCGGTTGAAGCGTACAATGCGGAAGCGGTCATCCAGCGCTATGATGGCATCCGATGCGATATTGACGACAGCGGCCAGTGCCGCATGGGAGTGTGAGTCAGCCATGTTGTATCTTAAAACAGGAGTCCGCGTGACTTGCCACCCAACCGGCGCCGGAGGCTACCGCCCGATGACAACCTTGCAAAGATATCCATGAAGATATCCATACCCGGCCTCAAGTCACCGCTGCCGGTGCTTACGGTGGCCTTTCTTCTGGCCGGCGCGGTGCTGCCACTGGCAATTTCATCTGCGGCGGGGCCCGATTCGTGGAGGGAACGGATCTGGCTTCTGGGACTCATTGTCACGGGCCTCCCGGTGGCCTGGAAAACCCTCAAAGGAATGCTGGAAGGCAAGTTTGCCGCTGATGTCGTGGCCATGCTGGCCATACTCGGCGCGCTGCTTCTCCAGCTCCCGCTCGCGGGCCTCGTAGTGGTTCTGATGCAGACGGGTGGCGAGGCGCTGGAAGATTACGCAGTTGCGCGAGCCTCCAACGCGGTGGAGGCACTTGAGGCCGATGCGCCACGAAGCGCACATCGTGTGGACGGTGAACACATCACCGAAATCGAAGCAGGTGAAGTTGTCCCGGGAGATGTGCTACTCATTCGCCCGGGCGAACTGGTGCCGGCAGACGGCGTTGTGGTAGACGGCCGCTCACATGTGGACACGTCCCGGCTCAGCGGAGAACCTTTGCCGCTCCGCGTAAGTGCCGGTTCAGAACTCCAATCCGGCAGCCTCAATAAGGACGGTGCACTCAGACTCAGAGCGCTCAAACCTGCAAGCGAAAGCGAATACGCACGCATAGTGGAACTCGTGCGAAGCGCACAGGCATCCAAGAGCCCGCTGCAACGCACGGCAGACCGCTGGGCCATATGGTTCACGCCACT
>CAZWSJ010000019.1:0-50397 GCA_964636415.1 uncultured Gemmatimonas sp. | reverse complement strand
GAAGTGAAGGGCTACCGGCGCGAGGACGCGGTGGTGAAGAAGATGACGATGGACAGCTACTGGGTGCCCGGTGTGAACGCATCCGGTAAATACGGGCGTTGGGCCTTCGCCGAGTTCACCGACGTGTACGAAATGCAGGAGGACTTTGCCGCCAAGGTGCAGCCTGCGTTCGATCGAATGATCGGTAGCGTGGTGAAGGGCTAGCCAACATGCAATTTGTCGACAATAAATTGCATTATAGCCATATAATTGCAATTTGCCCTTTGGGCATTGCAGGTTGCTGCGCATGAAACGCGGACTCACCGGCCACTTCGTTCCCATTTCGACCTTGGGCGAAACCTGCCAGGCCTTCGTGCCCCATCCGTTGCCGCCTGCGCCACCCCTGCAACTGGACGAAGGCCTGCACACCCTGGCGCAGTATGCCGCCCTGGCCTTGGGCCGCCTCGATGCGCTGGCCGCCTTGCTGCCTGATCCGCAGGTATTTCTCTACTCGTATGTGCGCAAGGAAGCGGTGCTCTCCTCGCAAATCGAAGGCCATGCCCAGCAGACGGAAGGAGGCATCGAGTACTGGCTGGCGCGCGACCTTCAGCATCTGCTGGGCTACACCAAAGGGGACAACTTCCTGAACGTCGTCTCCAAGGCAAAAACTGCTTGCGAAGTCTCCGGCCGTGCCATCACCGACCATTTTGCCGACGTCGGCAAAATGGTCGATCTCGGCTCACGCAGCCAGCGCGAGGTGGATGACCTCATGCTCATCCGTCCCGAAACCCTGCAGCCTGCCCAAGACGTGAAGAAGATCGAACGCCGCATTGCGTCCGAAGACAAGAAAGCCCTGAAGAAACCGGACGCACTGGATTCCTGACCTATGGCCACCAAGAAACCCAAAACTCCCCTCAGCGTCGAAGCCCTCAAGCACGAGGAAGCCACGCGCAAGAACATCCCCACGGCGGAATACCAGGCCGTGCTGGCCAAGACCGAGCAGGCGCCGGTGCGGGTGGCGATGGAGCGCCGCAACCGTGATCTCGACCCGCAACTCATCTGGCGCGGCAAAGAGGCACAGGACGAATCCGACCTCATCGTGCAGGCCGCACCGCTCTACATTCAGGAGAAGGTGCATCCCAAGGTGCTGGTGGACGAGCTGCGCCGTGAGAGCGAGCAACGTCGCGAGGCGCAGGCGCAGCAGCAGCAAGGCGCCATGCTCGATCTCTTCGCCGACTTCAACGGCCTGCCGAATGAAGCCGCGCGCACCGAGTTCTACCAGCACGATTCGCACTGGGCCAACCGCTTCATCCTCGGCGATTCACTGCAAGTGATGGCGAGCCTCGCCGAGCGCGAAGGCCTGCGCGGCAAGGTGCAGTGCATCTATTTCGATCCGCCCTACGGCATCAAATTCAACTCAAACTTCCAGTGGTCCACCACCAGCCGCGATGTGAAAGACGGCAACGCGGAGCACATCACGCGCGAGCCCGAGCAGGTGAAAGCCTTCCGCGATACCTGGCGCGACGGCATCCATTCGTATCTGAGCTACCTGCGCGACCGGTTGACCGTGGCGCGCGACCTGTTGACCGAATCCGGCTCGATCTTCGTGCAGATTGGCGATGAGAACGTGCACCGCGTGCGGGCGGTGATGGATGAGGTGTTTGGGGATGAGAACTTCGTAAGCCAAATCTTTGTACAGAAGGCCGGCGGATTCGCGTCTGGCAAACTTGACAACATCGGCGATTACGTCATTTGGTACGCAAGAAACCTTCCACGCCTGAAATTTCGCCCGATACTGGATGACAAAGCTAATGCTAAGAGTGGGATATCTAATTACCAGAACGTGATGCTGGAAAACTACGAGGAGCGCTCAATAAACCGAGACGAGCGAACAGGCGTGGAATCGCTACCCGCTGGCGCGCGATTGTTCGGAGTCCACTCGATCACGAGCGCTAGGACGCTTGGCGCGGGCGACACGAGCGAGTTCTGTTTTAACGGTAGGAAATACACGCCCGGAAATAATACATTCAAAACGGATACAGCCGGCCTCAAAGTGTTGTACAAAGCGGACCGCCTACGAGCAACAGTAAAGCGGCTCGGGTACGTTCGCTTCTTCGATGATTTTTCGGCAGTAACGATAAATAACAACTGGACCGATACGCGTGGCGATATGGGAATGATCTATGTGGTCCAAACCTCCACGAAGATCATTGAACGTTGCGTTTTGATGTCCACCGACCCCGGCGATCTGGTGCTAGACCCGACTTGCGGCTCCGGCACCACGGCCTACGTCGCCGAGCAATGGGGCCGCCGCTGGATCACGCTCGACACCTCGCGCGTGGCGCTCGCCTTGGCTCGCGCCCGCATCATGGGTGCGCGCTATCCGTTTTATCTGCTCGCCGACAGTTACGAGGGCAAGCTGAAAGAAGCCGAGATCACGCGCCGTGCGCCGCCCTCTCCCCATCCCTCTCCCGCAAGCGGGAGAGGGGGAACCGCGCGCAGCGCGGTGGGTGAGGGCAGCATTCGCTTCGGCTTTGTGTATGAGCGCGTTCCGCATATCACGCTCAAATCCATCGCCAACAACGCCGAGATCGACGTGATCTGGGAACGCGCCGAAGCACAGCTTGCACCGCTGCGCACCAAGCTCACCGCCGCGCTGCCCTCGGGCTGGCTAGCCGCGTACCGCAAGCAGCAGAAATACACCAGCGAGGTGCCCGCCGAAATCGCCGAATGGGAAGTGCCGCGCGAGCCGCCTGCGGATTGGTCATCAAGCGCCAAGGCGCTGGTGGCGGAGTTCTGGACGCTGCGCATCGCACGGCAAAAGGAAATCGATGCTTCCATCGCCGCCAAGGCCGATTACGAGTTCCTCTACGACAAACCCTATGAGGACAAGAAGAAGGTGCGCGTGGCAGGGCCCTTCACGGTGGAAAGCCTCTCGCCGCACCGCGTGCTGGGCGTGGATGAAAACGACGAACTCATCGACACCGTGGCCGAGGCGCAGGCCGAGTATGGCCGCGACTTCAACGCCATCATCCTGGAGAACCTGCGCACCGCCGGCGTGCAGCAGGCGCACAAGGCCGACAAGATAGCCTTCACCGCGTTGGAACCCTGGCCAGGCGAACTGATCTGTGCCGAAGGCAAATACCTTGAAGGCTCAGACGAGCGTCGCGCCGCCATCTTCATCGGTCCCGAGTTCGGCACCGTCACCCGTGTTGACCTTGCTGCCGCCGCCCGTGAGGCGGCCGAGGCCGATTTCGACGTGCTGATCGCCTGCGCCTTCAGCTTCGACGCCCACGCCAGCGAACTCGGCAAACTCGGCCGCATCCGCGTGCTGCAAGCGCGCATGAACGCCGACCTGCACATGGCCGAGGACTTGAAGAACACCGGCAAGGGCAACCTGTTCGTGATCTTCGGCGAGCCGGACATCGACCTGCTCGATGGTGGTGAGGACGGCGGCGCGGGCCAGATGCGCGTCAAGGTCAACGGCGTGGACGTATTCCACCCCAACTCAGGCGAAATCCGCAGCGACGGCGCCGATGGCATCGCCTGCTGGTTCATCGACACCGACTACAACGAAGAGAGCTTCTTCGTGCGCCACGCCTACTTCCTCGGCGCCAACGACCCCTACAAGTCGCTCAAGACCACGTTGAAAGCCGAGATCGACGCCGAGGCGTGGGCGAGCCTGAACAGCGACACCTCACGCCCCTTCGACAAGCCCACGAGTGGGCGCATCGCGGTGAAGGTGATCAACCACCTGGGGGACGAGGTGATGAAGGTGTTCAGAATAGGATAAGAATACAGATAAATGCCAACGGAACATGCAGTTACACCGCATTGACGGATAAGGTAATAGTTTTTACTTTATTTTAGATATGCAGACGACGTTCTCATGGAGCTTCTACGGCCGACGCCCTGAACTGGATGCGCTGCGTGCTATCCTGCAACGCAAGCGTTGGTTCTTTCTGCAGATTTCCGGTCGGCGCCGCATCGGCAAGACCGCCCTTATCCAGCAAGCATTAGCGGCGGCCGGTATCAGCAGGACCTTGTACATCCAGATTCCCGACTCGGATCCGGCGGGGGTGGTTGCGGCCTGCAACGGGTATCTGGAGACTTTTGGGCTCGACATGCGCATCGGCAGCCTCGGCGAGCTGGCGAAGCTGATAGGACGCCTGGCCGAGGATGGCTACGTGGTTGCGCTGGATGAGTTCCAGTATTTCCTGCGCAAGCAACTCGCTGATTTTTGCTCGCTGCTGCAGGCCGAGGTCGATCGACTTTCAGCCCGCGCCGATGCGGTGCCCGGAGGCCTGGTGGTGCTGGGTTCCCTGCACACGGAAATGACGGCGCTGTTGGAGGATCATTCTGCACCGTTGTTCAATCGCACCACGGATCGCCTTGAACTTGGGCATCTGGATATCGGTTCCGTGCTGGAAATTTTGCGTGCGCATTCGGACGCGGACCCGATGCGTCTGTTGTTCTTGTGGAACCTGTTTGAAGGTGTGCCAAAGTTCTACCGCGATGCCTACGAACAGGGTGTACTGCACAGTGACCGCATCGCTTTTCTGGAACGCATGTTCTTTTCCAGTTCTTCACCGCTGCGGGGCGAAGCGGACAACTGGTTCCTGCGCGAGCTGCGTGGGCGCTACGACATGGTGCTGCAATACATCGCGCGCCATCCGGGATGCACGCATGCGGATATCACCGCGGCGGCGGCGCAGGTGTCGGGTCCGGGTGAGGTCAAGCAGGTTGGTGGATACCTGAAGATCCTGACTGAGCGTTACCGCATGATTGAACGCCGCCTGCCCATGCTGGCGCCGCCCAAGGCACGCAATGGACGCTATTACTTACGCGACAATTTTCTGCGCGCGTGGCTGGCGGCTCTGCAACGGCCCGTGTCCGCGGTGGCTTTCCAGCCTCTGGACAATCTGATGAAACAGGCAGATCAACGTCTCATGGAAGTGGAAGGCCACGCACTCGAAGAATTGGCCGCGCGCATCTACGAGGAACGCAGCCGACTCGGCAAGGGTGATTTCCCGGTCACGGAGCGGGTGCAGGGGTTTTGGGATCGGGCAGACACCGAGATCGATTTGGTGGTCGTCAACTCGGATGAACAACGGATACGATTTGTGTCCTGCAAGCGCGACGCCTCAAAGCTCTTTGGGTCCGTCGAAAACCTGAAGCGCGCGGGTCAGGTTTTTCTCGATGCGCACCCGAGAAAATATGCGAACTGGCAAATCGAATGGGCAGGTATCGCCCCCACCATCCCGCTGCCCGTACGCAGAGCCATGGAGTCCAGGCAGGTGCTGGCCCAAGGCATCGATGAGCTGACGCGAGACTTGTAGGTCGCTGCCGTGGACTTCCGCGGTGCCGACAGCTTCACCGGCTCACTCGCAGGCCTTGCACAGAAGACAAGATAGGCATACCATAACGACATACCATCGTTCGGAGCTGTGATCATGACCCGCATGTCTATTCGTTCCACCTATGCGCTGGACGTGCAAACCTCCAACAGCATCAAGCGACTGGCTTCCATCTGGGGAGTGTCGCAGGCTGAGGTGATCCGGCGCTCGGTGCAGCGTGCCGCCGCCGAGTCAGCGCCCACCGCACTGACGCCCGCAGAAGTGGTGGCCCGGTACGCCCGCGGCCCCTTGCCGCGCAGCGCGGCTGAGACCCGACACCTGATCGAGCAACTGCGGCGGGATCGGCATCGGGACGACGCGCAGCGCGGCGCGGATTCAAACACGTGATCCATTTCGACACCAACGCGCTGGTGGCCTTGCCATTGTGGGCGCGTGACGGCCATCCGGTGGTAGGCCGGGTGCTGGCCGGCGAACCGGCCGGCGCCTGCGCGCTGGTCTGGTACGAGTTCCTGAACGGGCTGCTGATGCCGGACGAAGCGGATCTGGCGCGCGCCTTTCTGCAAGGTCGTATCGAGCCTTTAACGGAAGACGATGCGGTGCTGGCGGCCAGCCTGTTCAATTCTGCGGGCCGCCGCCGCACGCTCAAGACAGACGCACTGATCGCGGCCACGGCGATTCGCACCAGGGCGCACTTCGTCACACTCAACACGGCGGATTTCGAGCCTTTCGTGATCCAGGGTTTGCAACTGCTGGCAGAGGACTAGGCGGACGTGGACTTCCGCATCGCCGACACCTTCACCGGTTCCCTCGCGCGCCTGACCGGCGAGGAACAGAAAGCCGTCAAGACTACGGCATTTGATCTGCAGATGAACCCAGCCAGTCCGGGCATGAGCTTTCACAAGCTCGATCGCGCCAAAGACCCGCGCTTCTGGTCGGTGCGGGTGGGCTCGGACATTCGCCTGATCGTCCACAAATCGGCCAGTAGCCTGCTGCTGTGCTACGTGGATCACCACGACAAGGCGTATGCGTGGGCCGAGCGGCGCAAGCTGGAAGTGCATCCCACTACAGGCGCGGCGCAGTTCGTGGAAGTGCGCGAGAGGGTGGAAGAAATCCGCGTACCCAGGTACGTCGAAGAATTGGTGCCGAAGGTAAACGTTTTGGCATCTCCTGCGCCCGCAGCCAAGCCCCTGCTGTTCGCGCAGGCGGCGGAGCAGGCGTTGCTGAGCTACGGCGTGCCGTTGGAATGGCTGGATGAGGTGCGCCGCGCGGACGAGGATACGCTGCTCGATCTGGTGGATCACCTGCCTGCTGAGGCGGGCGAGGCATTGTTGGAGCTGGCAACCGGCGGAACACCCAAGACTGCGCCAGTGGTGGTGCAGCCCGATGCCGATCCCTTCGAGCACCCCGATGCTCTCCGGCGCTTTCGCGTGGTGGCGAACGTGGAGGAACTGGAGCGCGCCTTTGCGTATCCGTGGGAGAAGTGGATCACCTTCCTGCACCCGGATCAGCGCCGGTTTGTGGAGCGCGATTACAACGGCCCGGCACGCGTGTCGGGTTCAGCGGGCACCGGCAAGACCATCGTGGCACTGCATCGCGCCGCGCATCTGGCGCGCACCCAACCTGATGCACGGGTTCTGCTGACGACGTTCTCCGAAGGCTTGGCGACGGCATTACGCAGTAAGCTGCGTCTCTTGATAAGCTCCGAACCGCGCCTGGGTGAGCGCATCGAGGTGGCCGCGCTGGATGCCGTGGGCCTGCGGTTGTATGAAGCCAGCTTTGGCAAGGTTCGGCTGGCGACGGCCAATGATGTACGCATGTTGCTCGCCAGGCACGCAGCGAAGGTATCCGGCTCACGCTTCGGCGAAGCCTTCCTGCTTGGCGAATGGCAGCAGATCGTGGATGCGTGGCAGTTGCAGACCTGGGAGGAGTACCGCGATGTAAAGCGGCTGGGTCGCAAGACGCGATTGACTGAGGCACAGCGGCAATCGCTGTGGTCTGTGTTCGACGCGGTTCGGCTGGAGCTGCAAGCCGAGGGTTTGATTTCGATGGCGGGTGTGTTCACCCGGCTTGCAGGCGAAATGTCCAAACGCAAGCATCCGCCGTTCGAGCATGTGGTGCTGGACGAGGCGCAGGATGTGTCGGTGGCGCAGTTGAAGTTTCTGGCTGCCGTGGGTGGCACGCGCCCTAATGCTCTGTTTTTTGCGGGCGACCTGGGCCAGCGGATTTTCCGGACGGCGTTTTCGTGGAAGTCGCTGGGCGTGGACGTGCGCGGTCGCTCACGCACGCTGACGGTGAACTACCGCACCTCGCATCAGATTCGCACGCAGGCCGACCGGCTGCTCGGTGAGGAAATCGCTGATGTGGACGGCAACATCGAGATGCGCAAGGGCACGGTGTCAGTGTTCAACGGCCCACTGCCAGTGGTGCACGAGTTCAAGACGCCGGCTCTGGAGGCCGAGGGCGTTGGCGACTGGCTCAAGGCGCAGGGGGATGCCGGACTCGCGCTGCAGGAGATTGGCGTGTTCGTGCGCAGTGAGGCTGAACTGGATCGCGCCCGGCAAGCCCTGCAACGCGCGAGCCTGCCCTTCGTTGTGCTGGATGAAAAGCTGCAGTCGGTGGTCGGCAAGGCGTCGGTTGCCACGATGCACTTTGCCAAGGGGCTGGAGTTCCGCGCCGTGGCCGTGATGGCCTGCGATGACGAGGTGATCCCGTTGCAATCGCGCATCGAGAGCGTGAGCGACGAAAGCGATCTGGACGAGGTGTACGCCACCGAACGGCACCTGCTCTATGTGGCGTGCACACGGGCGAGGGAGTTTCTGCACGTTTCCGGTGTGGCTCCGGTGTCAGAGTTTCTGGATGATCTCGGTATGGCTGGTTGACAGCGCCACATCGTCCAACGACATCCAGACCTGACGGAGAAATTCCACAACATCTTGGGGCGCATCGCGCGTATCCCCCGGCCCCGCCTTCGCTCTCTCTAATGAGATGAGCCAAAAACCTCAAATCTTACGCTTTACTAATACCATGAGTACTGCCTGACACTGCATGGCGGGTATTCAAGTACTCGTCATACATATCAATTTTCCGAAGAATGGCTGCACCATTCTTCTGGAGGTGGCGTCTATGTTTAGAAAAGCTGACTTGTACCGGAGCGGCTTTGGCAGCACAGCAGTCATTCTGTTAGCTCTCTGCAGCGCTTGCGGCACTAAGGACAAGACCCCAACGGCCCCGACGCCGCCGCCGACCCCGCCGCCGCCTGGTGTTCCCGCAGTCAGCGAGGTATCCGTCAGCCCCGCGACCGCGACCCTTACCGGACTCGGCGCCAAGGTCACCCTCACTGCTGCACTTCTTCCAGCGAACGCCACCGGTGAGATCTCGTGGTCGGTATCCGATCCCGCCCTGGCAAGCCTCACGGGTAGTGGCAAATCCGCCACGATCACGGCAATAGCAGGAGGAACGACCCGTGTTATCGCCAGATCCGGTGGGAAGGAAGGGAGCAGCCAGATCACCATCGTGCCGATCGTCCGTGCAGTCAGCATCACCCCTGAGCTCATTTCCCTCAAGATCGGAGAGCAGCGCACAGTTGCCGCCAAAGTGACGGCTGATCAGGGAGCGGATACAACCCTGAGCTGGAGCATCGGCAACCCGGCGATCGCCTCCGTCAGCAGCAGCGGGGAGCTCAGTGGAGTTGCGCCCGGCAGCACAACACTCACAGCCACATCGCAGGCGTTTCCCAGCGTTTCCACAACAATTCCAGTAAGCGTCAGCCAGACGGTTGTGCACATCGACCTGTCTCCAACTGCACCATCAATCCAGGTCGGGGACACCCTCAGCCTTATTGCGACCATAACCACCGATCCGGTGGTGCCCTCGGGGGTTACCTGGAGCAGTGCCAATCCAACGATCGTGAGTGTGTCAAACACCGGATTGCTTACTGGTATGGCACCCGGAGGCCCGGTTGCTATCACCGCCAGATCCACCCTGATCGACAGTGTGACTGCGACCGCTTCAGTCACCGTCACTGCTCCACCTCCCACCGGTGGCTTCGTATATCAGAAGCTGGGAACAGCGCCCTACCTTGGATCAAGCAGATTTGTGCCTCAGGCACTCCTCAGTACCGGTCCCGCTGAGGCACTCTTTTCTCAAACCTGGAATGGTGCCGGTGCATCACAGGCCAGCAGGCTCTTTCAGCTCGCTGGAGGAACATTGAGGGAGTTGGTTCCGGCCTGCTGCAACATTGAGAGTAATTACCACCTGATTGCCGGGCCTTCCGCGACTGATGCTCTGATCGCAATAGAGGGGCTTCAGTATCGTCCGGGCACCCCTCCAGCCACGGTGCTGCATCTGAATGGTACCGCTCTTATCGACACTCACTGGCCCAGCGGGAGCTCCGGTTTCGACAGGACCCTCAGGACACTCGACTATGTGGGAAATGGAAAGTACCTGGGAATAGCTGCCTCTGGATCCAAGAGTGAAGTCTGGGAATACAGCGGGGGCAGTTGGGTTCAGAGAGGCATCCTCTCAAAGCTTGAGGACAACTCCCTCGTTGCAGCAAAGGCCTGGGCTCCTGATTCCCTGATCGCAGTAAGCTGTGACGATGGTCCCAACCCTACAGTTATCCGCTGGTTCGGTGGCTCCGAGTCTTTCATGCCGGCTCCATCCGCTGATTGTGAGGCGGGTAGTCATTTCGGCGGCATCCTTCTTGGCACCAGGTCGGACAGTCTGGTTCTGAACTTCGACAATTCACTCCACCTGTGGAATGGTACGTCCTGGCGTGCTCTCGCTCTACCTGACCCTGCTGCCCAAATCCAATCTGTCGCGGACTGCAGAGGAACCCGCTACCTCTCGACCAAGACGGGATTGGTTTATCGCGAGAGCGGCGGTCTGTTCACCCAGGTCGCCGACGAAGGGGTGGTGAGCTTCCCTTCAGACGGCACGGGCCTCAAGGCACTACTATCCTGCTCGCCTGACGGCACCCTTAGGGCTTTGAGCGCCGGGACGCTGCTGGCGCGCAGATCAGGAAACGGCTGGACGGAGGAAAACTTCGCTCCTGACATAGTTTCAGCCACACTCTCATCTCCGGAAAACGGCTTTGCCATCACCAAAGGTACCATATCAAAGCTCACCGGCAGCAGCTGGATTTCGCTGCTGCGAAAGCCCACATCATTTGGCACGCTTAGCGACCTGGCCCTGGCACCTGATGGATCGCTGGTGGTAGTTGGAAGAACCAGCACTGGCAAGAATGGTATCCTGATCCGTTACAATGGGGGGAGTTTCACCAGGACAGAGTTTGCAGGACAACAGCTCTCGGCACCTGTACCACTCACTTCCACATCTCTGTTTGCTATCGCTCGCGACACCAACAGTTTCGTAGCTGAGGTTGTACGGATCACCGGAGGCACTCTAACCCGGGAGCCAATCACTGGATTGGCCATGGGTCTGGCTGGCAAGCCAAACAATGTGTATGCCTGGTACACTGACAACACCATGCGTCGATACGATGGTATCAGTTGGCGTACCATTCCCGCCCCGGGCACTTCCTCATTCACCTGGGGCCCGGTTCTCGAGGCAGTGGGTGATTCTCTGGCCTTCTTCGGTACCTGCAGAACTGGATCCAGTCCAGTAGAAGGGATCTGGCGGTTCAATGGCAGCAACTGGGCCATTACCCAGACTAATCTCCCGGGTGGGCTCTCCCTCTGTACCAAGGATATCTTCGGAGCTTCAGAGGAGAGTCTGTTCGCCATAGTCACCAATCCTTCGCTTCCCGGTGGTACCGCACTGCTCCGCTGGGTGGGGGTCAGGTGGGAGGTGGTAAACGTTGCGATTCCGCTTGACGACGTTACCAGAGGCTCAGCTCTTCCCGGAAGAGTAATCCTGGTTGGCAAGAATGGTTTCGCGGCGTCGGCTACCTCACTTGAGCGGAGGTCATCCACCCGAGTCAAGAGCAGGCGCAAGTAACCACCACGGGTAATAGAGAAGACCGAGGGCATCCGAGCAGCGAATGGCAGCGAGCAGATGCCCTCAACCCCCCCCGTGACATAACGCAAGTGGTTTATAATTCGAGACATTTGCAGAAGTAAAGACTTTCGTCTATACTTCTGCCATGCCCATCAACATCAAGAGCCCCGACGCGGAAAAACTCATACGCGAACTCGCCGAACTCACAGGCGAAAGTATCACCGATACCATCCAGCACGCCGTACGCGACCGGCTCACCCGTGAACGGCTCAAGAAACTCGGCTCGTTGGATCAGTCCTGGGCCCGGGTGCAGCGCATCCAGCAGCGCATCGCCCACATGGACGAGCTGCAATAATGGTCATTACCACCCAGGCCCTCGCTGCCATCTGGCGCAATTCACCCGAAGCAACCGCGCTCCACGGGGCAATTATGCGCGATCCGGTACGTCTCATTTCTGCCGCTACAGTGGCTGAAGCCGCCATGCTGCTCCTCGCCGAACGCAGCGGCGCGAGCGATCTGGAGCTCGATGCCCTATTGAGGGAGCTTGGCGCCACGGTGCTGCCACTTACCGAAGACCACACACACCGGGCAAGAGAAGCGGCCCGAACCTGGGGTCCGGGCCGCCACGAAGTCACGTTGTCGCTGGGCGAATGCTGCGCCTATGCTCTCTCTTCTGCCTCCGGTGAGCCGCTGCTCTGTGCTTCTGGATCAGCTCTCATGCTTACCGACGCTGAACGCGTGATCGTGTGATCGTGTGATCGTGTGATCGTGTGATCGTGTGACTGAGGCGCGCGTGAGAGTGGCTGTGCTACTTCTTGGTGGTAACCAATATCACTCCGTTTGCACCGGCTTCTCCGTAGATCCGCTTTGCCGCCTGACCTTTCACAACTTCCACTGAGGCGATGCGTGAAGGGTTGATCTTCTGCATATCGGCCTGCTTTGCCATTATGCCGTCGATCACGACAAGCGGTTCACCCGGCGGGAGTGTGTAGGGGAGTTTTTCCCCTTTGCGAATCACCATCGCTGGTTTTTCGGAATGCTCAAGGAACCGCACGGTATCCGCGATTATCCGTACTCCAGGGGAGGGGTTACCATCTGACTTCACCAGCAATTGTCCGTTCACGACCCTCACAGTTGTATCACTGAAGATAATTTTTGGGCTGCCAGAGGCTGAAACCGCAGACATCTGGCCAGCGGCTGCTGCGTGCGGCAGCTCCTGCCCGGTGACCACGCTGATAGTTTTTGATGCCCCGAGACTTGTTATCTCAATCGACTGGATGGTATCGGCCGACAACTCAATGGCAGTTCCGCGCGCCACTTTGACGCCGTCTACGAAGTAGAGTGTGGCGCTGTCAGCCGCAGGCGTGAGGGTTGCAGGAACACGCGATTCGACGGCCGCCACGTCCATGTTCTGTATCTCGTTGGCGGTGGGCAGATCCGCGCGACACGCGGCAAGGGTGGCAACGCCTGCAAGCGAAGCTGCCAGCACACGCCGCAGTGTAATAAACCTGCTCCTGGGAGTGGTCATGGTACGAAGTCTCCGTTCAAGATGGGAAGTACGCAGTGCAAATGCAGTAACGGGAATGGGCAGGGCACTTCGCTGAGTACCCAACGCCGGCGCTGCAGAAAGGTCTATGAGCAGTGTGCCATAACGCTGTGTTGCTACTCCTGTGGCAAGTACCCTGGTATCGCAGTCGATCTCTATTGCGAGCCGCAGTCGACCCAGCATGAACCACAGTGCTGCGTTCCATGGCAGCAGTGCCACAAAGCTGCATGCCGAGAGGAGCAGGAGGTGGTCTCGCGCCACGATATGTGATTGCTCGTGGCTCAGCACCAGTTGTTGCTCCTGCTTTTCCCGCGCCAGGAGCCAGTCCGGTATAACTATGCGCGGCGAGATGATGCCAAACACGAATGGGCTGTCCACGCTGCCCACGCTCACGTTGCTGCCGTCAAGTGACATGGACGTGGTCTTGCCGAGGCGTTTGGTGAAGCGGCGGTAATTCAGCAGATAGATGACTATCAGTGCGAGGGTGGCCACCGGCCAGAAGAGCACGATGATGAACTGAATTGATCGCGGCGCATGCCACGCGATGCGGGCGGCATCGGCAATGGCTGTGTTGAAAGCTGCTCTTGCAACAGCAAGGCTATGGCGCGTGCCTGCAATGGCCAGCTCAGTAAAGTCTGGTGCGCTCGCTGCCCTGCCTGGTACTGTCGTGGCAGCAAATGTGTCTTGCATTGCAGACGCTTCGCTGCCGCGCTTCGTGGCCAGTGGCAGGGCCAGTGTTGCAACTGTGGTAACGAGTATTGCCCCACCCCAGATGAAACGCTGTGCAATGACCTTGCCCGCAACGCGCTGCACCAATAGAGCCATCGTGGCCATTAACAGGGCCACTGCGGTGCTCGTTGTCACAAGTGCCACAGCGGTGGCGGCCAGGCTCGGCAGGCTCCAGCCCTGAACTAGAGAGGTCATGCGTCATCCCTCAGGCGCTGGTTGAGCAGCTTGCGCATGCGCTCAAGCTCTTCGCGGGTGAGATGCCGGTCACTGACGAGCTGGGCGAACATTCTTTCTGTGGAGCCCTGAAAGATTGCTTCGCGTATTCTTCCCAGCGCGCTCTTGCCGGCACGGTCAGCCGGCACTGTGGTGAAATAACGGTAGGTCCTGCCCTCGGCCTCATGACGTACGTAGCCCTTCTCTTCCAGTATTTGCAGGGCAGAGAGTACCGAGGTGTATGCCAGGTCGTCGTCAAGGTTGTCCCTCACCTCGGCGACCGTTCCGGACCCCAGGCGCCATAGCACCGACATGACGGCAAGTTCTCTGGGTGGGAAGTGCAGGTCTTGGCTGGACATCTTCGCAGGGGGCTAAGGGTTGGCCGGTGGTTGTGGGTTGTACTGACGAGTGGATACCGGGTATTTCGGCCGAATTACTGTGTTCCACATACTGGCTTATCAGTAGTATCGTAGGCAGGGTTCCATTTGTCAACTGGTTTGTCAGTACTGGATCTTGGGGAATGGCTGATGCGTTCCCCAGCCCGGACCATGGCCCGCGCCCGGTTAAGCCCCGGGCTTGGGCACCTGTTCCTACTGCAACTGTATGTAGAGTGGCACCGGCCAAAGCCTCAGAATCGACTCGCGCGTGGTACGTGGATTGTCATTCTTGGCCTTGGTGAACTGCTTCCAGCCGGCAAATTGCACAGGCTCTTTTTTTACATAACTGTAGAATGAATCACGCTTGAGCCAGGGCGCACCAAATCCGTCCATCTGCATTACCACCTGCACGCGCGGATCAAGCTTGATGTTCTGATAATTGGTAACTCCCTTTTGGGTGAAGCGATGCACCACCAGTATCTTGGGCGGAAGATTGTGCTTTGTAACCAGTTCGGCCAGGAAGCTGATTGCAAAATTGATATCCTCAGCGTCGTAACTGCCAATGCGTTTGCCCGGGACGCCTCCGGTGCGCTTCATGGCAAACTCGGGGTCAATACCCAGATGCACATCGGGCCGCTTGAGAAACTTCTCTATCCAGGGCAGTTCATGCTGGAGTGTACTGCTGCCAATCTGCAGATCCACAAACATCAACGCGCTCTTCTGTCGGGCCCAGCCATACACTTTTTCTATGAGTGAGCTGTCCATGCGTGTGCGGTACATCCCGCTGGAGCCCGGATCCGGATTGGCCACCTCCGCTATCAGATGCAACGCAGGCTGTACGGGTGTGGCAGGATCAGCCTTGGCCCAGGCGGCCACTTCTTCGTCGAGCTTGCGAAACATCTCAGGCTGCGGAAACTCGCCCAGTATGCCCATGCGTGTGCTGAGCGGGTTGCCATAAAAGGCAATGATCCGCTTGTTGGGAAGAATCGCTCCAGGCAGTTGTGCCGGCATCTTTGGCGGCCAGAGCGAATCCAGATCGCTGCCGTTGTCACGATACGCGAGATGTCTGTCGCCGGACTTTGAGCCGAGCGTACCGCTCACACGTGGCTTGGCAGTGTCTGTTGCTGCGGCAGCAGGCTGCGTGGATTGTGCCTGCTGTGCTGCTGCCTGAGCTGCGCGTGTGGGTTGTGCAACAACGCCAGCGGGAATGAGCAGCGAGCTGCTCAGGATGGCGGTAAGCAGAAAACCTGTTGGCGGCAGAATTGATCTACGCATCTGTCCTGAAAAATGAGTGGGACTGGTGCAAGGGGTGGCAGGAGCTGTCTCATGTGTACCAACCCCCTTGTCAGCTATTTGGTCCTTCATGGCTCACGCAGATGGGCCGGCGTATCGGGAGGTTGGCGCCGCCAGCGTCTGTGCTGCCAGAAATACTGCTCCGGATACTCTTTCACCTTTTCTTCCAGCATACGCGTGTACTCCAACACGATGGTATCCACGTCAGCTTCAAGATCGCCACTGCGTCTTATTTCCAGAGGCTCGGCCGAGATGATGTAGCGTCCGCTGGGTTGACGTATGCAGACAATGAAGAGAACAGGCACGTCGAAGCGCAGCGCAAATACAGCGGGCCCGCGAGGAGTCTTTGCAGGTCGTCCAAAGAACGGAACGAAAGTGCTTGCGAGTCCCAGCGCGTCATGATCGCTTACGAAGGCCACTGCGTGATTGGCCTTGAGTGCGCGTGGAGTGCGTCGTACCGCATCGCGGTCGTGTATCACTTCCATGCCGATCTCGCGCCGCGTGCGGTTAACCCAGGCTTCAAACAGCGGATTGGACATTCCGCGCGCCACCGCGTCGAAGGGAATGCCACGGGCTCCCATGTAGGCACCTCCCAGCTCCCAGTTACCCAGGTGGCCGGTAACAACAATGACGCCGCGTCCCAGCGCGAGCGCGCCTTCCACGTGCTCCCATCCCTCCGCGCGTTCGAAGCGTGCCAGAATCTCTTCCCGCGGCGTTCCCGGCAGAATGGCTGCCTCTATTGACGTGCGGCCGAGGCTGTCGTAGGAGAGTTTCGCAATGCGTGCCACCTCGCCTTCACTCAACCCGGGAAATGCGGCGGCAATCTGACGTGTGGTGACGCCGCGGCGAATGCCCAGTGGCCAATAGGCCAAGCGGGCCACGCGTCCTCCGAACCAACTGGCTGTGCGCCATCCTGGCAACTTCAGCAGTGCCACTATCGCACGTGTTGCGAGGTATTCCAGGCGGTGTGCGAAGCTCGGTTTGCGCTTGTCTCGGGTCTCGGTCATGGAGCAGACAATCTAATGCCTGTCTGTAAGGCGCATTCCCAGACATTCTCGCGTGTTTGGCTGTGATTTCGCGTATTTTACGACATGGCAACAGTCCAATCATCAGGTCCTCAGGAGAACGACGCGTGGTCACCACAGCGGCTCGTTCAGTTGGGACTGGTGGCCAATGCGGTTCTTGCGGTGGTGAAGCTCGTGGCGGGCCTCATTGGCAACGCCTACGCACTTGTTGCCGACGCCATTGAGAGTTCCATAGACATGGTTGGCTCTCTGGTGGTATGGAGCGGGCTTCGCATAGCCAGCCGCGACCCTGATGAGCGCTATCCGTTTGGCTATGGGCGGGCTGAAGCCATAGCCGGTGCGGTTGTGGGAGCGCTGATGCTGGGTGCGGCGGCAGGTATTGCCATCGAAGCCATTGATGGCATTCGCACGCCTCACAGCTCTCCGGCCTGGTGGACGCTGCTTGTGCTGGCGGTGGTGATAGTCATAAAAGACGGGTTGGCACGACGTGTCATCAAGAGCGCTGAGGCCAGCGGCAGCGTTGCCGTGGCGGCGGACGGCTGGCATCACCGCAGCGACATGCTCACCTCGCTCGCCGCGTTTGTGGGCATATCGGCGGCGGTGGTGGGTGGTCCGGGTTGGGAGGCAGCAGACGACTGGGCGGCGCTGGTGGCGGTGCTGGTGATTGCCGTGAATGCCCTGACGGTTTTGCGCAGTGCCGCCCATGACCTCATGGACGGAGCGCCGTCGGTTGAAGTTCATGAAGGAGTGGAGACTGCGGCTCTGGGCACGGACGGAGTGCTGGCCATAGAAAAGCTCAAGATCCGGCGTTCCGGCACAGCCTTCTACGTGGACATACATGTACAGGCTGAGCCCATGCTGAGCCTTCACGCGGCACACATACTTTCCGGGCGTGTCAAGTCAGCAATTCGCCGACGCATTCCCCAGGCTGTGGGTGTATTGATTCACATGGAGCCATACGAACCCCAAACCAGCGGAGATGCTGTGACCAGCAAAGGCAAGTTCCGAATATTGGACCGTGCAGAGTGTGAGGCGCTTCTTGCTTCTCAGCGCGTGGGCCGTTTGGCCTTCACGGCTCAGAACCAGGTGAACATCACGCCGGTGCACTACGTTTTCCGTGACGGCTGGGTTTATGGTCGTACGGGTCTGGGCCAGAAAGTCGACATAATCAAGCATCACCCCTGGGTGGTTTTCGAGGTGGATGAGCTGGATGCTCAGGGTGGTGGCAGGAGCGTAGTGGTGCGTGGTCGCATCGAGTTGCCCGATCCGGAGGGTTCGCTGCCTGAGCGCGGGCATTTTGAGGCGGGCGTAGAGGCAGTGCGTTCAGCCCTTCCTGAGGCCTTTTATGAGGGAGACCCAATGCCTGACCGCCACATGGTATTTCGCGTGGCGGTGCACGAGATAACCGGCCGTGAGCTGCGGTTTGTGGCTGAGTGAAGGAGTTGGGTGTGGGTCAAGGGCTGGTGGTGGCATTGTTGTGAGATTACGTTTTTGGGTCTGTGCAGCAATTCGGTGCAGTTCGCAGTGATGCCGAATTGAGCACGGCAGTCGGATTTTCGGGACGTAGCGCAGTCCGGTAGCGCACCTGAATGGGGTTCAGGGGGTCGCGGGTTCGAATCCCGCCGTCCCGACTGGAGTATCGCGTTAATTTTGCTTAAAATGTGAGATGAGGGCTCGCATCAGCTTTTTCAGGGGCAACACCATGAATTCCTGGATGAGAAAACTCAGATTCGAGCCCCCGGCCGGATGGGATGAGATCCGGGTCAAAGGGAGGGCTCGCTACGTATTGCGCAGCGGCTTGCTGGCATATGGGCTGCCAATGTTTCTGATGATGACATTTCTGGTGCCTGCAACTGCCCTTGTGCCCGGCACCTCGCTAACCCTGAGATCAGTTGCTATCTCAGCGGCCTTCTGGGCAGTGGCCGGTATTGGCTTCGGCCTCATCATGTGGCAAGTGTGGGAGCGCGTCTGGCGCAGGTCGGTTGAAGACAACCGACCTGGCTAAACGCTCCATAACTCCGCGTAACTCCTGAATGCGCAGTACACTCGGCTTTTCGACTGACTGCCTACGGCAGACAGGGAGTACCAGACTTGAGCGCTTTTTCCAGAAAATCCACATAGCGGTAAGCCCAGCGTCGCATTCGCTGCTCGTAATAGCTATTGAGCTGAGGGTACACCACTGAATCAAGGGAAATGAATGCCAGGCCCTTTTCCGCTTCACCAGGGTTGCCGATATTGTAGTAAACAAAGAACTCCGGCAGCCGCACAGGTCCCGGCCACGCCCACGTAGGATTGGTGCCGTCCATATCAGCACTGTCTATGAGCCGTATCAGTTGCCTCATTGTCAGTGGTCCGGTGGAGCTCTTGCGCGTCAGGACAAAGCTGCACAGGTACTCGTCAACAAAGCGATAGTAATAACGCCCGGTCTTTGATGACCGACGTGCACGCAGTGAATACACGTCCTGCGTGGTCGACTGAAGTACGACTCTTGCAATTTCGAATTCTCCGGGCATGAGCTGCGGCAGGTACTCTCCCCCCATCCAGCTCCAATCGCGGCTCTCCAGATAGTTCTGGAAGTAGGAGGGAAAGCCGTTGTGCAACACTTCATCCCTCATGCACTCGAGTTCGTGGTCGCTCATGGCCTCAAGCATACCCCTGGCCATCTGCCTGCGATTTTCACCCATGATGCTCTGAAGGATTATCTCAATGGGACTTTCGTCGGCGATGTAGCTGTGCGGTCGGAAGTCCAGGTCTATCCCCGCAATTTGGGGAACGTAGAGGCTCTTGTTTTCTGCCATGATGCGTCCTTGCGATGTGTAAATCCGTTTCGTTCGCACATCGCTCCGGATTGCACTCACTTGAAACTGTGCAGGCCGGTCGGCTGGGCCACCGTAAGGATACGGAGTGGCAGACGGATCACAGAGCCGAGTCTCTAACCGTCTTCTTGATGCCGGACCGCGGAAACGTACGCGGCCCTGTATGGTCTCATGTTGTGGTGCTTTCCTGCTGCGAAAACAAACGCAGCGTCTATGAATTATAGTGTTTTGGAGATTCCGGTCAATTGTTTCAGTGCTGGCACAGGGTGTTTCAGTGACCCGCCTTTATCGGTCTGTCTATGTCGAGCGCCAACCTGCCTGCAGCTTCTGCACGCACCACCAGCCATTGGGGATGCACTATCACATCAACCAATCGTCCTGCAATTACCGCACCCGAAAGATCAACGCCCTGGGTCAGCTCACGGTTCACAGCCCTGCTCACATGGACACGGGCATCCTCCAGTATGGGATCAAGCGGAAAGCGCGCGGCCGCACGCAATCTCTGCAGCAATCCGCCCTTCTTGAGCCAGGAAAGTCCGGTTGCCAATGCTTCGTTTGTTGCCACGTCAAAATCGAGATCGGCCACTGTGAGCATGCGCTCCCGGTGATCTATGGTCGGCGTGCCCGTCAGATAGGCTTTGCCGCGCACACTCCCTTTGACGGTCACTGCCAACACAACTCTGCCGTCACCCAGTGGATACAGTTCAAGTGAGTCTATGCCAACCCAGTGGTTGTAACGATAGAAACGCTTGCCACCAATTTCTTTCATCATCATGGCACTCGCCACACCATAGTCCAACAAACCGTCGATGAACAAGCGTGCGCTGTCTCCGATGCTGCGCTCCGCACGCTGAAGTTTGGGAAGCGCGATGTTTGTTAAAACTGGCTCCGGTCCGGATACCATTTGCGGACGCGCCCACAATCTCACGTCTGCCACGAGCATGCTGTCTTCGAGTGCAAGCTCACCCACACTCACGCGCTCGGGCCTCAGTTGCAGCCACACGCTGTCTCTCACGCGAATGTTGCGCTGAAGAGCTGCGAACCAATTTACGGCTCGCGATCTCACGTCTATGCTGCGAACACGGCGATCCACTGCGGGAAGGCGCTTGTTGATCTCGGGTGTCACTGCCTCAACCACCTGACCCGTAACGTCTATGTCAAGAAAGGTCACTCTGCATTGATCACGCTCGGTTTCTGTAAGCGGTTTCACGCTTGCGACACGCGTGCGTGTGATGAGCTTCCAGTCTGGGTTGAGTGAGAGATCGCTGCTCAGCACAACGCGCACTCGCGGTCGCAGATTGTGACTCACGCCCTTGCTGTTGGTTTCTTCTGTTCCCCGACAACCAGCACTCAGTGTTGGCCCCAACGCGGGCCGGAACCAGCCGCGTGCTTCGTATGAGATAACTGATGAAAGAATGAGTTTGCCGTTTTGCACCCGTATGGTGAACGGACTCCGGGTTGCATCAAAGGCCACGAGCTTGCGCTTGTTGCCCTTTACGGGAATACGGTTTTCGATGTTTCCGAAGTGCTTTGGCACGGTTGCTTCAAGTGCAGTGACAAGCGGCTCCAGGGCATAGCGTATTGGCGCGTCCACCACTGAGGCCTCCAACACGGGCAGGGCAGGGATAGAGGAGCTGTCGGCAAGGGCCAGCGGGGCAGCCGGGGCTATGGTCTGGCTGCCGCAGGCCGCAAGAGTCGCCAAACCCACCAGAAAAGCGACATCACGAAAATGAATTGCACACTTGCTTGCTGACACGTAGCGGTTCTGGAATGTGCGCCCGATGTTTATCATATGGACCTCATCCCCTCGTGATCCCTGACTCATGGCGTATCTTCGTTGCACCAAGTGCGGATCCAAGGCGCTGATCGCTGCTTCGCAGTGCCCACGCTGCGCCGAACCATTTCATCTTCTCGACGCGCGTGGCGAACGCGTGAAGTTGAAGCGCTGCCGCGGCTGTGGAATAATGCATCGCTACGACAAGCCATGTCACTGGTGTGGTGAGTTGAAACCGGTGTGGCAGCCCAGTGCACACTCTCTGCGCACTGCCGCAGCGCTTGCGCTTATGGTCACCGCGGCTGGCGGTGTGTGGCGCTTTGGACCGGCGCTGCGCAGTGCTGCCACGTCGTACGTGCTGGAGGATGATTTCGCCACCAACACCAGCGCTGTTGTGCAAGACAACACCTCCGACCGCGGAGCGATGGCCAATGGTGAAGGCCGGCAGGGAACGCTGGAGAGTGGAGCACTCCCCAATTCCGAACCTACGGGCACGGCAGCAACTGTCAATGCGGAGGGAGCTCCAACAGGCACTGGCATGGCAAATGCCGCTTTGGGCGCGGCTTCGGATGCAATCGTTGAACGCGACTCAGTTGTCTGGACGCCGGTGGTGGCAAGGACCTGGGTAAACGTGCGCAGTGATGCCAGCCGCGGCGGAGAGGTGGTGGGTGTCATAAAACCCGATTCACGCGCGCTTCTGGGCGTGGACCGGGCTGGCTGGCGCCGCATCCGCATGAGTGATGTGAGCGGCTGGGTGGACCCTCGCCTCTTTGAGGCCGACAGCAGCCGTGGCCGCGGCCAGTAAGGCTCTCAGGATACCATGGGCGCGCTGTAGGGAAAAGCCTGATGTTTCTGTGAGGATTGGAGACGAGAATCAGGGTGTTTCCCTGACTATCGAGATACCCGCGCGCCAGGCAATCTCAGGTGCCCATCCGGTTTAACCAGAACTCCAGCCAAGCCAGTCATGTTGTCAGCAACTGCTGAGCACGCCATGCGAGCAGTGCTTCTGCTCGCACGTCAGGGCGGCGCAAAGGCGCTTTCGGCCGATGCGATTGCCGATCATCTCGGAGCGCCGCGGAATTACCTCGCCAAGACCCTCAATGCTCTCGCCAAGGCAGGCGTGGTGCGCAGCGCCAGAGGTGCGGCAGGTGGCTTCACGCTGGCCGTCGCACCCGAGGAACTCACACTTCAGCGCATCGTTGCTCCGTTTGACGACCTTGGGCGTGACAGGGTATGCCTGCTCAGGAACCAGAAGTGTGATCCCCGTAATCCCTGTGAAATACATCCCAAGTGGGACGCCATCGCGGGCTATGCCGACAGAAGGCTTCGCCAGATAACCGTGGCACAGCTCCTGGAAGGTGTGGCTCCTCTACCCGAAACTGAATTCAGTTCTCAGGCAAAAGCAGCCGAAATGCCGGTGCTTGCCACTGCCAACTGAGGTTCCGGCCACGGGCCTCCGGCTCTCACTCCCCCTCCACGCCAAGGCGGGAGGCCCGTGGAGAACACGCTTTGCCCCCTCGCCCACGGGCTATCTGCATCTCGGGCACCTGGTGAATGCAATACATGTATGGGGCATGGCTCGTGCACACGGTGGTGAGGTATTGCTGCGCATTGAAGACCACGACCGGGGACGCTGCAGGCCTGAATATGAACGCGCGCTTCTGGAAGACCTGGAGTGGTTGGGCCTCGAGGCTGATGTCTACCCATATCCGGTGAGGCAATCCGACCAGAATGAACGCTACCTTGCGGCGTTAAAGCTGCTGGCCGCGAAGGGTCTGGTGTACAACTGCCACTGCAGTCGTCGTGAAATCGCAGAACAGGGTCAGTCCGGCCTGGCTGACGAGCTTTACTACCCCGGTACCTGCCGCGAGCTCGGGTTAACCGACCAGGACACCCCGGCGAACCGAATACGGCTTGCCCAGGTTGCAATCAGTTTTGATGATCTGAGGCTTGGGCCTCAGCTTCAGGAGCCCTGGCGCCAGTGTGGTGATCTGCTGGCTCGCGACCGGCATGCGCTATGGACCTACCAGTTCTGTGTGGTGGTGGATGACATGGCGCACAAGATAGACGTGGTGATTCGCGGTGAGGATCTGCTGCCAAGTACCGGTCGTCAGATCCAGCTCGCCGAGCTCATGGGCCGAGCTGAGCCGCCGGCTTACCTGCACCACACCCTGCTGCGACACCCCGATGGCATCAAGCTTGGCAAGGTAAGGCGTGATACACCGATCAGGGAAATGCGTGCAGCCGGAAGCACGGCTGCTCAACTTCTTGGGGAGGCGGCGCTGCGTGCGGGTCTGCTCAAGTCACCTGGGAGCCTTGAGTCTCGCGATCTGCCGTCGTTGTTCGTCTCCTAACGAACGCCCAGCAACCCAAGAACCACCAGCATCACCCATTGAGGGCCTTTGTATCCATCGGTTCCGTCGTCGTAGCTCTCGTTGAGCGAGTGGGCACCGCGGCCGTGACCGCCGCCATCTAGCGTGACTGCGGGCCGCCCTATGGACATGGGAATGTTGGAGTCGGTGCTGGAAGTATTGAGCGGTGCTTTCACACCCATGCTCTCGGCGGCAGCCTGCGCCGTGCGCACGATGAACGAGGTGTCGGGTGTCATACCCGCGGGCCGAATGCCTATGGTGTCGATCTGGATGTCCAGCGCAACCTTGCTCTCAGGCCAGCGCGCCTTCTCCTCAGCCAGAGCCTCTCGCAGTGCCTTCTGCAAACGACCGTCTATCTCGGCCAGCGCCGCTGCCGATTCGCTGCGCAGGTCAATATCCATGGTGGCCTCGTAGGATATTGAGTTCACCGAGGTACCGCCGGACACGATTCCCACGTTGAATGTGACCTTGGGATGCGTGCTGGCTTCCAGATCTGCGATCTTGGCTATTGCACGCCCCATGGCGTGAATGGGGTTGGGCATGCCGAAGGCGCCGTAGCTGTGGCCACCCGGTCCCTTGTAGTGTACGCGGTAGCGATTGGAACCCACACCGCCGTTGGTAATACCGAAGCCGGTGCCGTCGATTGAAATGAACATGTCAATCGAATCCTTGAGCGGACCGGCAAAGAGTGCGCGTGTGCCGCGGAGGTTACCCGGTCCTTCTTCTCCAACGTTCCCCACCACCAGCAGCCTTCCGTTTATGGGGATCTTATGTGCGATGACCTGCTTTGCAACCGTGAGCACCACAGCCAGGCCGCGGCAGTCGTCGCCTATGCCAGGGGCTGTCATGCGCGTGCCTTCACGCTTAACAGTAACGTCTGTGCCCTCGGGGAAGACCGTGTCCAGGTGGCCTGCCAGCAGCACCGTTGGGCCGGGCGTTGATCCGCGTATTTCGCCAATCACGTTGCCCTCGCCATCGATGTGCACGTTTTGTACACCAAGAGCAATGAGCTTGTCTCTGAATGCTGCCGCGCGCTCGGCCTCCTTGAAGGGCGGAGCAGGGATTTCGCAGATGCCCGCCTGCTGATCCAGAGTCCAGGCGTTGTCGGCCTGTATGGCCAGAAGCGCTGCTGTCACCTGAGGCCTGGCCTTGATCTGGTCTACGGGCGCCGGGCTGGCGGAGGTCCGACCACTGCTGCCGGCCTGGGCACTCAGCGCGGCCGGTACGACGGTCAAAGCCAGCACTGCTGCCAGATAGCCGGGGCGGATTATGCGAAACTGAAGCATGGCGTACTGGATGTGGGTTGTTGCCTTGTTGCCTTGTTGTAGGAACAATGAACGTGTCACCCTGCCAACTGCAATGGAAGCCAACGCGGGTACTTAGATTAGGGAAATGCTCCTGTTGGTTCTGGCCTTTCTTGCCTCCGTGCTGCTGCCGGCGCCGGCGATTGCACAATCCGGTGCACGCTGTGAGCCGGCTTCTCGCATTCGCTCGGTTTCTTTTGCGGGCAGCCCCGGTTTCGATGATCTCACACTTGCCGCGAGTATTGTCACCCACGAAGCGGGTGTCATGACACGCGTCTTTGGTATCGGAACCGAACCGTGTCTCGATTCACTGGAGCTCAGGCGCGACGCGCTGAGGCTTGCGGTGTTGCATCGTCAGGCGGGCTGGTTTCAGGCATCCGTGCTGCCGGAGCTTGATGAGCGCAAGGACGGCGTGAGAGTTCGCTTTGTGATCCAGCCGGGTGCGCCGGCGCTCATCGACTCAGTTGAGGTTTCCGGATTGCCCGAGGACCAGTCGGGTCGAAGGCCATTTGATGCGGCGCTTACAGCCCTCGAAGGCCGTCGCTTTGACAGACCCGCTGTGGATTCGGCGATAGTCTCCGTGCTCGGGCGCCTGCGTGATGCCGGCTATGGGCGTGCCAACCGGCCGCTCATGCGCGTATCCATTGATTCTCTCAATGCGAGAGTCGCACTTGCAATGGACTTTCAGGTTGGCGAGCAGCTTCGCATAGCCGTCATTCATGTGAACCTTCAGCCGGTGGCAGGCAAGGAGACTCGTGTTGATTCGGCGGAGGTGGTGGGACTCACGGGGATCAGGCCCGGCGACAGATATAATGCCTCGCGACTGGTAACCGCACAGCAGGCGCTATACGCGTCGGAGGCCTTCCGTCTTGTGCTGCTGGACACAGTGCCGATTACCGGTCCGGGCAGTGACACTCTCATCGGGCTTCAGTTTTCGGTTGCCGAAGCACAAACCCGGAGCGCACGGGCAGGTGTGGGTTGGGCCACACTCGATTGCTTCCGGACTCAGGGACGTCTGGTGAACAGGGGTTTCATGGGTGTGGGCCGCAGGGTGGAACTCTCAGCGCGGGCTTCCAAGCTGGGAGTGGGCAAGCCCACCAACGTGGTGCCGGCACTGTGTGCGCCGACCGTGCGTCAGGATCCCTTTAGTACTCAGGTGAACTATTATCTGGGTGCCAACCTGGTAAGTTCGCACTTTTTCAACACGTCTGCGCGGCCCAACATTTCTGTTTACAGCGAGCGGCGCAGTGAGCCTTTTGCCTATCTGCGTGAAACAACCATTGGTGCACTTTTTGAGTTGAATCAGCGTTTTTCACGTTTCTGGTCCGGAGCTGCTGGTTTCCAGTATGAAAACGGAAGAACAGATGTTGATCCCGTTATTTCGTGTACGCGTTTCGGTCAATGCCAGCCTGAGGAGATTGTTCTCAATTCCTTTGGACGCGGCATCGGAATTGCGAGCGGCTCTGCGATCTATGATCGCACCAACGATGTGGTCAACCCCTCCTATGGCTGGCGTGCCCGCATGGAACAGCGTGCGGGCGTTACTGTCTCGGAGCGGGTGTCCACGTTGCACTTCTATCGCAGTACCGTTGAAGCGGCGGGATATCAACGCATGCTTCGGGGGATAGTTGGAGTTCGCTTGCAGGTTTCAGGCGTATTCGCTCCCGGCGCGGATCTGGTTGACGGCACTCCGTTGCTTCCTCAACAGGAGCGCCTGTTTGCCGGGGGGCAGAACTCCGTTCGTGGTTTCCAGCAGAACCTGCTGGGGCCCGTGGTGTACGTGGTTTCGCAGGTGGACACGGTGCCGCTTCGCGATGGCTCGTTTGGACTCGAAGCGCCACAGCACTCGCGCTACGACCGTGCCGTTCCCCGTGGCGGAACGGCGATGCTCGTGGCCAATCTGGAGTACCGGCGAGGTTTCCGTTTCCTCGCTGAACAACTGCAGTTCGTGTCCTTTGTGGACGCGGGTGCGCTATGGGAGACCAGCTCACAGCGCTTCGAGTGGAGCAATCTGCGCTACACACCGGGAATTGGACTGCGTATTGTTACGCCTCTTGGTCCGTTCCGAATGGATGTTGGCTACCGTCCCTATCGTCTTGCGGCCGGACGCGCACTTTACATAACGCCATCAGGTGCATCAGGAGAGCCGCTGTTCTACTGCGCAAGTCCGCGCACCGATCCCGATGCTGACTACGGCGATGTGCTGACCTGTCCGTCTACGTTCCGGCCGGCGGAGGGGCGCTCGTTTCTCTCGCGTCTGGTATTTCATTTCGGTCTGGGACAGGCGTTCTGATGGCAGACGGAGTCTCCGGCCACATGTCACCGCGACAGCGCAGATTCTGGTGGGTGGTGGCGCTGCTGCTGGCGCTTGGAGTTGGTGTTGTGAGCGTGTGGCACGCAGTTACCCGTACGGCTGTGGGGCGAAACTGGCTGCTCACCCGCGCCCTGGATGCGGCCAATGGCGTGTTTGACGGCAGGGGTGCGCTGCGTGTGCGATCTCTGAATGCATTTTCGGCGGCGGGGCTGAATGCCACAGGCGTGGAACTCGTGGATTCGGCTGGTGTGACGATTGCGCGGGTGGACAGTGTTTTCGCGACCATCTCATGGCGCGCCCTGCTCAGCAAGGTGATCCTGCTCGACTCGGTGGCACTGTATGGCACAACTCTGGATCTGCGCCAGGATTCGCCGGGAGCACCCTGGAACATCGCATATGTCATTATGGGTGACAGCAGCGAAGCCACACCGAACGGTCGGCCGGGTTTCGGTGACGACCTGCGTATTGCCAGGCTGGTTCTGTCGAAGGCGCGCATCAATACCTCCGCACCGTGGGAACCTCATCCAGTGTTCACCGGTGCTGCGCGGGACAGTGTGATTGCCGTGAGAGACAGCCTGCATGATCTGGTCGCAACCGGTGATGGCAGGTGGTTCGAGCGCAGGCAGATTGGAGTGGACAGAGCGGTAGCTGCTGAGGTGGTTATAACAGACCCTTTGGGACGACCGTCGTCTCTGCATCTGGACTCGCTCAGTGGAAGCATTTCTGATCCGCCTGTTGCCATACGCAGTGCAGCAGGTCGCATGTGGTGGAACGGTGATTCGCTCTGGCTTGATCTGCCGGGTGTGACGCTTCCCAACTCCGCAGGTGCTGTTGCCGGAACGATTGCGTGGAATGAACCGGGTGCACTGCGTTTCGACGTTCGCATTGATGCCGATGCGGGCCTTTCGGATCTGGGCTGGATCTGGGATGTATTGCCTGCGGAAGGTCGTGGGAAGGCGCAGGTGCGGATGCGTACACTTGAAGATCCTGACGACCTGGACTTCACTCTCACCAATCTTGAGATCAACACCGGCGGCTCAGTTGTCAGCGGCGACGTTGGCGTAACTGTGAAACCTGCCGATCTCTTGCTGCACGGTGTGGATCTCCGGTTTTCACCCATGCGGAGCGACCTGATGCGCCGCCTGAGTTATGGCGCGATACCGGAGGTGGTGAAGGGCAGTCTGTCAGGCCGATTGCGTGCGCAGGCCGGTGGACCTCTCACGGCATTTCGTGTGGACCAGGTTCAGGCCAGGTTTGTTGATGAATCCGGAAGTGTGAGCGGGAGTGCTCACCCGGTCTCGAGTGTCGAGGCCAGTGGCACTGTGGCGATTGGTGTGACTCCGGGAGCGCGTGATCTTCGCGTGCGCAAGCTTAGAATGGATTTGCGTTCGCTCAGGCCTTTCATGCCTGACAGCCTGCCTGTGGATGGTATTCTCGAGGGCGATCTGAATGTCGCAGCAGTCAGTCTTTCACATGCTGACATTCGTGATCTGGCACTCAACTGGACGGATGCTGCAGGCAACAGGTCTGCTCTCCACGGGTCGCTTGCTTCACGCTATGATGTCTCCGATCCGGAAGTGACGGCGAATCTTATCTTTGCCCCCTTGTCTCTTCCGGCTCTTGCGCGCTTGGACACAACACTCGGTGTTCTTCCGCGGCTGGTTGCCCGGGTTTCCGCTAATGGTCCTCTGTCTGCTCTGCAATGGAAGGCACAGGCAGAGGCGTTGCGGGAGAATGCCGCAGTGCCGGCAATTGATGATTCTCTCCTACGCTGGCTGGCTCCATTGAGCGCTTCCGGTGTGGCATCGCTTAACAACGGTGGCTGGACCGTAAACGGCGAGGCTCTGCTGTCGGAATTTGATGCGCGTGTGTGGTCGGCGCGCAGTGATCTGCCGGAAACTGCGATTGCGGGCACGCTGGGGTTCACTGCGGCTTCGGTGCCTGATTCATCGCTTGCGCAAGTGACAGAGGCGGCGACAGTAAACTCAGCCGATTCACTGTTGTCGCAATCGCAATCGCAGTTGCAGCCGCAGCCGCAATCGTCATCACGCTCGCGCTCGCGTCCAGGTTCACGCGTGAGCGGGAGGATTGAGGCTTCACTTGCACAGTCGCAGAACATCGACCGACCGGCCGTTGATCTCAGCGCAGTGGTCGAGCTTGACTCGGCAAGACTTTCGGTTGATTCCCTCCTGCTGCACATGGGTGGAATTGGTGTTGATGTGAGAGGTGCGCTGGCGCTGGATTCGCTCAAGGTGGATACGCTGGTGGTTTCCATGTCGAGCGACTCTCTGCACGCTGCACGGCCGGCGCTTTCGAGGCTCGCGCGTTCGCTCAAGGGCGTGGATTCCTCGCTGTCGCAGTCGCTCATGGACATTGCCAGTGACACGTTGAGCGGCGATCTCACGCTCTCGGGTTTTCTGATGGGCAGCCTCGCCTATGCCAATGCGAGCGTGGCTCTGGGCGGCCGGGATCTTCAGGTGGGCTCGGTCAGGGCCGACCGCGTGTTTGGGTCTCTCTCCGCCGAGAACGTTTTTGCGCGCCCCAGCTTTGAAGGTGCAGCAACCATGGACGAGGTGACGGGGATTGGAGGTTTGCGTCTGCAGAGCGTGGTGGGGATGGTTACCGATGCGAGTCTGGAGAATGGTCGTCTGCTGCTTGATGTTGGTACCGATGCTGATGCCCAGCTCGTTATGCGTGGCGCGTATGACGTGAAGGGGAGCGCCGCCACCGTAACCGTTGATTCGCTCACGCTCAGCTACGATGACATGAACTGGGGAATCGTGAGACCAATAGTATTGGTGAACGATTCTCTGAGACTGCGGCTTGAACCGGCAGAACTGCGCAATACTGCGGGAGGGGTGCTTACGGCATCCGCCGACGTGCCGGTGGAAGGCGGTGTAGTCGGCAAACTTCGTCTGGAGCGTTTCCCGGTGGGTGAGGTGGCGGCCCTGCTTGCCGGTGCCACGGTGGTAGACGGCACGCTCTCCGGTGAAGCTGATCTGAGTGGCACAAGAGCGGCCCCATTGCTTTCCTGGCAGTTCAACGCTGACTCGATCGGAATGGGCGGCCTGAGGCTGCCGCAGATCGTCACCGATGGTTCTTACGCAGACCAGAGGCTCCGCGCACAGGCAGTCATGCGTGATTCACTCGGTGGAGCGCTCAGGGTAATGGGTCGCCTGCCGGTGGATCTTAGAATCGCCTCGGTGGACAAGCGTCTGCTTTCCGATGAAGTGGAGGGACTCATAGTAGCTGACTCACTCCGGCTGGAAGCGCTGCAGTTGGATGTGGATGGGATTGAGCGCTTGCGAGGTGTGCTCTCCGGCAGCTTCAACCTCAACGGAACGCTGGACAATCCCGATGTGAGCGGTCGCTTGCAGATAGCAGACGCCGGTGCCGCGGTGGTGGCACTGGGAATCGCTCCAACGGGCGGGCAGGCTGTTTTGGTGGCGAATGGTGATTCGCTGGTGCTGCAGTCGCTTCGCGTGCAAAGCGGTCGCAGCGCTGGAAATGAGTTGCTTGCCAGTGGTGTGCTGCGTTTTCCTTCAGACACTCAGGCTGTTGTCGATCTGAGGGTCAATGCGAGCAATTTTGTCCTTTCGAGGCAGCGGGACGGGACGGATCTGGATCTTAGCGGTACGGCGCGCGTACGCGGCCCGCTGGTGCATCCCATAGTAAGCGCCAGCCTCAATGTGCCAAGGGCCACCATTGTGGTTGATCCTCTGGGTGCGCGCGCAGCGCTGGATCTTAGCTCCGATGCGGTGCGTGAGTTGCTGGGGGCGGACGAAGTTCCGGTGGCTGAGTCAGCCGCGCAGTCACTGTCTGCATTCGGGTCCAGCGTGACTGTGGAGAATACACGCATTGACCTTGGGGCCGATGTGTGGGTTGAGACTCCGGAGGCCAGGGTCAACCTCGGCGGTGGACTGAATGTGGCAATGCACGAGGAAAGACTGGTTCTGGATGGCGAGATCACGGCCAATCGCGGTCAGTATCGGCTTGAACTGGGGCCCGTGGTTCGGGGTTTCTCCATTGACTCCGGAAAGGTGCGTTTCTTCCCCAACCCTGAGTTGATGCCCGCCCTGGATATTTCCGCCACCAACAACGTTCGCGTTGCAGGTGGTGGTGAGGTACCGGTGCTGCTGCACATAGGCGGGAACTATGCCCAGCCTGAACTCACGCTTTCCAGCAGTGATCCGCTCTACACAAGAGCGCCGGAGTCGGAAATCATATCGCTGCTTGTTTTCGGTGCTCCCACTTTTGCGTTGGACGGCCAGAGCCAGAGCACAGTGCAGGCTGTAACTGGTCTTTTGCTACCCTCCGTGGGTGGTGCGGTGGAGGGGGCACTGCTCAGAATCCTGCCCGGAGGCTTCAACACCATTCAGGTGAGCACGGCGGGTAACGAGTCACAGGCCTCGCTTAACCCCACCTCGCTGCTCGACAACCTCAACCTCAGTATTTCGGCCGGGAAGCAACTGGACGAAAGAACCTATCTCCGATTGAACACAGGACTGTGCCGCGGGAGCACTGCCGCCGCGGCGCGGGGATCGGAGCTGTGGGCCGGAATTGCCGTGGAGTACCGTATTTCAAAGAGCTGGCTGGCACAGCTTGGCGTTGATCCCGGCAGCACTCCTTGCACCAGGCTGGGTTCCACCGATTTTCCCAGGATGCAGTTGGGCTTCGACCTTTTCCGTGACTGGATCTTCTAGCGTATGTGTAAGCCATTTCATGTTCTCTTGCTGCTCGCTGCGACCTCGCTGACGGCCACTGCGAACGGGGTGGCTGGTGTGGTTGACCGGCGCACCGTTGACACCGTACGGGCCGGCGATGGTGGTTCAGAGTCCAAGCATGGCTACTCCGGAACCGACTCCATATCGGGTCACGCCCTGGGCATGAGCTACAGGGAAACGGACGGCGTGATGCTCTACACTCTCAGCTCTTACTTTGACAGCGAAGTGACCGTGGCCGTCACGGCGTTGCGCCTGCCGGGTGTGGAGCGCAGCTTCTCTCTTGTGGTCGAGGACAGTGTCATTGCGCCAAAGGTGGTGGTTCCGGCCGCTGAAGGTGACAGCCTCCCGACACTGATCGAGACCCTCGTTCCGCACCTGCTCACTGAAGGCAAGTCGGAAATAACCATACAGCTGCGCGCTGTTGATGGCCGCTCGCCGGCAATCAATCTGGTGCAGGTGATTCAGGATCATTTTCAGCAGTGATATCGCGTCCCCTCTCTTTACCCAACCTCCGGAGTTCGTCATGATCCCGAGCGCGCCGCGCTTCCTGTCCGGGGCATCGGCAGCAGCAATGCTTGCAATGCTTCTGGCAGTTCCCGCACCGGTAGTTCACGCCCAGTCACAGGCGATGGGTGAGGGCTGGGCCCTCACACGTCCCGAACGTACCGACTACCGGGAGACCAGTCGCTACGATGAGGTGGTGGCCTACATGCAGCAGATGGCGGCTGCCAATCCGAAGATCCACCTCACCACCTACGGCTACACCTACGAGGGCCGGCCTCTGCCTCTGGCCGTAATAGGCGCACCGGGTGCCTCGCCGGAAGAGGTTCTGGCCACCGGCAAGACGCGCATCTACATCCAGGCCAACATCCATGGCGGCGAGGTTGAAGGCAAGGAAGCCATGCTTCAGATGCTGCGTTCCATTGCGCGTGGTGAGCGTGATGCCTGGTTCGAGAGCACTGTACTGCTCATCAACCCCATCTATAACGCGGATGGCAACGAGCGCATCAATCTTACCAACAGGGGCTCGCAAGCCGGTCCCTTCGGCGGCATGGGAACGAGAGAGAATGCCCAACAGCTTGATCTCAATCGTGACGGCATGAAGATGGAGACAGCCGAAGCCAGGAGCATGGCCTCGCTGCTCACGCGCTATCAGCCGCATATGGCCATGGATCTCCATACCACCGACGGTTCGGGCAACAGCGGTTTCAACATGACCTATGAGACCTCGCTTAATCCGAACAACTCAAAGGCGGAGATGGATTTTCTCCGCGGAGAACTGCTGCCGCTCATCACGAAGAACGTAAGGGAGAAGCACGGTTCTTACTGGTGGTACTACGGTGGAGTATCCGGTACGGGCGACAACCGTGCGTGGCGTTCCGACGCCGACCTGGCGAGGCCCCGCTACACAAGCACCTACTATGGTGTGCGCAACATTCTGGGACTTCTCACTGAAGCCTACTCTTATTCACCGCTCAAGACACGCATAGAGGAAACCTACTGGTTCGTGGAGGAAGTGGTTGATCACGTCTCCAAGAACGGACCTCGCATTCGTGCTCTGGTTGATGCGGCCAACAAGGAGTCGGTTATAGGCAGGCAACTCGCCGTGCGGCAGGAACTGGTAAGGGATCCCAGGCTGCGCGAAATCGCCTCCGCGGAGTCCAAACTTGTGCGTCATCCATACGTACCCGATCGTCCGTATCGCGTGCGCACTGATGAGCCCATTATCACGGAGATGCTGCCTTTTTACGGAATGACTGAGCCCACGGAAACCAGTCTGGCTCCGCGTGTATGGGTTATTCCCAACACTCCGGGCTCAGCTGCTCCCGCCGCTCCGCCTGCTGGAGCACCCGGCGCGCCGGGTGGAGCCCCCGGGTTTATTCCCGGACAGATTCCTGCCGGTGGCGGCGGTTTTGGATTCGGCCCGCGAGGCGCGCCATTTGAGCGACTCATCACAACGGTGAAGGACCGCCTCGATTCACATGGCGTGAGCTACAGCGTTACCACCAAAGAAATGGCCTTCAATGGTGAGCGCTACAAGATCGAGAGCAACACCCTTGCGCCGCGTGAATATCAGGGAGCGCACAAGGCACGTACACTCACCGGCGCCTGGGAGGGTACGCAGCAAACTCTTCCCGTTGGCTCACTCATCATTCGCATGGACCAGCCACTGGCGCGCCTTCTCTTCATCCTCATGGATCCGCGTTCAGACGATGGCTTTATGTGGTGGAACATCCTTGACGCGGTTCTGGGACAGACGCCCGCACCGGAGTATTATCCCGTCTTCCGTTCCATGAACGACATCAGAGGCTGATGCACCAGAGGCTGATGCAACGGAGTCTGATGAACGAGAAGCGGATGTATCGGCTCGCAGTTACTGCTTTGCCTTGAACTCTTCCCGCCAGCGGTTGATGTAGCCGGCGGCGGTGCCGGCGAGTGCACCAAGTGTTGCGGCCCATGTCACAAGCGGTTCTCTACTGCCGTCGTCTCCCAGCAAGGCAGAGAGCAGCTCGTGTCTGAGCCGCAGCACAATGGGTGACGCCACCTTGATGCTGTTGAAATGAGCATCGTAGCGCACACCTATTCCTTCTATCAGTGCAGCGGTGCGGGCGAAGTAGACAAGCTCGCCCGGCAGCATGATGGGCCAGTCAAGCATCTCGCGCATCACGCGCTCGGCGAGAATGCGCGCACGCTCGGTTGTGGTGGTATCGCTGTAGGCAATGTCGAGCAGCGTGCCCACCAGTTCACCTATCACATCTTCGTTGGTGCCGGTAGCTATCATGCCCAGCGCGTAGAAGCCTGCTGCGGTTCCATCTCTGTCGCGCCTTACGGCCGCAACTATGGTATCCAGCAGGGCCTTGCGCGTTGCAATGGGCACCTCAATGACCATTCCAAAATCGAGCAATACAAGTCGTCCCTGCCTGTCAACAAGCAGGTTGCCGGGATGGGGGTCTGCATGGAAAACGCCGTCGCGCAGCATCATGCGCGCGTACACTTCAATGAGGGTCTCCACCAGAGCCTGAGCCGAGACTCTGCCATCTGCAATGGCCTGGTCGAGCTGATCTACACGCTCACCTTCCAGATATTCCATTACCAGCACGTCGGGTCTGGTCAATGAAGACTCAATCGCTGGAATTACCAGACGCGGCTCGTTGGCAAAGCGTTCTTTCATGCGAGCGCACTGCATGGCTTCGCGCACGAAGTCCATCTCTTCGGGCACATGGCGCTCGAACTCTTCGAGTACCACGGCAAAGCCGCGTATGTGATGATGCGGCCACTGTCTGTATACCCGGTTCACTATGGCTCGTGCGATGCGTACATCTCGCATGACAATCTGAGAAATGCCGGGCCTCAGAATCTTGACCACCACCTCACGGCCCTCAAAGCTGGCCCTGTGTACCTGGCCAATGGATCCGGCGGCGAGCGGTACGGGGTCGAGCTTGTCCACCACGGTTTCGGGTGCTGCCTGCCACGATGCCTTTAGGGAAGCATGAAGTTCCGGCCATGGTACGGGCGGTACCTGGTCGGTGAGGGAGGCAAGTTGACTGAGGTAGGGCTCAGGAATGAGATCAGAGCGGGCAGAAAAGACCTGGGCCAGCTTCACGAAGGCAGGGCCGAGTGTTGCCAGATGGGCCACAAGTCGCCTGGCTCGGCGTTCGTGGAAGCTGGCGCTGCGTTCCAGAGGGCGACCGCGGAACACCCAGCGGCGGTGGTCACGCAGAAAAGAGACCACCATGGGCACTGCGCGTCTGAGTATCGTGAGGAGACGGCCGGCATCACGCAGCCTGAGCGGCTGAATTGCATTTGGCTCTGCCAAAAGGAACATGTCTGACAACTAGCGGGGGGCGGTCATCGGGAGAAGGGGCGTGACCGAAGGATCTGCCCTAGATTTCTTCCGCCGGAGATTCCGGCCGGAGATTCCATGCCCTTGTGCATGACAGTTGACGCATCGCTGACACCCCTGTGTAATTCTTCTTGCAAATCTCCACCCCTTCCTTGCGTGATGATAGAACTGCCGGAAACACCAGCGGCCTTTGAAAATGCCCAATGGCCGGATGTTGCCTTGTATTACGATCGTCTGGCCGAGCTGCCATTGGATTCCAGTGTGGAATCCATTGAGCCATGGCTGGCCGCATGGTCGCGGCTTGATACACTTGTAAGTGAAGCTGGCACCCTTGCAATGATTTCCTACACGGCCAATACCGCCAACGAAGCTGCGGAACGGGCCTATCTGCGGTTCTCCACGGAAATCTTCCCGCGCCAGGAAGAGCAGCAGGTGAGGCTCGCCAGGAGGCTGCTTGACACCGGTTGGAGCAGGGCCGATCTGGAGGTGGTCATCAGGCGCTTCCGCACCGACATTGAGATTTTCCGTGAGGCGAACGTCCAGCGTTTTGCACGCCTCGAAGAACTCTCTGCGGGCTACCAGAAAATCACCGGTGGACTGAGCGTGCAGTGGGATGGTGAAGCCAAAACCATCCCCCAGCTTCAGCCTCTTCTCAAGAGCAACGACAGGGCAACAAGGGAGCGTGCCTTCCGCCTGGGTGCCAGGGCATACCTGGATGAACGCGACAAACTGGCCGATCTGTTTGACCGGATGTACGCTCTGCGAGTGGCAGTTGCTCAAGAGGCGGGCTTTGCCGACTACCAGCAATACTGCTTCGCCGCAAAGCATCGCTTCGATTATACGCCCGATGATACTGCCCGTTTCCATGACGCGGTGCGTGAAACAGTCACACCAGCCGTGGAACGCCTCATGAAGCATCGCCGTGAGGTGCTGGGTGTGAGCAGTCTTCGCCCCTGGGACCTTACGGTGGGACTTGGAGCCCGTGAGCCCCTGCGCCCGTTTGACAGTGTGGAAGCTTTTGTGAGCCGGGCTGAGAGTGTTTTTCTCAAGGTCGACCCGGAGTTGGGAGCGCAGTTCGGGCTGATGGCGAGGGAGGAGCTTCTGGATCTTGAGAGCCGGCCGGGCAAGGCCCCGGGCGGCTACTGCACTGATCTCGCCTTCCGCGGCAGGCCCTTCATTTTCATGAATGCCGTGGGCGTGCCAGACGACGTCAACACGCTGGTGCATGAGGCTGGTCACTGCTTCCACGACTTTGCCACTCGCCACATGCCGTACACCTGGCAGCGTCACACGGGTCACGAGGCGGCCGAGCTCGCTTCAATGAGCATGGAGCTGCTGGCAATGCCGTGGCTGGCCAGGCCCAATGGCTATTACGATCCCGACGAGGCGCGCATAGCCTGGGTGGAGCATCTTGAAGACGTGTTGGGTGCGCTGGCTCACATAGCCAGTGTGGACGCATTCCAGCGCTGGATCTACACTGATCCTGCCGGCGCCGATCGTGATGCCCGTGATGTTGAATGGCTGAGGCTGCGTTCAGAGTTCGAACGCGGGGTCAACTGGGATGGACTGGAGCAGGAGCGTGTAGCTCGCTGGTACAGACAATTGCACATATTCGAGCTGCCATTCTACTATATCGAATACGGTCTGGCACAGCTCGGCGCTTTGCAGGTATACTCTAACGCGATTGCCAGTCCTGAGCGTGCGGTGGCCGCATACAAGCGCTTTCTCTCGCTTGGTGCTACTGTGCCATTGCCGAAGCTCTACGAAGCCGCTGGTGTGGAGTTGGTGTTTGACAGAAAGAAAATGGCAGATCTCGTAGCGTTCACCGAAGAACGCATCGGGATTCTGCGCAACGGATCATCAGACGGGGGCTTTTAGTCGTGAAAACGTTGAGCGGTTTTTTTTCGTCTGTAGCGGCTGGAGCGTTACTGCTCACAGCTCTCCCGGTTGAAGCGCAGTTGCCCAGCGTGCAGCAGGTTTATGACAGGTATGCTGAAGCCGTAGGCGGGCGCGATGCCTGGTCATCCATTAATGGGCGAAGCGAAACAGGTACCATCGATCTTTCGTATGCGGGAGTGTCCGGGCCGGTTATGCGCTACTTTGCTGCGCCCAACAAGATGCTGATGATAATGGACCTGGGCGTGATCGTCGTTCAACAGGGCTTCGATGGCGAGAAGGGATGGGCAATGGAAGGTGACGCCGTTGTACGCTTGCCAGCGGAAGCTGAACAGGCATTGGCCAGCGCCGATTACAAGGGCGCGGCTTTCCTTGACCCCACGCGATTCAGCAGTGCGGAAGTGCTGGGCAAAGAAATGTTTGATGGTGTCGAGTGTTATAAGTTGGCAGTTACCGGCAAGTCAGGCGCGCCACGGCTTGAGTACTTCGACATAGCCACCGGCCTGAGGCGTGGTCAGATCACCAAGCTGCCTGCCGGAGATCAACCGGTCTTTCTTCGTGAGTATGGTGAGTTTGAAGGCAAGAAGCTACCTACGCGAATAGTACAGCAGGCACCCCAGGGGGAGATGGTGATGAATATTACCTCGGTTAGTTTCGAGACCCCCGGCGATTCGCGATTCAAGCCCCCAGCCGATATTCGCAAGTAAGCTGCTCCCGCACCAGCATCGCTTCAGGTCGTGCTTGAGCAGACACTGTTGCCGGAGCAGACACCTTTGCGGGAGCAGGAGTGGGCGTGAACGTGGGAGTGGGTGCGGGTGCGGGTTTGAGATCTCAGCGATTGCCGTAGTCTCGCGCCGGAACCGAACGGAGAAACTTGATTGTAGCACGCATCTCCAGCGGCGTGAGCTCGGCCGTATAGCGCCATGGCATCTCGGGTCTGATCTCGGTCCCATCAGGCCTTCGACCCATCCTCAACATTTTTTCTATGTCTGCATCCGTCATCTCACCCAGTGCGGTTGGTGTGAGGTTCGCAGCGGGCGGTGCCGACGGCGGCATTCCCGGAATGGGACCACCGCTCAGGTTGGGTCCGTGGCAGCCGGTGCAGCCGCCTATGTTTGCCAGATACCTGCCGTACTCGAGAGAAGTGTCAGGCAGAATACTGGCTGGCGGATGCAGGGAAGTGTCGACCGTGGCGGCGGTGTAGAGAGGCGCGACATCGAAAGCAGCGAGAACCCGTCCAACGGGCCTGAGTATTGAAACTCCCGGAGAGTTGTCCACGGGTGCCGTTGCGTGCAGGTACGCCACGATTGCTGCAACGTCTTCGTCGGTGAGGTATTGATAGTCTTCAACCGGCATTATCAGTGTGGAACGGCCGTCGCGCTTTACACCGTGCCGAATAACGCGCACCAGCTCTTCGTCACTGTACGAATCGAGCAGTCCACCCTCACCGTGCGTGATGTTGGGAGCCACAACCAGACCAAGACCCGGGTCATCAATAAAAACCTTCCCGCCAAGATTGTCGCCGTGGCATTCCACGCATTTGCTCACTGCTGTTGCCAGATGCTGCCCGTGTGTAACTGAGGCTGAATCATCCGGGATTGACACTGCTTGCAAAGCCACTGTGTACTGGCGGTTGGCCTTGCTGTTGCTTGATGAATACACATACACCGCGGTTGTTCCCACCAGCACAATGAGTGCAGCCAGAAGCCAGGCGGTCCAGCGCAACACCCTTTTCATGGTTCCCTCCGGAACTGTTGAGACTATTGTCTCACTATCTGCCCTCCTTTGAGTACGATTTGCACGGAACGGAGTGCGTTGATATTCTGCGTCGGATTTCCGCGTACAGCAACCAGATCTGCCAGAAGGCCCGGAGTGATGCGGCCCAGTTGATTATCCATGTGTACAATGCGCGCGTTCACGCTGGTGGCGGCCCGCAGGGCTGCGGCAGGACTCATACCGTACTCAACCATGAGTTCCAGCTCCAGTGCGTTGTCGCCATGGGTGAACACTCCCACATCGCTGCCATTGCAGATGGTAACGCCCGACTGCAGGGCAAGTTTGAACATGGTTTTCTTCTGCACAATGTTGGCCGGGTCAGGATCAATTCCCTTTTTCCAGCCACGATAGCGTGTGATGCTCTCAGTTGCAGCGAGGGTGGGGCAGAATGCCACGCCACGCTCGCGCATGAGTGCAAAAGTCTCTGCGCTGATACCGTCTCCATGTTCAACAGTGGAGACCCCGGCAAGGACCGCCATTTTCACGGCCTCATCGGTGGCGCTGTGGGTGGCAACCTCACGCCCGCTGGCCCTGGCTGCCTCTATTATGGAGGCCCATTCGGCCTCGGAAAAAGTGCGACGCGCCTCGCCGTTGGGTCCCCAGCGGTAGTCACCGTAGATCTTGACCCAGTCGGCGCCATGCCCGATCTGATCCCGCACCACCCTTGTGAGACCCTCCACGCCGTCGGCCTCTTCAGCACCCTGTGGCACCTGAATCTCTGAAGCCATCCCCTTGGGGCCATATGAACCAGTTGCCACAATGGCTTTGGTGGCCACCAGAAGTCGCGGCCCGGGAATAATTCCCTGGTCCACAGCCTGCCTGAGCCCAACATCGGCATAAGCCGCTCCCTCGGTGCCAAGGTCACGCAACAGCGTGAACCCTGCGTCCAGGGTGGCTCTCAGATGGTTGACTGCCCGCGCAGTTCGTAATGACAGTGACTCGTGCAGCACCTGATCATTCCACGAAGTCTCGTCGTAGGGATGGAGAAAAATGTGACTGTGCAGGTCGCTCAGCCCGGGCAGAAGAGTGGTGCCGGGCAGATCCATGCGTCTGGTATTCCGCGGCAGAGTCATGCTCGCTATAGGCCCCACTGCGGCGATGCGCTGGCCTTCCACCAGAACGGCCCAGCCGCTGTGCACCTCGTCGCCGCTACCATCGAAAACACCATCGGGCACGAGCAGCAGCGGCTGTGGGGCAGCGCTGCTTGCGCCGGTCTGGTTGCTCTGAGCGGAGAGCTTGAGCGCCGCAGCAAGTGAAAGGACAAGCGCAAGCAGAGAGAGCGTGGAAGCGGGAACCGGTCTGCGACTTAACTGCATGAACCGCAGGAAACGCATGAGTCTCATCGATGGCAGGGAGTGCAGATCGCACGGAGTAATTGAATACCCGGAATACATGGAGTACCCGAAACGCATGGAGTTCACGTGGTGAGGTGAGCGCATGAGGCGGCCCACCGATGTGGGTCAGTGCTTATCGTCGGCAGCATTTGGCCTGAGCGCACTTGCTCCCGCAACTTCGTACTCGCCGGTTGACTGTGCGAGCGGAACCAGGCCCGATACGCCGCCCGATACCACGAAAGCCAGAGCGTCCGAACTGGCCACATCCAGTGGCTGCACCCTGTCTGCCGACACGATGAGCAACTGTCCGGAGAAATTGTACGAATGAGGGCAGTACACCGCCACCTGGCTGCTCAGCCCCAGATGAGCCAGCGATTCCTGGGTAATAAAGCCCATCAGATGCACGGAGTCGTCAGCGGCGAGCCTGACCAGTACAGGAGCCTCGAAACGGCGTTTCTCACCTACGAATGCATTCAGCAAATCCCGTGTGGCGCTATAGAGCAGCCTTACGAAGGGCAGGCGGGCCATGATGCTCTCCAGGCCGCCCATTATGCTGCGCGTGAGCAGGTTGGAGCCCAGAAAGCCAACCAGTGTTATCAGCAGAATCGTGGCGAGGAAACCCGCTCCCGGAATCGGAAGTCCCAGCCAGCCGTCCATGCCTGTAAACACGACCCAGCACACCCACAGCGTCACCGCCAGCGGAGCCAGCAGGACAAGGCCACGTCCAAAGTATCCCAGTAATCGCCGCATTCCGGTCCTCACGCAGTCGGTGCTGCGTCGTTAAGCTTCTGGTGGTCGGCGGTTTTCGTATCCGCGAGCCTCCCGTCGCCGCGGGCCGGTATGGTCCGGCCATTCCAAACTGAGTACCGGACCTTCAGGAAGCCAGTGCAGCTCTTCCGTTGTCGTCTCGGCTCTTCATCCGTTCACGCACGCACCCAAACCGATGCGATCGTCAGCGATGCTTACTTCAGGTTCCTCCCCTCGTTTGCGGAATCACACCCTGTCAGCCCGGATGTCAGCCTGCATGTCAGGCTCAGCCCTGATGCTGACGGTGGCGGTGATTACCGTTACGCTTGCTGCCGATTCCGCCATTGCTCAGCAGGCGGGTCCGGCCAACCCGTTTACCAGAGTGAGCAGGTGGACACCGCCTCCACTTGCACCGGGCAAGAAGCCCTTCACTCAGGACAGCTACGACGAGTGGCGCAGCATCAGCGGTGCCACTCTCACCAATGACGGCAAGTGGGCCGTGTACACGCTGAGCCCCGTGGTGGGTGAGGGTGAACTGGTGGTGCGCGCCACCGGAGCCGGCACCGAGTACAGGGTTCCGCGCGGGTACACCGGACGTCCGCAGAATCAGGCTGGCGCATCGGGAGGCGGTTTCAATGCCGCCGCAGCCCAGATAAACGCCCAGTCAACTCATGTGGTGTTCCTGATCTACCCATCTCGTGAAGCGGTGGAGTCTGTGCGAGGCCGGCGCGGCGCCCGCGCGCCCCACAACACCATGGGTATTCTCGATCTCGCCAACGGGTCTGTTACGCGCATCGAAAATGTCCAGTCTTTTCGCCTCGCAAAGAACGGCGGACGCTATCTGGCTTACCAGTTGGAAGACACCACCTCGAACAACCGTCCCGGCGGAGCCGGTGGGCCGGGTGCGGGTGGGGGTGCGGGTGCGGGTGGGGCGCCGGCGGGTGCCGGTGGCGCTCCGGGCGGCGCACCTGCTGCAGCACCGGCCGACTCTGCAAAGGGGCCCAAGCGCGACTATGGCAACACAGTGGTGCTCAGAGAGCTCAGCAGCGGTCAGGAAACCCGCATTGAAGGCGTGAACAGCTTCGAGTTCGACGAAAATGAGAACTGGCTGGGCTACACCGTGACCACAAAAGACAGCGTGGGCAACGGAGCCTTCGTAAGGTCTCTGGGCAGTGGCGCAGTTACCACGCTCCTGAGCGGGCAGGCCACATGGCGCGGCTTCAGCTTCGACGAAAAGGGCAGCCAGGTCGCGCTTGTCACCGACTTCGGCGACAGCACCTCGCTGCCAACAAGGTTTGCCGTTTACTACGCCTCTCTCAATCCGCCCAAGGGAAAGACAGTCACGAGCCGTCGTCTGGTTACTTCAGCCGACGTGGCTGACGGACTGCTCATAGCTGAACGCGGCTCACTTGAGTTCACCAAAGCAGGCAATGCGCTCAAGTTCTCTCTTGGTGTGGTGCCCTTTGACAGCATCCCGGCCGACTCACTCACCGACAAGGCCATCTATGATCTCTGGCACTGGCAGGACGCACAAACCCAGCCCGCGCAAAAGCTCAGCGCCGCGCGTGACCGCAACCGCACTTTCACTGCTCTCTACAACCTTGCCAGCAACCGCTGGGTGCAACTCGCCAACGACAGCCTTCGCGTGGTCATCAGTGATGACGGCCGCCGGGTACTGGGCATCAACTCACTCGAGTACGCCATTCCGCAGTTCTGGGGCGAGGGAGCCAGCGATGCCTATCTCATTGACCCGGCCACCGGCGCCCGTACGCTCATCGGGAAGCGCCTGCGCTCCAACCCACAGCTCTCTCCCGGTGGCAACTATGTGCTGTGGTTTGAAGACAATGCCTGGCGCGCCTACGCAGTGGCCACGGGCAAGCTGGTGAATCTCACCGAAAAGCTGCCCGTTGCGTTCTACGACGAAGAGTTTGATTCACCCGATATTCCCCCTTCTTACGGACTGGCCGGCTGGACCACGGACGATAAGCGCGTTCTCGTGAACGACCGCTTCGATGTCTGGGAAGTTGATCCCACCGGTGCTGTTGAGCCGCGCAATCTCACTGCCAATGCCGGTCGCCGGAACGGCGTTACCTACAGGGTGGTGAGGCTGGATCGTGATGACCCATTCATTGATCCCGGCAAGCCGGTAATGCTGCGCATGGTTGACACACTCACCAAGGCAAGTGGCTATGCCAGCACACGCTTTGCATCTGCAGAAGCACCCACGGTTCTTGTAAGAGGCGAGCGCAACTACGCCGGTCTCCAGAAGGCACGTAACGCTGAACAGTACCTGCTCACGCAGAGCACCTACCGGGAGTTTCCCGATCTCTGGACGGGCAGTGATATCGCCCAGACTTCAAAAATCTCCAACGCCAACCCGCAGGACAGCGAGTATCCGCGCGGTACTGTGGAGCTGGTTTCATGGCTCAACGACGACGGCGTGCCGCTGCGCGGAATGCTTTATAAGCCAGAGGGCTTTGATGCCTCCCGCAAGTATCCCATGGTGGTGTACTTCTACGAGAAGCTGAGCGACGGTCTTTTCAACTACGTGGCACCCACGGGTCGCAATGTGGTGAATCCGCTGGTTTACAACTCGCTGGGCTATGTGGTGTTCATGCCGGATATCATCTACACCGACGGCCAGCCCGGCCCCAGCTCGGCGAAGGCCATCATTCCCGGCGTGCAGTCGCTCATCCAGCGGGGCTTCATTGACCCAGAGCGCATCGGGATAACCGGCCAGTCGTGGGGTGGCTACGAAACGGCATTTCTGGTGACCGTGACCAACATGTTCGCCGCGGCCGTGCCCAACGCCACGGTCGTGAACATGACCAGTGCGTATGGCGGAATACGCTGGGCATCGGGCCTGGCCAGATCCTTCCAATACGAGCACACGCAGAGCCGCATTGGCGGCTCACTCTGGGAATACCCGGAGCGCTATATCGAGAACTCGCCGCTCTTCCGCCTGGACCGGGTCAACACGCCCGTGCTCTTCATGGCCAACGACAACGACGGTGCCGTGCCGTGGTATCAGGGCATTGAGTTCTATGTGGCCATGCGCCGTCTCCAGAAGGAGGCCTACATGGTGGTCTACAACGGTGACGAACACAATCCCACCAAACGGGCCAACCAGAAGGACATAGACAAGAAGATGCAGGAGTTTTTCGCCGTGAAACTCATGGGCGCGGATGCGCCGTCCTGGATGGTGCGCGGCATACCCTTCCTCGAGAAGGGACAGGATCAGGTGAAGATGACGGGAACGGCCGACCAGCGGCCACCCAACCACCCTCAGGACTTGCCGCATCCGCAGGACTGAAGTTTTCGAGGCTTCCAAGGTCACATTTCTGACGGTTCGTGCCGGTGGCTCGCCCCACCAGCGCGAACCGTCTAGCTTTACGCCGCTATGGGTACACGAACTGAAATTTCTCCCGAGCCGGTATCGCCGGCCGGTTCCGATGAAGCCTGGTCAATAGAAGCCGCCCGCGAGCTTTACAACATCAAGGGCTGGGGCGCAGGCTATTTCGATATCAACGACCGCGGACACGTGATCGTACGGCCCGATCTGGCACACCCGGAACGCATTCTGGACCTGCGCGACCTGGCCATGGACCTGGAGGGACAGGGCATACAACTGCCAATCCTCCTGCGCTTCTCCGACATACTCCGCTCCCGAATGGAAAGTCTGAGCCTGCGCTTCAGTCGGGCCATTCAGGAGTTCGAATACAAGGGCGGCTACACCACCGTTTATCCCATCAAGGTCAACCAGCAACGACACGTCGTCGAAGAAATCGTGCGCTTCGGCAAGCAATACGGCGTGGGACTGGAGTGCGGATCCAAACCTGAGCTGCAGGCGGTGCTTGGCCTTTCACCCAGCACCGAGCACATCATCATTTGCAATGGCTATAAGGATCATGAGTTCATGCGTCTGGCCCTCATGGGTCAGAAGCTTGGACACAGGGTGTTCATAGTGCTCGAGCAGGTGAGCGAACTGGAGGTGCTGCTTGAGGTGGCCGATGAGCTGGGCGTGATACCCACTGCAGGCGTACGCATCAAGCTGGCCAGCGAGGGTGTTGGGCGCTGGGCTCAGAGCGGCGGCGAAAAAAGCAAGTTCGGTCTCAGTTCCGCAGAGCTCATCAAGCTCATAGACAGGCTCACTGCACTCGGTCGCCTCAACATACTCAAGCTGATCCATTTCCACCTGGGGAGTCAGATTACTGACATCCGCTTTATCAAGGCCGGGTTGCAGGAGGTGGCACGCTTTTATCTGGAGATGCGTGCGGCCGGCGTGGACATCACACACGTGGACGTGGGTGGCGGACTTGGCGTTGATTACGACGGAACCAATTCCACCAACGAAGCAAGTGTCAACTACACACTGCAGGAATACGCCAACGACATCATCTACACCATAGGTGAGGCCTGCCGCGACGCGGAATATCCCATGCCGCATATAATCAGCGAGTCGGGCAGGGCGCTGACTGCCCACCACACGCTGCTGCTGCTCAAGGTCATAGAGGTAGAGTCTCAGGCTGAACAGCCCATACCTGAACTGGACGACGACGATCACTCGCTGCTGCACGAAATGCACGAAGACTGGCGCACGCTCACCGAGCGAATTGCCAAGCCTCGCAAAGTGCTTGAAGTGTTCCACGATGCTTCTTTTGACAAGGAGCGCGCCCGGCAGTTCTTCAACTCGGGCGTGCTTAACCTGCGCGGCCTGGCCAAGGCAGAGCAGCTCTGGCTCGCGTCGATGAACGCCGTTTATCGCATTGCACGAAATGACCCGGATACCTACGAAGACATAATTCCGGAACTCGAAGCTGCACTGGTGGACCGCTATTTCTGCAATTTCTCGCTGTTCCAGTCTCTGCCCGACAGTTGGGCCATTGATCAGCTCTTCCCCATCATGCCCATTCACAGGTTGCTGGAGGAGCCCGTCCGGCGTGGAACCCTTCAGGACGTCACCTGTGACTCCGACGGCAAGATTGATCGCTTCGTGGGGGGCAAGAAGGGGAAGCCAAGCTTGGACCTGCACGAGTTTTGCGACGGCGAAGACTATGTACTGGGGATATTCCTCACCGGAGCCTACCAAGAGATACTCGGCGACCTTCACAACCTCTTTGGCGACACCAATGCGGTGCACGTCAGGCTCAATGAAGCCGGAAACTATGAGATCACGGATCTCGTAGAGGGTGATACAGTGACCGAGGTGCTCAATTATGTGCAGTTTGGAGCATCGCAGTTGCTTTCCACGTTCAGGCGCAAGGTCAACTCCGCACCGCAGCTCACGCGCGAGGAGGCCAACGCGTTCATAGCCGATTACGTGGCTGGTCTCGAGGGCTACACTTACCTTGAAGGGGAGGCTGCACGATGAGCGATGACGAGGTCGCAGGTGGCAAGCAGTCCGGGTTGATGGATGATGTGCTGGAAATCTTCTGGTCCCCGGCATCGGTGTTTGAACGAGTGCGGGAGCGTACAGGCTGGAAGTACGTGTGGTTCTGGGTGATCGTCACAGCGGTGATCGGGGTGGCCACCGGTAACCTGATAAGACCATATCTTGAGGCGCAGAGCCTGCAAGCCATGGCGGCTGCTGCTGCGTCTGGTAAGGTTGTTCCTCCTGAGTCAATGGCAGTCGCCAGGAGCGTCGCGTTCTACAGCTATATGTTCGCCGTACCCTTCAGCGTGCTGCTGGGATCGCTGGTTGGTGGCCTCTTCGTTGTGCTGGCCTCAAAGACATTTGGTTCAGCACTTCGTTTCAGGCAGGCTTTCACCGTCATGGCACTTTCCATGGGGCCCCGCGCCCTGGCACTGCTCGCTGTGGCCGCTCAGGCAGCTTTCATGGACGACAGCAAGGCCCGCTCCATGGCTGATCTGTCGGTGGGGCCCGGACGTCTCACGGATCCGGCCACCACGTCGCCACTCCTGCAGACATTTCTGAGTGCGAATGACCTCTTCACCCTTTGGCAATACGTGATCATCGCCATTGGGGTGAGTGTGATGGTTCGCGTGTCGCGCGCACAGGGTGCGCTGGTGTCATTGATGACATGGGTACTGGGTGCTGCTCTGACTCTCATCCCCGGACTGCTGGCGTCTCGCTGAGCAAGGGGTAATTGTTGAAGGCGGCTGCGGCGTTGTCGCAGCCGCCTTCTGCGTTTCTGTACGCCTGCCGCCCACTCACCCGCCCACCAGCTCACCCGTCCACCCGCATGGCACTAGACCTGAAGCGCGTCCTGCTCATCGCCCTGGCCCTCACCGCGGTCTATTTCATAGTCATCCTGGTCCGCGCGGTCAGCTCCTGGCGAGACGTCAAGCCCACACCCATAGACATTGGCATCGGGCTGGTAACCGACTTCTTTGACACTCTGGGAATCGGCTCCTTCGCCACCACAACCTTCCTTTTCCGGACAACCAAGGCAGTCAAGGACGACGTAATCCCCGGCACGCTCAATGTGGCGCACACTCTGGCCATCATCACGCAGGCTTTCATCTATACACAGCTCGTAACCGTTGATCCCCTCACGCTTATCGGCATGATTCTGGCCGCAGTGGCCGGTGCATGGCTGGGTGCCGGCATCGTATCCAGATGGCCAACGCGGTGGATTCAGTTTGGAATGGGGCTCTGCATGCTGGCCGCAGCTTTGCTCACAGCTTCGCAGGCACTCAACATTCTGCCCGGTGGCGGTGAAACCATCGGTGTGACGGGAACGCGACTGGTCATTGCACTGGTTGGAAACTTTGCGCTGGGGGCGCTCATGACCATCGGTATCGGTCTCTATGCGCCATGCATGGTTCTGGTGTCAATGCTGGGCATGAACCCGGTTGCCGCTTTCCCGATTATGATGGGTTCCTGCGCCTTCCTCATGCCGGTTGCGAGCGCACGATTCCTGAAACACGGCAAGGTGGATCTGCGGGCCGTTATGGGAATCATTATCGGTGGCGTGCCGGCAGTGCTGGTGGCGGCTCTCATTGTCAAATCACTGCCGCTTACAGCTCTTCGCTGGCTGGTGGTTCTGGTGGTGACTTACACGGCGTTCATGCTGCTTATGAGTGCCCGGAAGGGAAGAGAGCCGGAGGAGTACGAGGCCGCGGTCTGATGTTGTCTTAAGCCCCAAAAACACGAAGGGCCTCACCATGGTGCAGCGTTCACATGCTGCACAGTTGGTGAGGCCCCTCGCTTTGCTGTTATCTGGAAGCGAAGCGCCTTGCGACTTCGTTCCAGTTCACCACATTCCACCAGGCACCCAGATAGTCGGCGCGGCGGTTCTGGTACTTGAGGTAGTAGGCGTGCTCCCACACGTCCACTCCCAGAATGGCCTTCTTGCCTGCCATGAGCGGGTTGTCCTGGTTGGGAGTGCTCTCCACCGAAAGCGTGCCATTGGACGAAACCAGCCATGCCCAGCCCGAACCAAAGCGTGAGCCGCCGGCAGCCTGGAACTTCTCCTTGAAGCCCGCGAAAGATCCGAACGCCGAGTTGATTGCGGCGGCCAGATCACCACTGGGCTCACCGCCGGCATTGGGTGCCATCACCTGCCAGAAGAGCGAGTGATTCCAGTGGCCGCCGGCGTTGTTGCGCACAGCAGTGCGTACCGCCTCGGGAACCTCGTTGATGCGGGCGCAAAGATCGTCCAGCGACCAGGAAGCAAGTTCGGGAGCCTTCTCAATGGCAGCGTTCAGGTTGTTGACATATCCCTGGTGATGCTTGCCATGATGAATGTTCATTGTCTGGGCATCGATGTGCGGCTCCAGCGCATCGGCGGCATAGGGCAAGGCAGGCAGTGTATGGGCCATGTTTAAATCTCCTGATTGTTGAAACGGTTCTCGTCAGCTCCCAGCGGGGCTGGCATTCTTGTTCTGTTTGCGCTCTCGCAGTGCGGCAATGATACCCGGCAGGATGGACAGGAATATCACCAGCAGGATTACTTTTTCTATGTGTTCCGCCACACCAGGTACGCTGCGCGCCAGAAACCATCCGATGAGCAGCATGCTCCAGATCCAAAGAGTGCCGCCCACGATATTGTATGCCACAAATGAACGATAGTGCATTTCACCCACTCCTGCGACCACCGGCGCGAAAGTACGCACTATGGGCATGAAGCGGGCCAGAATTATTGTCTTGCCGCCGTGTTTTTCATAGAAAGCGTGCGCTCTCAGTAAATGCTTCTTGTTGAAAAAGATCGAGTCCTCACGCGTGAAAATGCGGGCACCCGCCGCACGGCCCACGCTGTAGCCAACCGAGTCGCCCACGATGGCTGCAACCGTGAGTATTGCACCCAGCAGCCAGATGTTGAGCCCGAAGGCAGGATCAGCCGCCAGAAGCCCCGCAGTGACCAGCAGCGAGTCGCCGGGCAGGAAAAAGCCCACCAGCAAGCCGGTTTCGGCGAAGATGATGATTGTGAGGCCCACGTAGCCCGCCCACTGCACCAGAGCGGGCAAGTCGCGGAGCTTGTCAAAGAGTTCGCCCAGTAATTCCAAGCCACTGATTGTTGTCGGCAGCCGGCGCGCACAAGAAAGTGCAGCGCTGGCGGAGCGCGTGGAAAGCAACCTGAATACTCAAAGAACGGGGGCTCAGGGTCAACTGGCTAACAGGAACAGGTACAATTGAGGACGCCGTTGCTGGTGCCCGTCACGCGCGCGCCCATACGCGAGCCCATACGCGAGCCCATGCGCAAGCGCACACGCGCTGCCACGACTGGATCCAAACCACCGTTTGCAGGTAGCTTCCCTTCGTGTCACATCCCCCGGTGCCCGAGAGAGCGAAAGCTGTCAGCCCGTCACGGCTAAGGCTTGTGTGCCTGGTATCACACACGCACTGGGACCGCGAGTGGTACCACGGCCTGAGCACCTTTGCCCAGCGCCTTGTGGCGCTGGTGGACGCGGTGCTGGCTCTGCCGGGCGAAACACTGGAAGACTGTCCTTTCTTGCTCGACGGTCAGGCCATCGTTTTGCGCGATTACGTGGAAAGACGACCGTCGGAGCGCGTGTTGCTTGCCGCAGCACTTCAGGCGGGTCGCCTTGAGGCCGG
>CAZWSJ010000018.1:2578-51693 GCA_964636415.1 uncultured Gemmatimonas sp. | reverse complement strand
GACAGTGTGTCGAAACGCTCTGCCGATAGTCTTTCGGATAGCCTCCGGGACAGCAGCAGATCGGGAGGCACCCCCATAAAGCCTGACTCAATCAGGAGAACTCCTCCCGACTCAATCGAAAAATGGCCCCCGCCGGCGGCTCACAGCGTTCCTTATAGGGTTCCAGACCACGAGCAAGAACGTGATCCGGTTCGCCAGCGTCCTTTGAAACACAGCCCTCTAGGTCCCGATCATTTTCATGAGTGATCCAATACAGCCCCTGTCAGACGAACTGAATCTGGTCTTGAAGCGAGCCGTCTCCGGCGATCGCTCGCTGGCGGCTGTGGTGGACGCTTTGTTTAACGGCGCTTCCGAAACCGGAGAAACGCCGCTGCATCATCTGGCAACCAGATTCATCGAGCAGCGCGGAGAAGGCTCCCATCTCGCGCCTGACGAAGTGAGACAGCACCTCATAGACTCGGTACTGCCACGACTTGCCGCCCATGGAATCATCCAGCCCTGGAACGGCGGGTCAGATCCTGATGGCCTTGTGCGGATTGAACCGTCGCTCTGGAGTGAAACAGGCAACGCACGTGTTCAGGTGAGCCGTTTACTCCGCGAAACGGGTGACCACGCGGCAGTGACCGCGGGTAATTCTGCTGTATCACACTCGCCGCTGGCCGGGGGTTCGGTACTGGAGGCCGAGGGCCTCGTAAAGGTCTACCGCAAGCGGAAAGTCGTGAACAACGTGAATGTGCGGGTTGCCCAGGGTGAGATCGTGGGCCTGCTTGGTCCCAACGGAGCCGGTAAAACCACCACTTTCTACATGGTCGTGGGCCTCATAGACCCGCAGGTGGGCAAGATTCGCATTGATGGCAGGGACATCACGCGCATGCCCATGTACAAGCGTTCAAGAATGGGGATAGGGTATCTATCGCAGGAGCCATCCATCTTCCGCAAACTCACGGTGGAAGAGAATATTTTGACTATTCTGGAAACTCTTCCGCTTTCTTCCACGCAACGCAAGGAGCGGCTGGAGTCTCTCCTGGACGAGCTCAAGATCAAGCATCTTCGCAAAAGCAAGGCCTACCAGTTGTCCGGTGGCGAACGCCGTCGTCTTGAAATCACCCGGGCACTTGTGACACAGCCAAAGTTCATGATGCTTGATGAGCCCTTTGCAGGAGTTGATCCCATAGCGGTGCACGATATACAGTCCATCGTAGCAGACCTCAGAAAGCGAGGCATAGGGGTGCTGATCAGTGATCACAATGTCGAGCAGACTTTGGACATCGTTGACCGCGCCTACATCATGTTTGAGGGGCAGGTCAAGGTTTCGGGCACCGTACGTGAACTCGTGTTCAACGATGCAGTGGCCAAGGATTATCTTGGACCAACACTTTCCGCGCGCCTGCGCTCGCGCTTCCTTGAAGCCGATCGCAAGGCAGAGTCACATGACCCGTTCGCAATGATGGTATGAGAACAGGGCTGCAGCAGACAACCTCTCTCCGACAGGAGTTAAAGGTAAATCCACGCCTGTATCAGGCGATGGATCTGCTGTACATGCCGCTGCTCGATCTTCAACAGCACCTCAAGCAGGAGTTGCTCACCAATCCGTTTCTGGAAATGGTGGAGCCTGATGATGAAGACACAGAGCAATCGGAAACCGACGAAAACGCCGAGCCTGAGGATCTCAGCGAACCCGAGGCACCGCCCGAGGAAGAGCCGGAAAAAACCGGTGACGATGACATAGACTGGGAAGCCGTGCTTCTGGACGGCTTTGAAACGGGCGGTCAGCGTGACAACGCTGAGGTCCATGATTGGGCCGAGCCGGTGACGGTCTCCGTTCAGGATCTGAGTGATCACCTTCACGAGCAGATCGCGCTGCACGACCTCACTCCACGTCAGCAGTTTCTTGCCGATGAGTTCATTGGCAACATCAGCGATGACGGCTATCTGGCCTGTGGACTCGATGAGATTCGAAGAAGTGTCAATGAGCTTCTTCATCAGGAAGCAGAGGCGCGTGAAATTGAGGGAGAAGTACCTGAGTTCACTGAGGCAGATGTGGACGAAATGCTGCACATCATTCAGGAGCTTGATCCGCCTGGAGTGGGCGCGCGCAGCCTGCAGGAGTGTCTCTTGCTGCAATTGCGCGCGAGTGGCGGTCTCGATTCTCTGGCGGGGCATCTCGTTTCTGAAGCCTTTGACGACCTGATCGCTCATCGTTGGAGCGAAATGGCACGCCGCTTTGGCATTTCCGCCCAGGAAGTGCAATCAGCGGCCGATATTGTTGCACGACTGGAGCCAAAACCGGGCCTCCGGTACAGCGCTGAGGGAGAGAGTTACATCATCCCTGACATGGTGGTGGAGAAAGTAGACGGCCAATACCACGTGTATCTGAACGATGGCAATCTTCCCCGTCTCAAACTTTCACGCGTATATCAGGACATAGCACGCGACAAAAAGCATTTTGACGCGGAGAGCAAGGACTTCATTGCCAACAAGCTCAACTCAGCCAATTGGATGATTCAGGCCATTGAGCAGCGGCGGCAAACCATGCTTCGCGTCATGTACTACATTGTTGACCGCCAGCGTGACTTCTTTGAGCGCGGCGTTCAGGGCCTCAAGCCGCTCACGCTTCGTGAGGTTGCCGATGCAGTGGGTATGCATGAATCCACTGTTAGCCGCGTTACAAATGAGAAATACGTGCAAACGCCCCGCGGCGTGTTGCCGCTCAAGTTCTTTTTCTCGTCAGGCCTCGCAACTTCCGATGGTGATGATGTCTCAGCACGCGGAATCAAGGATCAGATAGAAAAGCTCGTGGCCAACGAAGATCCAAAGAGCCCTCTCACAGATCAGGCCATCGTGGGCATACTCCAGAATACCGGCGTGCAAATCGCACGCCGTACAGTGGCCAAGTATCGTGACCAGCTCGGTGTATTGCCTGCGCGCATGCGCAAGCGTGTTTGATGGGCAGCCATAAAGTTGGATCGACAACGGAACAGGGTTTCCACCTTGGCTGAATCAATGACTCAATCCGGAATCGACGTCAGCGTTCTTGTGCCATCCAAGGACGAGGCGGGGAACCTGCCACTGTTTCTTGAGCTTTGCGACGCCATGATCAGAGCGCAGGCGGAAAGCTACGAAGTGGTGGTTGTGGATGACGGGTCCACCGATGGCTCATGGGATCTGCTTGAAAAACTGAGTGCTCAATACGACTTTCTCCACCCGGTGAAACATCGCAGCCAGCGCGGCATTGCCGAGTCCCTGCGCTCCGGATACCTCAACGCCCGGGGCAGGGTGCTGGTATTCTATCCCGCAGACCTGCAGTTCAAGCCTGAAGACATTCCCAGTCTTGTAGGACCGGTGCTAGCGGGCAAGTCGGACATGGTCACAGGCTTCAAGCAGGGTAAGTACGAAAAGGCTTTCGTATCGCGTATCTATAACACGCTGAGCAGAACGCTTTTCCATGTTCCTGTGCGTGACCTCAACAACGTGAAGGCATACTCACGTGAGATCATGACGGCGCTGCCAATGCGGCCCGATTTCCATCGCTACATGATTGTGCTGGCTGCAGCCCAGGGGTTCACCGTTACTGAGGTGCCGATCCCCCTCTACCCGCGTCACTCGGGGCGCTCAAAGTTCGGATGGTCACGCATACCGGTGGGTGTTCTGGACATGCTGGCAGTATGGTTTGAGCTTCGGTTTGGGCAGAAACCGCTTCTTGCATTCGGAATGCTTGGCGCTGCGCTTTTCGCTACGGGTGTGTTGGCCGGCATTGCCGCACTGGTACGTCTGGCCGTAACGGGCGAGGGACAGCGCTGGGTATGGACCGTTATCCAAACCAGCCTGATACTTGGATCGGTGTTTTTTGCAACGGGACTGGTGGGTGAGCTCGTGGCGCAGGAGCGTGCTGAATTGCGAGAGCTCAGGCGTGAATTGAATGATCTTTCCACCATCACCAATCATTCAAGTGGCCTGCACCACGCACGTGATTCAGAGGGGTCACAGGAAGCCCGCAACCTCAATACTCCGTCGGCTCCCTGAACTCCGCGGATTCGATGCCATCGTCGAACGGATCCCCTCGTGTTCTCTTCGTCACGCACAACGCACCACGTTTTGTCGGAGATGCAGCGGGCTCATTTGTTCTCCGCCTGGCCGTTGCACTGAAGGACGCCGGAGCCAGCGTGGACATTCTGGCACCCGGAGCAGCGGAACTTGCCTCACAGGATGTAATAGAGGGAATAAGTATTAAGCGCGTGCGTTATGCGCCCGATGCACAAATGAATCTGGCCTACGAGGGTCAGATGGCGGAACTCGTGAAGACTTCGTGGCGTGCCAGGTTCAATTTGGCAAGGCTTCTTTTCTCAATGAGACGAGCCACTTCACAAGCACTGAAAGCGGCACAGCGCGAGGGCAGGCCCTACGACGTAGTTCATGCCCATTGGTGGTTTCCGTCGGCCCTGGCAGTGCACCGATTGCGTGAGCGCCGGCGACAGTCCATACCGCTGGTAATAACAATGCACGGCTCCGACGTAAGGCTTGCAGAACACTCGAAGCCCGCACATGTGCTGATGCGCAGTGTATTAAAAGAGGCGGTGCTATGCACAACAGTCTCATCATGGTTGCGCGGGATCGCGGCTGCAATAGCGCCTGATGCCAGCATCGTGGTATCTCCAATGCCGGTGGACATGAGAATGTTCACAGCCTCCCGGGAACAAAGAAGCGGAATACTTTTCGCGGGGCGGCTCAACCAGCAGAAGGGTCTTTCCGATCTCCTGAAGGCCATGACAATGCCCACGCTTCATGCAGCAACGCTGGATATAGTTGGCGACGGTATCGAGCGCGCTTCACTGATGGCGTTGGCAGCGGAGTATGGTCTTGAAAGCCGGCTCAGGTGGCACGGAGCGCTCCCGCAATCTCAGCTTGCGTTCATGTATCAGCGCGCCCGGGTGGTGGCCGTTCCATCCAGGGGAGAAGGCCTGGGCCTGGTGGCTGTGGAGGCACAACTGGCGGGTACACCGGTGGTGGCTTACGAGGACGGCGGATTGCCTGACGTGGTGAGAGTCGAGCACGGTGGAAGCCTGGTGAAGCCAGGCGATACGGTGGCTCTGGCAAACGCCGTGGCAAGCCTCATCAACAATCCAGATCTTGCAGAGCAAAAGGGACGCAGCGCAGCCGCCGCAATGCGCGACCTCTTCACCCCAGAGGCCGCCGCTGAGCGCTATCTGGATCACTACCGGGCGGTACGACAGTGATCGAAAGACCGCCCCCCGGCAGCGGCCTGATCAGGGTGCTCAGGCTGCCTCTGCTGCGCTACACATTACTGGCAATCACCTTTGCTTACATAGCCTGGGCTCTTGCCGGGCAATGGGGTGATCTCAGGGCCAGTGCCAGCCTGATCAGAGTTCAGTGGAGCTGGATTTTACTCTCCACCGCGGCCGTACTCGTTACCTATGCGGCACTCATTCAAAGCTGGCGCATGCTCCTTGCAGGCTGGGGAAGCAAGCTTGGCTATCTCGACGCAGTGCGAATCTGGACCATTGCCAATCTGGGGCGCTGGATACCTGGAAAGGTATGGAGCGTGGGAGCCCTTGGCATAATGGCAGCGGAGCAGGGGGTATCAGGCACTGCAGCGGCCGGAGCGGCTCTGCTGGGGACGCTGCTAAATCTGGGTGCCGGTATGGCGGTTACAGTGCTCCTTGGCGCCCGGGTTCTGGAGTCGATCAAGCCGGGCATGGCAAACGTTGCAACGCTGCTGGCAATTTTGTTTGCGGTTGGTGTTGCAGCCTTACCATGGCTGTTGCCACCCATACTGGACAGGCTGGCCAGATGGAGGGGCATGAAGCCTCTTGGCACCCACCTGAGCGCAGGCACACTCTGGGCGGCTACACTCATCAATCTGGCTTCCTGGGTCGGCTATGGCCTGGCCTTTCAGGCTTTTGCCCGCGGAGTTGTTCCGGGCATTGGTGGCGGTTCCGCGTTCTTCATCGCAGTTTATTCCGCTTCATACCTTGTGGGCTATCTGGTTCTTTTTTCACCGGGAGGCCTGGGATTCAGAGAGATAGCCCTGGTGGCAATTCTCGTCTCACTCCGCGCGGCAGACCGGGGAGACGCAACCATTCTCAGTGTCACCTCAAGAATATGGCTGACCGTTCTGGAAATACTTCCCGGTCTGCTGAGTCTTGCATTCCTGTCTCGGGTTGCGAGACACAGACTCGGACGATCAACTTGATCTGACTTGTACAAACCCTTGCGGCAAAGCGTGTTCGGCCGCGCGTTTCGCATACGGTACGCATACAGTATACATGGCTCTTCCCAACGACATTCGAACTGAAAGCACCCCGGATAACTCAGCGCTCGCACGACACCCATACCTGGTGGCTGCGCTGGTTTGTGCACTAGTCACGCTGCTTCTGGCATGGCCGGCCCTTGGTGGAGCCTTTCTTGTAAACCCGCATTCAGACCAATACATCGCGGGATTCCCATTCCGTGAGTTCGCAGCTCAGTCGCTAAGGGCAGGCAACGGGTTCCCGCTATGGAACCCCTACCAGTTCGGTGGAATGCCCTACGTGGCCGCCATGCACGGCGACATTTTCTACCCCACCTTCCTGCTGCGTCTGATCCTACCCACCGACGTGGCCATGACCTGGGGCTTCATCATCCACATGATGCTGGCCGGGTTCTTCACCTTTGGATTTCTGAGAGCGGCCGGGGTCAAGCTTCATGCCGCCTCCGTGGGCGCCGTGGCCTATCTTCTCAGCGGTGCCGTGGCCTCATATGCATCGCCCGGTCACGACGGCAAACTCTTTGTGAGCTCGCTGCTTCCCGCAGCGCTCTGGACAATCACATTGGGCGTCCGCGATGGGAAGAGAGCTGCCTGGGGCGCGCTGGCTGTGGTGGTGGGATTGGCAGTGCTCTCTCCGCACCCCCAGCTCCTGCAATACATGCTGCTCATGTCGGGCGCATATGCTCTGTGGCTGGCATTCCGACCACTGGCTGTGGCCGTACCGTCGTCGCCCGTGTCCAGCGCCGGCCAGTCGGGCCAGTCGGGCCAGAGCAACAGAGCAGAAGATAAAAAGCAGTGGAAGCGGCTCGGACCAGCTCTGGGTGCCGTCATACTGGGTGGGCTGATCGGGGCCATTCAGTACCTGCCCGTGCGTGAGTATGTGGACTGGTCGCCCAGAGCCGGAGGCAAGGGCTACGACTACGCCACAAGCTTCTCGCTCCCACTGGAAGAAACAATCAACATGTATCTCCCCCAGTTTTCAGGCATTCTCGACAACTACTGGGGACGAAATGGCATCCATTTCCATAGTGAGTATCTGGGCGCCAGCGTTCTGGTGCTGGCCTTCTTCGCCTTTGGCGGTGGGCTGACCAACAAGCATAGAAAGCACGCCTGGTTCTGGTTGGGAACCCTGATTGTTTCACTCTTCTGGGCCTGGGGTGGCAACACTCCGTTCTACCACCTGGTCTACGCACTGGTGCCGGGCACAACCTTCTTCCGCGCACCCAGCACAATCCTTTACATAACTGCTTTCGCAACTGCGGTGCTTGCAGCCTTTGGTGCCGAAAGAGCACTCGCAACTGCTGGAAAAAATACCGCAGCAGGAGTCAAGCGATATGCAATCACCTGGTTGGGAATTGCATTGCTCGTGGGGCTGCTGGCCTCGCTGGGCGGACTCACGAACATCGCCATGTCCATCCTGGGCGACGTACGCGCCGACCTGATAGAAGCGAATGCAAGCTGGGTATCGCTTGGCGCATGGAGGTCTGCGCTGGCGGTGCTTGCCACCGTTGCGCTCCTGATGTTGAGCGTCAGGGACAAGCTTTCTGTGAGTCTGAGGGGCTGGCTGCTTGTGGGGGTTGTCGCGCTCGACCTCTGGAGCATAGAACGTCACTACTGGATTTTCTCTCCGCCTGCCAGCGAGCTCTATGCCTCAGATGACATCATTGAATACCTGCAGAATCTCAAGCAGCCGGGGCGTGTGATAGCCTTTCCACTCGACGCCAACATGGCACCCCACGATCCCTTCCTCTTGGGCGATGCACTTATGCATCACCGCATCCGGGGAGTACTCGGCTACCACGGGAACGAACTGGGACGCTATCAGCAGCTCTACGGCAAGAACGACGGCTTCCAACCCTTGGCCAACCCCAACTTCTGGTCACTGGTAAACGCCCGTTTCTTCTACACCAATACTCCGGGTCTTCCTTTCCCAGGCGCCCGGCTGGTTGCCGGACCTGTCCGGGATGCTGCCGGAAGCATGACCTACCTCTACGAGCTTCCCGGTGAGCACCCGGCTGCCTGGGTGGCTCCACTCAAGGTCAAACTGGACGACCCAACTGCTCTGGCCACGCTCATGAATCCCAATTTTGACGTGCGAAGAGTGGCCATTTTCGATAGTTCTGCGGCTGTGGATGCACAGCCCGTCAACAGTCGGCTACCGGACCCGGTCACCTTTGGTGTCACGGTGGACCGCTATGATCCGGGTGCCATTGACCTCACACTCGATCAGCCTGCGCCCGCCAACGCTGCCCTCATAGTCTCGGAGAACTACTATCCAGGCTGGAGCGCCATGGTGGACGGCCGAGCCGCCAGCACCAACAGGGTTGACTATACGCTTATTGGTGTTGAGCTGCCCCAGGGCGCCACCAAGATACAACTGCGCTTCAACGAGGCTGCATATCAATCAGGCAAACAGATTACGCTTCTTGCACTTGGCGCGGCTGTCTTAATATGGCTTTTGGGGGCTGCAATGGATAGAAAAAGAATAAAGTCCGGAGTCGGGGGGGAATGACCCGGCAGGCCACTCCTGCACGCGGGGCGTTGCGTGGTGAGGAAAGAGCGTTGGTGATCGTGCCTACCTACAACGAGAGTGAGAATATCACGCGGATAGTACCGCGTATCCTCGCTCAGGATGCGCACTTTGAAGTGCTGGTTGTTGACGACAACTCACCCGATGGAACCGGAGAGCTCGCTGATGAGCTCGCCCGGGAGGAGCCACGCGTGCACGTTCTGCACCGGCAGCAGAAAGAAGGGCTGGGCCGGGCCTATCTCGCGGGATTTCATTGGGCTCTGGAGCGGGACTACGCGTTCATATTCGAAATGGACGCCGACTTCTCACACGATCCGCACCACCTGCCGGAGTTTCTCGCAGCAGTGAGGGATGCCGACCTGGTGCTCGGATCGCGCTATCGGAACGGTAAAGTGACCGTGGTCAACTGGCCCATGACCAGACTCATGCTCTCATACGCGGCGAACATATACGCACGTTTCATAACCGGTCTCAAGCTGGGTGATGCCACCGGTGGCTTCAAATGCTTCCGGCGTGAAGTGCTTCAGGCCATACCTCTCGATGAGGTGCGCTCCAATGGCTACGCCTTTCAGATAGAGATGAGCTTCAGGGCTTTTAAGAAGGGGTATCGAATTGCAGAGATCCCCATCGTTTTCCATGATCGCACCGAAGGTGAGTCGAAGATGTCCAAGGGCATAGTTCGGGAGGCCATATTCATGGTCTGGAGGCTGCGTTGGTGGGCGCTCCGGGGGCGTCTGTGAGCAGGGAACCAGAGCCGGTCGGGCGTAATGAGACCGTGCCCGGGGCAGGCTTGGGCCGGGCTCAGCCATTGGAAAGCTTGAATGGCACAGGTTTCGCCAAAATGACTGGCTCTGGTAATGATTTTGTAGTCTTTGATGGACGCGTCGCCAACACAGCACTTCTCAAACAACCTCAAGTCATAGCGGCTATATGCAATCGTAACAATGGCATAGGGGCTGATGGCCTTGTTGTTCTCGAGCCCCTCGCCGAGAGCGGTTCGATAGAGGTGTCGTATTTCAACAGTGATGGCAGTGCGGCCGATCTGTGTGGCAATGCCACACTTTGTTCAACGGCAATGAGCGTGGAGCTGGGCCTGGGATCAGCCTCCGGGATGAAGCTGGTGACTGGCGCCGGGACGTTACTGAGCCATATGGAAGGGAAGCCTGCGCTTGAGTTCCCACCGGTGGTGGACATCAGGCTTGAAACAGGCATCGAGGTGGCTCTCGCAGGCCCTCGGGGTCAGGTTGAGCGTATTGGTTTTGCAATGGCGGGGATCCCGCATCTGGTGATTTTGTGCTCAGACGCAGATGCGATAGACGTGGCCGGTCTGGGGCCAGGGCTCAGATGGCACCCAGCACTTGGAGATGAGGGTGCCAATGTGAATTGGGTGTCGCTTGTGCCTGATATGTCAGGATATGGCGCTGGCAGATGGCGGTATCGGACGTTTGAGCGGGGTGTCGAGGCTGAGACACTGGCCTGTGGTACGGGCGCGGTGGCCGTTGCCGCCATGCTAGGCAGGTGGGGCTTGCTTGTGGACGGCGGGAATAGTGCGGGCCAGGGTGCCGCAGTGGTCGATCCGAGCGCAGTGGCGCGGGAGCAGGCACCCCGAACGGCGCTTAAAGTGGCACCGGAGGAAGAAGCAGAGGAAGAAGCGTACAGGGTGGAGCTGATCACAAGTTCCGGGCGGCCTCTGGAGGTTATGCTGCGACCGCAAGCAGGAACGGGTGGCTACCGGCCCACGCTCAAGGGAGAAGGCAGGGTGGTTTTTCGGGGAACGATTGGCGATCTCCGCTACTGAGTGGGCCTCATCGTGGGGTGCTGTGAACCGGGCTCAGAAGCGGCCCCAAAGGCTTCTGAAGGCCATGTCATTCGGGTCCGTTTCGGCCGGAGGGACGGGGTCTGTGAGGGGCCTGTATCGCGGACTGTCAGTGTGATCCGGACGCATGATAAATACGCCAAAAAATGTGGACATTTAGGTGCAAAGCCAATTTCGTGAGCGACCCACGCTATGCGGTGGCTGGTATACGACTCTAAAGTGTTGCACGGCAAGCACTTGAAGCTCATCAGTTAAAAACCGCCTTTATTTCCACTCAAAGTTCTCCACAGTTATCCACCAGCTAAAGTTTACATAACATATATTATATGCAATTCCACTTACGCGCTGTGACTCAATACTGACCCCCTGCTGATGCCATGAAGACAATGCCCGTCAATTGCGCATGCCCACTACGCTCGGACCATCCCTCACATTGCCAACGACCAGCCCCGACACAATCCGCTCATCAGACACCAGCCAATTCCGCAGACCATAAAAAAAGCCCGGGGTTCACCCCGGGCCTGGCCTCACACCACCGATGCCGCTCTCTACTTCTGCAACGCAGCCTCAGCTTCGCCAAGACGTATCTGGGCCTCAGACTGAACCGCGTTGCCGTCAAGCTGAGCCAGCTCTGACCAGATCGCCAGTGCTTCGCTGTACTTGCCGGCCGCCATCAGGCTCCGACCCTGCGCGGCCTGATAGTCTATCTTTGCCGCCGGAAATGGCGTGGCCTGGCGCGCCTTCTCGTAATGCGAAGCGGCGTTCGCAAAATCGTTCTGAGCCTCGTAACCCGAGGCTATCAGCGACTCCATGTTGGCCCTGAACTCGGTGCTGGACTTGCCAACCGCTCCTTCCAGAGCCTTGATGCCTTCGGCGTACTTACCCTGCTCGTAATAGGCCTGGGCCAGAAGCATTAGCGCCTGCTGCCCGGAGGAAGTGCCCGAGTAGCGTTCTGCCACCTTTGACAGCGCCGACTGGGCCTCTTCCATGTTGCCCTGTACGAAGGGTGCCTGGGCCTCATAAAGGGCAGCTGAAGCGCGCTCACGCTTGCGCTGCTCAGTGCTCCTGTACAGCAGAACGGATGCCCCCACTACCACCGCCGCAACCACGACGTAAGTGATCGGCTTGGCGTTCGTCTCGATCCAGTTGACGACCGCGTCCATGGTGTCTTCGTTGGAGTCGTGGTGACTGCGGGTGGAACGCGTCGCTTGAGCCATACAGATGCACTAGCTGTGAGAGGAATCGCCGCTGGGCGCTGTGCTGCAGTCGCGCCTCATAAAACAGAAAACTGTGGCCAGGTTTCGGCCACAGCCTTGAATTATAGCGTATTCTGAAAGAATCCAATAGTGCGATTCGCTGGCACGCACGATGCGCCCCTGGCAGGACTCGAACCTGCGACCCCTCGTTTAGGAAACGAGTGCTCTATCCAACTGAGCTACAAGGGCAGCCAATGGCCACACGGGCCACCAGAGCCGTGCAATGTAGCGCTCAGTACCCCTTCACACCAAGTAGTGCCGCAAGTGCCGCCGCGAGAGCCGCTGCATCACCCAGGTTCTGATCGTAGCCCGGCAGCACCAGCTCGCCGCTCCGCACACGCTGGGCAAGCTGCTCCAGCACTTCCGCCGCAGCGGCGGCCGAGTTGGTGGGAGAAGGGCCACCAGACTCCGCATCTATGTCAGGGGCTATGCCGGGCTCACGTAAAGGCAGAATATCCGCGAAGTCATTGCTGCTCCAGGCGCCAAACTCCCGAGCCGGCTCCCCGCCCGAGGCCGTATACCCCTTCTGAAGAAGATCCAGCGCTGCCAGCTGCCCGCCCAAGCCATCAGGGCCTCCCATGCTCTCATCAAGCAAGCGATCGAGCTCGTCAGATCCGTCAGTCAGAATCTCATCAACCACTTCATCAGCTACCTCAGCTACCTCGGCTGCCTCAGTTGCCACATCAAGCAAGCGCTCCTGGTACTCATCCTCAAACTCAGCCAGTCCCGCACCCGTATCCACCACCGCAGCGCTGGTCATCTCCTCCGTCACAGCCGTCATCGGTAGTACTGGCGTGGTGGACAGAAACACATCTATCCAGGGTAGTTCTTCCGTCGGTGCTTCGCCGGAAACGCCGGCCGACTGCCCTGCTTGCGCCTCCACGGAAGGTTCCACGGAAGTCTCGACGGAAGTCTCCACCTGCGCCACAACCGCCCTGTAGTCCTCCCCCGGGAAATAGGGCCCCGGATACGCTATCAACCCCGCCACTGCCAGATCCATCTCACCAGCACGATGTTGGCCGCCTTCGACCGGTCCCGAGTAAGGGGCATTTCCGTTCGCTCTTTGGCGTATCTCCCTTTCTGTTGCTGACTCTGCGCCCGTTGCCAACGGGAAGATGGAGGATTGCATCAGGACCTCGATTGGTTGACCGACAGATTCACAGCTGAGCTACGCGGGGTATCAAACAAATGGTCACGCGGGCCATGCACCTGCCCCAACGAGAGGGACGAACCTCACGGCGGTGATGTCACGCCGCTCAAGCGGCTCACCCTCGGCGCGGCGGGAAAAAAGAGTCAGCATCTGCTCGTCCCTGCCCCCAACCGGAATCAGCAACCGCCCTCCCACCGCTAACTGCTCTTCAAGCGCGGGGGGCAGTTCAGGTGCCGCAGCGCCCACTATTATGGCGTCATACGGGGCGTACTCCCGCCAACCCAGACTGCCGTCACCCAGGGACAGCGACACATTTCGCACTCCAAGCTGCTGGAGTAGTGGCCTGACCCGATCCAGCAGCTCACGCGACCGCTCCACCGAGAAAACCTGCGGTACCAGTGCCGACAGCAGTGCTGTCTGATACCCTGATCCGGTGCCGATCTCAAGCACACGCTCAACGCCGGTGAGGCGCAGCTGCTCTATTGAGCGAGCGTGCACCCACGGCTGCGAAATGGTTTGTCCGTGTCCAATGGGCAGCGCTGCGTCTTCGTAGGAACGGTGCCGCATGGACTCGGGCACGAAGCGATGGCGCGGCACGCTGTCTATGGCGCGCAGCAGGGCCAGATCCTTTATGCCGCGTGTTTGCAGGGTCTCGACAAGACGCCGGCGGGCGCCCTTGTATTCTGCCTCTAGGGTTCCCGCCACCATTCAGAAGCGTTGTTGAGCACCTCGCGGTGCGTGAGATCCAAATGCAGCGGCGTCACGGAGATGTAGCCTCCCTGTACCGCGCGAAAGTCGGAGTCGTGACTGCCGCTCCACTCCACACTGCCACCACCCACCCACACGATCTGGCGTCCCCAGGGGTCTTTCATGTGCTGAATGGAGTCACTGAAAACACGCTGCCCCAGACGGGTCAGCCTGACCCCGCGTATGTCGTCACCAGCCACCGGCGGAAAATTCACGTTCAGCAAGGTGTCAGCCGGGAACACCGGAAGAGAAATCAAGTGGTGCAACAGATTACGAATCACCCCGATCTGGGTCTCGAGCAGCGCATCAGCTCGAAGCATGCTCCCGGCAAACGACAGCGCCACCGACGGCACGCCCAATGCGAGTCCCTCCATGGCAGCCGCAACGGTACCGCTGTAAAGCACGTCCTCGCCCATATTGGGCCCGTGGTTGATCCCACTGAAGACGAAGTCGGGTCTGCCGTCCAGCAGTGTTTCACAGGCCAGCATCACGCAATCGGTTGGCGTGCCATCAATCTGCCAGCGCCTCTCACCCAGGCGCACGGGCCGCAGCGGCCTGTGCAGCGTGAGCGAATGACTCGTTGCGCTCTGCTCTCTGTCCGGCGCCACAACATGAAGCTCGCCAAGCGACTCGGCAGCGCGTTCAAGAACGCCCAATCCCTTGGCAAGAATTCCATCATCGTTACTCAGCAATATTTTCATCAGACCTCAGCCTTCGTTTTGCCCAGGCAGCGCATCATCAAGCAAGGCCTTGATTTCCATCAATTCCCGTTCGATGTCTTCGAGGCTTTCCACTTCGAGAGCCGCACGCGCCATGGGCCGCAGATCACCCGTCTTGCGATGCTCTTCCAGCTTTTGGCGAGCACCGTCAATGGTGTACTTCTCAGTATAAAGCAGATGCTTCACCAACTGGATCAGCTCAACCTCACGCCGCGAATACACTCTGTTTCCACTGCGATTCTTCGCCGGATTGAGCAACTTGAACTGGCTTTCCCAGTACCGGAGAATATGCGGCTTGAGCTCGGTAAGTGCGCATACATCGCCGATGGAGAAGTATTCCTGTACGGCCTCCCCCTTTACGTTCGACGCCACCTCAGTCACGCTCCGATCTGAGCTCGCGCGCCATCAATCCAGCGATTGCGTCACGCGGCGACTGTCCTTCAAAGAGAATGCGGTGCGTGGCGTCTATGATGGGCAGTTCAACACTCTGTCTGTCAGCCAGCGCCTTGGCGCTCTGGGTGTTCAGCACACCCTCGGCCACGCTCTCCTTACCCGCAAGGGCCTGCTCAAGAGTCTGACCCTCTCCAATGGCCACGCCCACCGCACGGTTCCGCGACAGTGCTCCTGTACATGTCAGAACCAGATCACCAAGCCCGGCCAGTCCTGCGAATGTCTCAGCGCGTGCACCCAGAGACACGCCGAGTCGGGTCATTTCAGCGAGGCCGCGTGTGATAAGTGCGGCACGTGGATTGTAGCCCAGCCCCAGGCCATCAAGTATGCCGGTGGCCACAGCCATAACGTTCTTGAGTGCGCCGCCCAACTCCACCCCGGTCACGTCATCACTGGTGTAAACGCGGAAGGCAGCGGTGCTGAAGCAGCTCTGGACGAGCTGCGCGGCAGTCTGGTCCGGACAGGCAGCAACCACCACGGTTGGTTGACCCGCTGCCACTTCAACTGCAAAGCTGGGCCCGCTTACGGCCACCACCGGCCTCCCTGGCGCTTCGGCTGAAACCACGTCTGTCATTAGCGCCAAGGTCTCGCGCTCAATGCCCTTGGTTGCCACAGAAAGCACTGCGTTAGCAGCAATATGACTGGCTCCGCTCGCAACAACGCTGCGCAGCACATGCGACGGCGCCGCATAAACAACCAGCCCTGCACCCTGCAGCGCAGCAGCCATGTCGGACGATGCTCTCAACTCGGCTGACAGTATCGCTCCCTTGAGGAAACGATAATTCTCGTGCCGCTCGTTGACGGCTTCTACAACGTCTGTCTCACGAGCCCACAGAGTAACGGCGTGGCCGTTGCGCGCCAGCAGATCGGCAATAGCCGTCCCCCAGGCACCACCACCGATCACTGCACAGCGTTGCTGAGTCGACATCATATGGTTCCCTCCGATCGCGGGTGACGTCCGATGCGGTGCTCTTCACCACGAATCAGACGCTTCACATTGGCTCGATGTGTCCAGAACACGAAGACGGTTACAAGTGCTCCAACAACTACTATTGGAGCGGGATTACCATGGTTCTGCCACCAAAGAATCAGCGTGAGGCTTAGCGCGCCAGCGAGTGATCCTGCAGAGACATAGCGCGTAACGCTCACAACCAGAATGAATACTGCAAGAGCCAAGAGAGTGGCCTGCGGTGCCAGGGCCATAAACACTCCGCTGCCCGTGGCTATGCCCTTGCCTCCTCCCTTCCAGAGGAGGAAGATGGGTTTCACATGCCCTGCCATGGCGGCCAGCGCAACTGCCACTCCCCATGGCCATCCTGCCAAAAAGCCCAGCACTCCCGGCAGGAGATAAGTGGGCAAGAAACCCTTGAGAAAATCAACGAGGTAAACCAAGAGACCCCACTTCCAGCCCAGGGTCCTGAAAACATTGGTGGCGCCGAGATTGCCCGAGCCCACCTTTCTCAAGTCAATGCTGTTGAACCGCCCTACCAGAAAAGCCGTGGGGAACGAACCGCAGAGATAACCCAGGATAATGCCCCAAAGCGCACCGGTCGGCATCGCACTCATCAGCCGTTCTTCCTTCGCATGAGCACTCGTAACGGGGCTCCCTTAAAGCCCCAGCGCGCACGGAAACCATTATGAAGAAAGCGTATGTAATGCTCGGGTATGAGATCGGGATGGTTACCGAAAACGGCAAAAGTGGGGGGCTCGGTTTCTACCTGGGTGGCATAATTGAGCTTTACTTCCCTGCCCGCTGCCTGCGGCGGCTGGCGCCTTGCCAGAAGCTCTGCAAGCGCATCGTTCACCTCCGACGTACTCACACGTCTGGTGCGTTCGGCCTGTACCTCAAGTACCAGATCAAGCACCCTGGTTACCCGCTGCCCGGTGAGCGCTGATGTGAATACAAACGGCACCCAGGCCAGATACGGCGCCTTTTCCACGACTTCTTTTTTGAAGCGGTCGGCACTCTTGTCGGTTTTATCGGGGTACAGATCCCACTTGTTGATGACGAGAATCAGTCCGCGACCAGCCTCCCAGGCCATGGTGGCAATCTTGAGGTCCTGGTTCTGAAGACCCTCGGTGGCGTCAATCATCAGGACGCACACATCGGAAGAGTCTATGGCACGGCGTGTACGGAGTGCGGAATAGAACTCCACTCCATCATCTATTCTGGACTGACGCCGCAGTCCCGCGGTATCCACGAAAATGATGTCGGTGTCGTGGTAGCGCATGGGCGCGTCAATCGCGTCCCGGGTGGTACCTGAGACATCACTTACCACCAGACGATCTTCGCCGATGAGTCTGTTCACGAAAGACGACTTGCCAACGTTGGGGCGTCCAACGACGGCAACACGCACGCCGCTGCCGTGTTCCTCGCTGGTCTCGGGTATGGCCTGAACCACGGCATCGAGCAGATCGCCGGATCCCTTGCCGTTCGCGGCCGACACGGGGTATACGTCGCTCACGCCGAGGCGATAGAACTCGTACTGATCTGTGCTCTGTGGATTATCGACTTTGTTGGCCACGAGCAGCCAGGGCTTGCGCGATGCTCTCAGGATGTCGGCAATGCGCGCATCGCTTGGGTGAACCCCAACCTTGGCATCCACCACGAACATCAGGAGATCAGCTTCGTCGATGGCCTGCATGACCTGACGCCTGATGGCTACATCCATTGGCAGGTCGGAGTCCTCAACAAGCCCGCCCGTGTCCACCAGCCAGAAATGACGACCGGTCCAGTCGGCTTCACCGAAGTGTCGATCACGCGTGGTGCCGGCCTCGTCGCTTACAATGGCGGCGGCCTCACCGATAATGCGATTGAACAGCAGGGACTTGCCCACATTGGGGCGTCCAACCAGGGCTACTACAGGGAGACTCATCGTTTGGTGGTGTGTTGAGCCAGCAATTTGTCACTGCAAGCTCATTACAACGCCCTGCAGCATGGCTTGAAAAGCTAGGAAGTGAGACGAGGGAAGTCAATAAAGCACAAAGACTTCCCAAGTCTCTAAACCACCACCACCCGGGCTGCTCAGATCCTGTATGAGGCCCCACTTCCGGTATTGAACAAAACCACCTCACCGCCCGCTCCAATGCGCCCGGATTTCACTGCGGCCGCCAAAACCGCAAGCGCGCAACCTCCCTCGGGTGAAGCGTCAATTCCCGTGGAGCTCGCTAGTTTCGCGCGCCACGTGTCTATCTGGGTCTCATCTGCGCTGGCCGCCAGACCGCCGCTTTCATGCATGAGATTCAGCAGGAGCTTGTCACCGAAAGGCGTTGGCACACGCAGGCCTGCTGCGTGTGTAACCGGGTTCTCCCAAGCAAACGCCGTTTCGGCACCGGACTCGAATGCACGAACCAGTGGTGCACAACCTGCTGCCTGGGCCACTACATAGCGGGGCTGCCTGAAATCCGAGGGCAGCCAACCGCCCGCCTTGAGCTCGTTAAAGGCCTTCCAAATACCCACCGTGCCCTCACCACCGCCCGTTGGATAAACCAGTACGTCCGGTGCCCGCCAGCCTAACTGCTCTGCAATCTCAAACCCCATGGTCTTCATCCCCTCCACGCGATATGGCTCGCGCAGGGTGGAGATGGACGCATATCCCGACTCCGCTGCAAATGCGTTCGCTGCCTTGCCAGCGTCACCAATATGTCCGTCCACCCTGATGAGGGTGGCGCCCATGGCTTCAATGGTGTCAAGAATGGGCTTGGGAGTGCTGCCCGGGGCAAACACTCTCACGGGTACGCCCGCTGCGGCACCATAAGCCGCCAGTGCTGCGCCGGCATTGCCGGCCGTGGGTACCACAATTCCCGGCGCCCCCGCACCCTTCACTCGTGTGACTGCCGCACTCATTCCCCTGGCTTTGAAAGAGCCCGTGGGGTTCTGCGATTCGTCCTTGATCAGCAGCCGCCTCACTCCGATCTCTCTGGCAAGGGCCGGAGCCTCAATCAGGGGAGTGAGCCCCTCACCTATGCTCACCGGCTTCTCCCCTTCCAGAAGCGGCAGGAAAGCTGAGTAACGCCACATGTCCCAGCGGTTTTCCAGCTCAGTGGACCGCGGGACCGCCGCGTAGCCGGCAAACAGCGGCTGTCCGCAAGAGGGGCATACTGAAGCACCCTCCATGGCGGCCGGTGCATTGCACGAAGAACAAACCAGTGACCAGCGTGCTTGTGTCATGATTGGGTTGGTTCGGTTGTAGTGACTTGTGCGGAAGACTCTGTTGACGGATCTGAGTGCTGCGGGTTCAGCGCCTGAAGCAAACGCTCTGCCGCAGCCCTGCTGAAGCCCGGCACTTCCGCAACCTGTTCCAGACTGGCCTCCCGCACGCTCTGAACACTGCCAAATGCCTGCAGCAGTGCGCGTCTTCGGGTGGGACCAATGCCCGGTACCTTTAGCAGCTCCGATGTAAGGGTACGTGCCCGGCGTTTCTGTCGCTGAAAGGTGATTGCAAAACGATGCGCCTCGTCGCGCGCCCGTTGCAGCATGCGCAGTGCCGGAGAGCGTCGCGGAAGCCGTACGGCATCTGAGCGGCCAGGCAGAAAAATTTCTTCCTCCCGCTTGGCAAGACTGATCAAGCCCAACTGAGTGATGCCCAGTTCGGAGATCGCGGCCTCAGCGGCGCCCAGCTGACCTTTTCCGCCGTCTATAACCGCCAGGTCCGGCAGGCGTTTACCCTCGTCCATTCGCCGCCGAAAGTAGCGCGTTACCACTTCGTGCATGGATCTGAAGTCATCGTTGCCCTGAAACTCTTTGATCCTGAACTTGCGATACTCACCGCGTTTCGGACGTGCATTCTCAAACCACACCGCACTCGCAACCACATCGGTGCCCTGTGCATGCGATATGTCAAAGCACACCAGTGAGCGCGGCACGTGGATCAGCCCCAATTCACGCTGCAACTCGTAGACGGGATTCGCGGCACGTTCATCTGCTTCCAATGATGCAAGTTTGAACTCTTCGAGCAGGTGTCGCGCGTTCTGATCTGCCAGGTCCACCAGTGCACGACGTGGCCCGCGCTGGGGAACACGAATGTGGCTGCCGTCCAGCGATGCCTCCAGTGATTCGCGATCGGCGAAGTCAAACGGCACCAGCAGCTCTTGGGCCCGTGCTTCCTGGATCCGGTACCACATTGCGAGACAGGCGCCGAGTATTTCGCCGTCATCGTCATCCACGGCGTGCTCCAGCAGCCTGTGATCGCGCGCGAGCAGCTTGCCATCGCGAATGCGCATGATCACAACGCATGTGTCTTCACCATCACGCGCATATCCAACCACGTCTCTGTCGCCGCCTTCCACCTCCAGCACCACCGTGGGCTCTTCCATCTTGCCAAGATGCACGAGGGCATCTCTGAGTTCAGCGGCACGCTCAAAGTCCAGGTGATCCGATGCCTCCATCATACGTTCGCGAACGCGGTGCATGACGTCGTTGGTTTTACCCTCCAGGAAGCACACTACTTCCTCAATCATGGTTCGGTAGTCTTCCTGAGACTGAAAACCAACGCATGGTGCCTTGCAGCGTTTGATGAAGTAGTCCAGGCATGGCCGCTCCGGTGCTTCTCGCGGCAGCGCATAATGGCAGGAGCGAACCGTGAACACGCGGCGCACCACATTGAGCGCTCTGCGCATGGCACCGACGTCGGTGTACGGCCCGAAGTATCTCGCGCCGTCATCGAGCAGTCTACGCGTGACTATGAGCCTGGGGAAGGGCTCGTTGAGTGTAACTTTTATGTAGGGATACGACTTGTCGTCACGCAGCGCGATATTGAAGCGCGGATGGTATTCCTTGATTAGCGTGGCTTCGAGTATGAGCGCGTGTGCCTCACTGGGTACAACTATGGTTTCCAGATCCCGTATCTTCCTTACCAACGCACGGGTTTTGGGACTGCGCTCATGGTCCTGTATCCAATAGCTGCGCACACGCGCTCTGAGGCGCTTGGCCTTGCCAACATAGAGCACCGTGCCGGTTTCATCTTTCCAGAGATAAACACCGGGCGATTCAGGCAGGTGTGGAAGTTTTTGCGCCACAGGCAGTGGCATTCCGCGTGAAAGTGCCTGCCTTGTCCACTCATCAAGCTCCGTCGCGTCACCCGGCAACTCACTCCGCGACTCACTCAGTGACGCGCCCTGTCCATCGTCATGCACGAACCCGCTCCTTCAACCTCAACCATCTGGCAGCTTCAAGTGACCCGTTCCACCAGGCCACCAGGAGATATGTAACACCATAGACGGCGAGAATGGGTATCCCCGCCAATCTGGTGTGCAGTGAGGGCATCCAGTGCAGATGCGCCCACTTGAGCACAAGACCAGCCACCGTGGCCACCAGCCCGGAAAGAATGATCCGCCGCGTCCCGCGCCACATGGCTGAGGTGTACAAGTTGCCCAACCTGGCCCGCAGACCCCGCACCAGAAGCGAGAGATTCACATAGGACCCCAGCGCGGAGCCGAGTGCTATGCCTGCGACGCCAAGAGGGGAACGATGCATGGGAACGGCAATGGAGATTGCTATAACGGCAGAGAGCAGTATGCCTGCAATCGATGCTCTGAGGGGTGTTCTGTAGTCCTGAAGCGCATAATGGGCCGAAGCCAGCAGCTTTACAGAAGCAAAACTCACAAGTCCGATCGCAGATGCCGCCAGCACCAGATAAACAATGCGCTGCTCCTGAGCCCCGAAACGGCCCGCCCTATAAAGAATGCCCACGCAATAATCACCCAGTGCCATGAAAGCAAAGGCGCTTGGAACTATGTAGAACAGAATGCGCTGCCACCCTGCCCTCACTCTCTCACGCAGCGTATCCCGGTCCATGCTTCCCGAATCGCGCGCCAGATCCGGTAATGCAGCAGCGGCCACGGACACACCGAAAAGCGAAATTGGCAGACCTGACAGGAGACTCGCGTAAGTGAGGTTGGTTGTTGCGCCCTTTGGCAGAAATGATGCGATCTGGAGATCTATGAACGCTGATACCTGTACTGCACCCAATGCCGTAACCACCGGCACGACATTGCGCAGGGACTGCATCAATCCTTCTGCATGGAACGCCAGCGTGGGCACTATGGGACGGGCGAGACGCAGCACCTCGGGCATTTGTGCAGCCACCTGAAGCAGTGCGCCGACGAGCGTGGCCCAGGAAAGCCACCACGCCAGCGTTGCTGCATCCTGAGCGCGTGGTCCCCAAACGAGCAGCAAGGCAATTTGCGCAAGCGACCACGCGGCGGCGCTCGCATAAGACCAGAAAAATCGCCGGTGAGAGTTCTGTACACCCAGACACCAGCCGCTCAGCACCATCACACCCGTCATGGGGAACAGCACGCGCGTGAGTCGGGTTGTCAGTTCTCTGGTGGGTTCATCAAAGCCCGGCGCCAGGAGAGTCGTGAGCCAGGGAGCAGCGAGTATGCCTGCCAGTGTCAGAAGTGCGACTGCCGCGAGCAGAACGCCAAGCATGGCGTTGGCCAGGGCGCGCGCAGCCGTTTTGTCTTCGCGCTCCAGCAGTTGGCTGTAGACGGGCACGAATGACGCCGACAATGCGCCTTCGCCCAGGAGATTGCGTATGGCGCCCGGAATCTTGAAGGCGGCGTTATACGCATCCGACGCTGCGCTCGCACCGAAATAGTAGGCAAACGCAGTGTTTCGCAGCAAGCCCACCAAGCGGCTTATGAGTATGCCCAGCGCTACTGTGAGAGCGGCTTTTCCGCCCGCACGGTCAACCACCACACTGGGCCGGACGGCTGACGAAGCAGAGGCTGAATGGTCGGGGGTGCTACCGCTCACTCTGCCCTCAGCCTTCTGGCGGCTGGCCTGTCACCAGACATCGGGCGTGTTGGGCGGCCCGGCTGCGCATGCGATCAAAAATTGCCGGCCCATAACGCGCCAGAATGGGGATGAAATTGAGCACCCGTTCAGGCGACTGACCAAGAGGACGAAGTGCAGCACGAAGAGCAGCCGTTTCGCGCATCAAATCCGCATTCAGTCGCTTGACGCCTGCAAGCAAACGTCTCTCAAAGCGGTCCAGTCTGTGCTGTAAATCGCGGTCCAGGCCTTCGAGCACGCTGTCGGCAACCAGCTCCTTTTCCATTGGGATGCGAGACAACACCTCACCCAGAGTGTCAACCTGAGAACTCACGTGAGCTCGCAAGCCGGAAAGCGCCGCCTCCAGGCTCTGGTCCAATTCTCTCCGGGCCACTGCCTGCTCTGCCGCATGAGGATCCATGAGCTGGGCGTCGTCAACACCCAGTTGCTTCTGCCGGGCCAGGGTCGAGGCCTCAACAACCTCACAGGCCCAGCGTGTGGCAGTGACCGGCACCGGCAATCCAATGGCTGTGGCCACAGGCGCCACCTGGGCAAAATACGCGAACTCTCCCGGGCCACCCATGTAGCACAGGGTTGGCATGAGAGAGCGCTCAATGACGGGCCTCAGCAGCACATTGGCACCCAGTGAGCCCGGGGCAGCCGTACGGGCGGTATGCAGGGCCTCAGAGAGCTGAATGCGGCTCCGTTCGGCACCCGGCTCGGGCGTATTAAACACAAGCGACAAGCCGTCCATCAGCTCAACCTGCGGGAAATAGCCGCTCGCTTTGATCTCAGCTACACGTGCCCTGAGTGCCTGGTCCACAGCATCCGCCGACTCAAGCGCCCGGCAAAGGAATGGGTGCGCTGCGGCTCGGGCAGCGGGGTGACCGGCATCAAATACGGCTATGCCCAGGGGCTCAAGAAAGTGTCTGAGCAGGCCAAGATAGGCAGCTCCCACGCTGCTGTCGTCCGTGTAGGCCGCTCTGACAGCCTCAATCACCGATGGGTGGGCGCCGGATCCACAAGCAAGCATCAAGCGCTCCAGCAGACCACTGAGAGGCCCTGAGGCCACCTCTCGCATGGCAACACCGTCGCTGGGCGGACCCGCGAGCGAAAGCTCCTCCAGCCCGTGCGAGGTTGCCAGATGAGTAACCGCCGCTTCCAGCCAGTCGGCGTCGTCCGTGGCTGCCCAGAACACAGGTGCCACGGGAATACCCAGCTCCGCTTCCAGTGCGTCTGCAACAGCAAGAGCTGACACCGCCTTGCTCCAGGTGTAGCCCGGCCCCCCAAAAAGACCCGGCTGCTGCCCTGTAGTAATCAGAACGCCGTTGCGTGCAGCATTGGACAGTCTGGCAGGTACGGTGCCGGTGCCGTTGGCGGTAAACGCCGGCAGCAGCGGACCAAGCCAGTCACGGCCTCCAAATGACTCCAGCACAGACCGGGCATGGGTACGCCATGCGGCTACACCCGCCGGTCTCTCCGCATACCAGGAAGAGCCCAGTTCTCCGGCCTGAAGCGCCCGGGAAAAAGCGCTGCCGCCAACGGCCACGGTCCGGACAATCACTTCGTCCGTTGCATCCGACTTGCCACCTGTCGTCATCACCACCTGTTCACACGCCGTTACTTTCGTTTTGTGATTCCGGCCATCGCATCGGCCGCGCTCTTGTTTGCCTGCAGCCCCATTGTCACTTGTGATAGGGTTCACCGCGCAGAATGGTGCCAGCCCTGTACAACTGCTCGGCGAGCACCATCCGTGCAACCTCATGCGGTAACGTCCACGGCGCCAGTGAGAGCCTGCGATTTGCCCGATTCAGAATGGCTGAACCCAGGCCATGCGCCCCGCCAATCACAAAAGCCAGATCGTGAGCCAGCTCGCGCTGCTCGCCAAGCCATGCAGCGAAGGCTTCTGAGGTCATGGAAAGGCCGCCCGGGTCACAGGCCACAAGAATTGTGTCAGGCGCCACACGGTCAACCAGGCGCAACGACTCCCGCTCACGGACTGTTTGAGATGACAGTCCCCTGCCCGGCTCCTCCTTTACCTCTGTTACCTCCAGCGGCCAGTAGCGCGATGCCCTCTTTTCATAGTCCCCAATGGCATCGGCCAGCCCCGCGTGGCGAGGCCGGCCGATTGTGAGCAACTGCACACGCATCAGGACACAACTTCCTTGCGCCACCGGCAACAGCGGCCGGCGGCACGAAACTCAGGCGTAGATACCACGCAGACGATGCGCTGTGGCAACACGGTTGATGGACACCATGTATGCCGCAGTGCGCATTGTGACCTTGTGCTGCTTGGCCAGAGAGAGAACATCCTGGAAACTGCGGGCCATGATCTCACCCAGCCTTTCGTTTACAGTGTCCTCAGTCCAGAAGTAACCCATGCGGTTCTGCACCCACTCAAAGTAGGAAACAGTCACACCACCGGCGTTTGCCAGGATGTCGGGCACCACAAAGATTCCCTTCTCCTGAAGAATGGGATCTGCACCTGCCGTGGTGGGCCCGTTGGCAGCCTCGCAGATCATCTTCGCGCGTATACCCGCAGCGTTCTTGGTTGTGATCACGTTCTCCATGGCCGCAGGAACGAGAACATCCGTTTCCAGCGTGAGAAGATCATCGTGGCTTATGAGATCACCACCCGTGAAGCCCTCAAGCGAATGATGTTCACGCGCGTACGCGAGAGCCGCGGGAATATCTATGCCATTGGCGTTGTGGAACGAGGCGTACTTGTCGCCAATACCTATGATCCTGCCGCCCGCTTCACTCAGAAGACGTGCGGTTACGGAGCCAACATTACCAAAGCCCTGCACCACGAAGGAGCTGCCCTTCATGGGCATGCCCAGATGCTCAAGCGCCTCGCTGATAATCATGGTTACACCGCGACCAGTGGCTTCGCGGCGACCCAGCGAACCGCCCATTGCCACCGGCTTGCCGGTAACCACTGCATTCTCCGTACGACCTACATGCATGGAGTAGGTATCCATCACCCACGCCATCACACGCTCGTTGGTGTTCACATCAGGCGCCGGTACATCACTGTCCGGGCCAAGCAGGGACACAATGCCCGTGGTGTAGCGACGGGTGACGCGCTCGAGTTCGCCTGCACTGAGCTTGAGCGGATCACATATCACACCACCCTTGGCACCGCCAAAAGGCAGGTTCACCACCGCGCACTTCCAGGTCATCCAGGCAGCGAGTGCCTTTACTTCATCGAGCGAGACATTCAGGTCAAACCGAATGCCGCCCTTTCCGGGGCCACGTACTGTGTTGTAAAGAACGCGGTAACCCATAAATACTTCCACATCCCCGTTGTCCATCTGAACGGGCACAGACACGATGAGCTGCTTCTCCGGGTTTCGCAGAATCTTGTAAATGCCCGGTTCCAGATCAAGCAGTTCAGCGGCCCGGTCGAACCGCGACATCATTGCTTCAAACGGGTTCTCCTCGTGGAGAAAACGATCCTTGTCCGGACGGATGATACTGTCAGTCGAGAGTCGGAGTAGGTCGGTAGCCATGACGCATTAAAGGGTGAGTATGCCGGTCTCAGCCGGCGGTGAATGTCGTGGTGGCTCGAGCAGCCAGTGTTCTGTCACATTCGCGGACGAGAACCTCGAAACCATGTTCCACCACAACCGTTTGTGAAAGATACCAGAGGGGCCGCACAAAAGCTGGCCATAACGGCGCAAGCTTCACCGCATCCTTCAGAGTACAGACGAATCCATCCCCGCCTGCGGCAACACGGGCGATGTTCTCCACCTCTACCCGATCGAATTGGTGATGATCCGCAAAACGATATCGCCCCAGAACTGAGACACCTGCGGTCTCCAACTGCTGCTCAAAAGCCGCCGGGTCTGCAATGGCAGAAATTGTGTACACCCGGAGGCCCGCAGCCAGAGGCGGCGCTGCTTCGTCGCTGCCCGCATTGCCGGCATTGCCCGCATTGCCCGCGTCACTTTCGCTTCGGGCAGTACTCTCAAAGCCTGGAACCACCGCAGCCAGTCTGTCTGGTTGAAGACGGATCACTGCAATTTTTTCGGCCATTACGCGTCTTTCCACAAGCTGCCTCAGCGACCGTATTTGCTTTGGCTGCGCTGTTTTTGCGGTAATAACCACGGCCGTGGCGCGCCCAAGCGACGCGAGGGGTTCCCGAAAAGGTCCGGCCGGGAGCAAACGCATCGCTCCGTTTCCCCAGTGATCTGCATTGAGCAACACCACATCACTCACGCGCGACGCACGCCTGTGCTGGAACCCGTCATCAAGCACCACGCAATCAGCACCAGCACTCAATGCCGCCGCGGCACCCGCAACCCGGTCGGGATTGGCAATCACTTTGACACCGGGATTGAGGATGGTATGAACACGCCACTCATCGTCTCCGTAACCGCGAAGCAAGACGGCTGGCACCGCCCCCCTTTCCCTCAGGCGACTCACAAACCAGGCCGACACAGGTGTCTTGCCAGTACCCCCAACACTGAGATTTCCCACGGAAAGCGCTGGAAGCGGCATTTGCGGCAATGCCCCCGACAATCTGGCATGATCGAAACCTCTGTTCCTCCAGGCGACCGCGGCTCCGTAAAGCAGAGAAAACGGTGTCAGGCCGGCTCTGGCAAGCCTTGACCCCATGCCATTGCCACCCCAAACCGCTTCTCCCCAACCGGCTATTCTGGACGCAGCACCGCCTGGTGGCACAGCACGTGAACCGGGATCCCCCGGATTACCAGGATCATCCCCTTTCATTACGCTCGCCCTGTGGTGAGAGCCCGGCACTGAGCTGTTCCGCTCTTTCCAACTGCAACTGGAGATCGCCGGCAAATTGAGGTACCAGGTCAACAGCTCCGCGAAGGTCAACTCCGATAAGCTTCAAGGGAGCGCCATACACAACGGTCACACGCGCAAAGGGTTTGGGTATCTCGAAGCGGTCCCATGAACTCAGACGCCAGAGCCTGTCTGCGTAGGTGCCTATACTCACAATGGGCGCTCCAGTGCGCTGCGCGAGCATCAGCGCACCCGGGGCATAACTGTGCCTTGGCCCGCGTGGTCCGTCTGGCGTAAAGGCCACGTCATGACCGTTTTTCACCTCCCTCACGGCTTCAAGCAGTGCCCGTGATCCGCCTCGTGAACTTGAGCCCCTGATGCTGAAGTGCCCGAAGCGTGCAATCACCTGACTTATGATCTCACCATCGCGATGCTCGCTGATAAGCACACCCACGCCGGGCGGGTGCGCGCCCAGCACAGCAACCATCTGGCCATGCCAGAAAGCAAGGACCACGGCAGAACGATCCTGAGACCTCACATACTCGCCGCCCTCGATCCGGATGCGCCATGTCCGCCTCAACATCTTGAGCAACACCGCACCAAGCGCCACCGCAAGCCTGAGATGCCATGGCAGCGGATTAGGCGAGGCCATTGTTCCCGTGGCCAAGCATTTCCAGAATGATGTCGGCTACTCTCGAAGACGCCCCGGGGCTGCCGAGCTTCATGCGCACCTCATCCAGCCTGGCAACGGCCATATTCCGCTGCTCACTTGCCTCATCCAACAGCGGCATCAGTGCATCAGCCACGTCTGAACTAACAAGCGCATCCTGAACGAACTCCTGCGAGACGGTCTTCCCTGCCACCACATTCACCAGACCGATATTCGGAATCGTAACCAGCCGTTTTGCAATCGCGTAAGTAATGGCACTTGTGCGGTAGCCGATAACATGTGGCAGTCCGGCAACCGCCGCCTCCAGTGTATTGGTGCCACTCTTGAGCAGGCCTGCCGTGGCCGCTCTTTGAACCACAAAAGACGGTGCCGACACGAGTGGGTAAGGACAGCTTCCAGCGTCTATTTGAACGGTGGGCGCCACACTGACGATGACGTCCACGTCAGGTCTCCGGTGGCGAACTTCATCTGCTGCATCAATAAATGGGCCAAGATGTCGATCAATTTCCGCACGGCGACTGCCGGGAAACAACGCCAGAATCGGCCCCTCAGGCTTAAGTCCAAGCTGCGCTCTGGCCTCGGCGGCACTGGGCATATTCTGCGCCCGGTCCAGCAGAGGGTGGCCCACAAAGTCAGCAGCTATCCCGTGCTTGCGGAGCAGTTCCTCTTCAAACGGCAGTATTGATGCTGCACGCGTCACCACGCGCGCCAGCTTCGGCAGCCGGTTGGCGCCCCAGGCCCAAACCTGCGGCGTGATGTAGTACAGAACCGGCACGCCATGTTTGTGTGCAAGTTCCGCCACCTTAAGATTGAAGCCCGGATAATCAAGCAACACTACAAGGCCAGGATTGCCACTAAGAATCTCGCGCTTAATGCGTCGAAACAGAAGCCAGTGACGGGGAATGTGTTCAATCACTTCCACAACACCCATCACGGCCAGGCGGGAAACATCCTCGATGAGCTCCACGCCGGCTGCCTGCATGCGGCTCCCACCCACACCTCTCATACGGAGATCCGGGGCCTTTGCAGCCAGCGAGTCCGCTACCTTTGCCGCGTGCAGGTCGCCGGATGCCTCGCCAGCGACAAACAGTACCTCACGCACCGGAAACGTTGACGCTGCCACCGTGGAACATGAGCTCTCGCGATCTGTCTATGGCAGTGACAATTCGCAACGCAGTGGCCAATGCATCACGTCCCTCCGCACCACTCACCATGACCGGATGTTCGCCCTTTATCGCAGAGAGGAAATGTGAAAGCTCAAGAACCAACGGCTCACCTTCCGGTGCCTCAAGATGTACGTGCTCCACGAAGTCCTCGAGCACTCTGGGCGCACGCGCGAGCTGACGTGGATCGAAGTCACTGCGAAGGCGGAAAAACTCTCCTGTTCCTGCAGCCAGATCCAACGAGAGATAGCCGCTCTTCTGAAAAATGCGGAGCTTCCTGAGACGCTCACGTGAGACACGACTGGCCGTGATGTTAGCTATGGCCCCGTTGCCGTAAGTAAGTCGCGCATTTGCGATGTCCACTTCGGGCGTGAGAACCGGAACACCGGCCGCCTGAACATCCACCACCGGCGCAGCCACCAGCGTGTGCACCAGATCCAGATCGTGAATCATGAGATCCAGAACAACCGCAACGTCCGAACCCCGTGGACTGAATGGCGCGAGCCTGTCACTCTCAATGAATCCAGGTCGATCTATGTACGGCATGGCAGCACGCACGGCGCGATTGAAGCGCTCCACGTGCCCCACCTGTATCAGTGCCCCGCGCAACGCGGAGAGCCTGATGAGTTCATCAGCTTCGTCGAGCGATGCTGTAAACGGCTTCTCAATAAACACGTGCTTCCCTGCATCAAGCGCTGCTGCGGCCACCTCATAATGCGAGCGCGTTGGCACCACTATCGACAGAGCGTCCACTTCGGGCAGCAGTGAATCTATCGAGGCAAACGCTGACACTCGATATTGCTCAGCCACCCACGACGCACGGGCCGGGTTCTCGTCAACGAAGCCCACAAATCTGTAGCCGCAGAGATCACGCAGAATCCTCACGTGATGAACACCCAATCCGCCGGCACCCACCACACCGATTCTTGGTGAGCGCGGACTCATATGCTCAGAAACCGACACCGCGACGGCTAGCCTCTATGAAGTCGAGAAACTGCACCACTTCCGGTAGAGGCTCTACCTCCTCCCGGGCACGCAGAACACCCTGCGAAAGGTTGAGATCGGATTTGAAGCAGAGGCGATACGCGCGCTTCAGTTCGTGCAGAACCGAATCTTCAAAACCGCTGCGTTGCAAACCCACCGTATTGAGACCGAAAAGCTTGAGAGGGTTGCCAACTGCTCTTACAAATGGCGGCACATCCTGCGGCACACGTGATGCGCCACCAATAAACGAATGCCTGCCAACGCGTGCAAACTGATGAATGGCGCAAAGACCCGAGATGATGGCGTGATCATCCACATGAATGTGCCCGGCAAGCTGAGTGCCATTGGATATCATCACATGATCAGCAAGCTGGCAGTCGTGAGCAATGTGCACATAGCTCATCAGAAAGCAGTTGCGGCCAACGCGCGTAACCAGCGAGTGCGATGTGGCACGATTCACCGTGGAGTACTCACGAATGACCGTGCCATCGCCTATCTCAACCCAGGTTTCTTCGCCCTGATACTTGAGATCCTGCGGATCACCGCCCAGCACTGCTCCTATTCCCACTTGCACGCTCTGACCAAGGCGCACATTGCGCTCCAGCGTTGCCCGGGCAGCAATGCGGCAATTGTCGCCAACGCTCACATTGGGACCTATAATTGCCCACGGTCCAATCTCAACTCCCTGCCCGATCTCTGCATCGGGATCGATAACTGCCGTCGGGTGAATTGCTGTGGCCACCGTCGTTCCCATGATTGATGTCACCGGTCCCGAATCATTGCGGCCATTTCAGCCTCAGTTACCACCTGACCATCCACAAGTGCCACTCCGCGCATCTTGCACATGTTGCCACGCATCTGCAGCACATCCATCTCAAAGCGAAGCTGATCACCCGGCCTCACCGGTCGGCGGAACTTCACATTGTCGAGCGACATGAAGTAAACCACCTTGTCGTGTGGGTCCGTGACGGTTCGCAGGAGAAGCATGCCTCCCACCTGTGCCATTGCCTCAATGATCAGCACACCGGGCATGATGGGATGACCCGGAAAATGACCCTGGAAGAACGGCTCGTTGATAGTCACGTTCTTTATGCCCACAATGCGTTTTCCTTCTTCCAGCTCGAGAATGCGGTCGACCAGAAGAAATGGATAACGATGAGGCAGCACCTGCATGATGTCTTCAATCGTATACACAGCAGACTCCCTGACAGCGTGATGTACAAGCGCACGTACGAAAGCCACAGTTCCATGATGGCTCGGCTTGTCCGCCACGATGCGCGCACGAATTCGTGCACCCGCAAGCACCAGATCACCCACACAATCCAGTGCCTTGTGCCGCACGAACTCATCACTCCAGCGAAGGGTGTTGTCCACCACTCCGTTTGCATCCAGAACGACCGCATTGGCAGTGGTCGCTCCCTGAATCAACCCCTTGGAACGCAGGGCGTCCACCTCGTGCACAAAGCCGAAGGTACGGGCGCCGGCCAGTTCCTTTCGGAAGCTCAAATCACTCACGTGATAAAAGCCCTGCTGCCGCCCTATGAGCGGATGCGGGAAATCAACTGTCACATCCAGGCTCAGGTCGTAGGAAGGATGTGCCTCATACACTGAGTCACCCTCCACAACCCTTATGGACTTGCGCAACACCAGCCAGTCCTGCCGACCGCCCTGCCCTATTATGCCGGCTTCAAGCAGACGCTCAGCAAAAGGAGCCGCGCTGCCATCCATGATCGGCGGTTCGGGACCGTCGAGATCGATCAAGAGATCATCAATACCCAGCCCGCCAACCGCAGCCAGCACATGCTCTACAGTGTGCAGCGCGGCTTCTCCGCTCCCGAGCTGTGTGCGACGCTCTGCCTGTACCGCCACATCCACACTGGCCGGTATGGGTGCGGTACCGGGAAGGTCAACGCGACGGAACCTGATGCCGCTTCCCACGGGAGCCGGACGGAAAACAAGTCTGCAGGGCTTGCCGAGATGGAGCCCTGTACCCTCCACCTCAACCTCACTGGAAATGCTGCGTCTGCCGCTACCTCTGGCTCTGTCTATCACGACTCTCTTGACCCGCGCAGAAGTTGCTCCAAGGGTCGTATAAGCCTGGTCAGACGATTGACGGCAGCCTGGGCTCGCAGTTGCTCCTTGTGTGGACGCGCGGGATATCCTGACCAGACCTCGCCCGCAGGAACGTCTCCAAACACTCCGGCCTGTGCCGCAAGCGTTGCGCCCGCTCCAATGGTGAGGTGGCCGCTCAACCCAACCTGCCCGCCAAGCTGAACACCATCTTCGATGCGCGTGGATCCGGCCACACCAACCTGTGCGGCGAGCAAGCACATCCGCCCCACGCGCACGTTGTGCCCCACCTGCACCAGGTTGTCTATCTTGGTGCCCGCCCCGATGATCGTGTCATCCACACTGCCGCGGTCCACACAACTATTGGCACCAACTTCCACGTCGTTCTCGAGAACACAGCGCCCGATGTGTGGTATGCGAACAGGCATGCCCCCCTGCGGCACAAAGCCAAAACCCTCACGGCCGATTCGCGCACCACTGTGCACCACCACCCGATCCCCCAGCTCGCTGAACGGGTAGATGGCGACATTGGGATGGAGCCTGACATCGCGACCGATTCTGGTGCCTGCCCCAATTGTTGTGTTGGCTCCGATCCAGCACCCGTCACCAATAACCACATCAGGGCCAATTACCGCGTTTGCATCAATGCTGACATCCTTGCCCAGCTTGACGTCATCAGCGATCACGGCCGTTGGATGCACACCCACTGGCCGCGGCTCGACACGATGGTAGCGGGAGAGCAGCGAAACCATGGCATCCATTGGCTTCTCCACCACAATTCTGGTGGTGGGAGCGCCCTCGAGGCTTTCAAACTGAGGGGCCAGGATTACCGCGCCGGCTTTTGAATTGCTGAACCAGCGCCCATATCGCAAATGCGAAAGAAAGCTGAGATCTCTGGCTGTGGCCCTGTCGAGAGGTGCAATGCCGCTCAGCAACACCGAGCCGTCACCCACCAGCCTGCCGCGCACAAGCAGCGCTACGTCAGCGGCGGTGATGGGCTCTAGCCCGCCACCGCCGTTCACTGGAGCACCTTTGTTGCCATGCTCTTCCACCAAAGGACTCACGCCGTTGGCGGCTTCTTGGTGGTGACGCCAGCAGGATTGGTTACCGGGCCCACGGCTTTGTTTGCCGGCGTAGCTGCGGGAGCCTTGGGAGCCGCCAGCCTCAGCTTGGCGAGCACCCTGTCTGTAACGTCAAGATTCTTGTCGGCAGCCACTATATACGACATCTCTACATTGACGTCGAAAATGAACGAGTAACCACCTTCAGCGCGCACGTCCTCAAGTGCCTTGCGAATCACTTCCATGATCGGCGCCATAAGCTCTTCCTGCTTATCCTGAGCCCGGGCCTGAAGCTTTTGGGCCTGGCTGGAGAAGTTCGCTTCCTTTTCGCCCATTGTTTTCTGACGGGCTGCCTTGGCGGTTTCCGACAGTGTCGGCTCATCCTTGGCGTAGGCCGCGTGCATGGTATCCACCGAGTCCTGCAACTTCTGCAGTTCTGAGCGGACTATCGTCATCTCCTTCTCGAACTCGGCCTCGGCATCTGCACGCCCGGGGGCATTCTGCATGAGGGCGCCCGAGTTCACGTAGGCGATCTTCTGTCCGCCCTGGGCAGACGCCACGACTGGCGCCAGTACGAAGAGCGCGCAGGAACCGATAAGTGAACGAAAGTGCATGAGAATTGATCCTGAGTTAGTAGAGCTGACCAAGCCGGAAATGGAACTTCCACTGTGGGTCCTTCACGAAACGACCCTGTGCGGGATCCCACTTGGTCCTGTCAAAGCCATAAGCCATGTCGATGCCAAGAGGGCCAAGGGGCGTTACGGTCGATACACCAAAGCCCATCGAACGGAACATCCGGGTCGGGTTCATCTGCTCGAGCGACGCCCAGTTGTTACCGGCATCTGTGAAGACGTTCGCATAGATCATCTGGTTAAAACGCAGACCGATCTCTGCACTGAGCGTCATGAAGGCGTTGCCGAAGGAGCCCAGCGAGGAGTTGTACTGCCCGGTGTTGGGGTCGAAGCCGTCCGGAGTGATGGAAAACTCCGGATAGCCGCGGAGCTGCTGACCATACATCACGCCGCCAACGGCGAACTGCTGCTGGAAGAAGAAGGGCCCTGAGTTGCCGAATAGAGCGCCAGCCCTGGCTGTGAGGCCGGTGGTGAGCTTGATGGGCTGCGAACCCGGGTTGTTGCCACCAAACTGGCCCAGGAGGGCATAGCTCCTGAACTCGGTTGCAACACGCTGGAAGTTTACCGTACCACCAAGCGGGCCGCCACTGAGATCCACCGTGATGGTCTTCATTGCCCCCTGAGTCGCAAAGGGCAGATCAACACGGGTGTCGGAGGTGAACTCCAGACCCAGATTGGACCTGAAGCAGTTTCGGGTACATCCGTTCCGGATGGTACCCGAGGTGAACGTGGCTGACTCACCACTATAGGAAATGGCAGCCGTTGAAAAGAGTGACCACGGTACCGGAATACCCAGGCGGAACTGCCCGCCGGTACGGATGTTGGAGCCAAGATCACCAACGATGAAGCGGGACTGAGTGCGGTAGGCGCTCACGGTTCCCGACATACGCGAACCACGCAGCGCCGGGTCCTGATAAGTGGCAGTGAAATCATTGAAGAAACGACCATACTGCCAGTTGAGACGTCCCGCCTTGCAGAGGCCGAAGAGATTGGGCTGCTCAAGTCCAATAAACCCGCCAAAGCCCACACCGCCCTGACCCATGGATGCACCGAAGTTCACGCTGCCGGTACGCTTTTCCTTGACCCGGAAAACTATGTCCACGTCGCCCTGATCATTGATGGGCCTGTAATCGGGAAACGGCAGCGGGGCCTCAAAAAAGTTCATGTTGCTTATGCTCTGATAACTGCGAATCAGGGCTGCCTGATTGAACGGGCCGCCCGGTACCAGGAAGATCTGTCTCCGGATGCAGTCGTCAGAGGTAAAATCGTTGCCGAGTATGTCGATGCGGTTCACTATGGCCGGATTCCGCTCATCAATCTCCCAGCGCAGGTTCACCGTGGGAACTGAATCCGGGCCCTCAAACTGCCGTTCCACCACCGGGCGAATCTGGGCGTAGAGATAACCATTGTTCCTGTACTCATTGTTGACCTTCTCCAGGGCGTCATCCCATTTCTTTTGATCAAAAACTCCCTCCGGCGCGCTCACCTCACGGCGAATGAGGCCCTTGAGTTTGTCGGTAAGCGTTTTTTCGCTGCCATCAAAGGGGTAATACTGGCGTAACTGATCAGTCGGGAAACGCCGGTTACCCGCAATTTCAAAGCTACCCACATGGAAACGAGGGCCCTCATTAATGTCTATCTGAACCAGGCCTTTCCCAAGATCACGGTCCACAATCATGGTGTCCCGTGTAATCCGCATGTCCAGGTAGCCCAGCCGGGAATACAGTTCCGGGATGCGCTCTCCCAGATCCCCAACAAATTTGTCCTCGTCAAACGCGCCCTTGCGGAAGAACCAGAAGCCCTCCGGACGTGTTTGCATTGCGGCCACCACCTTCTTGGGGTTCACCTCACGCTGGCTCTCAATCTCGATTCCCGAGATTGCCAGCCTGCGCCCTTCGTCGATGTTGAAATTGATCGCCACCCGGTCGTCGGTCAGTGGCGTGGTATCAATGGTGACCGTTGCCAGATAGTACCCGGCAGCCTCATAGAGGGAGTCGATTCGGGCTTTGGCATGTACAATTTGCGCCGGATCAAGGGGCCGCCCGATGAGCAGGTCTACCTTGTCCCTTACGGAGCGCTCAGAAACGGCACTGGGTCCGGTAACGGAGAGGCCGCCGAGGATGGGACGCTCACTCACTGTAAAAACCGTAAGCACGCGGCTCGTGACTGATTCCAGATCACAGGACACCTGGACATCGTCGAAGTCGCCAAGACTGAAAAGTGCCTTGATGGCGCGTTGCAGCGTTGGGAAGTTGAGTGCAACACCGGGCTGCAAGCCGATTTCACCCAGAATAACCGACGTCTGCACGCGATGGTTCCCGCGCACCGCAATCGAGTCGGGCACCATGCAAGCGCTCGCATCCTGCTGCTGCGCTGCCACCTTGAGCGGCATCAAGGCGATTGCACTCAGCACGAAGCATGCGCTGCCCAGAAATGTCCTGGCAGTGCTGCCCAAAAACTTGGAGTTGGCCTTGCCCACCATCTTCAGGTAAAAGCGTTTTAGCATAGCCTTTTAATATACATGCTGACGGTCACGCAACAGAGTGGCAGAACCAAGAACGGCCGACCACGAAGTGGGCCGGCCGTTGGTATACCTGGCCTGATTGGCTCCAGACAACTGCCCCTCAGGTGACGCTAAAGGCGCATGAGGAGCGCCAACCCCCAGCCGTCTGAATCACGATGGCTGGGTGTTGGATGTGAGCACCTTGAACTCGAGTTTTTCCTTCTCGGTGGCTGAAACACCCACCTCCACCTCATCACCGCGGGAGAACTCACCCATCAGGATCTTCTCGGACAGCGGATCCTCCACATAGCGCTGAATGGCTCGCTTGAGTGGTCTCGCCCCGAAGTGCTCATCATGACCGCGATCCACGAGGAACTCACTGGCCTCGGGCGTTAGCCGGATGCTGATTTCCTCGTCCGCGAGGCGCTTCTGCACGTCGGCGAATACGATGGAAACGATCTGTGCGATGTGTTCCTTCCCGAGCGGATGGAACACAATCACATCATCAAGACGATTGAGGAACTCAGGGTTGAATACCCGACTCATTTCCTCCTTGACCTTGTCAGCGATGCGCTCGAAGTTCGCACGCGAATCATCCGCCGCAAAACCCAGCGCCTTGCCCTTGGTGATGTCCTTGGCGCCAACGTTGGAAGTCATGATGATCACGGTGTTCTTGAAATCAATCATGCGACCATAGTTGTCGGTGAGGTGACCCTCATCAAGCACCTGAAGCAGGATGTTGAACACATCCGGGTGGGCCTTCTCGATCTCATCAAGCAGAACCACGCTATAGGGCTTGCGCCGCACGGCCTTGGTAAGCGTGCCAGAATCTTCATAACCCACGTAGCCCGGCGGTGCGCCTATGAGTCTGGAGACCGAGAACTTCTCCATGTACTCACTCATGTCCACGCGGATAAGCGCCGAGGCATCGGCGAAGAGAAACTTGGCCAGTGCCCGGGCCAGCTCCGTTTTTCCGACGCCGGTTGGCCCGGAGAATATGAAGGTACCGATTGGGCGCTTGGGGTCCTTGAGGCCGGCGCGGCTCCGTCGGATGGATCTGGCAAGCACCTTGATGGCCTCGTCCTGACCCACCACGGTCTCGTGGAGCTCATCCTCCATGCGCAGCAGACGTGAAGTCTCGGCCTCCTGCAGTCTGGTAACCGGTATGCCGGTCCAGCGGCTCACAATAAAGGCTATCTCCTCTTCGCCCAACGTGGGACGGAAGGACTGACGTCTCTCCTCCCACTCCTCTTTCTTGCGCCGAATCTCCACCTGCAACTCACGCTCGCTGTCGCGCAGAGCGGCGGCCAGCTCGAAGTTCTGGTCGCGAACGGCCGTTTCCTTCTCACCGTTGATCTGCTCCAGACGATCCTTGAGCTCAGTGACCTCAGCGGGAGCAACCTGCGCCGCCAGCCGCGCCCTCGCACCGGCCTCATCAATCACGTCTATTGCCTTGTCCGGCAGGAAACGATCAGTGATGTAGCGCTCGGAAAGCCTGGCTGCTGCCAAAAGAGTTTCGTCGGGGATGTTCACCCGATGATGGTCTTCATACTTGGACTTGAGCCCCTTGAGTATCTCGACCGTCTCATCAACCGAAGGCGGATCCACCACCACGGTCTGGAACCTGCGCTCCAGTGCCCCATCCTTTTCGATGTATTTGCGGTACTCGTTGAGAGTGGACGCACCAACACACTGCAGCTCACCGCGCGCGAGGGCCGGCTTGAGCATGTTGCTCGCGTCGATTGCACCTTCTGCCGCTCCCGCACCAACCAGTGTGTGAAGCTCGTCAATGAACAGAATCACCTGCTTGTTCTGGGCGATCTCGTTCATCACAGCCTTGAGGCGCTCCTCGAACTGGCCGCGGTACTTGGTACCAGCAATTACAGCGGCCATGTCCAGAGAGAGCACACGATTGCCGTGCAATGAATCGGGGCAATTGCCCGACGCGATAAGCTGAGCCAGACCCTCCACAATGGCGGTCTTCCCCACACCCGGCTCACCTATGAGCACCGGGTTGTTCTTCTTGCGCCGCGTCAGCACCTCCATGACGCGCTCGATCTCCTTGGCCCTGCCAATCGTGGGATCAAGCTGGCCTTCGCTGGCCAGTTGCGTGAGATCGCGGCAGAAATGATCCAGCGCGGGCGTCTTGGACTTCTTGTCACCCTTGGCCGGTGCAGCAGACGGTGCTGCTGTGCCTGCCTTTTCAGCCTCAGCCGCCTGAGACTGCGGTGGCATCTCGGTGCCCAGCAAGCGCAGCGTTTCTGCGCGTGCGGCTTCCAGACTAACCCCTGAATCCGTCAGTACCTGAGCGGCAATACCACGCTCCTCCCGTAGCAGACCCAGCAGCAGGTGCTCGGTGCCCACGTAGCTGTGGTTCAGGTCCCGGGCCTCTGCCATGGCAAGCTCCAGAACCTTCTTGGCCCGCGACGTATAAGGCAGATCAGGGCCAGTGGCCTGAGCCGCTTTCCCCTTTTTTACCGTTTCTTCGATCTTGAGCGTAATCTCATCCAGGTCGACGGACAGATTCTGCAGCACTGCAGCAGCAACGCCCTCGCCCTCGCGGATCAGCCCGAGAAGAATGTGCTCGGTTCCCACATATTCGTGGTGAAGCCGAGCCGCTTCCTCGCGCGCCATCGCCAGAACTTTTCGCACCCGCTCGGTGAAGTTGTAGCCGTTCATCGTCCCCTCTGGATCCTTGCGGAGATGGCAGAACCGGCCTCAGCCGTCTCCACCGCCTTCACTCATGAGCACCTGTCGCACGTAACGGGCGCGCGCCAAGTTTGCTTCGGTTTCCGTCAACAACCGCCCTTCCATCTGCGACAAATGGGCGGATTGTGTAAAAATCAGCAACTTGTTGAGCGTGTATACACTGAGACCGGTGACCAGTTTCAGGCCAACAGCCAGTCTTACACCACTCAGATAATTCATGGCTTCATCAAACGTCAGGCTACGGGCGTAGCGCAAGGTCCCGTAGGCCCTCCAAAGCTTATCCTCGATAATATACCCGGCGTCACGTACCAGAACACGACGGGCCTCCTCCTCCCGCTCCACAACGTGCCGCACAACACGAACCAGAAGGTCCTGAAGCTCTTCCTCCGACCTTCCGAGAGTGGTCTGATTCGAAAGCTGGAAGAAGTTTCCCACCACCTCACTGCCCTCACCATACAAACCCCGGTAAGTGAGGCCCATCTGCTGAAGGCCTGAGAGGACCTTTCCGATCTCCTTGGTAAGAACCAGGCCTGGCAGGTGAATGAGTACCGATGCCCTGAACCCGGTACCCGCGTTGGTGGGACAGGCCGTAAGAAAGCCGAACTCACGATGAAACGCATAGGGCAACTGAGCGCCCAACTCATCGTCCAGGCGCTGAATGGCCGCGAAGGCCTCCGGTACGCAGAAGCCCGACCTCAGCGCCTGCAGGCGCAAATGGTCCTCCTCGTTGACCAGCACGCCCAGAGACTCGCCCAAAACCAGTGCAGCACCACTTCTCACAGGATGCTGAGGGTCCAGACCCGCCAACTCCCTGCTTACCAGATGTCTCTCGTGCAGGAGCTTCCGCTCCACCACCGGCATCTGCTCCAGTGTGAAAATGAGGCTCCCATGTAGCGACGACACTTCCGGTATGGCGTCACGCACCTGGGCGAGCAGCCTGAGACGCTCGCCATCGCGGGCACGGCCGGTAAAAGCATAGCCCGTGATGTTCCGCGCCAGCCGCATCCGCGTGGATATCACGATGTCGCTGTTCGGTCCCGACGCATCAAGCCAGCGAACACCACCGTCGGGCAGCAGGGACAGATCGAGCACAGTACGGGAGCCGGTCATTCCAGAACCCGGATACGATCCCTCAGCTCCGCGGCCAGCTCAAACTGCTCGGCGTCCACAGCGCGCTTGAGTCGGTCCCTGAGGTCGTGCACAGAATCGGCCTTGGAACTCACGTGGGCGACAGGGGCCTCGTAACGCTTGCCGACATGCCTGGAACTACCGTGCAAGCGCCGCAGCAACTCTCTCAGGCTCCCTTCCATGGCATCGTAGCAGTGCGGACAGCCCAGCTTGCCGGTGACCCTGAAATCGCGCGGAGTGGCCCCGCAAAAAGAACAAACAGCCGCATCGGCTCCTGCGGTTGACTGCTGCTGTACCGCCTGAAGGATCTCTCCAAGGGGGTGCTGTGGCACGGCAAGCGTGGTCTCCACACCCTTGGCCGCGGCACACTTCTCGCAGAGGTGCAATTGCGTCATCGTGTTGTCCACGATTCGTGTTAGGTGCACCACCGCGTCTCTTTCCTGACAATTATCGCAGAGCATCAGCTCGCCTCCGCCGGAGAATCCGGCACCATCAGTCGTCCGCCTTCCAACAATAGTACCCTGTCGGCCTGTGAAGCCAGCGACTGATTGTGTGTAACAACTACCAAACCCAACGATTCATCACGTGCCAACTCACTGAACAGCGCATGAAGGCTCTCAGCATTATGCTGATCAAGGTTCCCGCTGGGTTCGTCCGCCAGCAGTATGGCGGGCCTTGTAGCAAGTGCCCTGGCCACCGCCGTGCGCTGCTGCTCTCCACCGGAAAGCGCTCCGGGCCTGTGTTGCAGCCGCGAGCCCAGCCCAACGCGCTCAAGCAACTCAACGGCGCGCCTTCGCGCCGTATCTCTGGACGTACCCGCAATGAGCTGCGGCATCATGACGTTCTCCAACGCCGTGTACTCCCGCAGCAGGTGATGAAACTGAAACACGAAGCCAATGGCCCTGTTCCTGAGCCTGTCCAGTTCCGTGTCCGGCAACTCTGAAACCTGCAGGCCCTCAACGGCTATGGAACCTGCAGTGGGGCGCTCCAGAGCACCCAACACGTGCAACAGCGTGCTCTTGCCCGAGCCACTCGCGCCCACAATGGCAACCATCTCACCACGGGCCACACTCAGTTCTACCTGATCAAGCACGCGGATGATCCCACCGTCACCTCCACGAAACTCCTTCACCAGGCCCCTGGCCTCAATCACGGCCGGCCGGGCGGCACCGGAGCTTTCATTCATGCCTTATGGCCTCTACTGGATAGAGCCTAGCTGCCTGAGCGGCCGGGTAAAGAGTGGCCAGCGTAGATACAAGCATGCTTGAAAACACCACAGCCAGCACATCTCCGGCAACCAGGCGCACCGGCAGATGATCAATGAAATAAACGGAGGGATCCAGCGAGATAAGTCGGTATTTCTCAAGCAGCAGGGAGAGAAAAAGCCCAAGTATGAGGCCGCCACCCGTACCCACGGCGCCGATCACCATTCCCTGATACAGAAATATGCGCCTTACACTTGCTGCACCCAGACCCATTGCGCGCAGTATCCCTATCTCGCGCGTCTTGTCCACCACGACCATGGTGAGCGTGCTTACGATATTGAAAGCCGCCACCACCACGATCAGCAGCAGTATGACACCCATACCAAGCTTCTCGAGCTTGAGTGCCTGAAAGAACGAACGGTTGTTCTCCTGCCAGTCCACGGCCCTCACCGGGGCCAGCAGTTGTGCATCGAGTGAATCAGCAACCTCGGGAGCCTTCCACCTGTCAGTGGTGCGCACCTCGAGTCCGGTTACGTCGCCATCAAGGCCCGCAAAACGCTGAGCTGCCGGCAGCGACAGGAAGAGGTAGCCGTCGTCATACTCGTACATGCCGGTCTCAAAAATCCCACCCACGACCGCGCTGTCCGCCCGCGGCACTATGGCACCGGTCGCCGCGTTCATTGTCAAACCGGCCGCACCGAGCAACACCACCGTATCACCGGGAAGCACATTGAGTTTGGATGCCAGAAACTTGCCCAGCACGGCAGTCGGTATCCCGACCCCGTCGGTCTTGAAGCTGAAGTCACCCAGCACCACATGGTCTCTGATCAGCGTTACGTCGCCGCCCTTATTGGGTGTCGAGTCAAAGCCGATCACTGCTGTGCCTGTCATGTAGCCGCCGAGGTTGCGCACCAAACCCTGTGTTGAGACGAATGGTGCCGCGCTCACAACGCCCGGAAAACTCCGAACACGCTCCAGGAGCGGCTGCCAATCGTGCAAGCGCATATCATCACCGTAGGGCAGCAATCGCAAGTCCGGGCTTGCAACGAGAATCTTCTCTCGCATGTCAGTCTGCATGCCGGTCATCACGCCCATCACCACAATCAACGCGCACACACCAACCAGCACACCGCCAATGGCAATGACGCTGATAAGAGACAGCAGTCGCGAGCCCTGTCTGCTGCGCAGGTAGCGCCAGGCTATCGAGAACTCGAGCCGTGTCACTTACCTGCTCCGCCCCGTCGCAGCTGTGTTCTCATTCCGGACGCATTGTTGGGAAGAGGATCACGTCGCGGATGCTCGCCGTGTTGGTGAGATACATGAACAGGCGATCCATGCCAATGCCCACTCCGCCCGTAGGAGGCATGCCGTACTCAAGTGCGCGGAGATAGTCCTCGTCCACGCCGCTTGCCTCCTCGTCTCCAGCGTCGCGCAGGCGTGCCTGAGCCTCGAAACGCTCGCGCTGATCAATGGGATCGTTGAGTTCCGAGAACGCGTTGGCCAGCTCCCGGCCACGTGCAAAGAGTTCAAAACGTTCCGTGATTCCTTCCGGTCCGCCGCGCCTGGGCTTGGCCAGCGGAGAGAGTTCCTTGGGATAGTCCACGATGAAGGTGGGTTCCTCGATGCTCGACTCCACAAGTGCCTGAAACATCTCGTCAAGCACCTTGGGCCTGCTCAGCGACTCCACCTTCTGCACGCCCACGCGCTCCGCCATTCTGCGAAGTTCAGGATCCGGCAGACTCATTACCTCCGCGCCAGCCGCCTGTTCCAGCGAATGCACCCATTGCCTGCGCGGAAACGGAGTGGAAAATACCGGAATGCCATCACCAACTCCCGGCAGTGCCCTGAGGGCATCCGCTGCAGCAACTATCAGTGACTCCACACGCGACATCATCACCTGATAATCCGCAAATGCCTCATAGAACTCGAGCATCGTGAACTCAGGATTGTGCGTGCGGTCAATGCCCTCGTTTCTGAAATCATGACCGATTTCGTAGACGCGTTCAAAGCCGCCCACAATCAGCCGCTTCAGGTACAGCTCATCGGCAATGCGCAGGAACAGGGGCATGTCCAGAGCATTGTGGTGAGTAATGAATGGTCGCGCGGATGCACCACCATAGAGTGGCTGGAGTACCGGCGTTTCGACTTCCAGATAGCCCAGCTCATCAAGATGATTGCGTATGGCGCGCGTCATCACTGAGCGTGCTCTGAAAAGGGCGCGCACTTCAGGATGAACTGCGAGGTCCGCATAACGCTGACGTGCACGCTGCTCGGTATCAGAAAAGGCCGAATAGCGGACGACTTTGCCATCAATCACCTGCTCCTTGCCGAGCGGCAGCGGGCGCAGCGACTTGGCCAGCAGTTCAACCTCTGACACCTTGACTGTGGCCTCGCCAGTGCGTGTGCGCATCATGTGTCCACGCACACCAATCCAGTCGCCCATGTCATAGTCGGACAACTGTGAGAACAGCTCCGCTCCCAACTCATCGCGGCGGAAATAGAGCTGCACTCTGCCCTGCATGTCCATGAGATGACCGAAGGCCGTCTTGCCCTGCGAGCGCCACGAAACAAGTCTGCCTGCCAGCGCAACATCAGGGCCACTCTCCAAGCCGCGTTCAATGGCCTCATCGAGCGCGGCTATCGCTGCCCCAGAATCGTGCGTGCGCTCAAACGAATAGGCAAAGGGCTCCACGCCTCGCTCGCGCAAGCGATCAAGCTTCTCACGCCTGGCGCGCATCACAAAGTTCAGTTCCTGATCAGGAGCCTTGCCCTCACTCATGTCACTTCCACTGCCATCCATCATGACCTGTGCCCCTCGGCGTCAACCGCACTTCCCTGCTTGAGGTAGGCGTGAATGAAAGGATCAATGTCACCATCCATTACCCGCTGTACGTCCGCGATCTTGAGTTCAGTGCGATGATCGTTGACCATAGTGTAGGGCTGAAACACATAGCTCCGGATCTGGCTGCCGAAGGTGACATCCTGTTTGTTGGCGTCAAAAGCCGCCTTGGCTGCGGCCTGTTTCTCCACTTCCATCTGATAAAGCCGGTTCTTGAGCATCTTCATGGCAGTTGCCCTGTTCTTGAACTGCGAACGCTCCTGCTGTGAACTGACAACAATGCCCGTGGGAATGTGCGTGAGACGCACCGCCGAGGAAGTCTTGTTCACATGCTGTCCGCCAGCACCCGACGCACGGAACACGTCCATCCTGATGTCTTCTTCCCGTATGTCAATGTGAATCTCGTCATTCACCACCGGATATACGAAAACAGATGCAAAACTTGTGTGGCGACGCGCGTTGGAGTCGAAGGGAGAGATACGAACAAGCCTGTGCACTCCGGACTCTGCCCGCAGATAACCGTAAGCGTACTGCCCTTTGATTTCGAGAACAGCACCCTTGATGCCCGCTTCCTCTCCCTCGCTGAGGTCAAGGATGTCTATGCTGAAACCCTTGCGTTCAGCCCAGCGCGTATAGAGGCGCATGAGCATTTCCGCCCAATCCTGGGCTTCGGTGCCGCCGGCACCTGCCGAGATCTCAAGCTGGGCGTCGCGAAAGTCATCCTGGCCGCGCAGCAGTGAGCGAAGTTCGAAGGTGTCCAGATCGTCTCCAATCCGCTCGATCTCCTGATCGAGATCGGCCTCCATTTCGTCATCCGGCTCAAGGCCCAGGAGTTCGTCAAGTTCACGGGCTCCCTGAATGCGCCCTGCAAGCGTTTCTGTCGGTTCGACCCAACCCTTCAGTTCCTTGACCTGTTGTACGATCTCGCGGGCATGATCCTGGTCATTCCAGAAATCAGGGTCCGCCATTTCCTCCTCGTAGGCACTCAGCGTAGAGCGTCTGGACTCGATGTCAAAGATACCTCCGCATGTCACTCAACCGCTCTTCTGCGCGTGCGAGCAGCTTCAGTCTGTCTCCGTCCAACATCAGTCCTCCAGGCACAGTTGCCCGCGTGTTAAGCATCTTCCGAGGCAAAGTGGCCCGCGTGTTACGCACCTTCCATATACGACGAAAGCCGCCTTCCAGACCGGAAAGCGGCTTGAGTCTTGTTTGCCTCGCCTAAATCCGAGAACAGAAAACTACCTGAAAACCGGGCGTCATGACAGCGGTGATTTCTGATGTCCGTGCAGCTATAACCGCGACTGCATCAGTGGGTGTAACCGTGGCTATAGCAGCGGCTTCGATAGCTATGGCAACTGCGACTGAAGGAGCAGCTTACAAAACGAGCGCCTGGGTCAAAACAGGTGCTGGCCATCGGCCAGGATCTCGTTGAGTGCCTCTTGAAAGTAGGGTGCACCCTCAGCGAGATCACGACCCACCTGTTCCACGTATTCTTCGTAGCTCTTTTTGATTTCTTCGCGGAACAACTGACGCAGGGTTCCATCGCGGAGGCCTTCTTCGCGCTTGCGGGGATGATAGGCGACGAGATCAGACACCAGCGCCCGGGCAAGCCTTCTAGCGCGCTGTACAGGATCAGCGCGAAGGAATGGGTTGATCTGGCGCCGGGCGGCGGCCGGCGTCGGGGCCAGAGTTGAGGTCAGGGTGGGACCGGGTGTGGCAAAGCCGGTGGCAGTGCTGGCGCTTACACTGCTTCCGGTCTTCGCAGAAGTTGCGCTCTCAGCTGAGAGCACCGCGCCTGTGCTCACGGGGGGGCTCATGCGTCCATGTGGCATTGGAACGCGTGCAGCAGCCGGCGTTGCTGCCGCAGGGACAAACGGAGCTGTTGGGGCCGCGGCGGAGGGCGTCGCCGCCGCAGGCACAAACGGAGCTGTTGGCGCCGCGGCAGAGGGCGTTGCCGGAGCGGGCGCAAACGAAGCTGTTGCTGCGACCGTAGCGGGCGTTGGTGCTGCCGGCCTTGTTACCGCCGGGCTGGCCGTCACGGGTGTGGGCGCCAACCGTGGCGTGTAAACTCTGCTCGCGACCGCTGGCGTTGCCGATCCAGCCACGCGGCTCTCGGGCTGGTGAGCTGCCGAACCCAGGGGAGGCGTAACCGAAACAGGCAAACTGCCGCCGGTGATGCTGATGATGCCACCACACACCGAACAACGAGCTCTCACTCCCGTGGCAGGCACCTTGGTCGGGTCAACGCGGAAAATCGACTGGCACTCGGGACAGGTGACGTTCATGAAGCGTCTCCTGTCAGCCGCGAATGACCCATTGCCACCCGGGCGTATTCCCGGGCTCCATCGGCCACGTCACTCGCCACCTCGTTCCGTCGCCGGTCCACGGCCCAGAGCGAGCCGGGCAATGTCTTGGCGTAGCTCTTCATCTCGGTTGCCAACTCGCTGACCTCGTCCGCCCGTGTAAAGTGCCGCCTATGGTTGGTTACCACACCCACCGACAGCGTCATCAGTGGAACCCTGTGCAACTGACCGCGGCGATCCTTGCCGAAAAAATATCCTGCTCTGCGATCCTGATCCGTGTACTGCCAGGGGATCAGCTCGTCGAACACCTGCACAATTTCATCACAGACCCGTTGAAGCGCCACCAGCGGAACGGTGAAGAGGAAATCATCCCCGCCAATGTGACCCACAAAGCCGTCGATGGGACAGAGCCCCTTGACCACGTCATGCAGTATGCGTGCGAGCAACTGTATGACCGAGTCGCCACGATGATACCCGTAGCGATCGTTGAACTCCTTGAAATGGTCCAGATCTGCGTAACAGGCCGCGAACTTTTCGTTGGTGGCAACCCGTCTGGCCAGTTCAGCGCGGATTTCTCTCGACCCCGGCAGTCTGGTGGATGGATGCACATCAGTGTCCCGGTCGCTGCGTCTGAGCATGCCAGAGAGCCTGGCCCTGCCCTCCTCTGCATTAACGTCTTCGCGCAGAACCTCATCAGCACCGGCAGCGAAGGCATCGACAAAGACACCCGCCGGCAGTGAAGGCACCAGCACCAGAACGGGCACTATGCCGGTAAATGGATCACGCTTGAGTTGTTTGCAGGCAGACAGCGCGCTTGTGGTCCACTCATGTTCTTCATGGGCCTGATTTTCCAACTCCGGAGGCCGCGCATCTATCACGATGAGCCTGGGCCTCTCCTTGAGCGTGGTGGACAGCACCCCACCCGGGTCATCCATCTCAATGCGGCCACCAGAAAAAACAGGCCACCACTCAGCCATCCACAGCGGTACCACACCCGCGTTGGCGGTTGCCAGATGCAATACGCTCTGTCCTATCCGGCTTGTGGTCATGGCTGCCTGAACAAGGTAGGAGTCAACTCTCACAGCAGTGTACATGGAGAGTTCTGCTCAACCATCTGACGATCAATACAGAAGCTTCGCCACGATGTATCCTGCGTCACAGTGACCGGGAAGATCGCGCTGCCGGGTGCTGCCGCTTGGAGCCGCCGGGCGCTGCCGGCTGCTGGTTTGCGCTGGTGCTCTCTGCTGTACCCGTGCTCGCCGCTGGCCTTGCAGGCGTAATAGGTTGTTTGCTACTGCTTTGGCAATCCGCGAGGCAGCGCCTTGCCCAGACGAATATAGCCGAGCCAGGTACCGGGCGAGCCCGAGCCCAACCCAGAGGGAGCATACTCAGCGTGTACCTCCTGGACGGAAAACGGTCCAAGGCCGGCGCCGCCAAAGCGTCGTACCCGTACACTGACGTAGGCATCTATCACTGAGACAAGATGCGTCAGCGCTATGGCGCCGGCGAAGTTTATGGAGCGCTGATAGTTCCGGTTGGCGCTGGCTATGGTGTTCTGGTAAGTGGCCTGCTGCAGTGTGGCATCACGCCAGCTCCAGCGAAACTCATCCCGCGCCGCTGAGTTCTCATAGAAGGCAATGGCGTTCCTGTACTCAGCGCTTTGGCGGTCGGGCTCTGCCTGTGGGTCCAGCCAGTAGATGTCGCGTGCCAGGGCCCATCTGTTGCCGTTATAAGTCAGCGCATCCAACTCTGGCTCAAGATCACCGCCCGGATTCCGGTTGTAGACACCGCTCTCGAGAAAGTGCTCGAGATGCTCATAGTAGTCCCAGGTTCCGGTTGGCAGGCTGCCTCCGAACTGCTGTCGGGCAACCTCTGCAGCGAGACTTCTGTAGGCTTCCCTGTCCCGGTTGCCATCACGCCTTGCGCCGATGTACTGAATGAGCAAATACAGTTCTGCAGCAGCGTAGGCCGCGCTGCGCTGCTGACCCAGAAGAAACTGGCCTGCACCGGGCACCAGAGCCGAGGCCAGAGGCGCGAACCAGGAGGCTCTGGCTCGGGATCCGGGATCGGCTGCGGGTTGCTGCAGCTGTTGCAGAGGCAGAGTGGGTACCAGCAGGGGATCGGTCGGGGCGCCGGGATCCACCGGGTTTTCAAGAGGCTGCTGCCACATGCTCAGAGCTGCCGGCCTGACAGCAGCTCCACTGACCAGCGTCGGCTCAGCGGGCTGGGCGCCGAGTGGAGAAAGTACGGTCATCCACAACAGCAGTGCACGGGCGAATGCGCGGAGTGGTGCACTGGCAGACGCATGGGCAGGCACGCCAGAAGATATGCCGACCGGCATACGAGCAGACATACGAGCAGGCACACGAGCAGGCACACGAGCAGG
>CAZWSJ010000018.1:0-2478 GCA_964636415.1 uncultured Gemmatimonas sp. | reverse complement strand
CGACCGGCATACGAGCAGACATACGAGCAGGCACACGAGCAGGCACACGAGCAGGTACACTGACAAGACCAGCCAGTACCGGATCAGCACACCGAGAGGCATTGCGAAGACAGACTGGCAGCTTCAAAAGCGCGCTCGGACCATAACGTAGGTGGGGGTTTCACCCAACTGCGAAGAAAAATTATCAAAGCGACGAGCCAGATCTATTCCCAGTGCGCCGTGGCGGAACCCTATGCCAATTGAAGGACCTCCGCCCTGGCCACTCTGCTTTTTGTAGCCCGCCTGAAGAAAGGCTATTCCTCTATATCCCAACGTCACGCCAAGGCCGACCGCCGCGCCATCCAGAGCCTCGGCATTGAAAACATCGGCAGCCAGGTCCACCGTGGTGTTGTTTCGCTCCAGGGCGGCAGACGGAATGCCGACGCGCACTCCAACCTGAACCAGACGTGGGAGCGGATCGGCCTGTTCTGCATCACGGAACTGCATGGCGGGCCCGAGGTTGCGCAGTGACAGGCCCAGAGACAGCGGCAAGGTGGTGGGCAATACGTACTGTGCACCCAGGTCCAGGGCACTGGAAGAGCCCGATACGCTTGATATGTTGCCGCAATTGCCCGAGCAGGCGCTCCGGATCATAAGGAACTTGTACGTGATGCCAGCGTTGAAGCGACGTCCAACGGGCGAAGCGTACGAGGCTGCAACCTGATAGTTGTAGGTACCAATGGTGCCGCCCACGGGTGATCCGGAACTGACATCCGTGACCTCGGTGCTGCCGTAGTCAACTATGAGCGCCGATACAGCGATGGTGCCAAGCACCTGAGAGGGTGCGGCGAACGCAATCATATCGGAGCGGGCAATAGCCGTGGAGGCGTGGTGTACTGCGATCTCGCGCTCGGGCAGCCGTGCCAGGCTGGCAGGGTTCCACCAGACAGCGTCGGTACCCAGCGTGGTATCGGCGACCACCGCGTCGCCTTGAGCGACGGCTCGCGCACCAAAGGGTACCAGCACGAACAGCGCGCCACTCTGCGCCCGGGCCTGCTCAGGAGCAAAGCAAGTGAGCAAAGTGGCCAGAGCGAGGCCCGCCATGGCAGGCCAGCGGCTGGTAAGTCTCTTCACGACTTTCGTGCAGGGTCGCCGTATCCAAAGCGCGTTACCGCAGCACGGCTGCGACGCCAGTTCGGATACACCTTTACCCAGAGGTCCAGATAGACCTGCTGGCCAAGAAAGCTCTCAATGCTCATGCGGGCAGCTTTCCCGAGCTTCTTGATCTGTTGTCCGTTGGCTCCAATCACAATGCGCTTCTGGCTCTCACGTTCCACATAAAGGACAGCTCGAATGTACAGTGGAGAACTCCCTTCGCGGAACTCCTCTATCTCGCATGCGAGGGCGTGGGGTACCTCCTCACCCAACTGCTCGAGAGCCGCCTGTCTGACGAACTCTGCACAGAAGAACCTCAGCGGGTGAGTCGAGAGTTCGTCTTCGGGATATAGATAGGGACTGGCGGGAAGCAAGACAGTGATGCGCTTCACAAGTTCCGGGAAACCCTCTCCCGAAAGTGCCGAGCAGAGGAGGGCATCGGGGTGTTCGTCCAACAGTTGCTGGCGTTGTTGAGCGTCGAGCAGGTCAATCTTGTTAAACACCAGCAGGACCGGCGCCGCCGGGGCATTCGTGAGACTTGCGGCAGTGGCGAGTGGTGGTGGGGGCTTCTGCGTGGCATCGGCCACGTGAAGGATGACGTCGGCGTCACGAAGCGCGGCGACGGCGGCCTGACGCATGGAGGTTTGCAGCGAGTCTTTGGGCTCAAGGAGTCCGGGGGTATCCAGGACAATCATCTGGACATTGTCGGTGCTGAGTATGCCCGCGATTCGTTGCCTTGTGGTTTGCGCCTTGGGTGAAGTAATGGCGAGGGTTTCGCCGATGAGTTGATTTAGCAGCGAGGATTTCCCCGCGTTTGGGAGCCCGGCCACGGTTACGATCCCAGCTTTGGTTGTTGGTGAATCGAAGGTGGAATTCATCGGCGTGGGCTGGTTGTGTTGGGAGGTGGGTATAAAGCACGAAGCCCCCGCCACCGGGACGATGTCCAGTGTGACGGGGGCTTCAAGGGGGTGCCGGCGACGGCCTACTCTCCCGCGATCTCTCGACCGGAGTACCATCGGCGCTGTCAGGCTTAACGACCGTGTTCGGGATGGGAACGGGTGTGGCCCTGACGCTCTAGTCGCCAGCGAACTTTGATTGTAGAAGTATCAGCCGTTTGGTGCTGCTGCACCTAGGCTGAGTGTTCTGACATACGGATGGGAGTGATCATGGGCATCGTCGCCGCTTGGGCGATGCGATGCATTATTAGCGTGTGCTCTGCGGGATTGCTGTCCATGGTAAAAAAACCATGGGGGAGTCAAGCCGCACGGGCGATTAGGACGGCTGCGCTTGGAACGTCTTGCAACGCTTCCACGTGCCGCCTATCGACGGAGTAGTCTCCTCCGG
>CAZWSJ010000017.1:0-52098 GCA_964636415.1 uncultured Gemmatimonas sp. | reverse complement strand
CAATTTCTCCGATCACGGGGCAAACAGACTCGGTGCATCAGCGCTCATGCAGGGCCTTGCTGATGGTTACTTCGTACTGCCTTACACCATCGGCGACTATCTGGCGCGGGCAAGCCTGGAAAAGATCGACAGCTCGCACGCCGAGTTCCGCGGCGCCGAGGAAGCAGTAAAACAACGTCAGCAGCAGTTCCTCAACATGAAGGGCAGGCGTACGGTTGATTCATTCCATCGCGAACTTGGCTCCATACTCTGGGAGTACTGCGGCATGGCCAGGAGCAAGGAAGGTCTCAACAAGGCGCTGGAACTCATTCCTGCTCTGCGTGAGGAGTACTGGAACAACCTCAACGTTCCAGGCAGCGCCGAATCAATGAACCAGTCTCTGGAGCGGGCAGGACGCGTTGCCGACTTCATGGAGCTGGCGGAGTTGATGTGTCACGATGCACTGCATCGTGAAGAATCCTGCGGAGCACACTTCCGTGTGGAGTTTCAGGAGAATGGCGAGGCCAAACGCAACGACGAGGACTTCACATACGTGGCGGCATGGGAGCATGCAGGCGACGGGAAGGCCCCGATCCTAAACAAGGAACCACTGGTGTTCGACAACGTGCACCTGTCTACCAGGAGCTACAAGTAATGAAGCTCACTCTAAACGTATGGCGCCAGCCGTCTTCCAGGGCGGAAGGCAAGCTGGAAACCTACTCTGTGGACGGCGTGAGTAACGACATGTCGTTTCTTGAGATGTTCGACATGCTCAACGAGAGGCTCACAGAGGAAGGGAAGGAACCGGTGGCATTTGCGCACGACTGTCGCGAGGGCATCTGCGGATCGTGCTCCATGATGATCAACGGCCAGCCGCATGGTCCCTGGAAGGGTACTGCCACCTGCCAGTTGCACATGCGTGCCTTCCACGATGGTGAGACCATTACCGTTGAACCCTGGCGTGCATCAGCATTTCCGGTAATCAAGGACCTCATTGTCGATCGCAGCGCCTTTGATCGAATCATTCAGGCGGGTGGCTACGTGTCGGTTGACACCGGCGGTCCGCGTGACGCCAACGAGATCCTCATTCCCAAGGATACCGTTGAACACGCCATGGATGCGGCAGCCTGCATAGGCTGCGGAGCATGTGTTGCTGCATGCCCCAACGCTTCTGCTTCGCTGTTTGCCGGCGCCAAGATCACGCACCTTGGACTTCTGCCTCAGGGACAGCCGGAGCGCGATCAGCGTGCGCTTACCATGGTGGAAGCCATGGACCTGGAAGGCTTCGGACACTGCACATTCATAGGTGAATGCCAGGAGGCCTGCCCCAAGGAAATCAGCATAGACGTCATCAAGCAGATGAACCACGACTATCTGGGTGCCAGTCTTCGAAGAAAGGAACAGGCAGCCAACTGAACAGGTGCTCTGGCGCAACGACCCCCAACAGGCTCTCAGGTCCTGTTGGGGGTCGTGCTTTTTTCCGATGTTCGCAGATTGCCGCCACAGTGTATCACTGAGACTCGTCTCTTAGAGTCTCACGAATGGATTCCTGCATGAATGGAAGCAGTTCCGTGCTGAACCAGGGATTGCGCTTTATCCAGAGGTTGTTGTGCCATGAAGGGTGCGGGAGTGCGAACACACGCAGCGTTTCATTTCGCGCGTGCAGGTCGCGCCATGAAGCCACTATCTCGCTTACGCTCTGCCGCGCCACAGCGGGGCCAAGGTGCCAGCGATGTGCGTAGCCCCCGATGACAACCAGTATGCGGAGCTGCGTAAGCGCGGCGAAAATGCGCTCGTGCCACTCCTCAGCGCACTCGCGGCGCGGCGGCAGGTCGCCGCCCGCGGCTGAAAACCCGGGGAAGCAGAACCCCATAGGCACTATGGCCACCTTATCGGCGTCATAGAACTCGGCGTCCGTCATTCCCAGCCACTCCCTGAGACGAAGCCCCGACGGATCGTCGAAGGGCACTCCGCTGGTATGAGCACGGATACCGGGTGCCTGGCTCGCTATGCAAATGCGTGCCGATGCACGTGCCTGTAGAATGGGTCTGGGCTCCTGCGGAAGCGGCTCACCATAGCGCGGTGCGTCCCGGCATATGCGGCAGGCCCTGACGGCTGCAATGAGTTCATCAAAGGCTTGATCACCTGCCTCTTTTTCCTTCCTCATGCATTGCAATCTAGATGTTTTATCTTGTTGGTGTTCGAGGCTGTTTCCGTCCTCAAGCCGGGGATCAATATGCCAGCTCCAGCTTCACCAGCGCGGCGACTGCACTCACTTCGCGCATTCTCACTTGCTTTTCTGTTTCTGCTGCTCTCACCCGCTGCCTGTGTACAGCCCGACCGCCAGGCCCGTGATGGTGCCAGCGGCCCGGGAGACCCTGTACGCGGCCTCGCGCTGTTGAATGCATTTCCCGACTCTCTGCCGGCTTTCAGCGGCAACGGGCTGACCTGTACAAGTTGTCACCTGGACAACGGAACACGAAAGACAGCGCTGCCATGGCTGGGAAGCGCGGCTCGTTATCCACGTTACCGGCCGCGTTCCGGCACTGAAGAGAGCATGCAAACGCGGGTGAACGACTGCATAGAGAGGAGCCTTGCCGGTCGCAGCCTGCCCGGAGACGGGCAGGAGATGCGTGACATAGTGGCCTACATTGAGCAGCTTGCAAACGAACCCAGACCGGCCGATGCCGAGCCTCTGACAGTGGCGGGAGACCCTGAAGAGGGCCGCGAGGGGTATGCCCTGCAGTGCGCCCGTTGTCACGGTGGGTCCGGCGAGGGGATAAACGGCCTTGGCCCTGCCGTTTGGGGGATCGACAGCTACTCGATAGGAGCGGGCATGGCGAGACAGTATACACTGGCAACTTTCGTGCGAAGGAACATGCCCAACGATTTACCCGGCAGCCTGGGTGACCGGGAGGCGGCCAGCATAGCGGCTTATGTTCTGACCATGCCCCGTCAGGATTATCCGCCCAGGAACAGAGACTGGCCCAACGCCGACCCTCCGGCAGATGTAGCCTACCCAACTGACGCTGCGAAGGCGGCCGGGCTCGCGGTACCAGCGCTGAGGCCGGTACTCGCACGTCGCATTCCCACCGATCCACCACCACCATGAGATCATCCAACTCATATCCGTCCATCCGGATGGATGGAAGACGCAGTTTTCTTACCCGGCTCGGAGCGCTGGCTGCTGCCGTGGGAATGGTTCCCGTTGCACGCGCGCACGCGGCGGCCGGAGACGCGCCAGCTCCTGACCTTGCAGATGACAATACGCTGCGGTCCATGCCGGCTGATGACCCCTGGATGGCAAGGCTGCGGGGAAGCAAACGGGTGGTTTTCCACTCACACATGCCTACAGATGCTCTGGCTCTGCGCTGGGCCGAAGTGTTTCTCAACACACAGGCCGGCACCTATGGTGTGGCTGAAGGTGACTGCGGCGTGGTTGTGGGGCTCAACGGCTCTTCCATCGGCTGGCTGTTTAACGACCGGATGTGGTCGCGCTACCCCGTGGTTGGCCAGACCATGAATGCGGTGGGCAGTGCAAACCCATACACCGCGCTGGCCGGATCTCTCGTTTCGCGTGGCGTCATACTGCTTGCCTGTCAGAACTCACTTCGTCTGGCCGGCAGCCGCTTTCTTTCTCAAACTGAGCGTGCCAGCGAAGCTGCGCGCAACGCGTTCTACGAAGAAGCGCGCAGCAATCTTCTTCCGGGGGTGGAGGTGGTGCCCTCGATGGTTGTGACCCTGCAACAGGCTCAGGACAGGGGCTGTCGCTACGTCTACGCGGGCGGGTGAGCCCCCGCGGCTCACCCGGTTCCTCCAGGTCTCATTTCAGATGCGCGGCAGAGTAACGCCGTGCTGGCCCTGATACTTGCCCTTCTTGTCTCTGTAGCTCACCTCTGGCGGCTCATCGCCCGTGAAGAAGACCACCTGGGCGATACCTTCATTGGCGTAGATCTTGGCGGGCAGGGGTGTGGTGTTGGAGATCTCCAGGGTGACGTAGCCCTCCCATTCAGGCTCAAAAGGCGTCACGTTGGTGATTATTCCGCAGCGTGCATAAGTACTCTTGCCAACCGTAAGGGTGAGCACGTCCCGGGGTATGCGGAAGTACTCCACACTTCTGGCCAGCGCGAAGGAGTTGGGTGGCACAATGCAGATGTCGCCCTCGAACTCCACGAAGCTTTTGGGATCGAAGGCCTTGGGATCCACTATGGAATTGAGCACGTTCGTGAAGATGCGGAACTCACTGGCTACGCGCATATCGTATCCGTAGGAGCTCACGCCCCAGGATATGACGCCCTGTCGGACCTGCTTGTCCTCGAAGGGTTCGATCATGCCATGTTCGCGTGCCATACGTGTGATCCAGCGGTCAGAACAGAGTCCCATTGGGCTTTTTGATGGATGGGTTAGCGGTTTGAAAGCCGGCGCCAGTTGAGGCGTGTACCGGGCGTTAAACTAACCCGTGATACCATTCCGCGGAACAAAATAGTGATACCGTTGAGGGTTTACGGTACTTAGGGTAACTTTTCCCTATCACTTTGTGAATTGTTTCACGAAGTTCCACGGCAGTCCAACCGGCTGTACCTCTAACTGATGTTACGCTCATTTCTCCCAGCGCTTCTGCTCCTGGGTTTCGTCATACTCAACGCCATTCTCATAATCGGTGTTGCGCATCTGACGATCAAACCCCAGCCGACAGCGGTGAAGTCCATACCCTACGAATCCGGCATCACTCCAATAGGTGATGCCCGCGAGCGATTCTCGGTCAAGTTCTACCTGGTCGCGATGCTCTTCATCGTCTTCGACATTGAGACGGTGTTCATGATTCCATGGGGTGTGCACTTCCGGCAGCTTTCATGCTCGGTTCCGATGGTGGACGGAGTCTGTCCGGCTGGTCAGATCTCTTTTTTCGGACTCGGTGAAATGCTCGTATTCGCATTGATCCTCATCGTCGGCTTCATCTACGTGTGGCGGAAGGGGGCTTTGACGTGGGACTGACGGGACCCGCTGCAAACACTATGGGCAAGGTCGCAACTCCCTACGAGGCCAGCAGTCAGGACACCTGGCTCACCACTCGCCTCGACATGCTGGTGAACTGGGCCCGGGCGGGCTCACTATGGCCCATGCCCTTCGGCACGGCTTGCTGCGCCATTGAGTTCATGGCTGTGGCAGCTTCGCGCTTCGACCTGGCGCGTTTCGGCATGGAGCGACTCAGTTATTCGCCGCGTCAGGCCGACGTTCTGATCTGTGCGGGCCGCGTACCGCTCAAGCTCGCTCCGGTGCTGCGCCGCATTTACCAGCAGATGCCGCAGCCCAAGTGGGTAATCTCCATGGGTGCCTGTGCATCCACCGGCGGCATGTTCGACAACTACGCCGTGGTGCAGGGAATAGACACCATCGTTCCTGTGGATGTATACGTGCCGGGTTGTCCGCCCAGACCCGAGGCACTCATGCACGGCATCATCATGCTTCAGGAGAAGGTGAAGCGCGACAGAATGAAGGACCCCGATCTGCACAGGGAAATGGAGCCGGATCCAAGGAGCCAGCTATACATCCCGCCTTCACGCATAGACGAGCTCGCTGAGCCTTTCGGCAACTCGGTACACCAGACCCGGTCCACGCCGTGACGAGTCCCGTGCCAGTTCCTCCCGATGCCGGCGCATCCGCTGCTGCAGGTGCTGCTGCGGGCGTTGCTGCAGGAGACTCTGCATCAGCCCGGGCAATCGAACACGCGTCGGTGGCAGCAGACGCGTCCGGTCGCCCCATTACGCCGGTAAACATTCCGCGATTCGGCGCCCCTGCAAACCCGTCGGCCCAGGTTCTCCTCGCACAATTTCAGGATGCGATTGTTCGAAGCGAAGTGATCTGGGGCGAGACCACGGTGTTTGTAAGGCGTGAGCATGCGCACGAGATAATCCGCTGGCTGCACGACAATCCGGATCAGCGTTACGACTATCTGGTTGATGTTACCGCCGTGGAATACCGCGACTTTGAGCGACCCATCGAGGTGGTATGGCATCTGCGCTCGCTGCCGCATCGTCGTTTCCTGCGTCTCAAGACTGAACTTCTGCAGGACGAGCCGCTGGAAGTTGACAGCATCGTCGACATTTACAGTGGTGCCAACTGGCTTGAGCGCGAGTGCTACGACATGTTCGGCATACGTTTCAATGGTCACCCTGATCTGAGGCGATTGTTGCTGTGGGAGCGCTACGCCGAGGGTCATCCTCTGCGCAAGGATTTTCCGCTGCGTGGCCGCTTCTCGCGCTCGGAGCAGCTCAAGCAGGTGCTTTCAGCAGACCCCGAGGCGCGGTACTCACTGGAGGAGCTTTCCATAGCGGATGCTTTCGAATCGCTGCCTGTTGACATGCAGCGCCGGCTGGCCGAGCGCGCTGAACAGGGCGACGACCGGGAGGGCGAGTAATGGCAACGCGTCGCACTATTGAAGTGGCACTGGGCACCAGTGGACTGGATGCCAGCGGCAGGCCAATACGCTCTGCACTCACGGCCCGGGATGGCAGGGCCGTAACTGCAACTTCGCCTCAAATCGAAGAGCCTGATCTTACATCGGATCACATGCTCATCAACATCGGTCCACAGCACCCTGCCACGCATGGCGTGTTGAGGCTGGTGCTTGAACTCGACGGCGAGACTGTGGTTCGCTGCATTCCGCATATCGGCTACTTGCACTGCGGCTTTGAGAAGATTGGTGAGTACCGTCAGTACAACCAGATAATTCCGTGGACGGATCGAGAGGACTATCTCAATTCGCCCGGAAACAATGTGGCCTTTGTTCTCGGTGCTGAACGTCTGTTTGGCGTGGGAATGACCGAGCGTTGTAAGGTGCTCAGAGTCATACTCATGGAGCTCTCGCGTATCATCTCGCACGTTGTGTGGCTGGGTACCACCGTTCTCGATATCGGAGCGTTCACACCGTTTCTGTGGCTCTTTGAAGAGCGCGAGAACGTGTACAACCTGCTTGAGGGTTGGGTGGGAGCCAGGCTCACCACCTCTGCAACCCGGGTGGGCGGTATGGCGGCTGACATTCCCGATGGCTGGATGGACGGGCTTCGTGCCTTTCTCAAGGGATTCAAGAAGACTCTTGAGGAATCGGTGCGCATGATTGAGACCAACGCCATCTGGGCCGGCCGCACGGTGGGCATAGGCGCCATGGGTGCCGCGGAGGCCATAAATGCGGGTCTTTCAGGTGCAATGCTGCGCGCCTCGGGCGTGCCCTACGATGTGAGAAAGGATTTCCCATACCTCGATTACGAAACCTACGATTTCGACATCGCGGTGGGGAAAACAGGTGACGTTTACGATCGCTTTCTGGTTCGCGTGGAAGAAATGCGTCAGAGCGTTCGCATTCTTGAGCAGTGTGTTGTGCGCCTGCCCGACGGACCGGTGAACGTGAACGATCCGCGTGTCATACTGCCGCCCAAGCACAAGGCCATGAATGAGATTGAGTCGATGATTCATCACTTCAAGCTCGTCATGGAAGGTCCCCGGCCACCCGCCGGTGAGTGCTACGTGGCAGTTGAGAGCCCCAAGGGAGAGAAGGGCTATTATTTCGTTAGTGACGGAACTTCCAAACCTGTGCGCTGGCGCATCAGGCCACCGTCCTTTGTAAACCTGTCCGCCATTCCGCAGATGGTTGAAGGCCATTTGCTTTCTGACGTGATCGCGATCAACGCCAGTATCGACATCGTAATGGGAGAGATCGACCGGTGAGTCACGGCCCTTCGGCCAGTGGTGGCGCAATTGTCTCCGCGCCTCCCCACGGCCACTATCATGACGAACCACACGAGCCCGTGTTCGTTGGTGAAAAACGAGTGGAACTCGATCGCCTGCTCTCGCGTTATCCCACCAAGCGGGCAGCGCTTCTGCCCACTCTGTGGATGCTGCAGGATGCACGCGGCTGGGTAAGCGAAAAGGGCATGGAGGAAGTTGCCACTGCCCTGGAACTCACGCCCGCCTATGTAAAGGGAGTGGTGACGTTCTACACGATGTATCACCAGCATCCCGTGGGACGCTACTTCATACAGGTGTGTACCACCACGCCCTGCGCCATTTGCGGTGCAGAAAACGTTGTCAAGGCGTTCCTGGAGCATACGGGGTGTCCCGACCTGGGCCTTACCAGTCCCGACGGCAAGTACACCGTGGTCGAGGTTGAATGCCTCGGCGCCTGCGGCTTTGCCACCCCGGTCATGATCAACAACGATTACGTGGAGAACGTGACGCCTGAATCGGTGCCGCGCATTCTCTCGGAGCTTGCATAATGGGATACCCGCATCCGGTACACCCACGCGAAACTCCCATCCTTTCCAGGTACTTTGGCGACGCCGAAGCGCGCACGCTCAAGGGATGGCAGGAACGCGGAGGTTACCAGGCGCTCAGGAAGGCACTCTCGCTCGACCCGACTGAGTTGCAGAATATCGTGAAGGACTCGGGCTTGCGTGGACGTGGAGGCGCCGGTTTCCCAACAGGTCTCAAGTGGACCTTCATGAAGCAAGATGGTAAGCAGCACTATCTCTGCTGCAACGGTGACGAGTCAGAGCCAGGCACCTTCAAGGACCGCGAGATCATGCGCTGGACCCCGCACGGCCTGGTGGAAGGCGTGGCCATAGCGGCATATGCGATCCATGCTGACACGGCCTACATCTATATCCGTGGTGAGTTCACCGAACCCTACAAGTGGGTAACGCGCGCAGTGGAAGAGGCCTACGCAGCCGGTATCCTTGGCGAAAACGCCATGGGCTCGGGCAAGCGTGTGGATGTCCATGTTCATCGTGGTGCCGGTGCCTACATCTGCGGCGAAGAAACCGCCCTCATGAACTCTCTGGAAGGCAGACGCGGCAACCCCAGAATCAAGCCTCCGTTTCCGGCGGTGGCAGGCTTGTTCGCACTGCCCACCACCATCAACAACGTGGAAACACTTACCACGGTGCCGTACATCATCAACAATGGCGCCGACTGGTACAAGCAGTTCGGACGTCCGGACAATCCCAGGAGTCCGGGCACCAAGCTCTTCTCGGTGTGCGGCAACATCACCAGGCCGGGAGTCTACGAGGTACCACTGGGTTTCCCGTTCAAGGAGTTTCTGTACGACATAGCCGGCGGACCGCTGCCGGGTCGCGAAATCAAGGCGGTAATTCCGGGCGGCTCATCCGTGCCAATCCTCACCCGGGAAGAAGCGGAAGGTGCGCTGATGGATTACGAGGGCATGGTTGCCGCCGGTACCATGCTCGGTTCAGGCGGTGTCATAGTTTTTGACGACCGTCAGGACATGGTTCGAGCCATAGCCCGTCTCACCAGATTCTACGCGCATGAGAGTTGCGCTCAGTGTACGCAGTGTCGCGAAGGCACCGCATGGACCACGCGCATTCTTGAGCGCATCCGTGACGGACAGGGACAGCCCGACGACTTTGAGACACTGCTTTCCATAGCAGACAACATGACCGGGAAAACCATCTGCGTGCTCAGTGATTCCTGTGCAACACCAGTGGTATCGGGACTCAAGAAGTTCCGCCATGAGTTCGAGGCGAAGATGCCGCAGAACCGTTCCATGGTCACCGTATCCGGGACGCAGCGCGTCCCGGCGGCGTGAGGGCACGATGGCTGAAGAGAAAATGGTGTCACTCACGATTGAGGGTCGACAGGTAAATGTTCCTGCTGGTACTTCGATCATAGAGGCAGCCAAGACTGCCGGCGTACTCATTCCTCACTACTGCTACCACCCGGGTCTTCCTGTGGCCGGTTCCTGCCGCATGTGCCAGGTGGAAGTGGAAAAGATGCCCAAGCTCATGCCCGCCTGCGCCACTGCCGTGGCTGAAGGGCAGGTGGTGCATGTGCACTCCGATCGCACGCATGAGGCGCGCAAGAGTGTTCTGGAGTTCTTGCTCATCAACCACCCGCTCGACTGTCCCGTGTGCGACAAGTCGGGTGAGTGCGAACTTCAGGACTACACTTTCGCCGAAGGGCCGGCAACATCACGCCTGCATGAGCCAAAGCGCTTCAGCCCCATGGAGGACTTTGGCGGCGACATTCTGTTCGTTCAGAACCGCTGCATTCTCTGCACACGCTGCGTGCGTTTCATGTCGGACGTTGCAGAGGATCCGGCGCTCAATGTTTCAGAGCGTGGCGACAGGGCTTTTATAGGTGTTGCCGAAGGCCACGATCTCACCAATCCCTGGGCTGGCAACATTGTTGATCTCTGCCCCGTGGGCGCTCTCCTGTCCAAGGATTTTCTCAACAAAGCGCGCGCCTGGGAGCTGGACCGCTCGCCAACCATTTGCACGGGTTGCAGCCAGGGCTGCAACATCGTGGCGGAACTGCGCGACAACGTTGTCATGCGCATGAAGCCGCGACCCAATGAAGAGGTGAACCAGTATTACATGTGCGAGGTTGGCCGCAAGAGCTATCGCGAGTTCAATCGCCGCGACCGTGCTGATCAGCCCTTGGTGCGAGCTGAGGGCGGTCTGGTGGTTTCCGACTGGGGCGACGCCATTGCGGCAGCAGCGGCTGCAAGCGACGGACGGCGGCTCACTGTTCTGGCATCACCCAACCTGTCGAATGAATCGCTCTTCCTGCTGGAGCGCATGCTCGAACTGCGTGATGCGCGTGGCAACGGAGCATTCAGGGTTGATCACGGAGACGAGTTCCCGCTGCCTGGTGTGAAGGATCTTTCACTGCGTGCCGAACGGGCGCCCAACGGTACTGGTGCAAGGGAGCTGGGCTTTGTTGAAGTTGCTGAGGTGGCGAAGCTTGTGCAGGATGGTGATGCTCTGCTGGTTGTGGGCGACCAGCTTGAGTCTGTTCCGGAAGAAGTTCTCGCCCGTGCCGGCAGCATAGTGTACATCGGAACAACGGTCCCTGAGTCCGCGCGCGCTCGCGCCGCTGTGGTTCTTCCCATGACCAACACGCTTGAGGAAGAGGGCACGTTCACGAATCTGCGTGGCAGGGTTCAGCGCTACATGCAGGCCAGACAGGGGCCGGGGGTGGCGCGGCCAACCTGGTTTGTTTTGGCAGACCTGCTCTCTGCGCTGGGCGGCGAGGCGGGCTTCAAGTCAGCGTCAGATGTTTTTGTGGCTCTGGCTGCCACGCACCCGCGTTTTGCGGGTCTTAACTACCGGCTGCTCGGCATGCGCGGCCACATGCTGCAATCACCCGAAGCTCTGGCCGAAACGGCCGGTGAAGAGGTGGTTGCATGAGCTCCGTTACAGCGCTTGCTTTGCTCGACGCTGCATCGTGGTTCCCACGAGCGGATTCCCAGGTGGCACCCGAGGCCATGAGCACTTTCGTGCTCGCAAGTGCCATCAAGATTCTCGTGGTATTTGCCGTGTGGATGGGTACCGTGGCCATGCTCACGCTTCTGGAGCGCAGGCTGGCCGCATGGTTTCAGGACAGACGCGGACCGAATCGGCTTGGGCCCGGTGGTCTCTTGCAGCCCGCAGCAGACGGACTCAAGAACTTCATGAAGGAGGAAACCAACCCTCCCTTTGCCGATCGCACGCTGTTTTTCCTGGCTCCGGCACTGGCTTTTATTCCAGCCATGCTCACCTGGGCGGTGATACCACTTGCTGCACCGCTGCCCACTCCATGGGGCCTGGTAGACATGGCTGTTGCGCCCATGCCAATCGGCTATCTGTTCACGCTCGCTATTTCATCGCTTGGCGTATACGGACTGGTGCTTGCCGGCTGGTCTTCCAATAACAAGTACGCACTTCTCGGCGGGCTGCGTGCAAGCGCACAGATGGTGTCGTATGAGATAGCCATGGGCATGTCTGTCATACCCGTGCTGCTTCTGGCCGGTAATGTGTCGCTCAATACGATCATAGCTCAGCAGACGAGCATGGGCTGGAACGTGCTCACGCTTACTGTGGCGTGGTTCATCTTTCTGATTGCAGCTTTCGCAGAGACCAACCGCCTGCCCTTCGATCTGCCGGAGGCGGAATCGGAACTGGTGGCCGGTTATCACACGGAGTACAGCGGGATGAAGTTTTCCATTTTCTTCATCGCCGAGTATTCCAACATGATCACTGCCAGCGCGCTTATGGCCACTCTGTTTTTCGGCGGCTGGGACATTCCATTCACGCAGTGGGACAACACAGCGCCGTTCACCATTCTCAAGACCGTGGCCACGCTGGTTGCTCTGGGCGCCAAGGTTGGCTTCTTCATTTTCCTGTTCATGTGGGTGCGCTGGACGCTTCCGCGATTCCGTTATGATCAGCTCATGTCACTGGGCTGGAGCGTGATGCTGCCGGCTGCTCTGGCGTACATCGTGATCGTGGCCTCAGCAAGTCTGGGGCTGGACATGCTCGGACTGAGCCGCGGCCCCGCTTTCGGAATGGCCCTGCTGGGGCTCAACATAGTGCTCATGGCAATTGTGGTATTCTGGCTGGATAGGGGGCGCCTGATCAGCCCCTCCAGTGCACGGGTAACACCCGCTGAACTCGACAAGATGCGTTCAAGGAGCCTTGAAGTTGTGCGACGCCAGATGAAGACTCGTGGTGGCGCAGCAGCAACTGTACAGACTGTAGGTGGTTCTGCCATATCGGAGGAGAACAACTGATGGCAATAGGCGTGAAAGTCATGGAGAGGCCGCTGGAGCGGGCGAGCTATATCCGTTCGACGCTGGCGGGCATGGCAACCACCTTCAAGCATCTGGTGGACCCGCACAAAGTCACCATGGAGTACCCGGAAACCAAATGGGATCTTTCGCCCAGATGGCGTGGCACACACCGCATGCTCACCACCGAGGATGGGAAGGCCAAGTGCGTTGCCTGTGGCCTCTGCCCCACGGTGTGTCCGGCCAACTGTATCAAGCTTGTGCCCGGTGAAGACGAGCAGGGCAACAGATACCCCATCATTTTCGAGATAGACGAATTTCGCTGCATATTCTGCGGCTACTGCCAGGAGGTATGTCCGGAAGAGGCCATACATGTGGGTCGTCACTACGAGAATGCGGAATACGACAGGTCTTCGTTCGTGTACGACCTTGAGCGCCTCATGGCACAGACGCATCCGGTAAGCGAACTCTGGGATCCAGCCGACCCGAAGGGAGAATGAGCAACCTCTACCAGTTTCAGTTCATACTGTTTTCGCTGCTTGCAGTGGTGTCGGCGCTGTTCTTCGTTACACGAAAGAATGCAGTGCCAGCTGCGCTGTGGCTGGTAAACGTGATGTTCGCCCTGGCCGGACTCTACGTCATGCTTGACGCACCATTTATAGGTGTGCTGCAGGTTCTGGTCTACGCCGGTGCCATCATGGTAACCTTTGTGTTCGTGGTCATGCTGCTCAATCTGGGCCGAAGTGAGATTACCGACCTGCGCTCGCTGAGTACGCGACTGGGCGGCGGTCTGGTTGGGCTCGCGTTGCTGGCCAACCTGGTGGTGGCCGTGAGACAGAACTGGGTGGTGCCGGAACTCGTTTCCCAGTCAACCGACAACGTTGTGGAACCACTCGCCATGTCTCTTTTCACGGAACACCTTGTGGCCTTTGAGCTGGTGAGTCTCGTGCTGCTTGTGGCCGTGATAGGCTCTGTCGTGCTGGCCAAGAAGAGGGTATCACCGTGATCACAGAAGCCCTGATCGTTTCCGCGATACTGTTTGTGATTGGAGTTGTGGGCATTCTCGTGCGCCGCAATCTCATCATTCTGTTCATGTGCACCGAGCTCATGCTCAACGCGGTGAATCTGAGTCTTGTCGCATTTTCCCGCCTGCACGGCGTCACTGGCCAGGTTTTCGTGATTGTTGTAATGGCCATCGCGGCGGCTGAAGCCGCAGTCGGTCTGGCAATTATAATAGCCGTCTTCAGACACTTCGGGACCGTGGATCTCAACAACCTTCGCACGCTCCGCGGATGATCGCCGCACTCCTGCCTTTTCTCATACTGCTGCCACTGCTCGGCGTCGTAATCAACGGCGCCGTGGCGCTTGCCAGCACAAGTGCACCGGTCGAATCGAGATCAACTGCACGCAATATCGTCGTGACCCTCACGGGGCCCGGCGTGATCATCGCGGCCTTTGCACTGGCCGTGGTTCTTTTCATGCGCATGCGCGTGGGCATGAGCGAGCCTGCGATAGTGTCGTACGGACAGTGGATTCCGGCCGGCGACCTTGTTCTGGATTGGCGCTTCCAGCTTGACCAGCTCTCGATGCTGATGACGTTGGTGGTGACAGGTGTTGGTGCTCTTATCCATGTGTTCTCAATTGGCTACATGCGCGACGACGCGGGATATGCACGGTATTTCGCATATCTCAATCTCTTCGTGGCCTGCATGTTGGTACTGGTGCTTGGCGGCAGTTATCCGGTTCTCTACATCGGATGGGAAGGCGTGGCGCTGGTTTCCTATCTGCTGATCGGTTTCTGGTACGGCGACAAGGTGAACGCTGACGCCGGAAAGAAGGCGTTCGTGGTTAACCGTATCGGCGACTTCGGATTTCTGGTTGCGATGTTCCTGATCTGGACGCACACCAGCCATCTGGATTTTGCCGGGGCACATCCGGTACTCGCGGGCATGGCAGGTACTCCAACTGTGCTGGCCATTGCCCTTTTTCTCTTTGTTGGTGCGGTGGGTAAGAGCGCGCAGTTGCCGCTCTACGTATGGTTGCCCGACGCCATGGCCGGCCCCACGCCGGTTTCAGCACTGATCCACGCGGCAACAATGGTCACTGCCGGCGTTTACCTTGTGGCCCGCGCTGCGCCTGTTTTTGCCGGCGCCCCTGAGGCCTCACTGGTGGTGGTCACGGTGGGAGCACTGACCGCTGTTTTCGCCGCAGTGATCGCTTTAAGGCAGTGGGACATCAAGCGCGTGCTGGCTTACTCCACGGTTTCCCAATTGGGTTACATGTTCATGGCGGTTGGCAGCGGCGCTTATACAGCCGGCATTTTCCACCTTGTTACACACGCCTTCTTCAAGGCCCTGCTGTTTCTTGGCGCCGGCTCGGTGATTCACATGATGCACGTGGCCTATCACCACACGCACAGGAGTGAAGACCCACAGGACCTGCGGAACATGGGCGGACTCGCGCGCCTAATGCCAACCACCGCAGTGGCAATGACCCTTGCCACTCTGGCCATCGCAGGCATACCGCCGCTCTCAGGCTTTTTCTCAAAGGACGAAATTCTTTCGGGCCTCTTTACCAGTGCACAGGGATCAACGCTGGCCCAGAGTTCACTACTCGGGATTCCCGGCAGCAGCTTGCTGTACGCTGCTTATGCTCTCGGGCTCATTACAGCGATTCTCACAGCGGTTTACATGATGAGAATGCTGATGATGGCATTCTTCGGCAGCAACAGGACCGGCGAGCAAGAGCGTTCGGTCATTCGTGAGGCACCGGCCAGCATGACCGTTCCTGTTGCGCTGCTCGCGGTGCTGACTCTTGTGGGTGGCTGGCTCAATCTGCCGGCATTGCTGCCGCTCGGACCTGTTGGCACGCTTGAGAAGTGGTTGGATCCGGTAACGGGCAGCAGCGCTTCCCGCCTCGCAGGCACGGCCAGCATCTCACACGGCACAGAGACCATGCTGGTAGCAATTGCCGTTGCCGCTGCAATTCTTGGTGTGGTGGTTGCGATGTTTCTATATCGCAAGCCGCTTCAGGACAAAGCACACTCGCCCGAAGACCGCAGCCTCCCGGCGCGTGCCTTTGAAGTTGACGCGATATTCGATCGCGTGATAGTCACGCCGCTGCGCGTACTCTCAGACGCCGTACTTACCAGAGGCATAGACCGCGGCGTAGACCGGGGCTTCTCTTTGGGTGGGACCATACTCTCGCGCACAGCCTCGCTTGTGGGCAGTCGTGTTCAGGATGGTGATGTTGGGAAGTACGCCTGGCTCCTTGCACTTGGAGCGCTGGCACTCATGGCAGCCCTCACCCTGAGTTGATGATGCGAGAACAGCTTGTTTCCCTGGGTGTGGATCATTGGCTTCTTCCCGCCATGCTCATCTGGCCAATTGTCGCGGCCGTACTGGTGAGACTTGGTGGTACCGACATATCCCGTGATGATGATGGGGCAGGGGTGCCCAGCGGCGGTCCTGATGCGCGAATACTGACTGCCATTGCGCTGGGTGTGGAAGCGCTGCTGTCTGTGCTGCTCTGGGCAGTTTTTGATCCGGAACAGCGCGGCTGGCAGGCTGCAATTGACCTGCAATGGCTGCCCGATCCAGGTGCCACGCTAAGCCTTGGCGTAGATGGTATCTCCCTGCCACTGGTCGTGCTCACGGCATTCATGGTGTTCCTTGCTTTCCTGGGTTCGTGGAACAACGTGCGCGTACGCACCCCGGCATTCGGCGGCCTGGTGCTTCTGCTTACCAGCGGTCTGGTGGGTGTGTTCGTCACACTTGATCTGTTGGCTTTCTATCTCTCCTGGGAGCTGATGCTGATTCCCACCTATCTCTTGGTGGGCGTTTGGGGAGCTGCAGGAACAACCCGTGCGGCACTTCGATATGTGCTGTTCACCTTTGTCGGGTCCTTGCTGATGCTGCTTGCGATCATCGCGCTGTGGAGCGCGGGTGGAGCAGAATCACTGCACATTGACTCGCTGCTTCAGATTCCTCTGTCGCCAACGGCACAGTTCTGGATGTTCCTGGCATTCTTCATAGCCTTCTGCGTGAAGTCGGCGCTTGTGCCATTCCATACCTGGCTGCCAGACGCTCAGGAAGCTGCCCCGATCATTGCTGCAATCACTATCGGCCTCAAGGTTGGCGGATACGGATTGCTTCGCTTTGCAATACCGCTTTTTCCGGCAGCCGCCACAAACGAGACGCTGCGTACCGTCATACTCACACTGGCCACTGTTGCCGTTGTATACGGTTCACTCGTGGCCTTTGCCCAGGACGATTTCAAGCGTGTCATTTCATACAGTTCTGTAAGCCATTTCGGTCTTATCGTGCTGGCTGCCTTCGCTCTCACACCCCAGAGTGTGCAAGGTGCACTGATTGGTATTATAAGCAGCGCCATTGCCACCACGGCGTTGTTCCTTCTGGCGGGTATGCTTGAAGACCGCCGCGGCACCACGCGTTTTGCCGACTTCGGCGGCATTGCCAGGGTGGTGCCGTGGTTCGGAGCGGTGCTGGTTATCTCAATCTTTTCCACCATTGCGCTGCCGGGCACGGTGGGCTTCGTAAGCGAGTTCCTCATGCTGCTTGGCACCTTCGCCACGTACCCGGTGCTCGCTGTGGTAGCAACTGCCGGCGTGATTCTTTCCGCGATGTACGGATTGCGCGCGGTACAGCTTCTGGTGTTTGGCAGCATGGAAAACAAGTCCAACAACTCGCTGGCAGACTTTTCGGGCCGTGAGCGGGTTGTAATGGCCACTCTGGTAGCGGCGATACTATATCTCGGCCTCGCACCGGGTGCAGTACTGAATCGCGCAAATCATGCATCGCAATCTCTTGTTGAGGTGGTGCGCTTTGGTCCCAACGCGCCCGTTACTCTTCCGCCCGTCTCGGTGAAACGCTGACAATGTCCGATATGATGTCTGCCGGCGCTCTTCTGCGCTCATTGCTCCCCGAGCTATTTCTTTCCTGCGGTGCGATGATACTGCTGTTGGCGTCGGTATGGTCGCCTCAGAAGGATCTTGCCGGCAGTGCCGAGGGTGCAGAGCGCACCCAGACTCTTGCACGATTCGGCGCAGTCATATGCATTCTGGTTGCACTGGTGGTTGTCATTGCCTGGGGCGACGGCGGCGGAAGCTCTCCCGACGGGCGTATAGCCGGCGACGGGTTTCGTTGGGGTATGGACCTGGTGATTCTGCTTGGCACCGTGCTGTCGCTCCTGCTGCTTGAGGCTGAGCACGAACGCAGTGCGGCATTTGGCCCCGAAGTGCCGGCGCTCATGCTGCTCGCAGCCACCGGCATGATGGTTCTTGCAGCTGCACGCGATCTCATACTTGTTTTTATCGGCTTGGAACTGATGTCCTTTGCCGTGTATGTACTCGCGGGTGTGAATCGCAGGAGCAGTCGCAGCGCAGAATCAGCGATCAAGTATTTCCTGCTTGGCGCTGTGTCATCGGCATTCCTGCTTTACGGAATGACCTTCATTTACGGGGCCACCGGGAGCACTCTGTTCAGTGAAGTTGGCGCGTGGATATCCGGGCGGGGCGTGCTCACACCGCTGTTCCTCATGGGTGTGGGAATCATGCTGGTGGGGCTGGCGTTCAAGGTAGCGGCAGCACCCTTCCATTTATGGACACCGGACGTGTACGACGGGGCGCCTTTGCCTATAACGGCGTTCATGTCGGCCGCTGTGAAAACCGCCGGTTTTGCCATGTTCGTGCGCGTCATGCTGGACATGCTGGGCGGTGCAATGCCCCGCTGGCACATGGCGGTGTGGTGGCTGGCCGCCTTCACCATGGTGGCTGGCAATGTGCTTGCGCTGTCGCAGCGTAACCTCGTGAGGATTCTGGCATACTCGAGCATCGCGCACGCCGGATATCTGTTGGTGGCAGTGGTGTCTGGTGGAGCTGCCGGCACGTCAGCCATCGTGTTTTATCTGGTGTCCTACACGCTGGCCACCATGGGTGCCTTTGGCGTTCTCATCACCATCAACGCCGGTCGGGATCATTCACCCACCCTTGATGACATAGCCGGCCTCTGGCTGGTGCGTCCGTGGCTGGCTATGGCCATGAGCGTGTTTTTGCTGGCCTTTCTTGGTATTCCGGTACTTGGCGGAATGGGTTTCTTTGCCAAGTGGTATGTACTGCAGGCTGCGCTTCAGGCTCCGGTGCCACAAACCATTCTGGTTGTGGTGCTTGTGCTCATGAGCGCCGTTTCTTCCGCCTACTATCTGTCAATTGTCTCGGCCATGTTCATGCGGCCGCGGCCTGAGGCACAACCTGTACCATCAACCACACCTTCCAACCGCACGCTCATCGTGGCTGCTGCAGTGGCACTCCTGGTACTGGGCCTTTACCCGTCGCCGGCCATGCGTGTCGCGCGGCTGGCCATTACCTCTGTCGGCCAGCAACCAGTGACACCGCCAGCCGACGGAGCGCGCATACAAACGGCCAGCACACAGCCCTGAGTTTCGTGTGATCGCTCAAAGTCGTCTCTCACTTCCGGTGACTGTCTGAAGCCACACACAACGGTCCACTGGTCTCCTGCAATCCGGACTTCAACTCCTCACAGATGGCGATCAGTCAGACAATCTTCAGGCAGTACGATATACGCGGAGTGGTGGGCAGTGACCTCACTGATGAGGTCGCATACGCGCTTGGCCGCGGGTACGCAGCATTGCTTAGCGAGCGCAACGTCCAAGGTGCCATTGCCGTTGGCCGGGATAACAGGCCAAGCGGGCTGAGTCTGCACGCTGCACTCACAAGGGGTCTTACCGACTCAGGCTTTGATGTGGTCGATGTGGGTGTGGTACCCACACCGTTGCTCTACTGGGCCCTAAACAACGAGCCAGTGGTTGGTGGCATTCAGATTACAGGCTCACACAACCCGCCAGAGTACAACGGCTTCAAGCTCTGTCTGGGAACCAACTCTCTGCACGGCGAGAGCATTCAGGCCATATATAGCCTGATCCGTGACGGGCATTTCCCCTCGGGCTCTGGAAGCATGCGGGAAGTTTCCGTCATCGATCGCTACATCCAAGATATTGTGCAGCGTGTGGGGCGGGTTTCGCGAGCTGACAGCAAGCCCATAAAGATTGTTTATGATTGCGGTAACGGTGCCGGGGCACTTGTTGCTCCACAGTTGTTCGATGCGCTTGGTGTTGATTCAATTGGTCTGTTTACCGAAAGTGACGGCAGCTTCCCCAACCATCACCCCGATCCCACGGTTCCGGAGAACCTCAGCGACTGCATAAGCGAAGTGCTGCGCTCCGGCGCCGAGCTGGGCATTGCATTTGATGGAGACGCAGACCGTATCGGAGTGGTGGACAGGAGCGGCAGAATAATCTGGGGCGATCACATTCTTCTGCTGTATGCAATCGACGCACTGCGTCGTACCGGTAAGGGTCAGCCAATCATATTCGACGTGAAGTGCTCGCAGGCTTTGGTTGACGGCATAGCCAAAGAGGGCGGTAAGCCGGTCATGTGGAAGACCGGCCATTCGCTTATTAAAGACAAAATGCGTGAGCTGGGCGCGCCTGTAGCGGGTGAGATGTCAGGGCATATGTTCTTCTCGGAGGGCTTTTACGGGCACGACGACGCGCTGTACGCGGCCGTACGCCTGCTGCGCATCATTGCAGACAGTGGAAAGCGAATCGATGAGCTGCTGGCCGATGTCCCCGTGTATGTGTCGACTCCTGAAATTCGCATCGACACAGACGAGGAGACCAAGTTTGCCGTAATGGAGAAGGCAGTTGCCCACTTCACCGCCAGTCACGATGTCATTTCCGTGGATGGTGTACGTGTACTGTTCGGCGATGGCTGGGGTCTCTTGAGGGCTTCCAATACTCAGCCGGTGATCGTGGCCAGATATGAAGCGGACAGCGACGCACGTCTCGCGGAGATACGTGACGAGATGGAATCGTGGCTGAGACAACAAGGCATCTCCATCTGAAGCGGTAGCGCATGATGCGTCGCTGGTTCTTTCTCTCTCTTCTGACAGCGGCTCTGCTGCTGTTGGTTGGCCGCGTGGCCACACAGTGGTACGTGGACCATGCCTGGTTTGCCAGCTTGTCGGCCGAGCGGGTTTTCTGGGAGGAATTCACCGACAGACTATTGCTGCAGGGAGGCTCGTGGATCGCGGGTTCATTATTCGCCTTCGCCAACCTTCATGCAGTGCGCCGCACGATTGCTGCGGTTGCGATGCAGTCGCGGGTAGCCAACATAGAGCTCACCTCTGTTGTTCCGTCGCAGCGGCTCACCTTTGTGACAGTGGTGGTTTCGCTCATTATTGGCCTGTTTCTCGCACTGCCCATGACCAACTGGGCCGATCTGGCACTTGCGCGACACGGAGTGCCGTTTGGCGAGATAGAGGGAATAACAGGCCGGGATCTGGGCTTCTACGTGTACTGGGTGCCATTCGAGGAGACCTTATACCTGTGGGCGCTGCTCACGGTGGTGACACTCACTGCCATGGTGCTGGTGCTATACGCCCTCACGCGCTCACTGAGAATCGAGAACAGGCACATCACGAGCTCCACGCACGTGCGGCGGCATCTCAGTGTACTCGGCGGCATAGTGCTGCTGCTGTTGGCCTGGAGTTACAGGCTGGATGCCTTTGATCTCTTGTTGGCCGGCAGCGGCCCCGGCGGGCAGTTTGTACATGTGGATCACCGCATCACCATGCGCATTGACACCTGGCTTTCGGTTCTCTGTGCACTGGGCGCCTTTGCAGTCGTGCGCTTCGGCTGGCTTGGGCAGCTTCGCACCACCTTCACAACGCTCAGCATAGTTCTGGTTCTTGCAATAGTCATGCGGCACCTGGTGCCGGGCTTTGTGGCGCGTACCGACTGGATAGGGAATGTCACCACACGGGATGATGACTACCGGACTTCACGGGCCATTTACAGCCGACGTGCCTTCAATGTGCAGGCAATCCGCGCACTGAAGTTGAGTGGATCACCCACAGGCGGGCTGACGGCCCAGGCTGATTCCACAGCGAGGCTGACCGGAGCGTTGACCGGAAGTGCCATCACCATTCCGGTCAGCCAGATTGATCGCACAGTGGGTCTCTGGAGCAGGCGTGCCCTGGCGGATGCGCTCACGCAGAGCGTGGCCGCGCAACTCCAGCCGTCGATTCGCGGCAGAGACGGCAGCAGCGTGCGCACTGCAATGAGCGACGCAGATGCAGTTGGTAGTGGTGGATTTGCTCCTGCAGCCTCAGATATAAACATCGGCTGGGATGCGCGTGGGGGACAGATGTCGGCCTTTGTGGCCATGAGAACACCCGGTGCCAAAGATAGCTGGCGCTTTTCGCAAGTGGACATCACGCGTCCTCAAGTCCGCGAGCAGTCGATCTCCCGCAGTGAGTTCAGGCAGGATGGCCCCGACGGAAGCTGGCCTCTTGTGGCTCCAGGGAAAACCGGTGTGAGAGTGTTTGACGGTGTGGCCTTTCCGGGTGTACCGGCGGCATGGCTTACCAGTACCACTTCACGCGTGGCACACGCTTGGGCGCTGCGGGATGTTTCGTTTCTTTCCGCCGAAGAGCACGGCATTGCAACGCCCGTTCTGAGCACGCATCTGGATCCAAGGGAGCGTCTGGCTTTGCTCGCGCCTGTGTTTGTGCAGGGCAGCGAAGTTGTTCCAATCCATGCCGACGGGCGACTCACCTGGGCACTGGAGCTCTACAGCGCTTCCGACAGATACCCCTTGAGCCAGCCCCGCGAGATGGGCGAGGGTGTGTATTCCTACTTCCGTCATGCTGCCACGGCACTGGTTGATGCGGCAACCGGGCAGGTGAAGCTGCTTCCGGATCAGGCGCCGGACCCGATTGCAAGAACCTGGTTTGCCATGCTGCCGTCTCTGATGGCGTCGCCTGCAGATCTGTCCGACGACCTGCTCAGTCAGCTGCCAACAGCCAGCGATGGGGTGCTTCTGCAGCTCAGAACACTGGAGCGCTACGGCTCCCGTCTTCCAGAGCTGGAAGGGCTCAATATGCCCGAGGATGCCCTGCTGGGTGGTCTTGGCGCACCTCTGATCATGTCGTACGGAAGCCATGAGAGCCTGCCCGTGTGGAACCTGCCGCTGATTGACGGTGACGGCAGGCTGGGCGGACTGTTGCTCGTGGCTGGCGGACGGGTTCAGCAGACTTTTGCTGTCAGCTTCGGAGAGCCATCGTTGCACTGGCGCCCAGGGCGCAAAGAAATGTCAGACGCTTTGTTTGCCTTTGCTGCAACGGGAGAGGCGGAGCCTGGAACCGGACATGTGTCGGTCTCGGATTCATCCTCGGGAGTGGGGCTCTCAAATGGGGCTGTGAGCACACGGATCATGGATTCGCTGCGCACTGAAGCTCTTTTTACCGATGTCGGTATTCTTGCCTTCCAGACCCTGCGGCGTGAGCGGAATGACGGTAGCGTTGGAGTGGCCGGAGTGGCTGCGTACGACGGCACGCGCATTGGCGTGGGGGCGAGTCTTGCCGATGCGCTGGATCAAATCGGTGTGAGTGTGCCCCATTTGGCCCGTGGTGCATCTCCGTTGCTGGCGGGAGGCAGCCAGGGCAGCAATCCGGACGACAAGTCGATTACTGTGAACAGGGAAGCCAGCCGCGTTTACGAGGCGATGCGGAGAGCCTTGCAGCGCGGAGACTGGGTTTCATTTGGTGCCGCTATGGATACGCTCGGTTTGCTGCTGAGGAGGCCACCCGGCTAGCAGTGTTTTTGGCCTGACCTTCCCGAGCAGCGGAGTTGGGCAAGACGGATGTTGGCGCGGAGAGTTATTGCTGACATCTTGAAAGGGACGAGGCTTGCGGCAGTTGCTCCTGCGTGTGCCGACTCCCTAGCATTGAACCATCGTAATTCCCCGATCTTGGAGAGCGCGTGAACCTACACGAATATCAGGCGAAAGAGCTGATGCGGGCGGCGGGTGTGCCGATTCCCGAAGGCGAAGTCGCCAGCACACCGGAGCAGGCGGAAGCCATTGCCCGGCGTTTTGGCACGGCGGTGATGGTAAAGGCCCAGGTGCATGCCGGCGGCCGCGGAAAGGCGGGCGGTGTGAAGTTCTGCCCCACGCCTGAGGCCGCGAAAGAGAAGGCAACGGCCATTCTGGGCATGACCATCAAGGACCTGACAGTTGAGAAGGTGCTCGTTACGGTGGCCGCTGACATCGGCTCTGAAGCCTACGTCGGCATCATCGTGGACAGGGCCACCAAGAAGCCGGTTTTCATGGTCTCAGCCGCCGGCGGAATCGACATTGAGGAAGTGGCAGCAACCACGCCGGAGAAGATTCTCTATCATCCTGTGGACACACGTTATGGCCTGCTGCCTTTCGAGGCGATGGAGATGGGCTTCTTCCTGTACAACGACGTCAAGCTCGCCCGTCAGGCCGCCAAAATCATGCAGCAGCTCTATACTGCTTTCATGAGCTCCGGCTGCTCACTGGCGGAAATCAACCCTCTGGTGATGACGCCCGAAGGCCAGCTTATCGCGGTGGATGGCAAGATGGTGATCGATGACAATGAACTCGATCGGCACCCTGAAATCGCCGCACTGCGCGATGAATCCTCCGAGGCACCAAGCGAAGTGGCAGCGCGCAACGCCAACCTCACATTCATCAAGCTGGACGGCAATGTGGGCTGCGTGGTAAACGGAGCAGGGCTCGCGATGGCAACAATGGATCTGGTCAAGTATTACGGCGGCGATCCGGCCAACTTCCTGGATATAGGTGGCTCGTCAAACCCGGACAAGGTGGTGAATGCACTGCGCATTATCACCGCCGATCCAAACGTGAAGTGTATTCTGTTCAACATTTTCGGCGGCATCACGCGCACCGATGACGTGGCCAACGGCATCGTTACCGCAACAAAGGCCAATCCGCTACAGGTGCCGATCGTCATTCGTCTTACCGGCACCAACGAGGAGATAGCCGTGAAGATCCTGCAGGAGAACGGCTTCTCCGCCTCCAACGACATGGATGCAGCCGTGCAGCGCGCCGTGGAACTGGCAACCAAGGGAGGTGCCGCATGAGCATCTTCATTGACAACGACACACGTCTGGTGATTCAGGGCATCACGGGCCGCGACGGCTCGTTCCATGCCAAGCAGATGATTGAGTACGGCACAAAGGTTGTTGCCGGTGTCACTCCGGGCAAGGGTGGGCTCAAGTTCGAAAACACCGTGCCCATCTTCAACACCGTACGTGATGCGGTTGAGGCCACGCACGCCAACACGTCGGTGATCTACGTACCGCCGATGTTCGCGGCTGATGCCATCATGGAAGCTGCTGCTGCAGGGGTTAAGCTCATCGTCTGCATCACCGAGGGCGTTCCCGTTCTCGACATGACACGGGTCTACCCATTCGTACATGAGCACGGCGCGCGTCTGATAGGACCCAACTGTCCGGGCCTTATCACGCCGGGGCAGAGCAAGGTGGGAATCATCCCCGGTCGCATCTGCGCCACCGGCCCCGTGGGAGTGGTGAGCCGCTCCGGCACGCTCACCTATGAGGTGGTGAACGCCCTTACTCAGGCCGGGATTGGCCAGAGTACCTGCGTAGGTATTGGCGGTGATCCCATAAACGGCACCAACTTCATTGACTGCCTTGCAGCCTTTGAAGCCGACCCGCACACCAAGGCAGTCGCCATGATGGGCGAGATTGGCGGCACGGATGAGCAGGAAGCAGCAACGTTCATCAAGGAGCACATGAGCAAGCCTGTGGTGGGCTTTATCGCCGGACAAACCGCACCGCCGGGCCGGCGTATGGGTCATGCCGGTGCGATCATCTCCGGTTCTGCCGGTACTGCAGCAGAAAAAATCGAGGCCTTCAAGGCCGCTGGAATGGGTGTGGCTCAGCGGCCCATCGATTTCGTTGAACTCGTAAAGGCGCGCCTGAGTTGAATCCCGACTGGTTGAGAGCCAGGTTGAGCAGCGAGGGTTCAACCTCATGCCACTCAACAGCTTTCAACCATCAGGCACATTCAACCCATGATTCGGCTCGGTTTGCAAGGGGCCCGATCATGGGTTGTCGCGTTCACACACCTTTGGCAGTTGGAGCTTCATGTCCATCAGGCTCATTGACCTATTACCTCCCGAGCATCTGAGGATTCCAATAGAGGCCCAGACGCTCGCCGGAGCGGCGCACACACTCGCGGGAGCTCTCACCGCAAGCGCTGCCGTGAGTCATCCCGAGCTTCTCGAAGAGCGCATAGAAGAGGCCCGGCCCGAGGACATCGTGTCGCTGGTGGAAAGGGCTTTCATTTTGCACTACCGCTCAGAGGCCGCTGATCGTATGGGTGTGGCGCTGGGTGTCTGCAGGCAGCCGCTTTGTCGCGAACTGGGCGATGACGGGACACAGTGTGCACAGGTGGTGGCCTTGGTCTGTTCACCGCCCAGGCAGACAGCGAGGCACCTCCAAGTTGTAACAGCGCTGAGCTCGGCTCTTTCCAGAGCCGACAATATCAGCGCATTGCTCTCGGTTTCCTCCGCTCACCAGGTGCGCAGCCTGCCCTTCCTGCTAGAGAGTGATCTGCCGGAACAGCTTCTGGTAAGAGCTCTCATGAGCACGCAGCCACGGAGCATTCATGCAGAGGCTCCACTCAGGGCTGCACTGCGCCAAATGGTGGTAGCCGGTCTGGGAGCGCTACCCGTGGTGGACGAGGACAACCGTGTAATAGGAATGTTGAGCGAGAAAGAACTGCTGCGCGACCTGCTGAGCCGTTATCTTCCGCGCGCTGGCGGTGCCATTGCACCGCAGCCGCCATCCTCGGCGCGGCGTCGGGTAGCGGATCTCATGACCCGCAAGGTGCTCTGCGTGGCACCCGACCAACCGGCTGCCGAGGTGGCGTCACTCATGTTGAACAAGGACGTGGATCATGTCCCGGTGGTGAAGAACGACCGGTTGGTCGGTTATCTCACTCGGGGCGACATTGTCCGCAAGTTGATGGGACCCTGATCATGGCAGCGACAAGGACATTGGCAATAGTGAAGCCCGACGCCTTTGAGGGCGGGAAGGCTGGTTTGATAATAGCACTTCTGGAAAGGCAGGGCTTCAGGCTTCTTGCGGCTCGGGTACTGCGGCTCACACGGGCTCAGGCAGGCGAGTTTTATGCGGTTCACAGAGAGCGGCCTTTTTACCCGGAGCTTGTGGATTTCATGACCAGCGGTCGCTGCATGCCCCTGGTTCTTGAGCGGGTGGATGCGGTAGCGACGTTACGCACGGTGATTGGGGCCACGGATCCGGCGGAGGCAGCGGAGGGCACTGTTCGTAAGCTTTATGCCGAATCCAAGGGTCGCAACGCCATTCATGCATCTGATTCTGATGAGAACGCTGCCCGTGAGGCTGGGTTTTTCTTTGCAGAGTCTGATCTGATTTGAACTGATTCGGTCAGGGGTTTTCTGAGCCTTGTGGGTCGGCACTTGTGTGCCGGTCGGGGTTGTTCTATTCTTCAAAGCTATGCTGTACTTTGACATCCGCAGTCTGGAGACGCGGGCGGCGAGCGTCGATGCTGTGCTCGACCCCTCCGACCCGGTCTGGTTGGAAGACGATCCACGTCCGGCAGCGCCCGGGGTGCACGTGGTTGGTCGTTTGTCTGGTGCAGGGAACGGTCGCTTTTATCTGAGCGGGCGGCTTGAAGGCACTGCGCTTGGCGAGTGCAGACGCTGTCTCTCCCAGGTTCAAGTGCCTGTCAACAACGAGGTACACCTGCTGTTTGCCGAGTCCGATCTGGACGAGGCAGACGAGGATGATGTGGTTCGGCTTCCCGCAGGCGAATGGGAACTCGATCTTCGTCCGTCAGTGCGGGAAGAGTGGCTTCTGGCCGCTCCTGCCTATGCGCTGTGCAAGGACGATTGTCGGGGTCTTTGTCCGTCATGTGGTGTCGATCTCAACCGGGAGTCATGCACCTGTACTCCCACTCCTGATCCCCGTTGGGCCGCTTTGCGCAACATGCGCGAAGCCGAGTCCTGACGGTCTTTTTCGTCTCGAACATCAAGGTCAGAGTCTCATGGCCGTACCAAAGCGACGCACCTCCAAGCGGCGGAAGCGCGCCCGCAATACGCATAACAAGGCACCCGCCATCGTCATCCAGCCATGCCCCCAGTGCGGTGCTTCCAAGCGCCCGCATCGTGTGTGCGCCGAATGCGGATACTATGCGGGTGAACAGCGGGTGGAAGCTCAGGAAGCCTGAGCTTGACGCGCATAGCCGTAGATGCCATGGGGGGCGACTTCGCTCCCCACGCACCTGTAGCGGGTGCACTTCTGGCTCTCGCTGCTATACCATCACAACATCAGATCGAACTGGTAGGCCAGACAGCAGTAATTGAGGCCGAACTTGAACGCCTGTTGCAAGGCGAGTTCGCCAGTTCAACTGACGCGCGCTCACGCATAGACATAATCGAGGCTCCCGACGTCGTTCTTATGAGCGACAAGCCGGGCAATGCCATGCGCCGGAAACCCAACAGCTCCATGGCAGTGGGAATCGGCCGCGTGGCCAGAGGTCTTGCACAGGGCTTCGTCTCCGCCGGCAACACCGGTGCCCAGATGGCACTTTCGCTGATGCTCTTAAAGCTTCATGAGGGCATAAGCAGGCCTGCCATCGGCGCACTGTTTCCAGCTGCCGGAAAGCCCATCCTGGTACTCGACGTGGGCGCCAACGTGGATTGCGACGCCGAAGAACTCGTGCAGTTCGCACGTGTTGGCACCGTGTATGCCCGCACGCTGCTCGATTGTCCCAGACCCGGCGTGGGCCTGCTCTCCATCGGCGAAGAAGCCAGCAAGGGAAACGCTGCGGTCAAAGAAGCACACCAGCGCCTGCTCGCCAGTGATCTCAACTTCCTGGGCAACGTGGAAGGTCGCGACATACCTCGCGGCAAGTGCGACGCAGGCACGCTCGACGTTGTGGTCTGCGACGGCTTTACCGGCAATGTCCTGCTCAAGTTCTACGAAAGCATCGGTCCTTTTCTCATTGGTACCGTGGCAAAGGCGGGTAAGCTTGACCCCCGTCAGATAATCTCGGCCTTGCCACAGTTCGATGCCGACGAATACGGTGGCTCTCCACTTCTTGGAGTACGTGGCGTGTCGGTCATTTCTCATGGCAAGAGTTCACCCAGAGCAATCCGCAACGCCATAGGTGTCGCGATACGTGCCTGCGAGTCTCACATGACCGAGGAAATCGGGCGGCAACTGGCCAAGTCCATCCCGGCGGCCATCGACGGGAGCAGTAATACTTCCAGCTCAGATCCGGGGCAGATTTCGTGAAGCGTCCTGTAGCTTATATAGCCGGCACCGGACATGCCGTGCCGCGTCGTGTTGTAACCAATGACGACATCGCGGCAATGGGCATAGACACCAATGACGAATGGATCGTCGAGCGTACCGGCATACGAGAGCGACGCATCATGGGCGAGGGTGAATCGCTCACCGGCCTCGCTTCCGATGCAGCACGTCAGGCCATGAACAAAGCAGGTGTACAGGCCGGTGACATCGACGTGATCGTGCTGGCAACTGCTTCTCCCGATCATCTGCTTCCCGCAACTGCTGTTGAGGTACAAACGGCACTTGGCTGCACGCGCGCTGCCGCCTTTGACATTGGCGCCGCCTGCTCCGGTTGGCTCTATGCCACAGTGGTTGCGGAATCCCTTATTGCGCACGGCGCTGCCGACACTGTGCTGGTCATAGGTGCAGAGCGTTTGAGTTCCATTGTTGACTGGACAGACCGCAATACATGCATCGTGTTTGGCGATGGCGCAGGCGCCTCCGTTATGCGGCGTGCGCGCGATGGCAAACGCGGGGTGCTTTCAAGCTTTCTGCGCTCAGACGGCTCACTGGCGGAACTGCTTTGGAGACCGGCCGGTGGTGGTGCAATGCCGTACTCGCCGGAGATTCACGTCAAGGGTGAACAGTACGTGCATATGGCAGGCCGCGAGGTATTCAAGCACGCCGTTCGTTCCATGACCGAAGCCACCGACCGAGCACTCGACGAAGCCCGGCTCACTGCAGCCGATGTGGACCTGCTCATACCGCACCAGGCCAACATCCGCATCATCGAAGCCACGGCCAAACACGCCGGCATTCCGATGGAAAAGGTTTTCGTAAACATAGACCGCCTTGGCAACACCTCGGCGGCTTCCATCCCGATTGCTCTCAACGATGCAATCCAACAGGGACGCCTGAAGGAAGGCATGACCGCCCTGTTCGCAGCCTTCGGTGCCGGTTTCACCTGGGGTTCCCTGGTCGTTCGTTTCTGATTCACAACCTGTAAATACCAGTAAACACCGGTACTCCGGGGAACACTGACAGATGGCTACGGATTTTGTAATTCTCCTGCCAGGCCAGGGCTCTCAGAAGGTCGGCATGGGCAAGGATCTCAGTGAGGCCTTTCCGGCAGCACGTGCGGTCTTCGACACAGTGGATGCGGCGCTTGGCATTGCGCTGTCGTCACTCATGTTTGAGGGGCCGGCCGATGAACTCACGCTTACCATAAACGCTCAGCCGGCGCTGCTCACACACAGTGCTGCAGCCTGGGCAGTTGTTGGCGAGGTACTCAGCGGCGGTTCGGGCCGCAATCGCGTTCTGGCTGCGGCAGGACACTCTCTGGGTGAGTTCTCCGCGTATCACGTGGCTGGAGCATTGTCTGCCGCGGCCGCAGCACGAATCGTCCGCCAGCGCGGCGCTCTCATGTACGAGCAGGGAGTTGCAAGGCCCGGTACCATGGCTGCGATTATCGGCAGCCCGTCGAGAAGCGTGGATGACATCTGTGCCGAGGCCAGACAAACAGCGGGCCTTGTGGTGCCTGCCAACTACAACAGTGCCGAACAGATCGTGATTTCAGGCGAGGTGGCAGGAGTTGAACGCGCCATGGAGATGGCAAGAGAGGCCGGTGCAAAGCGCTGTCTGCCGTTGCCGGTCAGCGGAGCCTTTCATTCTCCACTCATGGCGCCAGCGGCTACCGGGCTCGCGGCAGCTCTGGATGCAGAGAGCTGGCAGAATCCTGGCGTTCCCGTCATAGCAAATGTGAACGCAGAGCCCGTTTCGGAGGCCGCCACTGCGCGACGCCTTCTGGTAGAGCAGCTTACCTCACCGGTTCGCTGGACAGGGATCATGCAGTACCTGGCCGCGACTTACCCGGAAGCCACCTATCTTGAGTTGGGCACGGGTACTGTCTTGAGTGGCCTGGCGCGGCGTATCGCTCCCGGCATCAAGACAATGACCTGCGGTACAGCGGCAGAGGTGCAGGCAATTCTGGACTCACACGGCTGAGGAGGCCTCAAAGTGACTGGTACAGCTCCTGGTACAGCTCAAGGTTCTGGTGAAGAGGCAGGATCGGCGATTGATCTGAACGGACGTGTTGCGTTGGTAACCGGCTCAACCCGCGGGATAGGCCGCTCCATTGCCGCCCGACTGGCTCAGGCGGGCGCCATGGTAGCGGTAACGGGTCGTGATGCGGCTACAGCTGCCAGGGTTGCAGAAGAGCTGGCCCAGGGCACGGGGCAGGACGTCCGCGGCTACGCCGCAGATCTGGGTGACGCACCGCAGGCGGCGATTCTCGTGGATCAGGTCGAAAAGGACTTTGGGCGCCTCGATATACTCGTGAACAATGCGGGCCTCACGCGTGACAACCTGCTCATGCGACTCAAGGACGACGACTGGGACACGGTGCTCAACGCCAACCTCAGGGGTGCCTTTCTCACCTCGCGTGCCGCCTCACGCGGCATGATGAAGCGGCGCTGGGGTCGCATAATCAATATTTCCAGTGTGGTAGGCATGATCGGCAACAAGGGTCAGGCCAACTATGCCGCCAGCAAGGCCGGTCTCATAGGCATGACCAAGTCCATTGCGAAAGAACTGGCGTCGAGAAACATCCTTGCCAATGTCGTGGCACCGGGATTCATTGCCACCGACATGACGGCGGCCATGACCCCCGAAGCTCAGGCTACGCTCAGCGCCGGCATTCCCCTCGAGCGCCTCGGCAGCGCCGATGATGTGGCCAATATGGTGCTCGTGCTGGCCTCAGACCTCACCAGCTACGTCACGGGTCAGGTGTTTGTGGTGGACGGCGGCCTGACCATGTAATTTCGGGGTCTCCCAGCCGTCTGCCCCAGCGGCTAACTTCCCATTTCTCACTAAACCAACATTCCCAGAGGAAACCTTCAATGGCGGATAACTCGTCGAAGATCAAGGACATCATTGAGAAAGAACTCGGCGTAGAGCGCGAGAAACTCACCCCCGAAGCCAGCTTTATCGAAGACCTCGGCGCCGATTCGCTCGACATTGTTGAACTGGTCATGGAGTTCGAAAAGGAATTCAACATCGACATTCCTGACGATGATGCAGAGAAGCTGCGCACGGTTGGTGACGCAATTTCCTATCTCGAATCCAAGGTTACCGGGTGAGCAAGCGTAGGGTTGTTGTAACTGGTCTGGGAGCTGTCACGCCTGTTGGTAACAGCGTGGCGGCAACTTGGCAGTCCCTGCTGAACGGGGTGTCCGGTGCGGCAGCGATAACCCATTTTGACGCCTCGGAGTTCAAGGTGCGCTTTGCCTGCGAGGTGAAGGGCTTTGACGTGGGCCAGTACATGGACCGCAAGGAGGCCAGGCGTTCGGATCTGTTCACTCAGTATGCAGTAGCAGCCGCGATTCAGGCCATGGCCGATTCCGGCCTCGATCAGGGCGGTTTCGTACCCGAAGACTGTGGTGTCATAATCGGCAGCGGGATCGGTGGGATCTCAACCATGGAAGCCCAGCACTCCGTGCTGATGACTTCGGGCAACCGGCGTATCTCGCCGTTTTTTGTGCCCATGTTCATAGCCGACATTGCTGCCGGTGTGGTTTCCATGCATCTGGGTGTCAAGGGTCCCAATTACTGTACCGTGTCTGCCTGCGCATCGAGTGCGCACGCGGTGGGTGAGGCCTTCCGTACCATCGCCTACGGTGATGCGGATGTCATGGTGGCCGGGGGCGCAGAGGCTGCAGTAAGCCCCATGGCCATAGGTGGCTTTGGAAACATGACCGCTCTGTCAGAGCGGAACGACTCTCCGGCCACGGCCTCCCGGCCTTTTGATGCCACGCGCGATGGCTTTGTGCTGGGCGAGGGCGCGGGTGTGGTGGTTCTCGAAGAACTGGAGCACGCCAGACGTCGTGGAGCCCGTATCTACGGTGAAGTGGTCGGCTATGGTGCAACCGGTGATGCCTACCATCTTACCGGCCAGCCCGATGCCCATGAGGGCCTTCAACGTTCCATGAAGAAGGCACTCAAAGACGCCGGACTCAGTACCGGCGAAGTGGACTACATCAACGCCCATGGAACGTCCACTCCACTCAACGATTCCAATGAGATTCTGGCCATCAAGACTGTCTTTGGTGAGCACGCCGGAAAGCTCTCGGTAAGCTCCACCAAGTCGGCCACCGGCCATATGCTGGGCGCCGCCGGAGGAGTTGAGTTTATTGCCTGCGTGCTTGCCACACGTGATGGCATCATTCCTCCCACCATCAATTATTCTACGCCCGATCCCGAGTGCGATCTGGATGTGACACCCAACACGCCGAAGACGCGTACGGTCGACATCGCACTTTCCAACAGCTCGGGTTTTGGTGGTCACAACGTCACGATCGCTGTCCGGCGCTGGTCGGAATAGCAGAATAGCAATCGTGTTCGCATTGATGCGCGGCGGGCTCCGTCGCGCCGAACGCCGGGGTGCATGCTGATGCCGTTAGCCGTTCCCTTTGATACCTCACGCCTCAGAGACAAGGCTCTTGTTCCCATCGCCGAAAAGCTCGTCGCCGGGAAGCGCCTTGACGCGGCAGACGGTGCACTGCTGTTTCGCTCACCCGACGTACTGGGCGTGGGTGCAATGGCCGACGCAGTCAACCGAGCCAGGCATGGTGACCTTGTCACCTTTGCTGCCAATCAGCACATAAATCCCACCAACGTCTGCACGCTGCGCACCACCTGCAAGTTCTGTGGCTTCGCACGTCTGCCCAAGGAAGATGGCGCTTACCGCTACACCATAGAGCAGGTACTGGAAGAATCGGATCGGGCCAACGGCACGCTTACGCGCGAGTTCCACATAGTGGGTGGCCTCGACATGAAAACAGGGCTCGACTACTACGCAACGATGTTCCGCGAGCTCAAGAAGCGGCATCCGCAAGTGCACATCAAGGCGCTTACCGCCACAGAAATCGCACACATAGCGCGCATTGACAAGATGAGCCGCAGGGATGTGCTCATTGCACTCAAGGAAGCGGGCCTGGACACGCTGCCAGGCGGCGGTGCAGAGACCTTTGGTGCAGCTGTGCGTGATGTGATTGCAAAGAAAAAGCTTGGTGGGGGCGACTTTCTCGATATTCACCGCACGGCACACAGTCTCGGCATACGCTCCAACTGCACCATGCTGTACGGACACGTGGAAAGCATCGAAGATCGCATGGAACACCTCTCCATGCTGCGTGAACTTCAGGATGAGACAGGTGGTTTCCTTGCATATATACCGCTCTCCTATCACCCCGATGGCAACGAGCTGGGGCGTACACTGGGCCGTGAGGGCACCTCATCCACAGGTGCCGACGATCTGCGAAACCTCGCGGTTGGCCGGCTTTTTCTCGACAACTTCGATCACATAAAGTCGCACTGGGTCATGGTAACAGCGCCCATCACACAGTTGTCACTGCATTTCGGCGTGAACGATATCGAAGGCACCGTGGTGCGCGAGAAGATATACCACTCCGTTGGGGCGCACACGCCGCAGGGTATGACTCTCTCCGATCTGCTCAAACTCATAAGGGGAGCCGGCAAGCGTCCGGCTGAACGTGATTCGTTCTACAACGTATTGCGCGAGTTCGGCCCTGATGACGAAATCGGAAGCGGCGATGCCGGCAATGTAAACCCGGCGGCGCACGAGCCGCTTGCTGCAGCGGTGGCCTGAGCCGTGCTGCGAGTAGGCCGCATAAGGTACATCAACTGCTATCCGGTTTATGGAGCAATTGATCGCGGCCTTGTTCCACTTGACGGCACACTGGTGAGCGGAGTTCCAACGGAACTCAACCGCCTCATGATGAACGGTGACCTGGATGTGAGCGTGGTGTCAGCAGTTGAGTACGCACGTGCAGCCAACGAGTGGCTTTTGCTGCCAGAGATAGGCATCACCAGTGATGGGCCCGTGCGCAGTGTCATGCTGTTCAGCAAACACAACCCACGCGAGCTTGGTGGCAAGCGCGTGCTTGTGAGCAGAAGCAGCATGACCTCGGTGGCCTTGCTGGAGCTGCTTTTTGAGCACGTCTGGCACTGCCGACCGGAGTTTGTTCCAGGCAACGCGGAAGTTTCTGACATGGCACAGTTTGTCATTGAATCGCACGACGCACGTCTGGTCATTGGCGATGCTGCACTAAAGCTCTTTGACGACAGCAATCGCGGCGGTCACTGGGGACAGGTTTACCCATGGCGAGCCGATCTTGGCGCCATGTGGAAAGAGTGGACAGGACTGCCATTCGTGTTTGCAGTGTGGGTGGCAAGGCGCAGTACGCCGGTGCACGCCGCACTGGCCGCACACGCTTCACTCATAGCATCGCGTGATTGGGGCCTGCAACACCTTGATGTGCTGGCATCCCAGGCAGCAGAGGTAAGCGGCGTTCCACTGGCAACCTGCAAGACATATTTTGAAGGTCTGGACTACAGGCTTTCATACCCGCACCTGGCGGGGCTCACCGAATTCTTTCGCCGTCTCGTTCTGGCCGGCCGCGTACCCGATGGCACGCTGGCCTTCCTGCCGGCGGCCTGAGTGTTTTCATGCATCTGACCGAGGCAGGTTTGCGCCATGCGTGACATGCTGGACTTCTACACCAACGCACCACTTCTGGAACTGGGGCAGGAAGCCGACCGTATCCGCGAGGCCATGCACCCGGAACGTGTTGTCACATATATTGTTGACCGCAACATCAACTACACCAACGTGTGTGTGGCCGATTGCGGGTTCTGTGCCTTCTATCGCAGACCCAAAGACAGTGAGGGCTACACTCTTTCGTATGAGCAGATCGGCCAGAAGATAGAAGAAACAAAGACGCTGGGTGGAGTACAGATACTCATTCAGGGAGGGCACAATCCCTACATACCATTTGAGTGGTACCTGGATCTCATGCGTTACATCAAGAAGTACCACCCCATTCACATCCATGGCTTCAGTCCAAGTGAGGTGGACTTTTTCTCCACTCGCTTCCGCATGCCGGCCATCGATGTGATTCGCGAACTCAAGGCAGCCGGGCTTGATTCAATACCCGGTGGTGGTGGCGAGATACTGGTGCAGCGTGTGCGCGATATTGCATCGCCAAAGAAGGCAGGGGCCGACCGCTGGCTCGAAATAATGGAACTCGCGCACAACGAGGGCATGAAGACATCTGTAACCATGATGTTTGGCATCGGTGAAACTTTGGCCGAACGTCTGGAGCACCTGCAGCGAGTGCGTGATCTGCAGGCACGCACCAACGGCTTCACGGCTTTCATAACCTGGCCGCTGCAGCCAGACAATACGCCCAAAATGTCGCACATGCCCAAACAGGACTCCATAGCCTATCTGCGCACGGTCGCCATTTCGCGTATCATGCTCGACAACGTGCCGAACCTGCAGGCAAGCTGGGTCACCATGGGCCTCAAGATCGGACAGATGTCGCTGCACTTCGGCTGCAACGACTTCGGCTCACTCATGATTGAGGAAAACGTCGTCTCAGCTGCCGGTACCACCTACCGCACAACTACAGACGAAATTGAGCGCGTCATCAGCGATGCTGGCTTCACACCAATGCGTCGCAGACAGGACTACTCAATCATTGAAGACAGCAGCATGCCTGCAGCAGCCGTGGCGGTGGCGTGAGCGACATGCGCATTGGTACGGGCTACGACTCTCACCGTTTCGAGGCCGGTGGACCAATGCGTTTGGGTGGAGTTGACCTGCCAGTGGATTTTCACTGCGCTGGCCACTCAGACGGTGACGCCATAGCTCACGCAGTGACAGATGCAATTCTTGGCGCAGCGGCACTGGGCGACATAGGCACCATGTTTCCAGACAACGATCCCGTAAACAAGAATCGGGACTCCATGGAAATGCTTAGGCTGGCAGTGACACGCATACACGAATCAGGTTGGCGGGTGGGCAACGTGGACGTAACGGTGGTGGCCCAGAAGCCCCGCGTGGGTCCGCATCGTGAAGCAATGCGGGAGCGACTCGCAGCAGTGCTGCGGGTGAGCACAAGCGATGTGTTCGTAAAGGGCAAGACCAACGAGCAACTTGGCTGGATTGGTCGTGAAGAAGGCCTTGCCGTGATGGCTGTGGCCGCCATTTGTTCGCCCCGATAGGCTGATTTCTTGCTTGCGGCACTGACACCGAACGCGAGTGAAATACCGTGCTTGAGTTGCTGGACTGGTTGTCATCTCTGCCTGATCCGCTCCTGTACGGAGCAATTGCACTGGCTGCTTTTGCAGAGAATATCTTCCCGCCGCTGCCTGCCGACACGGTAATTGCACTTGGCGTTTTCGTGGTTGCACGCGGGACCGGATCATTGCCCGGCGTGTGGGCTGCAACCATGCTGGGTAATGTGGGCGGAGCGATGACCATGTACTGGGTCGGACATCGCTTTGGTCTGCCCTACATGACTCGTCGATTCCCAAGACTATTCAGCGAAGACGCAGCCCGGAGTTTTGCCAGCCGTTTTGCAGCCCATGGCCTGACTGCCGTGGTGGTAAGCCGCTTCCTGCCCGCAATCAGAGCCGTGGTGCCGCCCGTTGCGGGAGCACTCGGCATAGGCGCAATGCGGACTGGCATAGCAATGACCGTGGCGTCAGGCGTCTGGTATGGCATCATCTGCATCGTGGCGTTTCGCATGGGTGCCGGAGTCGAGGCTTTTCTGGCCCATCTGGCTACTGACCAGCGCATAGCAGCCATTGCGGCGCTGGTGTTGGCATTGATACTCGGCCTGTTCCTTTGGCGGCGACGTGAGCGAAGAAGCTGAGCACGGCAGTCCGCTGGTATCATCGGGTCTTGACGCTGAGACCGAAGCCGCCATACGAGGGGCATTTTACCTGCAGGTCTTTGAGGACACACTGAGGCTCGAACAGGGCGCCTCGCCGCGAACCATTGATGCCTACCGGCGCGATGTTGTGCGCTGCGCAGTCTTCCTGCGAGAGATGGGAATTACCCGAGCCCAGGACGCGACTCCGGCCGCGCTGCGGGAGTTTGCATACCATCTCAAAGATCTGGGGCTCGCCGGCAGCTCAATAAGACGCAATGTCTCCGCACTGCGTACCTGGTTCAGGATACTCGTGGCCGAGGGCCTGGCCCACAGCGATCCCACGGAGCGCCTGGATAGCCCTCAGCGCTGGCGCAGTCTGCCGGAAGTACTCACAGTAGACGAGGTAACCCGGCTTCTTGCTGCTCCGGGTCTGGAGCAGCGCTTGGCTTTCAGAGATCGCGCCATGCTGGAGCTGGCCTATGGCGCCGGACTCAGGGTTTCAGAGTGGATAACGCTTGCCGTTCGTGATGTGCTCCTTGAGGAGAGCCTGGTGCGCGTAATGGGCAAGGGCAGCAAGGAGAGGCTGGTTCCCATAGGGCGCAGTGCCATTGGTGCGGTGGCTGTGTACCTGCGTGAACTTCGACCCACGCTGGAGAAGGGAGGCGGGAAGGGGATACTGTTCCTCAACGGGCGCGGTGTGCCGCTGACGCGCATGGGTGCCTGGAAGATTCTGCAGAAATACGTGCTGCTGGCCGGAATAGAAAAGAAAGTCTCGCCGCACACCCTCAGACATACCTTCGCCACCCATCTTCTCGAGGGCGGTGCCGACCTGCGTGCCGTTCAGGAAATGCTGGGCCATGCCGACATCGCCACTACGCAGATCTACACACACGTGGACCGTGAGTATCTTCGTAGTGTGTATCAGCAATTTCATCCGAGGTCCTGAGGCGCACATTTCATGCTGCTGGTCATAGACAATTACGATTCATTCACCTGGAACCTGGTTCAGTATTTCGGCGAGCTGGGTGAGGCGCTGGAGGTGCATCGCAACGATGCTCTGAGCCTGGATCAGGTGGGTGAAATGCATCCCGACGCGATTATTATCTCACCCGGCCCCTGCACACCAACAGAGGCCGGTATTTCGGTGGATATCATCAGGCGCTATGGCAGCAGCATACCCATTCTTGGAGTGTGTCTTGGACACCAGGCCATTGGCGAGGCCTACGGTGGCAAGGTGGTGCGCGCCTCACGCGTGATGCACGGCAAGATGTCGCAGATACTGCACAACGGCACCGGCCTGTTTGAAGGCATTCCGTCTCCGCTTGGAGTGATGCGTTACCACTCGCTGGTGGTGGAACACAAGAGCCTGCCCGATGTGCTTCAGGTTACTGCGGTAGCAGCGGACGACGCCACCGAGATACACGCAATGCAGCACAGAACCCATCCGGTGTGGGGTGTGCAGTTCCATCCCGAGTCCATTCTTACCGAGCATGGCCGTGATCTTCTGGTCAACTTCCTTGCGCTGGCACGGAAATTCCGAAGCTCGGCACAGCTTGCGGGCGTTTCCGCTTAATTCGTGAGACTGATCCGGTAAGCGACATCAGCAGCGCCACTGTCTGAGATGGCCATGAGCTGATTGCCTGAGACGCCAACAATGTGCAGATCGCTGCGCAGACGGATGGACTGCTTGAGCCTGCCGTCTTTGGTCAAGACGTCCACTATCTGGGTGCCCGTCTCAAAGTCCGGTGAGTTGACCAGGATGGCCGAGTTTGAGGGACCGCAGAAGAGGGCACTGAGAGCGGGGCGGTATTTGGGTTTCTCAGCCAAGCGCTGGGCAAGCCTTGCCCGGAACTCGGGCACCTTGGGTGAGCGTTCGAGCCAGTCGTGTGAAATACTGTCGTGTTCGGCTGTGCTCATTGGCTGCCTGCTGTCCTCACTGAAGGCAACCCGCAGTGAGCGGCTCTGGGCGCTTTCAGCCCGTTGCTGCCACTCCACGCCCCAGGTGTCCGAATAACCAAGGACCACCTCTCCGTCACCGCAGACATCCCAGAGCAGCACAGGGTCCCAGGGAAGCCTTGAAACGGCCGCCTCCCCATTGCCGTGCACTGAAACCGCAGGCTCACGAACCCATGCCAGGGTATCTGTCCATACTGAGCTGGCCGGTACAAAGCGCACGATGCTGCCCTGAACCAGATCGCCAATCGCTTCTCCGGATGGAAGGGTGTAGGCGTAAAGGCTGCCCGAGCGCAATTTGGGAGTACGAAAGTCGGCGGGTGGGAAGGCCTCAATCTCTTCGGACTTTCCTTCACGATCAAAACTGATCAGTCGCATTCTGCCAATGTCGAAAACAGAAACTCCTTGAATCTGGTTTGTACCGAGAGCGATGGGTGCACGCAACTCACCGGGACCGCTGCCGTTTCGGGCAAGTTCAGTTACGCTGTTGTCGGCACGCAAAAGATAGAGCCTGCCATCGCCGAGTACGAAAGTATCGTCGCCGAGAGCCACCGCCTGTTCGATCTGGTTAATGGGACAGATGGGATCGGCTTGGTCAGGCACGCATCCCAGAGCGTGGAGCTTAGCGTCGGCAATTGTGCGCCTGGTGTAGACGGACTCATTGATCAGCAGGGTTTTGCTGGGTGGGCTGTTTTCTGCGTTGGTGCAGGCGACTGTCGAAGCGACCAAGGCCAGAGAAGAGAAAACTCTGGCCAGACGGAATAATCGCGATGGATTCATGAGGCTGTGCGATCTGCGAGTTGGTTTACCCATGCTCTGATCGGTCTCGTGTTGAACATTGGAGCGCTTTCCTCGGTTTAATGGATCGCCTGTTCCAAAATAATCTATCTGCCTGTTTGAGATTCGCTCCTCATGTAATCGCTGAAACGCGCGTGGCCTGGGCGCAACTCGGTTCCGTGAGAACCAGAACACCTGCCATAATCAACGCTCCACTTTCACAACCGAGTACTTAACTTCCGGACCCGGTTCAACATCGAATCTGGCATTGACAGCGTACAGGCTTGCGCCAAGAACCGCGATTGTGGAGGGAAAGTTCAGACCGGGACTGGTCAGGCTTCCGGTGACCTGTCCCGAGCTCCAGTCAGAGTTGAGCGCTACCACTGCGATCCTGTTCAGAGCACCCTCAACTCCGTAGAGGGTGTGATCCATCAACGCCAGACCATCACCTCCCGGCACTGACCCGCCACCGAGATCTATAGTCGTAGCCTGGCCGTTCGACGGATTGACGCGAGAAAGCTTCCCGGTAGTCGTGTTTACCACGATGAGCCACTGTCCTCCCGGTGTTGCAACAATACCATTGCCATTCAGCGCGTCAGGGACGAACTCAAAGTCACCCGTCAGACTTATGGTCTGCGGTGACGCTGGGGCGGGCAGGGTGCCATTGGCTAACCGCGGCAACCGGTAAATGACTGGCCTGGAGTCATCAGTGAAATAGACAGCGGTGTCGGTAATCACCAGATCGTTGACACTGGTAAATACCTGGTCCGGATCAGCAAGCTGATACGTGGCCAAGAGCGCTCCGGATGTCGCGTTGTATACGAGTGCAGTACCCTTGAGGCCGCCTGCCACATAGAGCCTGTCGTTGGCCTGATCAAACTTCATGCCCACGGCTTCACGACCCAGGTCTCCGGACACAAAGACAGTGCCTGAGCCCGTTCGGGCATCTGCCCGGAATATGGCACCCGAATAGATGGATCCCACAAAGAACGTGCTGCCTCGACCAAAGGCCACTCCCTCGGGCGTAAAACCATCGGGCAGAGCTATATTTGCGGGAAACCCGGATGTGTCAGGTTCGGTCGGGCTGTCGTTAGAGCAGCCGGAGATCAATAGCGACAAAAGCACGGCGGATGCTGTGAGTCTGGACATATAAATCTTCTCTCCTCGCATTCGTTTGGGGTGTGCGTACGGAGCTGGTTGCCGGTACTCTCCCGCGTGTGGCGGGCGTCGGACTGGCTGCCTATGCTTCCGAAATACTGAGGCGTAGAAATCAGGCGATTTCAGACATTTTCCGTGCTTCTGCCAGCGGTGCCCGTCAGAAACCTCAAGGAGAAGGAGAGCAGGGAAGGGGGCTGGCCGGTCGAGCCAAGAGAGGAAAGGAGTTTTTTTCGTAGCTTCGTCGTGTACGACTGGGGGAGGTATGGACAGCGACCTACGGGATAAATCTCTGTCGCAGCAGGTGACTGAAGCTCTAAGTGCCGTACGCGAGGGCATACCAGGTGCGATAGCCGAGCTCATAAGTCTCATCTATCCGGAGCTGGCTGGTATTGCTCACAAACAGCTCGGCATGGAACACCCGGGTCATACACTGTCCACAACGGCACTGGTGCACGAGGCTTATCTGAGGCTTGTTTCGCAAACCGATGCGCAATGGGCCGACCGCTCCCACTTCCTTGCCGCTGCTGCACAGGCCATGCGCAGGATCCTTGTGGATCATGCGAGGCGTCACCAGGCACTGCGCAGGGGGGCCGGTCGCCGCAGCACGGTTTCTCTGGATTCACTCAGTCAGGCTGATATGGCTTGCATTGGCGTTGATGAGCGGGCAGATATGCTCGTTGCACTGGATGCAGCTCTGGAGCGTCTTGCGGCAATCAATGAGAGACAGGCGAAGGTCGTCGAGTGCCGCTTCTTTGGCGGGCTCACGGAAGCTGAAACCGCCCAGGTGCTTGGCGTAACCAGTCGTACAATTACGCGAGACTGGTTCATGGCCCGCGGATGGTTATACAGGGAGCTCGCCGATGGCGCATAGGCAGGGATGGGACAGCCAGCGGTGGGAGCACATACTGACCATTGCAGATAGGGTACTGGACTTGCCCGACGACTCGCGTCAGTCGTTCATAGAAATCACGTGCGGCCAGAACGAAGAACTTCGCTCGGATGTGGCGAAATTCCTGGCGAGCTGTGAAGAGGCGGAGAAGAGAGGTGGCATCCTCTCGACCTCGGCAACTGACTTTGCTGCGCCAATGGTTGCAGATACACTGTCGAAGGAAGCGTCTTATGAGATCGAAAGACGTGAGATCCTCTGCCGGAGACTGGGCGAGGAGCTTGGTGACAAGTACGACTTGATTCGTGAAATCGGTCGAGGTGGCGCTGCAACGGTGTTTCTGGCGCTCGACAAACGACATGAGCGGCACGTTGCCATCAAGGTGCTGGATCAGACTAATGGTTCAACAATGAACGTTGAGCGCTTTCTGGCTGAAGTAAGAGTGACTGCGGGCCTTATGCATCCCCATATACTCCCACTTCACGAGTCCGGAGAAGTGAACGGGCTGCCGTACTACGTGATGCCATACGTGGAGGGAGAGACACTCAGAAAAAGACTGATAACCGGTGGCGTTCTGCAGATGGACGATGTCCTGACATTGCTGCGCGAACTGGCAAGCGCGCTGGATTATGCTCACCGGCGGAGCGTGATACACCGCGACATCAAACCCGAGAATATTCTGCTTGCCGATGGACACGCAGTGGTGGCTGATTTCGGCATTGCTTGTGCGTTGTATCAGGCCAGAAAAGATCTGCTGCCAGATCACTTCAATACTTCTGCTGATCCTGTCGTCGACCCTAAACGGCGAGATACACACCCGGTGCTGTCAGGAGACGACTCGGCCTGGGGCGAATGCTGGCCGTCTCCTCTTACCCAACCAGGATTGACGCCCGGTACCCCTGCTTACATGGCTCCTGAACAGCTGCTTCATGCGAATGGTATGAACAGCTCTGATTTGACCGATCAGCGAGTGGATCTTTACGCGCTCGGACTTACTGCGTACGAGGTACTGTGCGGAGAACATCCGTTTGGAAGCTCAGCTCCCGGCTTGCGTGATGGACTCCCGCCTGTGACTGCAGCAATGATTGCAAAGCGACGGCCAGATGCACCCTTGCACCTGTGTTCAATCGTTGCCAGGCTGCTCTCTGATAATCCAGACGGACGGCCCGACTCGGCCGCTGCTGTCCTGTCTCTTCTGGAACACAGTGCACCACTGACTGAGCAGACACTGAGTGGCCGTCAGGTTATATGGACCGCACTCGGAGCTGTTGGTATTGCTGCAGCATTTCTTGTTGTTGTCAGTCTTGTTTCGTTTCTTAGGCCCGATAAGCCACTGAGCTCCGCGATCGCAGGTCACGACACAGGTTCGCTGACGCAACAGAGCACTTCGCCACCGTCAGCCACTGGCAGCAACACAGCGGCACAGGCCAGAATCAGCGGTACATCAGATGGGGAAGCCTACGAGCTATACTCGCGAGGACGGTTCAACCTCGTCATGCGCAACCGACAGCGACTGGAACTCGCCATAGGTAGCTTTCAGGCCGCCATTGCCAGAGATCCCGGCTTCGCACGTGCCTATGCCGGCCTCTCAATGGCGTACACCTTTCTTCCGCTATATCACACCGAAAGCAGCGACTCAACAGCAGCATTGCTGTCGATGTCCAATGCACAGCGCGCCATGTCACTGGATTCGACGCTCGCAGAGGCCCACCTCGCTCTGGCTATGGCTTTGGATCTCCAGGGCCGTTTCAGAGATGCCATTGCACATTATCGCGCTTCATTGGCGCTCGATCCTGCATCGGTGCTCTCACACCATATACTGGGATTCGCACAGTTGAATGTCGGTGATATGGACAGCGCTCTGGTGCATCTGCGCATGGCTGCCCAAATTGACCCGCTGGCTCATGCTGTAGCCAGTGCCGTTGCTGCAGCACTTCTTGATATGCGAAAGTTCGATGAAGCAATACAGGCAGCACGTCACGCAGCGGCGATTGATTCAACCTTTGTCTTCAGCTATCAGTTGCTGGCACTGGCCCAGGTGTACACAGGCAGGCCGGCAGAGGCCATACAGACACTGAAGCACGGTCTTGCGATTGACCCGAAGAGTCCACAACTCATGTCAACGATGGTGCTGGCTTACGCCGCTGCGAATGACTGGGAAGATGCTGCTTCAATCCGTCAGCAATTGCAGTATCACGCAAGTGAGTCTCCTATTGAAGCAGCGTACGCTGACCTTGTCTTTGGCAATCGTGAGCCACTCATAGCGTTGCTGACAAGCAGGCCGGGTCAACGTCGCATCACTGCGGACGGAGGGCATCTCGGCTGCAATCCGCTATATGACCCGTTGTGGGAAGACCCCAGGTTCGCTGCCGCCATGAAAAGACTCTCCATTGCACCATGTGGTCTCGCCCGGGTATGGCCTGTTGGGCGCAGACCGGATCGGTACAGCGCTCATGCTACATCCGGCTATCAGGGCTTGGCTCCACTCCCCTTCGCAGGCACCACCAGCGACAACAACACGCTGCCAAGCAACACGCCCGCCACCACACCCAGCGACACACCTACGCCCAATGGATAGATCTCCGACAGCAACATCTTGAGTCCCACAAATCCCAGTACCACGGCAAGCCCGTACTTGAGCAGATGAAACTTGGTCACCACATTGGCCAGTACGAAATACAGTGACCGCAGCCCCAATATGGCAAAAACATTGGACGTGTAAACAAGAAATGGGTCGCGTGTAACACCAAAAATGGCGGGTATGGAGTCAACTGCAAACACAATGTCCGTGGTCTCAACCAGCACCAGCACCACGAACAATGGCGTTGCGACGAGCCTCGCGTGGCCCCCCTCAACCACTGGTTCACGCACAAAGAAGTGCTGTGCATGAAAGCGCGTGGTGATTGGGACAATGCGCCGCATCAGGCGAATTACCGGATTGGATTCAGGCTCTACTGCGTGCTCGCTGCCAAAGGCCATACGAAGGCCCGTAATCACCAGAAATGCACCGAACAGGTAGATGATCCAGTGGAACCTGGCTATGAGCACGGCACCAGCGCCAATCATAATACCACGCATAAGCAATGCGCCCAGTATACCCCAGAAAAGCACCCTGTGCTGCAACTCCGATGGCACCCTGAAATAGCCAAACACCAGAATGAACACGAAGAGGTTGTCCACCGACAGGGCCTGCTCCACGAGATAGCCGGTGTAATACTCCAGCATGGGCTGCCGACCCATTTCGTGGCCTATCCACAGGCCAAAGCCCAGGGCCAATGATATCCAGACGGCGCTCCAACCCAGCGCCTCCCGCACGGATACACTGTGCACCTTGCGGTTGAACACGCCAAGATCCAATGCCAGCAGCCCTAGTATCAACGCGTTGAAGCCGACCCACCACAGAGTTGTTGGCATATTCCGGATAAAATGAAGAATGGCCCTGGACGATCTCACGGCTCGCCACGGCACGGGTCACAACAGCACTAATAATAGCGTTTGCCTTGCTGTGCGGAGCATCGTATCTTAGTTGGCGTGAAAATTGCTGCAAACTTGTCTTCTGCCTCCCGCTCAGGCCGCGAGTGAACACTCCGGTGCCGTTGGCGACCCCGATTCCTGTCTCGGCTTCGGCCACCGCTCCCAATGTCATCGACACCCAAGGGGTGCTGGCCGTTATCCCGGCACGACTGGCTGCGACAAGGCTACCACGCAAGCCCTTGAGGCTCCTGGGCGGGTTGCCACTCATAGTCCGCGTCTATCAGCGTGTCGCCAGCCTGGCGGTGGCCCAAAGTATCGTGGTGGCTACCGACCACGAGGAAGTCGCACATGCCTGCGGTGAATACGCTATTCCCGTGGCCTTGACCAGCCGGGAACACCCAAGCGGCACCGACAGAATCGCCGAACTGGCCAGACGCGATGAGTTCGCCCGGTTCAGCGTGTTTCTAAACGTGCAGGGAGACGAACCCTTCATCTCACGCGAGGCCGTGCTGGGGGCCGTGAACATTGTGGTTTCCGGTACCGCGCCCATAGGCACGGCGGCCATGTCCGCAGACAGGGGGGTTCTGGCCCAGCCGGATGTGGTGAAGGTTGTGAGCACCGACGCGGGGTTCGCGCTCTATTTTTCCAGAGCAGCCATTCCGTTCCTGAGAAACAACTCCGATGCTTTGGCACTCGCTGGAGCGGTAAGGCAGCACATCGGGGTCTACGCCTACTCGCGCCAGGCCCTGCTGAGCTGGGTGGCATGGCCGCCACACCCGCTGGAGCTGATCGAGAGGCTCGAACAGCTCCGGCCACTGGCGCATGGTCTCCAAATCGGGGTGGCCCAGGTAGCTGCTATGGGCTCCGCTCCCGGAGGCATAGATACGGAAGAAGACCTCAAGGCGGCCAATGCCTACTGGGACAGCATCCCCGGAGCCCAGATTACTCCTGCACATCAACACTCTCTGTGAGCACAGCCACTTCATCCGTGCAACACAGACTTCACAGCAACAAGAGCGCTTACCTCTTTTACGCAACCCCGAGCTGATATCCATGAATCCCACCGTGTCGGGCCAGAGCTCAGCACCCAAATACATCTTCGTGACCGGCGGCGTGGTATCATCGCTGGGCAAAGGCATAGCCGCGGCTTCACTGGGCCGGTTGCTGGTGGAACGTGGCTTCAGAGTGACCATGATGAAACTGGATCCATACCTGAATGTGGACCCCGGCACCATGTCACCCTTCCAGCACGGAGAGGTGTTCGTAACTGACGACGGCGCCGAAACAGACCTGGATCTGGGTCATTATGAGCGCTTCCTGGACAGGCCACTCTCCCAGGCCAATAACATCACCACGGGCCGCATCTACTCCAACGTTATAACCAAGGAAAGACGTGGCGAATACCTGGGCTCCACGGTTCAGGTCATTCCACACATCACCGACGAGATAAAGAACGCCATCAAGCGCAACGCTCCCGGCAATGATGTGGTGATAGTGGAAATAGGCGGAACGGTCGGTGACATCGAATCACTGCCCTTCCTTGAAGCCATTCGCCAGTTCAGAAGGGAAGTGGGCAAGGAGAATGCGCTCTTCGTGCATCTCACACTCGTGCCCTACATAGCAGCGGCAGGCGAAGTGAAAACCAAGCCCACGCAGCATTCGGTGCGCGAGCTCATGCAGATCGGTATCCAGCCCGACTTTCTCATCTGCCGAAGTGAAAAGCCACTGCAGGACGACGTGAAACGCAAGATCGCACTGTTCTGCAACGTGGATTTCGGTGCTGTAATTGAGAGCCCCGACGTACCTACCATCTATGAGATCCCTCTCAGGTTCGAGCAGCAGGGACTGGCTGCACGGGTGGTTGAGCGCCTGCGACTGGAAGCAGCCACACCGGATCTTTCAGCCTGGCGCAAAATGGTGGAGCGCATAGAAAACCCCGGTGAGCGGGTGCGCATCTGCGTGGTTGGCAAGTACACCGACTACGTGGACAGCTACAAGAGCGTGCAGGAGGCCCTCATACACGGTGGTATTGCGAACAACGTAGGTGTTGATCTGGCATGGACATCAAGCGACGTGTTCACATCGGTTGAAAGGGCGAAAGAAATCCTGGGTGACTTTGACGGCCTTTTGGTTCCCGGCGGCTTTGGCGTACGCGGTGTGGGCGGAATGATTGAAGCCATCCGCGCAGCCAGGGAAATGCAACTGCCGTTCTTTGGAATCTGCCTCGGTATGCAGGTTGCCGTGATTGAGTTCGCGCGCAATGTGGTTATGCTGCCCGGTTCGGATTCCAGCGAGTTCGAGCCCGAGTGCGAGAACCCGGTTATTTCACTCATGGATTCGCAACGCGAGATCACCAACAAGGGAGGCACCATGCGACTGGGTGCATACCCATGCCGCCTGCAAACCGGATCACGCGCCGCAGCCACCTACGGGCAGTCAGAGGTGAGTGAAAGACACCGGCACCGCTATGAGGTATCCAACCGCTACCGCGAGCAGTTCGTTGCCAATGGCCTGCGCCTTAGCGGACTCTCACCCGATGAGTCACTGGTTGAGATGGTGGAGCTGCCCTCACACCCATGGTACATGGGTTGCCAGTTCCATCCGGAGCTGCAGTCCCGACCGCTCCGACCACACCCGCTCTTTGCGGGGTTCATTGAGGCCGCAGTTGAACACCGCGCACGATGACGGAAACTCTTTTCCCCGCTGACAGGTTCTTTCTTATCGCAGGCCCCTGTCAGCTCGAAGATGATGCACTCAACCTGCGCGTAGCCGAAGTGCTGGCCGGCCTCGCGCACGAGCTTCCGGGCGGCGTCATCTACAAGGCCAGTTTTGACAAGGCCAATCGCTCCAATGCAGACGGCATCCGCGGCCCCGGCATGGAAGCGGGGCTGCTTGCACTGGACAGAGTGCGCCAGGCATCAGGATTGCCCGTGCTCACGGACGTTCACGAGGAAGGGCAGTGTGCGCCCGCAGCAGAAGTTGTAGACGTGCTGCAGATCCCCGCCTTCCTCTGTCGCCAAACAGACCTGTTGCTTGCAGCCGGAGCCACGGGCAAGGCGGTGAACATCAAGAAGGGTCAGTGGATGCACCCCGAGGGAATGCGCGGAGCGGTTGACAAGGTTCGAGCGGGCGCGTCGCGAGCAGGCGGTTCGCACACCAAGGCCGCGCAGAACATTGCCGTTACGGAACGAGGTACGTTTTTCGGCTACGGTGATCTGGTGGTGGACATGAGAAGCTTCGTTCGAATGAAAACCGCCGCCGGCGTGCCCGTTATCTTCGACGCGACACACAGCGTTCAGCGACCCGGCCAGGGTGTTGGCGGCTCCAGCGGTGGTGCCCGCGAGTTCATCGAACCGCTGGCACTGGCCGCAATCGCCGCTGGTGCACAGGGCATGTTCCTTGAAGCTCACCCCGACCCGGACCACGCACCCAGCGACGGCCCCAATATGGTGCCTCTCAACCAGCTCGGCGATCTGATAAAACGCAGTGTAGACATCTGGGACCGGATCCACAGATGAAACACCACGATGTGCTGCCGCCACTTACGCTCGAAGCACCTCGCCTGGACCCCGGTCTGGCAAGAAGCATACGGCTGGTATGCTTTGACGTGGACGGCGTACTGACCGATGGGGGCATCTATCTTGGTGCCGGGCATCCCGGCCCGGATGACGGCGATGCCATCCCCTTCGAGTTCAAGCGCTACGACATTCAGGACGGGATGGGCATGGCTTTGCTGCGCTCCTCCGGGCTGGAACTCGCCATCATTACCGGTCGGGTTTCACACAGCACCAAACAGAGAGCAAGAGAGCTGCACATAGACATCTGCATCCAGGACTCGGGAGCACGCAAACTTCCAGCCCTGCGCGCGCTTTGCGAAGAGCGCGACATCGCTCTGAATCAGGTTGCGTTTGTTGGTGATGACATTCCCGATCTGGCAGTACTGCGTGAGGTGGGTCTTCCGGTTGCAGTTGGTAACGCCGTCCCCGAGGTAAGGCGTGAAGCGATATTGCAGCTCACGCGCCACGGTGGGCACGGCGCTGTGCGCGAGTTCGCCGAAGCACTGCTCAAGGCACGCGATCAATGGATTGATGTTGTTGAAGAGTATGTGAGAACCCGCTCCAACAAAGAATGAATATGCCCACAGGTAAGCCCATTCCAGACACGCAGGCATCGCTCATTGTCGAGCGGGGCAGACGTGTGCTTGACCTTGAGGCCGAAGCGCTAAGAGCCTCTGCCGCCTCACTTGGCAGTGCTTTCGCAGAGGCCGTGAAACTCCTGGCTGCATGCCAGGGACGGGTGATTGTGGCCGGCGTTGGGAAATCGGGGCTCGTTGGTCGTAAGATGGCGGCAACTTTCACGTCCACCGGCACGCCTGCGATGTTTTTACACCCGGTGGAAAGCGTGCATGGCGATCTGGGTATCGTCGGCCCCGACGATGTGGCCATACTCATTTCAAAAAGCGGCGAGACTGTAGAGCTGCTTGGCCTAATCGATGCACTTACCCGGCTGGACGTACGCATAATCGGCATGACGGCGGACGCTGCGTCACGACTTGCGCGGCACTCCGACATCACACTCGATCTGCTGGTGAAGGAAGAAGCCTGCCCGCACGACCTGGCTCCCACCACAAGCACCACAGTGACACTGGCGCTGGGAGATGCGCTGGCAGTTGCTCTGCTTCAACAGAAGGGCTTCCGAGCTGAGGATTTCGCGCGGTTCCATCCCGGCGGAGCACTGGGGCGGAAGCTTCTTACAAGGGTGGCCGATGTCATGGAAGTCGACAACCTGCCGGTACTGGGTCCCGAGGCTACCATGCGGGAAGCAGTGGTTCTTTTGGCCGGCAGACGCGGTCTGGTTGTGGTGGTGGAACAGGAACGTGTGCGTGGTGTTGTGACGGCAGGTGATCTCACGAGACTTTTGCGAAACGGCTCGGAAGAAGTCTTTTCGGTGCCGGTATCCTCGGTGATGACTACCACACCCCAGATAGCAACCGACCAGGAACTAGGGAGCGCGGTGGTACGCAGAATGGAAACTCGCGGCATAATAGCAATGCCTGTTGTGGATGGTACTGATAGGCTGGTGGGCGTCATTCATCTTCATGACCTTATGCGCGCTGGAGTGTTGTGATGGCAATACAACACCCACCAAGCCTTGTAAGAGTGTCAGGCCGTGCAATTCTGCGTGGCTTGTCAATGTTTGGTGTTGTGCTGCTTCTCTCTGCCGCCGCCTGTCCACTCAAGGGCAAGCCGGCCAACCAGAATCAGGCAGCAGCAACATCAGCTCTTCCGGACTCCGCTGAACAGATCGGTTTTGGCATTCGCGTCATACTCACCGACCAGGGCGTCAACAAAGGTGTGCTCCTGGCTGACACCGCGCTCACCTACGACGACGGTACACGTCTCGAACTGCGTCGTGTCAACGTGACATTCTTCACGTCCGAAGGCGTGAAGGACGGTGTAATGACAGCAAAAGCCGGCAGCTACAACATGCGGCTTTCGCGCGTTGAGGCCATGGGTGACGTGGTGATCCAGCGCGACGATGGCAAGCGTCTTACATCACAGCAGTTGGTGTACGATCAGGTGAGGAACCAGTTCTTCACCGACTCGGCTTTCGCGCTCAACGAGCCGGAGCGAGTGCTTACCGGAACCGGCTTCGAGTCGGACCCACAGCTCACCAACTTCCGCTGCCTCAAAGAGTGCAAGGGAGCAGCACCGGTGCAGGTTCCTACGCGGTGAGCAAGCGCTTGGCTCAAAGGGTCGCAAAGTCGAACAAGATTGCACGGGGGAGAGAATGAGCCCCCTGAGCACATTGAGACGCGACGCCGCCATTCGCCTGCTGTTTATTCTGGCCATGGGCGGTATTGCGGGCTGCAGTATTCCCGGTATGGGCAAGCCGGGTACAGCCACACCCATGATCGAGGCTGACACGGCCCAGGCAGCAGCACATCTCCCGGACTCACTGGCCCGCGACACAGTGCAGAAGCCAGACTCCCTGGCCCCGCCACTTGCCGATGATTCCGCCCGAACAGCAGACTCTGTTTCCCGCGCAGCCGCCTTGTCTGACAGCACCGCGCGCGCGGATTCCATCCGGGCAGAAGAGGCCAGAAAAAAGAAGGCTGCTCCCGCCACCCGGTCCTGCATCCTGGATTTCTCCGAGTCGCCGGCAGAAACCCGCCTCATGTACAGCCGGATATCGGACGTGGCATCATCAACGTTCATCGGCGGCGGCTTTGTGGGTCACTGCCAGGGCGAGAACAACCGCATAAGTGCCGACAGCGCGGAGCATTATCAGGGGCCGGGCATCCTGAACCTCTACGGCAATGTGGTCTACGAGGAGCCCGG
>CAZWSJ010000016.1:50888-53049 GCA_964636415.1 uncultured Gemmatimonas sp. | reverse complement strand
TGAGCTAAGCTACTGCGTGTGTGCGCTCAAAGTCGAGCGGACTGAGATAGCCGAGGAACGGGCTGAGTCTTCGAGTTCGTGAGCGCGAATCAGGCCTTGGCCCCGGTGGCGACGATGTGTCGGGTGTTGGGCGTGACCGAGAGCGGCCATCACGTAGGGCAGAAGCGCATCGCCCGATTGCTGCGCGCGGAGGGCCTGCAGGGCATCTCCAAGCGCCGTGTGCCGACGCGGCCACGGCGGGAAATCCCGGAGGCCCCACCAGCCCCCGATCTTGTTAAACGGGCGTTTCGCGAGACATCGCTTTGCCACGCACACCGAAGCCCGCCTCACTGTCTTCCGCTACATCGAAGGGTGGTACAACCCGCATCGTCGACACTCGGCGCTTGGTCAGCGCTCGCCACTAGCCTTCGAGTAGGCCCACGCCGTACAATCCGTTGCGGCTTGAAAGCCCAACCCCACTGGCTCTACTGAACCGGGTGAAGTTCAAGTTCAGTGTGCCTTCCGCGCGCGCATTCGTTGATAGCGTTTGCAGCCGAAGGTGAGGCGTTAAGCGACAGCCGAAAATGGATGGAAGAGAGGGTTGTCAACTCGCCGGTGCGAGCCCACATTCTCCCTATGGTCCGTTCCGCCTTCGATATCTCCCGGCTCACGGTCGCCGAGCGACTGGAGCTTATTGATGCCCTCTGGACATCGCTGCGAACTCGCGATGCCGTGCTTGCGCCGCTGACGCCGGAAGAGGTCGCGCTCATCGAGGCACGACGAACGGATCACAAGTGTGACCCCTCCTCGGCGATCCCTTGGGAGACGGTGCGCGCGGATCTCCTGGCCGATCAGGCGTCAGACGAGGCGGTAATCACCGAGCGGTCCCCAAAGCACGGCGTGTGACATCGCGCTTGACCTTCCGGCCGGAGGCGCGAGCGGAGATCCGCGAGGCGCGACGATGGTACGAAGATCAACTGAGGGGGCTTGGCCGTGCTTTCATCGCCGAGCCAGCAGTCCACCCGACGACCTTACGGGAGAATAGATCGATGACGACGGCGAGGTAGGGCCACCCCTGCCAGGTCCGGATGTACGTGATGTCCGGCGCCCAGTTCGTCGTGATTGCCGACCGCGATGTGGTGATCTTCAAGCTGCTCGAGCCGCCGTCGCTTCCGACGCCCGTCAGTGCCGATCCGGACGACGACAAGTTCCTGGCTGCTGCGCAGAGCGCTCAGGTCCCGGTCATCGTGTCCGGCGATCGGCATCTGCTCGAGGTCACCTGTTGCAGGAGATCCTCGTGCTCTCCCCACGGCAGTTTGTCGGTCGCCACACTTCAGCGGTATGCTCAGGCTGTTGGTTGCGAGCTCCAGACAAAATTGGTGCCGCAGAAGTGACGTATAACACTTCGCTGCAGCCAAACACCGCAAATCCCATCCATACTTTCGTGATTTTCAGAAAGGAGCATGTATGCAAACGCGACTGCTACCGAACGGGTTGCTGTGCCCGATAGCTGTTCTTCTGTTGGCCTGCTCGTCTCCGGTGGATCGGGTCAACAGCATGGATAGTGGCGATGCTGCGGAAGGCACCCGAAGCGCTTCTGTAATCGAAGACCAGAATACAATGGGTTCTTCAAGGCGGCTCATATCTTCGTGAGCGCTTTTCTGGAGCGCTACATGCCGCTCACCAATTTCCCTGATGAAGGGCCGGCTTACTGGGTGATTATCAACGATTCAACCGCCTGGCTCAGCCCCCAATTGGCTTCGGCGTTGCGCACAGATTCCGCAGCCGCAGCAGCGGCGTCCCCAACACGTGAGCCTCTCAACTTTGATGTATTCCTCGGATCAAATGACCCATGCGAATCATATCAGGTTACGAGTGCCTCATCAGACGGCAGCCAATACGAAGTACTGGTGTAACCCGGATGCCCTTACAGGCAGTCTGACGGGCAGCTTCGGTTCATCGTCGGGTATAGAGGGCTCACCAGCCATAGCAAGCGTGCTGTATCACAGCAGCAACCTGGTGGCTGAGTTATGTCGGGCAGAACGTGAGGACAGGTCAAACCATGCTGTCAGTGCTTTATGCGGCACTGAGGAAGGCTCGAGATAGAGAGACTATTCGCGCCCGGGTCTGCATTCACGCTGCGCAGTTCCAGATGCTCAACTCCGTCATCGTCCGTGGCCGC